>LCKO01000001.1:0-5659 GCA_001001485.1 Candidatus Collierbacteria bacterium GW2011_GWB2_45_17
TCTATCAATATCTTGTCACTTTAAATATTATTTGTTTATGAAAAAAGAACAAGAGAACAAAAAACAATCTTGGGTTACAGTCGAGTGGGATTATGAGTGGAGTGGTACCAACCGCGCTTGGTGGGACAAGAATTATGGCAAGGAGAACTGGCGTCTAATTTGGCAATTACCAAACAAAGAATCGCTGGATTTTGATCAACTGTTTGCTTTGTTTGTAGATAGTTACGCAAAATATTTCGAAGACAATCCAGTTGATGCTCTATTCCTTACTAATCATTTTTCCTATGTCTATGCCTATGACTTTATTTATGAAAAAAAGGAAGCTTTTGACCCTCACGCTCTATATGACAAACAAGGGAAAGCAGATCAGTTTTATCATGCTGCCATTAATCTCTCCTTAGTAAACACCTTAGGTCTAGAGTTCAAAGGATCTCATCCCGCAGGCCGCGGCGAGACAAAATTCTGGTTTCCAAGCCAAATCCCGATCGAACGTCAAGATATTATTCACCCTGCCATTTATCCAACTCTCGAAGATTTCTATAAAAAAGCACAAAAACTTCAAATCAAAAAATGAACAAAGAACATGAAAGTGAACAAAATTGGAAAACCGTCGGTAGACCAAGTTATCTTGGAAAAAAGAAGGACGAGCAATACTCTCTTTGGGACAAAGAGTACGGTCGTGATAACTGGCAAATTGCTTGGCAACTTTCAAACGGTGAGATTCTGGGCTTTGATCAAGTATTTCAGCATTACGTTGACGGTTACGCTCTGTATTTTGAAAATCACCTTGACGAGGCTGTTTTTCTGACAGAAAACTTTTCGTATGGTTACGACAAGGAGCTCACAAGCAAGGAAGAGGCTTTTAATCCTCGGGCCTTAGTAAACAAGCCTGGTAAGCCAAATCAATTCCACCACGTTGCTCTAAACTTTGCTCTTGAGTTTTACCTGGGTCTTGAGTTTAAAGGTATGGAACCCATCCAAATCCGTGAAGGTAAACCCAATACAGATCCTTCTACCTGGCCAGCTGGTTGGCGGTGGGGACCAGGTCGTATTCCCGCTGTTCACCCCGAGCTTATCCCCGACGGCGGATCCAAAGTTTGGTGGCAATCGGGTAGTATTGAAGATCTCTATCAATCTGCTAAGATTCTTCAAATTAAGAAATGAGTAAAAAACTGGAAAAAATCACCCATCTACTTTACGAACTGGGAACGCTACGTAAAATCGCTCGTAGTCACCGGCAGACACTTCTCACGAACGACTTGTCGGACAACATCTCTTCCCACTCTTATCGAGTCACTGCTATTGGCTGGTTTTTAGCTAAACTGGAAAAGGCCGATCCTTATAAAGTAGTGATGATGTGTTTGTTTCATGATGCCGGTGAGGCCAGAACGGGAGATCAAAACTGGGTCAATAAAAAATATGTCAAAACTTTCGAAAACGAAGTCGTTAAAGATCAGCTCTCCGGCATTCCGATTGCCGGTGAACTTCTAAAAATTACCGGCGAGTACGAAAAAAGAGAATCTCTTGAAGCCAAGCTGGCCAAAGATGCCGATTTACTGGATCAAATTTTGCTTCTCAAGGAGTACGCTTGGCAAGGAAACCAAGAAGCCTCGAGCTGGTTGAAAGGTGATGTCCACATTAAGCGTCTATTTAGTAAGACAGCCAAGCAAATTGCTAAAGAAATAATATCCCAAAAACCCAGCGACTGGTGGTATCACTCAGGCTGGACCTCCGATAGAAGAAAATAATCTTTAACCTGTCTTTTCTTGTCATTCCGGACTTGATCCGGAATCCATCTGAATTTTCTCTATCTCCTTAATAACTTTTACATAACTCTTTTTATCCGCCGGATCAATTCCAATGAGCCTGCCCATCTTCATCCTTAATCTGGGATTTATAGCCATACATCCTAAGGCTAGGCCCAATCTGATCCTTTGCCATTCCTGCTCACTTCCGATCATTTCTGTGTCCCAATCAATCACTACCTCTCGGTTATTTTTTATTTTTGATAACTCCGAATATATTTCCCATATGACGTTTAGAGGTTTCTCTCCATCAAGCTCTCTGAGAATTTCCAATCCGATCTGAGGTCCGACAGGCTCTTCTTCATTGAAAACAGCCACCAACTTGAACTCCAGATCCAAAGCAAACGCTATTCCCAGGTCGACTCTCGAGCCTTCAGACGGTGTTCCACCCGCATTCCACAAAATGTCCACCCTGCCGTTTTCCATCGCGGCCTGAAGCATAAAATTAAGCTCCGCCATCACAATATTAAAACCGGTTTCATCCTGTTGAGGTGCGTCTTCAACCGGATTAAATAGTTTCACCCCGGCTAGTTTCAACTTCTCGGCGTGATCAGCGATCACCTTTGCTTGTTCTTCCGTTACCTGTCTGACGGGAGAAATTAGATAAACTGATGTTTCTTTTTCCATGGTCAGTATTCTACACCTCGCGGGTCGGTAGCCGAATTGTGATACAATAGGCAGGATTAGTGAGTTTATATTGAGCGGCTGGAGTCGCTCTTTTTTAAAAAAAACCAACAACCAATAACTAATAACTAATAACCAAAAATGGACACCCAAACTTTATCGGCCCGCACCGAGTTCGCCGCGGCTATCAACCAAATTTGTGCCGAACGTGGTATTTCTACCGAGATTGTCTTAAACGCCATCAATGGCGCTCTGGTGGCCAATTGTCAGTGCCGATGTCGATTCCGACAATGGCCAATTTCGTCTTTTTGTAGGTAAAGAAGACGCCAAAAAGAAAGATCTCAAAGAAATTACTCCTCCCGGCTTCGGTCGCATCGCCGCCCAAGCAGCCAAACAAGTCATTTTACAAACCATTCGTGAAGCCGAAAGAGACTCTGTTCTGGCCGATTACCAAGAGCATCTCGGTGAAGTGATGACCGGCATGGTTCAAAGAATGGACGGCCGAAATGTAGTTATCGATCTGGGTCGAGGACAAGCCGTCATGCCACCCGAAGAGCAAGTCCACACCGAGTACTACCGCCTCAACTCTCGCCTGAGTGTTTATCTCAAAGAAATTACCGAGACCATCAAAGGTCGGCAAATTATTGTTTCTCGAGCAGACGATCGTCTCCTCTCTGGCCTCTTTAAAAGAGAAGTGCCGGAAGTAAACTCCGGTGCCGTCGTCATCAAAGCCATTGCCAGGGAAGCCGGTTCCCGTTCTAAGGTAGCTGTCGAGTCCACTCAAGCAGGTGTGGATCCTGTCGGTTCCTGCGTCGGTCAAAAAGGTGTTCGGGTTCAAGCCGTCATCAACGAGTTAAACAACGAAAAAATCGACATCATCCAGTACGCAGAGGAGAAGGATAAATTCATCAAATCAGCCTTAGCTCCGGCTGAAGGTTTAAACATCTCCTTTGATAGTCGATCTGGAGAAACCACCGTTACCGTTCCTGATGATCAACTTTCGCTGGCCATCGGCCGTGGAGGTCAAAATGTCAAACTGGCCGCCAAGCTGACCGGTTCCAAACTCAGAATCATCTCCGACCAAGCTACTCCGGAATCAGCCATTGTCGCTACTGGCGCTGAGGAATATGAAATAGACCAGCTCGGTCTAGAAACCAAAGCCAGAAACGTCTTGGTCGAAGCGGGCCTCACTCACATCGAAGATCTTACTGAAGAAAAACTGGACTCGGTTAAAGGCATTGGTCCCAAAACCTTGGTAAAAATCAAAGTCCAACTCGCTTCATATAAAAGCTAATTAAATCCTATGCCAGAAAAAATTTCGGCCACCCGCCCACCGGTGGTTACTATTCTCGGACATGTCGACCACGGCAAAACATCCTTATTGGATAGAATTAGACACGCCGATGTCGCCGCCGGAGAAATTGGCGGCATCACCCAAACTATCGGTGCTTATCAAATAGAACACAAAGGTAAAAAAATTACCTTTATAGATACTCCCGGCCACGCCGCTTTTTCGGCCATGCGTCGTCGTGGTGGACAAGCCGCTGATGTCGCCGTACTCGTCATCGCCGCCGATGACTCGGTCATGCCCCAAACCATCGAGTCTATCGAACATATTAAATCCGCCGGTATTCCCTTTGCCGTTGCCGTCAACAAAGTTGATCTTCCTGGAGTTAATCCGGACAGAGTCAAAACCGATCTGGCCAGTAACGGTGTCTATGTTGAGGGGTATGGGGGCAACATTCCTCTGGTAAATATTTCCGCTAAAACCGGCGCCGGAGTAGACGATCTTTTGGAAATTATTCTCTTACTAGCCGAACTTGAGGAGTTAAAGGATAACTCTAGTGAGGTTCCCGCTTCCGCCTTGGTTATCGAATCCTCACTTCATCCTCAAATTGGCCCCTTGGCCACTCTCCTAGTTAAACAAGGCATTTTCAAAAAAAATGACAACTTGTTCTTAGTCAAGAAAAATATTGGCAAAATCAGATCCATGGTTGATTTTAAAGGAAAAACGCTTCTTGAAGCTTCCCCCTCGGTACCCTTTCAGGTTGTTGGTCTTTCAGACGTTCCCGGTGTCGGTGACATCATCACCAACATCATATCCCCTGTAGGGGCGGGATTGATCCCGCCCGTATTACCCCTCGCCGCATCAATCTATACTAGTGAAAAACCCACCATCCTCCTTAAAGCCGATGTTCAGGGTTCCCTTGAGGCCATATTGGGTTCAATTGCTGATCAAGCTAACATTATTTCCGCTACGGTAGGTAACATCACCGATACGGACATTCAGACGGCTCTTGCAGCCGGCGCCGAGATTCTTGGGTTCAATGTTCGTATCGGCAGTAATGTAGCCAAACTGGCGGAGATGGAAAAAGTAAGGTTCACTAACTTTCGCATTATTTACCAGCTCTTTGATTATTTAAAGGATGTCCAAGAAAAAAAGACAATTGCTCAAGGTCCAAAAATTATCGAAACAGGGCAAGCAACAGTCTTAAAAGTCTTTAATTTTAAAGGTACTATTGTCTACGGCTGTTTGGTAACTTCGGGAAAAATAAAACTTGGAGACGCCGTTCAAACAGCTAAAGTCAGCTCACTTCAAGTCGGCAAAGCCAGTGTCGATGAGGTAAAAAAAGACCAGGAATTTGGTCTAGTTCTTGCTCCACCAATCGATCTAAAAGCTGGTGATATAATGTCCGCAACTGCAATTGAGCCTTAACCATGGAAGATCAAAATAAATTTGAATTGACCCAAAAACTTCTCGAATCTGCCACATCTATTATTGTGGTTATTCCCCCCGATCCCTCACAGGACATTATTTCTGCCGGCCTGGCTCTTCACCTTACTCTCAAGAATACTGGAAAAAAATCTCAAATTGGTTGTGGTAGTGAAGTTCACGTCGATCCAAAAATCAGTGGAGCTCAGGAAATTTCTAACACCATTGGAGACCAAAACTTAGTTATTTCTTTTGATTATCACGAGGATGATCTGGAAAAAGTCGACTACGATGTTCGCCCAGACGGTAAGTTTTATTTAATGATCAAACCCAAAGCCGGAGCCCCGGTTCCGGATGTCAGCAACGTCAAGTATTCTTACTCGGGAGCCAATGCCGATCTAGTAATCACACTGGGTATTAATTCTCTTGAAGAACTTGGGAAAATCTATGCCGATGAAAAGAAATTTTTGGATAATGTCAAACTTCTAAGTCTAAACATTACCCCTCGTCCAGTTTC
>LCKO01000001.1:5740-141891 GCA_001001485.1 Candidatus Collierbacteria bacterium GW2011_GWB2_45_17
TCTTACCAGTCCCAAAATGACCGCCGACACTTTTTCCTCAGTCTCTTTCTTGATGCGCCACGGCGCCCGACTGCCCAACCAACACGCCTTTATTCCTCGCCTTTCTCAACCAGCCTTTTTCGAAGCCCCTGAAGAGGAAGTTCCTCTTCCTCCAGACGAAAATCCACAGGCGGATTCATCGTCATTGCGAGGAGGTAATCCGACGTGGCAATCTCCCTCCACCAACCAGTCCATCCCCCAAGACTGGACCAAGCCCAAAATCTTCCGTGCCTCCGACGTATAATATGCTACAATACCAACTTGATATGGCTTTAAAATCCGACACCAAAATAGAAATAATCAAAAAATTCGCGGCCAGTACCAAAGATACCGGTTCTCCTCGCGTTCAGATCGCTCTACTCAGTTCTCAAATTGAGGAACTAACGGGCCATCTCAAGGTCCATAAGAAGGACAATCATTCTCGTCGGGGTCTCTTGAAGATTATCTCCAAACGCCGTCGCCTCTTGAACTACCTCGGAAAATCCAACCCCAAGGATTATCTTGACATCACTAAATCACTCAAAATTACCAGTCAGTTGCGCTCAGCCGAATAATTAGATTGACCTATCCATCCACCACCATTGTCCTGAGTGGCAAAACCATTACTATCGAAACCGGCCGTTTTGGCGCTCAAGCTTCTGGCTCCGCCACCGTCCGTTGCGGAGATACTATCGTCAACGCCGCCGTGGTCGCTTCCAAAAAAATCAAAGAAGGTATCGACTACTTCCCCCTTTCTCTAGACTATCAGGAGAAGCTCTATGCCGGTGGCGTTATCAGCTCCAGCCGCTTTATTAAACGCGAAGGTAGACCTTCAGAAAACGAAATCCTTACCGGTCGAGTTATTGATCGTTCCCTCCGCCCTCTTTTCGATCAGCGTAGTAGAAACGAAGTCCAGATCATGGTTTCACCTCTCTCTATCGATACTGTGGAAGAGCCGGAAATCTTAGCCGTCATTGCCGCCTCAGCCGCTGTTGCCGTCTCTGACTATCCATGGGCTGGTCCCGTTGGTGCTGTTCGCGTTGGTATGGCCGCCGATGGTCAATATGTTGTGAATCCCACTCAAGAACAAAAAGACACTTCTACTCTGGATCTTCTAGTTTCCGGTCCTAAAGGAGGCATCAGCATGGTCGAAGCCGGAGCCAACGAAGTTTCCGAAGAAAATATGATCGGTGCTTTAAAGTTTGCCCAAGAGAATGTCGATATTATCGCCACCGCCATCAATAAATTTGCTGAGGAAAATGGCAAGAAAAAACGCACTCTGATTTTTGCCGAAAAAAATCCCGAAGTTGAAAAAATAGTTAAAAGTGAAATAAAAAATCTTGAAGAAATTCTAGTGAATGAAGGTAAAAAAACCGGTACTCAAATGGCTGAATATACGTCTGCCATTGCCCTTAAATATCCGGAAATAAATCCCAACGAGATCAATGAAGTCGCCGATGGTCTACTTCGAGATCTGGCTCGCACCGGCATTTTGGACAAGGGAGTCCGTCCCGACGGTCGCGACATGGAAGAAATCCGTAAAATTAATATCGAAGTCGGCCTCTTACCCCGCACTCACGGTTCCGCTTTCTTCCAGAGAGGTTTGACCCACGTTCTTTCCGTCGTGACTCTCGCTTCTCCTGCCAGGGAACAGCTTATCGATGGCATGAAAGGCGAGTTCAAAAAGCGTTACATGCACCACTACAATATGCCGGGCTACGCCGCCGGTGAAGTCGGCCGCCCGGGTACCGGTCGTCGGGAAATCGGCCATGGTGCCCTCGCCGAAAGAGCCATTTTCCCCATGCTTCCTTCTACTGATACCTTTCCTTACGCTATCCGCGTTGTTTCCGAAGTTATGTCCAGTAATGGCTCTACTTCTCAGGCTTCTGTTTGCGGATCCACTCTATCTTTAATGGACGCCGGAGTTCCGCTCAAGAAACCAGTTGCCGGAGTCGCCATGGGTCTTATTTCCGATGGTAAAAAGTTTGTGACCCTCACCGACATTAGTGGTCTGGAAGATCACCTGGGGGACATGGACTTCAAGGTTGCCGGTACTGCCGATGGTATTACCGCTCTTCAAATGGATATCAAAGTCACCGATATCAACACCGACATTTTGGTCAAAGCTCTCGAGCAAGCCAAAAGAGGCCGCCTGAAACTTCTCGATATTATGAACCAGACTCTTTCCGCTCCTCGTCCTAAACTTTCCCAATATGCTCCTCGCATCTCCTCTACCAAAGTTCCCCAATTAAAGATTGGTGAAATAATTGGACCGGGGGGAAAGATGATCCGTCAAATTCAGGAAGATTTTGATTGTGAAATTGACATTCAAGAAGATGGTACTGTCACTGTTACCGGTAAAGAACAGCTCAAAGTCGATGGCGCCATCGCCTATATCGACTCCATGGTCGCCGAAGCTGAAGTCGGTAAAACTTACCAAGGAACGGTTGTTCGTCTTGAAGCTTTTGGCGCTTTTGTCAATATTATCCCCGGCAAAGACGGTCTGGTTCACGTCAGTCAAGTTCACCCCGAAACCTTTAGAGCCATGAAAGAGGGAGATAAAGTTAAGGTCAAGTGCTACGAAATCGATTCTATGGGCAGAGTCAACCTCACCATGCTCGAGGAAGGTGAGTCTCCTATCCGTGCTGAGCGTCCCGCTAACACAGGCTTCGGTGGTGGCAGTCGTCCTCCCATGGGTGGCGGCAGGCCCGGTGGTGATCGAGGTGACCGGTCAGGTGGAGGGCGCCCGTCCTTCAACAAGTTCCGCGACACCCGCTAACTCATTAGTCATTGCGAGTTTCGGTACTCCGAACCGTGGCAATCTCACGTCACTCATCATAATATGCTAGAATCTCTCCATCTTAGTCCCTTAAAGGAGGATCGGATGAATACGAAGCAGTGGATATTTTCCATATTAGTGTTGGTTGTGGCTATCTGGGTCGGTGTCGAGAAGACACATTCCCAAACTATGTACGGCACGACTGTCTCTTTCACTGTCGATGCCAGCGATAAAATTACCATCACCGGAGCAGATCTTGTTTCCGTCAATTCTGAAGACGATGGCTACTATCGTATTTATGCCGGAGAATCACGTCTCATTGGCTATCCGGATGAAAAAGATCAATTTTCTGCCGAGGATCCCGTTTTCCCCACTCAAGACTGGCAGATAAAAGACGGCATCGGTGTCGACGTTACTATCAAGTCCGATCACACGGTGGTCATTACCAGAGAACATTCCGTCGAAAACAAGAGTTTTACCATCTATCTTATCGCCGTTTTGACACTCTTTATACTATTCATTGGAAGTTTTTTCCTAGGCAACTAAATTTTCCCTCCCTCCTTAACCGGGGGGATTTTTGTCTGCCTGCAAGGCCTGGCCTTGCAGGCCACTCCTCAATTCACAAACATTGACAAATCAGTGAATACAAACTAAAATGACCTCATGATTAAACTACAAATTACTCTTACCGACGAAGAAAACAAGCTTTTGGCTTTGCGTGCTTCCATTTTAGGTTACGATGTCACCAAGTACACCAAATTTCTCTTAGCCCGTGAGGCTATAGAGGGTCGCAGTGAAGTTCCTGTGTTTACTGCCACTGCTGGTATGGAACAAGCCATCAAAGAAGCGCGTAAGGAGTATAGGTCAGGCAAAATAAAATCTTGGCCCATTAAATGAAAATTTTAGGCACTACTGCCCGATTTGCTAAGAATTTTGCCAAATTATGTAAATCTCGCGAAAAGAGGTTCAAAATAATTACCGAGAAGAAGATCGAGCTCTTGCAAGTAGATCCAAATCACAATAGTTTGCGTCTTCACAAAATAAATCTGAAAGGAGATCAAGCTTGGAGCATTAGTATCGATATGAAAATACGGGTATTGTTTGTCTACGAAAAAGACGGCATCGTCTTGGTCAATATCGGCACCCACGACGAAGTCTACTAACTTACTCAACAAAATCTATTTTCCTTTCCGCGACCCATTTGTCCTTCGACACCTCTTTCTACAAGGTCTTTGGTTAGATTTTCTGGATTTGTATACAGGATTGTTTCAATCCCTAAATCCTTTGCTGGAATTAAATTATTTTCTAAGTCATCAATAAATATTGATTCTTCAGCTAAGGAGTCGCTAATTTTCAACGCATACTTATAAATTTCTGGATCAGGTTTATTGATTCCTACTTTTGACGAAATAATTAAGTGGTCGAAACTCCCTGAAATATTATATTTACTGTCTAAATATGGCCACCACTCGTTCGTTTGATCTGACAAAAGAACTAATTTATAACCCCTTGTTCTTAGTTGAGAGTACAGGTGTGCCACACCCTCGTTTGGAGCAAAAAGATCTAATAATTTTATTCTCAATTCCTTCCAGTCGGTTTTAAGATCGATATTACCTAGAAATTTATTCCAAAAATCTTCTTCCTGAATCTTTCCTGAAAAGTATTCTTTATAGTAAGACAAGAAAGCCGTTTTGCCTTTCTCCACTGGAATGCCTAGTTCTCTATCTAGATAATCCCAAAACAACCAAATTCCTCTATTTAGATAAACACCACCCAAATCAGATATTATTGTTTTATATTTTGACATTGTAGATATTATACTTTAGACAATAACTTACCAGATATAAATCTAGTTCAACTTAGTAAAAGCATATATACTAAATCCAGATGGATAATTCTGCCCCAACTTCAGACGCTAATTCAATTGCTCGTCGAGATCTTGATATCCTCAATCAGAAACTCGAAGGCGTCGAGATGCCTCCTGAATTGAAGGATAAAGCCCTAGATATGGTCGCTCGTCTGGAACGCATGTTTACCCAAGGGTTCTACTCCGAAGAGTTTGAAAAAGTCTCACATTACATTGACTGGATCATCAAAATTCCTTGGAATAAAAGAGTCGATCGAGCGATAGACTTAACGGCCATCAAAACATCGATGGATAAAAGCCATCACGGCATGGAGTCGGTCAAAGAAAGAATTATCGAGTACATGGCCGTTCTCAAACTTCGTGCTACCAGAAATTTAGGTGCCGCTCGCGCCCCCATTATCTGTCTCGTCGGTCTCGTCGGTACCGGAAAAACTACTTTTGCTTACGCCCTCTCCGAAGCTCTCGGCCGCCCCATTGCCCGCATTCCCTTCGGCGGTCTTGGCTCAGCCCGCGACCTTCGCGGTGAGTCTCGTCTCCATATCGAAGCCGAACCGGGCTACGTCGCCCGCGCTCTCTGTACCGCCGGCGTCAAAAACCCCATTATTCTTCTCGATGAAATTGACCGTGTCACCGAAGAAGCCCGTATGGATATCATGGGTGTACTGGTGGAACTTCTGGATCCGAGCCAGAACGATCGTTTCCTAGATCACTTTATCGATTATCCGGTCGATCTTTCGGAAGTCATGTTTATCGCCACCGCCAACAACACCGGCAATCTGGCCACCGCCGTCATGGATCGTCTCGAACCGATTCAAATGCCCTCCTACACCGACGAAGAAAAAACTCATATTGCCCAAAATTACCTTCTCCCCAAAGCTCTCTCAGCCGCCGGAATGGATCCGTCTACTATATCTATCGATCCGGCTCTTTGGCCCACTCTCATCCGCCCCCTAGGTTACGACGCCGGTATTCGAACTCTGAATCGTACCATCGAGGGTGTAGTACGCAAAGTAGCCACCATGGTGGTCACCGGTCAAGCCAAAACCGTCCAAGTCACCCCCGAAAATGTGAAAGGCTTCCTCCCCAAATGGTAGTCCATCGTCATTGCGAGGAGCAGGGCGACGTGGCTCTCCTGGATACCCCTTGCGGGTAAATCTCACTCCACCAACAAGTCATGCCGGACCAGATCCGGCATCCAGGCATTTCTGGATTCTGAATCAAGTTCAGAATGACATTATTTTCCGGTCAATAGTTTTTTCATTTCAAATTCCAGTGCCTCGGCTCGCTTTTTATTTTTTCCGAAAATAATATAAGAGAGATATCCATCATGGAGCAGATTAGAAGAACAAATCACTAGTCCCTCCTTCGATTTTCTGGAGAAAAGTATTGGTTTCATTAGTTTGTAAAGTTTTCCAAAAGTAAATTTCTTCTTCAAAGGGAGGGTGAACATGTTATTTGATAAAACAAAACTTTTTTTGGTAAAGTTTCTCCCCACCAGTTCTTTCCCGGCTTCATAAACATGTGTTCCGCCGGTGACTCTCACATTTGACTCACTCAAAAAAACCTCTCCACCCTTCTCGGCAATAAAATCCACATCAAAATATCCTCGGTAACCATCTTTACTAAATTGTTCACCAATCAAATACCCAATATCCGTAATTCTGGAAGCCACCCTTTTTGGCAGGACACCCTCACCTATCTCCACCCCACAAAAAATCCCTTTTTCGTCTACCCTCATGCCACAGTAATACAAAAACTCTACCTCACCATCTTGCCGGATAAAAAATTCGGCGTTTGGAAAGCCTCCACCGATTCTAGGGTTTGGAATCACAAGCGACTCCACGACAATAGGAAATTTTTCCCAATAAGAGTCTCGACTGAGTATTTTGATAATTTTTTTCTCACATTGTGCAAAGTTTTTTGGTAAATCTCCTTTACGGAATATCAACACTCCCGCGCCGGAGTGGCCCTTGTTGGTTTTGATCACCACCCCACCTTCCTTAATGTATTTATTGGCCGCCATTCCGGCTGTATCAATGATTCCCGAACTCACCACTCCGTTCGGCATCTTCAGATCGGCTCGGATCGCTCCGTTTATTTGAGTTAGCTGTCGTATCCCGGACTTACTACCATAAAAATTTACCGTCCAGGCATTTGACTCTTCCGGCGCTTCCGAGGTTCGGACTTCCACCCCATTTTTTCTAAGCGTCTCAACTAGTCTCAAAAAGTATGGCGTAGTTGAATAACCCGTCAAATTTAATCTTTGATACTCTTTACCCAATTGAAGTAGTCTTTCCATCACCGTCTTATCGTTCAAGATGTCTTCACAGAGTCTTCCCGAGTGGTTTTTGGGGACCAGAATTTCTAGATCCCGCACCATACACAGTTTCTTGTAATACTCGACAAAAAGAGGATCAATGGATCTGGGTGTAATAAAGGTAAACTCGAACTCCTCAGCCATCGAAAAAAGGTCTTTGTCTGTCAGGTTGGCGTTTTCTTTTATTTCCCAGGCCTGCAATTTTTTGTCTCCGTAAGCCTCAATAAACGGCCAAACGTCTTCCGACAGGTTAAAAATCCTCACCACTCGCTCTTTATTTTTTCTCTTCTCCATTTCCTATACAGTTTACATGCTATACTATCCCCAGTCCACGGAAACGCTGTTGAGAGTGAATTGTCTGAGTTCCCCCCAAAACTAACCGTAAACTAGGATTATTAGTATAATAAAATTATGTCTCAACTTAAGTTGATTCCTCTCGGCGGTGTTGGTTCGGTCACCAAAAATATGTACGTTTACGAATACGGTGATGACCAGTTGGTCATCGACTGCGGTATGGGCTTCCCCAAAGACAATGCTCTTGGTGTGGATTCAGTCATTCCCGACATTAGTTACTTGGAAAAACCGGGCAAAAGACTGCTCGGTATCGTTCTGACTCACCCTCACATGGATCACATCGGAGGCCTGCCTTACATTCTCCCTCGTCTCAAAGAGGTTGAGGTCTTTGGTGGCAAGCTAGCCATTGCCATGGCCGAAATTCGGGTTCGTGAGTTTGGCATTCCCAATCGTATGACTCCAGTCGAGGGAACACTGGATCTGGGACCTTTTCACATTCAGTTTATTCACTCGACTCACTCGGTCCCGAACTGTTTCCATTTATTAATCAAGACTCCGGCCGGAACTGTCTATCACGGCGCCGATTACAAGTTTGATCTCACCCCTATCGACAATCTCCCTCCGGATCTAGGAGCCATGGCCGCCGCCGGCAATAACGGTGTCGACCTTATGCTTACCGACTGCTTGGGTATCGAAAAGTCCGGTTTTTGTCCTTCGGAGAGAACTTTGATGGGAGCCATCGATAACGAAATCAGAAATACTCAGGGAAAACTTATCTTCACCACCATGTCTTCATCGATCTCACGATTTCAAATTGCTATCGACTCTTCGGTCAAGTACCATCGTCGCATCGCCATCATTGGTCGATCCGTCGAACAGAACATTGAGGCCGCCGCCAAAACCGGTTTTATCAAAATCCCGAATGGTGTTTTGATCAAACCTGCCCAGATTGCCGATCTGCCAGCCAATCAAGTCACCATTCTTATCTCCGGCTCCCAAGGCCAGTCCGGTTCAGCCATGCATCGGCTGGCTAACAACGAACATCGGCTGGCTAACTTGAAAAAAGGCGACAAGGTTATCATCAGCTCCAACGCTATCCCTGGTACCGGCAACGACGCCGACATTTTTGACCTTATGGACACCTTGTACAAAAACAGTATCGATGTTGTTTACTCCGGTACTTCGGAAAATCTTCACGTCTCTGGTCATGGCTACCGAGGTGACATGGCTCTACTGGCTCGTTTAATCCGACCCAGGAACATTATCCCCATCGGTGGCGATCTCCGTCATATGATGCTTTATAAAAATCTTGCCAAAGATTTGAACATGGATGCAGAAAAGGTTTTTGTACTTTCCGAGGGTCAGTCCATCATTCTCGAAGACCATGTCGTTAAAGAAGGTCCCAAGTTCGAAACAAAAAATATCTATGTTGATGGTCTGGGTATCGGTGACGTTGGCACCGTGGTTCTACGTGACCGTCAGGTCATGTCTGAAGATGGCATTCTTCTCACGATTGTCCCCATTAGGCGCGACAACTCCCAGGTGGGCGGTGATATCGAGATTATTTCTCGAGGCTTCGTCTATCAAAAGGAGTCTCAAGATCTCATTCGCGATGCCCGCAAGCAGGTGCAAAACTGTCTGAAAGATATCAAGGGACCGGCCACCGACTGGGGCTTCCTCCGAAAGAAGATCGAAAGCCAGCTGGAAAAATTTGCCTTCGACCATACCCAGCGCCGCCCCCTCGTCATCGCCATTTTGATCGAGGTTTAGCCACTTGACTTCGGGTAATTTTTGGTAGTAAACTTGTTGCAGATGTCAATTGACATTATGATAAATTTATCATAAAATATGAAACTAGAGATCGACAAAAGAGTTCTTAATTTTCTCAAAAAAATCCCCCTCAAGGACTCCACGAAGGCTCTTAGTTACATCGAACTCTTCGAAAAATATCAGTTTAATCTGGACGCCAGATATTTAAAAAAAGTGTCTGGTCCAGTCTGGGAACTAAGGCCAGGCAGAATAAGGCTTTACTTATTAGTCAAGTCACCCAGACAAATTGTTATTTACGCTATTATCAAAAAATCACAAAAAATTACCAAAGCAGATCTAAAAACAATTCAGTCAAGGCTGAGCGAATATCTATGAAAACCAACCCAAAAACTATATCTGTTTCAGAACTCAAAAAGGAGCTTCTAAAAAATAAAAACTTTAAACTTGAATACGAGTCCAAACTTCCTGAGTCTCAAATTGCCTGTCAAGTAATTGAGGCAAGGCTTAAACAAAACATGTCCCAGGTTGAGCTTGCAAACAAAATTCATTCCGGTCAGGCAGTTATCTCCCGCTTGGAAAGCTTGAACTCCAAACCATCCCTCTCGCTTCTGATCAAAATCGCCAAAGCTCTCGACACAAAAATAAACCTATCGATCGGATAATCACACCCAGCGCCACCTCCTCGTCATCGCGATTTTAATCGAGGTCTAAATATTCGTCATTCCGAGTTTCGTACCCGAACCGAAGCAATCTCACTCTCTGTCATTCCGGGCTTGACCCGGAATCCAGAAAATTAATTATTTTGATAAAATTCACGCATGGTTAAAAATATTTCTATTGCTCTGTTTCACGATAAAGAATCGATTGTAATGCAAGATAGAAAATCTAGGTCAAAATATGGTGAGAGGTATGGTTTTTGGGGTGGCGGTGTTGAAATAGGAGAAACTCCCCTAGAATCAATTAAAAGGGAATTAATTGAAGAGCTTGACTACAAACCTCCCAAACTAATCTACTGGCGAGACTATAATTTTATTGTTGGCAACGACGACATTATTCTTCATCTGTTTTTATCGCCAATCACTCCAGAGTTACTTAAATCTCAAGTTTCCGAAGGTGACGGAGTGGTCAACTTTAGTTTTCAAGAAATACTTGCAAGTGAAAAATTTGACAAAATAGATAAAGCTATTATTTCTCTTTTAATTTCACATCTAAAAACATAAAGTAATCTCTTGACTTCGGGTAATATTTGGTGTTAAATTGTAATTATGGATACTTTAAACAGAATTGCAATTTTTCGGGGAAAGAAAATTAGAAAAGTTATTTTCCTCAACGAATGGTGGTTTTCTGTAGTAGATATTTGCGGAGCTCTTATCGATAGTCCAGATCCTGGTGCCTATTGGAGAAAACTTAAACAAAGACTTATTTCAGAAGGAAGCCAAGTCGTGACATTTTGTCACGGGTTGAAATTACCAGCTCCTGATGGAAAAATGCGCGAAACAGATTGTGCTAACACCGAAGGCATCTTCCGTATCATCCAGTCCATTCCTTCTCCCAAAGCGGAGCCATTTAAAATGTGGTTAGCTAAAGTTGGTTACGAAAGGGTTCAAGAGATAGAAGACCCAGAACTAGCCACCAAACGCACCAGAGCTCTCTACAAGGCCAAAGGCTATCCAGATTCCTGGATCGAAAAACGAATGCGGGGTATTGTCATCCGCGAAGAATTAACCGAGGAGTGGCAACAAAGGGGAGTAAGGCAAAAAAAAGATTACGAAATTCTAACTTCCGAAATCTCCAAAGCCACTTTCGGCGTCACTCCCAAAGAATACAAAAATCTAAAAGGCTTAGAGCGCGAAAATCTAAGAGATCATATGGACGACTTTGAACTCATTTTTACCATGTTGGGGGAGCGTTCTACTACCGAAATCCACCGCAATGAAAATTCCCAAGGCGTTCCAAAACTAAAAAAAGATGCCAACAGGGGAGGCAGAGTCGCAGGCGTTGCCAGAAAAGAGCTCGAAAAAGAAATCGGCAGATCAGTAGTAACAAAAACTAACTTCCTCTCAAAACCTAAAAAGAGATTGAAAGCCAGCTAGAAAAATTTGCCTTCGACCACACCCAGCGCCGCCCCCCCAGTCATCGGCATCTTCATCGAGGTCTAGTTAACTCCTCCATCGTCCTGCAAGGACAGTCCTTGCAGGCAAGAAAGCGACAAGGACTAAATAAGTTTAGATATCGGAGTTTGATCTGTAGATTACCCCTGAAAAGTAGTTATCAAGAGCATCCTTTGACGCTACAAATAGATTGTCGGGTAATTTACTTTCTGGGAACCATGTAAGTTCCGAGTGTATCTCCGGCTCCATGTTCTTAGGGGTTCCCTCATAAGACTCGGCTAGGAATACAAAAACAATGTAGTGATTTCCCATTTTCATATTTGGGGTTACAGATACCAACTCACTAATTCTTACATTTATTCCGAGCTCCTCTTTACATTCTCGTGTCACACACTGTTCAAATGTCTCACCAAATTCAATGTGACCACCGGGTAATTCCCATTCTCCAAATCCAAACTCTTTCTTCCTTTTAGATAATAGAATTTCCCCCTTATCGTTTTTGATAATTATTTGCGTTCCCAAACCAATGTGTTTTTCCATTTTTATATAATTTTTTCTAATTCTACAATGTTTCTTACTACATAATCAGGGTTCTTATTTCTGAGTTTTTGCTCCATATTCAGACCCCATGTGACTGCAACAGATTTAACTCCTAGCTCTTTTCCCGCCATAATTTCATTGTAACTATCTCCAACTATATAAGTATTATCGAAGTCAAGACTGTTTTTGTTGATTAGTTCCCGAAGGGCATCTGACTTTTCGTGAACCTTAGTCACAACATCGTCAAAAACACTATCAAGGTTAAATCTCTTTAGCTCAGGAAAAAACGAATCTGGCAAGTCAGACGTAATTACGGCCACATAATCACCCCGATTCTTAATTTTTTTAATCAGTGCTACTATTCCGGGGAATGCTCCAGCTTCAGGGTAGCCTTTGTCTGACACACCTTCCCTATATGCAGACTGTATTTCTTCAATATCAAGTTTTGGAAGATATTTTTTAAAAAAGATCATATAAGGCTCTTCCCAGCTCACTTTTAGCTCCTCAGCAGAAAGTTCTCTAATCTCATATTTTCTGAAAATTCTATTTACTACCCAGTGATGGCTATTAAAAGCATCTTTGATAACTCCAGATCAGTCAAAAATAATATTTTTCATAGTTTCAATCGATTTTATCTAATAAGAGCATACATAGTTTATACTAGAAACTATCTATGGCTCGTAAAAAAGGACGCCGTTCTAAACCCTACAAACTAAATCTTAAAAAGGACACCACAAACTCTGTCTTGGCCGTGATTCTCATGGGGATTGGCGGTCTCATTGCCATCTCATTTTCTCAACAGGGAGATTTGCTTACTAAAATCAACGAAATTGGTCAGCAATTTTTTGGTTGGCCTCTTCTTTTTCTCCCCTTTATTTTTATCGTCGGGGGTCTCATCATCACTCACGTCAAATTGGCCATTGCCTCCACCCACGTACTTCTTGGTAGTGTCGTCACCATGGTTTCACTTTCCGGCTTGTTCGGTACCGGTAGTCTGGGTCTCGGGATCAAAGAATCCGTGGTTTCACTTATTTCAGTCCCCGGGACCATCCTTTTTTATCTCGTAGGTACCGTGATCGGCATTTTTATTCTTTTTGAAACCTCCATCGAAGACCTTTTGGTCCTCGTTCGAAACATCGTCTCCGGATTGGACGTCGTTACTAGAAAGCTTAGAGGACTTGTCGGTATCAAAGGGAATACTCCTACTTTTTTAAATAAGAGTAACACCGTCAAAATTACCGGGGGTGATGAACCCGTTACGACTATTTCTCGCCAGACGGTTGAGCCGGTCAAAATTGTCAGCCGTGACCTTGGACATACTACGCAAGCCGTTCTTGAGACCAGGCGTTTACCGGACGGTGCCTCCGCCGGAGTCTGGCAGTATCCGCCGCTTACCTTGCTAAGTGATCAGAAGCTGGGTAAGGCTGACAGGGGTGACATCAATAATAATATCGAAATCATCCAGAACACCTTGGCTTCTTTTGGTATCCAAGCTAAAGTTATGGAGGTTCACCAAGGTCCGGCTGTCTCCCAGTACGCTCTGGCGATCACCATGGGAACGAAGCTCAGCAAAATCAGTGCTCTTCAGTCCGATTTGGCTTTGGCCCTCTCCGCTCCCCAGGGGCAAATTCGTATCGAAGCCCCCATCCCTGGTCGCGATTTGGTTGGCATTGAGATTCCCAATCGGTCTCTAGAGTTTGTCTCACTTCGCGAGATGCTTTCCAAAAAAGTCATGCAAGAAAATCGTTCCAAAACCGCTTTTTCACTCGGGCTAGATGTTTCCGGTCAAGAAGTTGTCGCCGATCTAGCCAAGATGCCTCACTTGCTCATTGCCGGCACTACCGGTTCCGGTAAATCTGTCCTAATCAACGCCATCATTTCCTCAATTCTTTTTCGAGCCTCTCCGGAGGAAGTTAAATTCATCATGGTCGACCCCAAACGGGTGGAACTTACTCCTTACAACGACATCCCCCACCTACTGACTCGAGTGATTACCGACGTTTCTAAAGTCAGTAACGCTCTCGGTTGGTTAGTGGTCGAAATGGAAAAACGCTACCGCCTTTTTGAAGAGCTGAAAGTCAAAAATATTGCCGGTTACAACGAAACGATCGGTTTTCAGACCATGCCCTTTATCATTGTCATCGTCGATGAAATGGCCGATATCATGATGTCCAAGAACGCCGGAGAAATTGAGGAAAAAATAGTCCGCCTGGCTCAGATGGCTCGGGCCGTCGGTATCCATCTGATTCTTTCTACCCAACGTCCCTCTGTCAACATTCTTACCGGTATCATTAAGGCCAATATCCCCGCCCGTATTGCTTTCCAGGTGACCTCCATGATTGATTCCCGCGTCATCATCGACACCCCCGGTGCCGAAAAACTCCTTGGCAAAGGAGACATGCTTTACGTTCCGCCGGACATCGCCAAACCAAAACGTATCCAAGGCGCCTTTGTTTCCGATAAAGAAATTAAGACTCTTCTCGATTTTATTCGCCGCACCGGAGTTACTTCTCAGATGGACGACACCATCATTAAAGCCAAAGAATCCCCCGGAACTCTTTCTGCTTCAGGCCAAAACCTAGGCGATGTTGACGACAAATTTGAGGAAGCGGCTCATTTGGTCATCGCTGAAGGTAAGGGTTCCGCCTCACTCCTTCAAAGACGTCTAGAAATCGGCTATGCCCGCGCCGCCCGCATTCTCGATCAATTGGAAATGGCTGGTGTCCTCGCTCACGCGGAAGGAAACAAGCCCAGAGAAATCATTGTTAGTAGTCTGAGTGAAGTTTTTCCCGGTGAAGATAATTCATAAGTATGAAGACCGTCGGTCAAATCATTTCTCAAGCGAGACAGAAGAGAGGTTTGTCTATTGACCAACTTTCCGGCCTCACTAAAATAGACTCTAGATACATCTCTGCCCTGGAACAAGATAGATATCAACTGCTTCCGTCAGAAACCTTTGCCAAGGGCTTTATCAGAAACCTTTGCCAAAGATTGGACTTAAATCCAAACGAATTAATTGCTATCTTCCGTCGGGACTTTCGCCATCCGGAACAACCACCCGTCTCAAAACATCGCTCTCGGCTATTTTTGCCCGATAACGCTACCCAGTTTCTTCCTTTTATGGTTGGAGGCGTTGTCTTCCTGGTTTATCTTATTTTTCAGTTTCGAGCCATCGTTATTCCGCCAAAACTTTCAATTTCTAACCCGGAAAATAATGCCGTTTTAGTGTCTCCGGTAGAGATAGAGGGAAATACAGCCATCGACGCTACAATCTTCATCAACGAAGATATCAAAATCAAGCCGGACGCTTCCGGACACTTTATCGCTCGCCTTAATTTTCCTCAAGGCGAAATTGCTATTCAAATAAAAAGTGTCAATCGCTTCTCCCGCTCCGTCACCAAAAACCTTTCGGTCACCATCATCTCCAAATAGATCTGATATTATTACTTATGACCCTACCTCAAATAATTTCCATGGTTTCTGTAGTTTTACTCACCATCGTCGCCGTCGCAGTTGGAATCCAGCTAATTTACCTCCTCAAAGAACTCCGTTACTCACTAGGCCGGATTAATCAGACCATAGACAACGTTTCTAATACTTTTGAGAAAATATCTCAACCGGCTCTCGGACTTTTTGCTATCCTGGAAGGATTCAAGGAGAGTGGCAAAATTATGGAGACTATCTCTCATCTGCTGGGTAGAGACAAGCCCAAACCTCCGGTAGACATCGACGCTTATGACAACTCTCTCTGATAAACCGAGAGGTGGCCCACTGCCTTTTGCTTTTGGTATTCTCTTTGGCGTCGCCGCCACTTTTCTCTTTGGTACCGATGAGGGTCGCAAGTTAGTCAAGAAAGTCCTCGATCCATCGTTACCCCCAACTACTCCTCTGATCTTTCCCGAAGAAACCCAGCACCATTCCACTCTTGAATCCCCTCCACCTCCCTCTCCTTTGGTTCGCCCTGTTCGTCCCGAACCCTTCAAACCCACTCTCTAGCTGGTCACTCTTAGGCTATAATTTGTCTGAACATGACCATCAATGAAATTCGTCAGAAATATCTGGACTTTATGCAACGGCGGGGGCATGCCTTGACACCTTCCGCTTCCTTGGTTCCCGAAGGCGATGCCACTACCCTTTTTACTTCAGCCGGCATGCAACCGATGATGCCTTATTTACTTGGAGAAAAACATCCTCTTGGCCCTCGCCTTGTCGACTCTCAAAAATGTTTCCGTTCTCAAGACATTGAATCGGTTGGAGACAATCGTCATAGTACTTTTTTTGAAATGCTAGGCAACTGGTCTCTCGGTGATTACTTTAAAAAAGAACAACTAAAATATTTTTTCGAGTTTCTCACCGACCCCAACAAAGGGCTTGGTTTGGATCCTTCCCGACTCTTTGTTACCGCTTTTGAAGGCGACGGTCAAATTAAAAAAGATACCGAAACCATTGAAATTTGGCGCGATCTGTTTATCAGAGCCAATCTAAAAAATGTCGATGAGCATATCTTTACTTATCCTGCCAGCAAAAACTGGTGGTCTCGCGCCAGTGTACCGGAAAAAATGCCTGTGGGGGAGCCAGGCGGTCCGGACTCAGAGGTTTTTTATGACTTCGGTGTGAATCATAGATTTCATGAATCTTCTGCCTATAAAAACGGCGAATGTCACCCCAACTGTGATTGCGGCCGCTTTCTGGAGATTGGTAACTCGGTTTTTATGCAGTACCAGAAAAACTCCGATGGCAGTCTCTCCGAGCTTCCCCAAAAAAATATAGATTTTGGCGGTGGTCTCGTTCGTTTAGCCGCCGCCGTCAACAATGATCCTGACATCTTCCACACTAGTATCTACGATCCCATCGTTAAAGAAATCGAAAAATTATCCGGTAAGTCCTATGAAGACGAAGAAAACCAGCCTCCCATGCGGATCATCGCCGATCATCTCACCGCCGCCACCTTTCTCATCAAAGACGGTATTTTCCCCAGTAACAAAGCTCAGGGGTACGTTCTCCGCCGCCTTCTTCGTCGCGCGGCTGTTAAGCTTCACTTCTTAATGGGTGGTCGTGAAGGTATTATTCAGCTCGCCGGTATCACTTCGTCGATTATAGAAATTTACAAAAGCATTTACTTTGTCAAAGACGATTCGCTCTATGTTCAAGGCGCTATTGCCAATGAGATTAGCCGGTTTGAAAAATCATTGGACAAAGGGATTAAAGAATTGGAAAAGAAAACCGATGTTTCCGGTAAAGACGCCTTTGACCTTTATCAAAACTACGGTTTTCCTCTGGAGATTACGACCGAGATTTTGGCTCAAATCGGTAAGTCGATAGACACGGAACAATTTCAGAAGGAATTTGAAAAACACCAAGAACTCAGCCGAACCGCTTCAATGGGCATGTTCAAAGGCGGTCTGTCCGACCACTCCGCCATCGTGACCGCTTATCACACCGCCACCCACTTGCTTCATTCTGCCTTAAGAATAATTTTGGGCACTCATGTAAGTCAAAAAGGCAGCAACATTACCGCCGAGCGTCTCCGATTCGATTTTTTTCAGCCTGAAAAAATATCCGACGATCAAATAAAATCTATTGAAGATTTAATCAATCAAAAAATATCGGAAAAATTACCAGTTACTCGGGCAGAAATGCCCAAAGAAAAAGCGATCGCCGAAGGCGCCATGGCTTTTTTTGGTCAAAAATATCCCGACATAGTGAGCGTATTCACCATTGGTGAAGAGCCGAACCATTTTTCCAAAGAGCTATGTGGAGGTCCGCATGTGGCAAGTCTGGCAGAACTTGCTAAGATAAAGGTAGTCAAACAAGAGTCTTTGGGCGCCGACACCCGACGTCTCTATTTACAGTTTGTTTGACAACCAAGAATCTGTGAATCTAGTTAACCTATTTGGCAATAAATCAAAGCTCCCAGAGCCGGAGTATTTTCTGGCTATCGAAATTCACGAATCGCTCATCAAAACCGCCCTCTGGGAAGTTTTAGAAGGCCAACCTGAAGTGGTGAATGTCGGTTCATACGAATCCTGGGCCGATGAAGAGTCTCTTATCAACGGTGTTGATTCCTCTCTGGATCAGGCTATCAAAGTCATCAAAGGTCAACCCAAGAGAGTTGTTTTTGGTCTACCCGCTTCCTGGATGGAAGATGAAAAAATCCATTCTACCAAGACTAAACTAGTCACTCGTCTTTGCAAGGAGTTGGGGCTAGAACCCATTGGGGCGGTCACCACCAATCGGGCCATTGCCCACTTCCTCAAAAAAAGAGAAGGCATGCCCCCCACAGTCATTCTCTTGGAAGTCTATACCAGCAAGGTGGCCGTTTCCTACGTTTATCTTGGAGCCGTCAATAAAACGGAAGAGGTGGCTAGATCCGGAGATCTGGCTCACGACGTTGAGGAAGGACTTACCAGAATGGATCTTAATAACTATCCCGCTCGTTTCATCCTGACGAACGGTAACGGCTTGGAAGAAGAGTCGCAACAGATTACGGCTTTTCCTTGGACAGATAGGCTTCCCTTTAAACATATTCCGAAAGTAGAAATACTTCCAATAGATTTTTCCATCAAAGCCATTGCCCTTACCGGGGGCATCGAAGCCGTCCAGTCGATTGGTTTCGAAATTAAAGAAGCGGTTGAAGAATCTAATTTGGTGGTTCCTGAAAAAACACCTTCGTCAATGGAAGAGCTGGGTTTTTCCTACGAAGAAACCGCTCCTCCTCCCTCCATTTCATTGGCAGAACCGGTAGAACCCTCTGAAGAAGACCTAGAACCAAAATATGCCTTCTCTGGAGATGAGATCGGCTCGTCACCCCAGAAAAAATTTCACTTTAAAATTGCCCTACCCTCACTACCTAAAATAAATCTTCCCCACCCTCCTCGTCTGAGTTATCTATTATTCCTGGTCATCCCCGCCATCTTGTTTCTGGGGCTAATCGCTTACTTGTTTTTGGGCCAGGTCGAGATAGCTATTCACTTCAATCCTCAAAAAGTAAACAGGCAGTTGGGGATCGCTATCGCCGAGACTCTGCAGGAAAGTATACCGACCTTAATTGCTACCAAGAAAACTTTTTCCGGCTCCGCTCAAGAGTCAATCTCCACTACCGGAACGGCCACGGTCGGCGACAAGGCTACCGGCACCATTACCATTGGCAACAAGTCCAGCGCCCCCCTTATCCTCAAGGCCGGGTCCACTGTCAGTAACGACACCGGAAAGTATTCATATATTTTACAAACCGCCGTTACTATCGCCTCTGCCAGCGCTGACTCTCTGGACACGATTTCCGGAAAGGCAACCGGTGTCCAGGTCACTGCGACCAAAATTGGCGCCGAACACAATCTTCTCAAAGGAACCATTTTTAGCGTCGATAGTTTTTCCAAAGCCATTGCCGTAGCCGTTTCCGAATCTGACTTCGCCGGTGGAACTTCTCGCACCGTCAACGCTGTTTCCAAAGTCGACCAAGATAAATTGCTGGCTACCGGTACCGAAAAAATCAAGATCAAAGTTCAGTCCGACGCTCAAATGGAAAATCCCGAACTAAAAACCCTACCTCTTTCCGACATTATTTTTACCAAGAAACAGTTTGACCACAACCTTTCCGAAGAAGCAACTACCGTCAGTCTCACACTGGAAGGCTCATTCGACGCTCTGGTTTACTCTCAAGGAAGTCTCAATGATTTAGCTACTAATGAATTAAAAAGCCAAATTCCGGCGGGCTCATATATCAAAAAGGAATCGACCACCGTTAGTTTGGAAAATCCCACTAAATCAGGTGGCATTTACCAATCAAAAGTCATGATTGAAGCCTCTCTTTATCCGGAAATAGACGAGCAAAAACTGGCGGAATTCATCAAAGGCAAGTCCGTTTCCGGCCTGCGTCATTTCTTTGAACCGATTCCTGGTTTTACCGGAGTCAATATCAAGATTTTCCCTTCCCTGCCGTTCATTACCAAGATTCTCCCGCTCCGAAACATTAAGTTCGACCTCGTTAGCAACTGACATGTTATATAGCTACCGCAAGGCTACACAGGGTAATCCCCACCCCGGCCGCCGCATTCCTCTCTATCTCAAGACCATCCCCACTCTGGTTTCTGCCTTGGGGCTCGCCATTCTTGGTGGTGTGGCTTACCCTGTCGTCAGTTATCAACTTAATAACTTCCGCTTATTTAATCTGGCTGACTCGGGTCTACTTTCTCCGGTCTATTATCAATCCCAAGCCCAGGATGAGGGTGAGCCTATCGTTGTTTCAGGGTTAGACTTTACCAAAGCCAGTAGTTGGTTCCCTGGTACCCCTCAAAACAATCTTTTCGCCTCCAAAAAAACTTTCGGAGAAAATGTTCCGGATTTTTACACTCTTTCTATACCCTCGCTAGGAATTTTTGATGCCACTGTGGCTCTTCGAGATGAAGACCTCACCCAACACTTGGTTCAGTATCCCCAAACAGCCTTGCCGGGACAGATAGGCTCTCCGGTTATTTTTGGTCATTCGACCTTACCTCAATTTTTTGATCCAAAAAAATACACCACTATTTTTTCAACTCTGCCTAAGATCAAGGTTGGCTCCGATATATTTGTGACCTACGATGGCGCCGAGTACACTTATCGCATAAGCAAAACCTTTGAGGTCAAGCCCAAAGAACTTTGGGTTCTGCGTCAAGAATACTCAGACAAAACCCTTAAACTGATTACCTGCGTTCCTCCGGGCACCACTCTGAGACGCCTAGTAGTTGAAGCCAACCTAATTCCAAACTGACGTACTCGTCATTGCGAGCGTAGCGCGGCAATCTAACTCTAATTATAGTGTCATCCCGGACCTGGATCCGGGATCCATCCCCTCCGTCATTGCGAGTCTCGTATTCGAGCCGAAGCAATCTAGCATTCGCTATCATTGGCTATCGCTCGCATTGACAATGACAATACAATATAATATAATTACGCAAGTGAAACCAATTCAATGGGATTCAAACAAGAGTATTAAACTTAAAGAATCTCGAGGTGTTTCCTTTGAAGAGGTCTTCGAACTTGTTTTCAATCGCGAAGTGGTCGCGATTGTTGATAATCCAAATCAAAAAAGATACCCGGGGCAGAAGATCATTCTGGTTATCTTCAATTCATATATGCACTGCATACCGTTTGTTGAGGATGAAGAAAAAATCTTTCTCAAAACAATTTTTGCTAGCCGTAAATATCATAAAAAATATTACAAAAAATGAAATATTACAAACTCACCAAAGAAGAAAAACAAATTGAAAAAGATCTTATAGCTGGTAAATATGTTCCAGTACCTAACATGGAACAAGAAATTGATCGCTTCCAAAAAATAGCCCAAGCTCAACTCAAAAATAAAACTGTTAATTTCCGTATTGCAGGGTCAGAGCTAGAAATCTTTAAATCCAAATCTGGCAAAGTTGGCCTTCCTTATCAGTCTCTACTATCTCTCCTTATTTCTCAATACAATCGAGATAAATTTTCCATCAAGCTTTAACTTTCCATGCCCATTATTCTTTGTCTTGACCCAGGTACCTCTCACACAGGCCTCGCTATTTCTGAGGAGGGGATTCTCGCCACACCGGTCGCCACTATTTATGAAAAAGAGTTAGATCAATTGGTCACCAAATTACTGCCCTTTCTAAATCGATATCATCCGGACAAAATCGTCATTGGAGTCCCGGAGTATGGTCCAATCGTCAAATTTGCCACAGACTTAAGTGAAAAAATTTACACCGTTTTTCCCAAAGAAATAGTCTTTTTTCGTGAAGATCTCAGTTCTCACACCGCCAGGAATGTCATGAAAGAGCAAGGGAAAACTCTGACTAAACGAAAGAAAGAAGAGCACCAAACCGCCGCCGCCCTCATCCTCCAAGACTACCTCGATTCTTTCTAGTTTATTCGCAACTTTGATTATGCGATAGAATTGGGTACATGGAGGCAAAAGTATCAATAGATTCAGAAAAAACAATAGCTCCCGAAAAAGAATACGAAAAAATTTTAGCCCTTTTTTGCGATAATTCAGGGCTTGACGTAAAAGAAGTAGAAACCAGAATGAAGTCATCGGGTTTAGACAAAATCGTAACAGGTCCAAAAACTGGATTACTAAAAAAATTATTTCCGGACGAAAAAGATAGAGATCTAAGAGAAATTTTCCAATGGATAGAACTGGATAGGGATCACATCATTAAGGGAGGCAAAATATTTCAATGGTTAGATCTAGTTGTTACTTGGACTCAAATTGGGTCTGGTAAAAACAAATTTGAACTCTTATTTCCGGTAGTAGCAGACAATGCTTTAGTCCAATTAAAAAAAGAATTACACAATTGGGAAACAAACCTACAATCAATATCGAACGAAATTAATAGAGATCCATATCTATTAGAACAAAAAGCTACCGTCACTAAGAGAGTTGGGAGGGTAGATGATACTTTAAGACGAATAAACACCATAGGTATAAAGGAAATAGCGAAAGGAAGAATTCCTGTTACGAGAGTACTGTCTTTTACCGCAAATGAAGAAAATAATAATCCAGAAATATCACAACTAGCCTTAGACGTTTTGGTTTCTGAATCGACCTTCGGTATTAACAATCAGTCTAGGTTGGTCAACATGACCCTAGCTGATCTAAATAGGCATAAAGCTTGGCCAGAAAAAGGTTCCCCCCTGACATCTTGGAGTTTCGCTTCACTAAACAACCATCCAGCCTTGCGAAATATTGCTGTTGAAAAGTCGATAATACAGGTGAGTAGCTTACCCATTATGGAACTTTGTTGGTCCAGAGATGCAATTCAAGCCGCAAGTTTAAGAGACGATCTTTATCCTATCCGAAGATGGTACGTTGGTGATGATCTTCACGCGCCAGCGATGGATAATAAAATGAGGTTAGATGATTTGGGTGAAAGAAATATTCACGCTGGAATTTTTCAATCAGAAGACGAGGCTACAGTATGGGGAAATATCCCAAATCTAGGGGTATTCAACTTGCTTTAAGAATCCATAATATATAATCAATCTATGTTCAAGAATATCATCGCTCCTGTTCAAGCTTGGCTTTTATCGCGTGGTACTTGCGTCGGCTGTGGTACTTCGCTCACCGAAGGTCAAAGTAAGCCATCACCAAAGGTCAAAGACACGGATCAAATCACCTGCAAGTGCGGTCGAGTTTTTATCTACAATTCGAAGACGAATATCTATCGTCGGGCACTTCTAAGTGAGATCTAAACTATGTTTAAGCGGCTATTTATCGCTACCACCATTTTGTCCGTTCTCGGATTTTCCTGGTATTTTCAAGCCATGCAACCGGTCACTCGGACAGCGACCTCTCTTTTGGACTTCGAAATCAAACCCGGCACTGGTATCGACAAAATCGCCAATGATCTCAGCTCAGCTCAACTAATTAGATCCAGAATCGCTTTCAAACTCACCGTCATTCGTCTGGGTATAGCGAGCAAAATTCAAGCCGGTTATTTTAAGCTTTCTCCGAACATGGATGCTACCGAAATGGCTCAGGCTTTGCTTCACGCTTATTCTCGCCAGGTCCGTGTGACCATTCCGGAAGGCTTAAGAAGTGAAGAAATAAACTTTCTTTTTGACAAAGCCTTCAGCCAAATAAAAGAAAATAACTACAATCCATTACAATTTACTTCCCTGACCCGAGGCAAAGAGGGTCGTCTCTTTCCTGACACTTACGATTTTGCCCCGGAAGCTTCTGCTTCGGACATTGTGAAACGACTGACTAAGCAATTTGAAGAAGTCACGGCCGATATTCCTTCGGATAAATTAAATGGCGTCACCACCCTGGCTTCATTACTGGAAAGAGAAGCGGCTTCGTCTGCCGAAATGCCCTTGATCGCCGGAGTTATCGCCAATCGTTTAAAAATCGGCATGGCTTTGCAAATAGACGCTTCGGTTCAATACGCTTTAGGATCAGCCCGCTGTAAGCAGATCAACTGCGATTGGTGGGAAAAAGACCTTACCCTTGAAGATCTCAAACTTAAATCTCCCTACAATACTTATCTCAATACCGGACTTCCGCCCACGCCAATAGCCAATCCCGGCAAAGATGCTCTCTCCGCCGCCTCCGATCCACAGGAAACTTCATCCATGTACTATCTCCATGACTTAAACGGCAAAATTCATTTCGCCGACACCTTCGCCGAGCACTCCAAAAACATCTGTACCTTCCTCAAAAAAGACTGCAACTAATCTCGTCATCCCGACCAAAGTGGAGGGATCTCACTCCACAAAAAACCGGCAACCTTTCGGCCACCGGCAAATGACTACAAATCTCCCCAATGCTCAATTTTTTCGGCCTCGATCTGGCCTCTGATCCTCTTTGTTTCTTCAAAGTCAGCCTTAAAGTTCACATCATATGCCACCCGGTTAAAATCCCACTTCAGTTTGTAAAGAGCAAAAATCACATCTTCAATGCCTACTCCCTGCCTCATAGCAATCCTCTCGAACATCCAAAGTGTTCCGAAGGTAGTTACTACGATTATTATCCCTGTGGACAGGACAATCCCGAGCGTGGCAATCAGTATTGCCGATGCTGTGCCTGCACCCGTTAAGATTGTCTCTTTTGAGAACCATAGGATGACAAAGGAGATTAATAGCAAAAACAAAGTTCGTTCCAGAACACTTAGCCAAAATATTTTCAAAGCAGCCTCCTTCAGAATTTCCTGTATTGTACCAAACATCAGATTGACAGGCGCGCAATGTGCCTTTATACTTACGGCACTGTCCTAAACTTGGCTGATATTTTTTCCAGTCAGGTTTTTGTATGTTGTCCATCGTTATTTACTCTGCCTAAAAAAACCCAAAATACGGATGATAAAACAAACCAAACGCGAAGATTGGGGCAATATTGCCTCTAAGTTACCCGAGTCAAACCTAGCCCAAACTCAGCTAGACTCATACAAACAATTTCTCGAAGATGGTATCCGTGAATCACTACTAGAGCTAAATCCCATCAGGGACTTCACAGGCAAGGTCTTTGAGTTCGAATTTTTAAGTAACCGTGTTGGTCTGCCTAAGTTTTCTCCCAAGCAAGCTATCGAAAAGGGTGTCACCTTTGAAGCTCCTCTCTGGGCCACGGTCAAACTGACCAACCTCCACACCGCCGCTACTCAACAGCAAGAAATTTTCCTGGGAGACATTCCTATGATGACCTCCATTGGTACCTTTATCATCAATGGTGTCGAGCGCGTCGTGGTTAACCAGCTCGTCCGCTCTCCTGGTGCCTACTTTACCCGTGAAGTCGATCCGCACTCCGGTCGTGTCATTCACCAGGCCGAAGTTCGTCCTATGCGTGGATCCTGGCTCGAGTTTATAGTCAGTCGCAACGATCATATCTCCGTCCGAATCGACCGTCACCGCAAAGTTTCTGCCACTACTCTTATTCGTGCCCTAGGCTTTAGTACCAATGAAGAAATCTTGGCTCTCTTTACCGATGTCGATACCGACAAGGAACACCGTTACATTTCTACCACCCTTCTCAAAGACTCCAGTACCAACACCGAAGAAGCTCTTCTCGAGTTCTATCAGAAAGTTCGCCCCGGTGAGCCGGCGGTGTTAGACAATGCCAAAGCCCTCCTCCACCAGATGTTCTTCGACGCTCGCCGCTACAATCTTGGCTTGGTCGGTCGCTACAAGATGAATCGCAAGCTGGGTCTTAATACCCCCATCGACAAGCAACACATTACCTTGACGACTGAGGACTTTATAGGCTCTGTCAAATACTTAATTGGACTTCAAAATGGCACTGGTAAAACCGACGATATTGATCATCTGGCCAACCGTCGTCTTCGTTGCGTGGGAGAACTAGTCAATCAGACATCTTTCAAAGCTGGACTTCTCAGATTGGAGCGATCTATCAAAGAAAAGATGTCTCTCGCCAAGCCCGACGAACTACCTACTCCCGCCGCTTTCGTCAATCCTCGTCCCATTATTTCCGCTATTACCGAATTTTTCCGTCGCAACCGACTTTCGTCAATCCTCGATCAGGTCAATCCTCTTTCCGAGATTGATAACCTTCGCCGTATCTCCGTCATGGGACCTGGTGGCATCACTCGTGAACGCGCCAGTTTCTCCATGCGCGACATCCACTCTTCCCAGTACTCTCGTATCTGTCCGGTTAGGTCTCCCGAAGGACCAAATATTGGTTTGGTCACCTATCTGGCTCTTTATGCTCGTATTAATGCTTATGGCTTTTTGGAGGCTCCATACTTACCGGTAAGCAAGATCGTCAAAGGCGGAAAAACTACTTTTAAAATCGGCAATGAGGCTGTTTATCTCGCCGCCGATGATGAAGAAGATGCTTATATTACCCACGCCGGCATCGAGAGAGATGGAGACTCTATCACTCAGAAATGGGTTCCGGTAAGATACGCCGGTAAGTTTATTGAAGCCGACATCGACAAAGTCCAATACATCGATGTTATTCCCCGCCAGGTGGTTGGCACCTCCGCCTCTCTGATTCCGTTTATTCAACAGGATGAAGGTACTCGCGCTCTTATGGGAACTCATCACCTTACGCAAGCTCTTCCCCTGGTGAAGCCTACCGCTCCCATCGTCGGTACGGGCATGGAGGCCATCACCGCCGCCGGCATGGGTTGGGTGGTTTCATCTGACTTCAATGGTGTAGTTCTTTCTGTTGACGGCAATCATATTAGTGTCAAGATTTCCGAAAAAGACGCCGTTTCGGCCGCCTCCGGAATTTCCCCTTACGATTACGGCTTCATTGAGATCAAAAAGGATATTGTTACTTATCATCTTCGTAAATATCACAACTCTTCTCAAGACACCTGTTACAACCAGCATCCTCTGGTCTCCCTCGGAGACAAACTTAAAAAGGGTGATGTCATCATCAACGGTCCTGCTTCGGAAAATGGTGAACTGGCTCTTGGTCAGAATCTTTTGATAGCCTACGCCGCCTTTGAAGGTCTGGGTTACGAAGACGCTATCGTGGTTTCCGATCGTTGCGTCCGTCAAGATTTACTTTCTTCGGTTCACATCCACGAGCACACTTGCGATGTCATGGATACCAAGCTTGGTGCCGAAGAACTGACCCGAGATATTCCAAACGTCGCCGAAACCGATCTTCGAAACCTGGGTGAAGACGGCACTATTGCTATCGGTTCCACCGTCGGCCCAAACGACATCTTGGTTGGCAAAATTGCCCCAAAAGGGGAAACTGAGCTTACCGCCGAGGAACGACTCTTGAGGGCCATTTTTGGAGAAAAGGCCAGGGAAGTCAGAGACACTTCTTTGCGTATGCCTCATGGTGAACAAGGCACCATTGTTTCGGTGAGAATCTTAAGTCGTGAAGCCGGGGACGAGTTGGACGCCGGTGTCATTCAACAAATAAAAATCAAGGTGGCTCAGCTCAGAAAAATCACTGTTGGCGATAAGGTGGCCGGTAGACATGGAAACAAAGGTGTCATTTCCAAGATAGTTTCCGATGCCGACATGCCTCATCTGGCCGATGGCCGTCCGGTAGATGTCATCATTTCTCCTCTTTCGGTTCTGGCTCGTATGAATCTTGGTCAGCTACTGGAAGCTCAGCTGGCTTTTGCCGGAGAGAAACTTGGCAAAAGATACTCCGTTCCAGTTTTTGAAAACGTTTCTGAAGCCAAACTAAACAAGACATTGATCGAGGCCGGCTTACCCATCAATGGCAAAGCTCAGCTTTATGATGGCCGTACCGGTGAACCCTTTGGTCAGGAAACAGCCGTCGGAATAAGTTACATTCTCAAGCTCAATCACATGGTTGAGGACAAGACTCATGCGCGCTCCATTGGACCTTACTCTCTAGTCACCCAACAACCTCTTGGAGGCAAAGCTCAAATGGGTGGTCAGCGTTTAGGAGAAATGGAAGTTTGGGCTCTTGAAGCGCACAAAGCCGCTTACTCCCTGCAAGAAATGCTTACTCTCAAGTCCGATGATGTTGTTGGCCGTTCCAAAGCTTTTGAAGCTATTGTCAAAGGTGAAACTATCCCGATGTCTTCAATTCCCGAGTCCTTTAAGGTCTTGGTTAAGGAGCTAAACTCTCTTTGTCTCGCCGTTATTCCTACCGGTCAAGTAGTGGCTCATGTCGAAGAGCCCTTGCCTGTCAAGCCAGAGATTGCCGCCGAGATAGCCGAAGCCACCAGTATGTCCGACGAGCTTAAAGTTTCCACCTTCGAGGAAGAAACCGATGAGTCCGGTGAAGACATCGTCGATCCAATAGATGAGGAAGCAGTATTAAACAAAACAACTAACAATAATGAATAACATCATCGATTTTTCCGGATTACAGATTAGACTGGCGAGCCCCGAAGATATTAAGAGTTGGTCATATGGTTTGGTCACCAAACCGGAAACAATTAACTACCGAACTCAAAAACCGGAAAAGGACGGCCTTTTCTGTGAACGAATTTTTGGTCCTACTAAAGACTGGGAATGTTATTGTGGTAAGTACAAACGAGTTCGTTTCAAAGGTATTGTCTGCGACAAATGCGGTGTTGAAGTTACTCTGAGCCGTGTCCGCCGCGAGCGTATGGGTCACCTTGAGCTGTCTGCTCCGGTCGCTCACGTTTGGTTTTTCAAAGGCGCTCCCAGCAAACTTTCTTTACTGCTTGATATTTCTCCCAAGGCCCTCACCTCCGTCATCTACTTCAGTAAATACCTCATCATGTCGGTCGATGAAGCCGGCCGAGAAGAGGCTCTGGCCAACATTGAAACTCAAAAAGAAACCAAGTTAAACGAGGTCCGCACCAACTTTGATAAACAGATTGAAGACGTCAAAGATCTGGGAGAAAAGGAAATTAAAGAACTCAAGAAAAAAATAAGAGCTAAAGACGAACTGGAGCTAAAGTCCGAAGATCTAAAGGTCGATTACAAGCAGAAGGTAGCCAACCTCAGGGAGCAGATGGTCGTTGAACTGGCTTTCACCGAAGAAATCTACAGTAAATTAGGCTCGTTAATTGAAAGAATTCAAGCCAATTCTCTGGTATCCGATTCGGAGTTTGCCAAGCTAGAGGAATACCGTCTCGTCGATTGGATTGAAGCCGGTATGGGCTCGGAAGCCCTTCTTGAGGCTTTAAAGAAAATAAATCTCGAAGAACTGGGCTCCAAGTTAAAAGAGGATCTCAATAGCTCTTCGGAAGCCAAAAGACTTCGGGCCACCAAAAGACTTCAGGTGGTTCGTGGACTTTCCGACGCCAAAATTAAGCCGGAATGGATGATCGTTCAAACTCTTCCGGTTATCCCTCCGGACCTTCGTCCTATGGTCCAGCTTTCCGGTGGTCGCTTTGCCGCTTCAGACTTAAATGATTTATATCGCCGAGTTATCAATCGCAACAATCGTCTTAAACATCTGATCGATCTTGGGGCTCCGGAAATCATTTTGAGAAATGAAAAACGTATGCTTCAGGAAGCCGTCGATTCTTTAATTGATTCTTCCCAAGCCCGTTCTACTCGCAGGTCACGCACCGGAAAAACCTTAAAGTCTCTTTCCGACATGCTTCGTGGTAAGCAAGGCCGTTTCCGTCAAAACCTTCTCGGTAAGCGCGTCGACTATTCAGGTCGTAGTGTTATCGTCGTCGGACCGGAGCTAAAACTTAACCAATGTGGTTTGCCCAAGGACATGGCTCTGGAAATGTTTAAACCCTTTGTACTTCACGAGATCATCAAACAAGACTTGGCTCCGAATGTCAAAGCCGCCAAAGCTCTCATCGAAAAACGTCTACCGGAAGTTTTTGATATTCTCGAAAAAATTACCAAAAAACACCCCGTGCTTCTTAACCGCGCTCCTACATTGCACAAGCTTTCGATTCAAGCTTTTTGGCCGGTACTGGTCGATGGCGCCGCTATTCGTCTTCATCCTGTCGTCTGTTCCGGTTTTAACGCCGACTTCGACGGAGACCAGATGGCTGTACACGTCCCCCTAACCAAAAAAGCCATTCAAGAAGCCAAGAATCACATGCTTCCTCAATACAACCTGGTCAAGCCTTCTGCCGGTAACCCGGTTTCTATTCCTGACTCCAAGGAAATGGCCATCGGTGTTTACTATCTCACATCCATAGATACCAAATTGGCCCCATACAGCATGCCGTTTTCCTCTCCCACCGAAGCCATCACTGCCACTCAGACAGGTGTGGTCAACGTCCGTCAGCTAATATTGGTGAGACTTCATCCGGAAGAAAGCAGTGAGCTTACCGAAACTACTGTTGGCCGTATTATTTTCAATAAAATTCTCCCCAAAGAGTGGAAATTCCTAAATCACAATCTACCTCGTAAAGAAATTTCCGCCATGTTCCATCGTGCGATTCGCGAGCTAGACATCAAGCGAGTTGTCAGATTAATTGATAATGTCAAAGATATTGGTTTCCACTACTCAACCGTTTCCGGTCTTTCCTTTGCCATCACCGACAATGAAATGTACTCTGACAAAGCGGCCTTTATCGAAGGTGGAAACGTCAAGGCTAAAGAGATCGAAGAAAACTTTAACTCCGGTTTGATCACCAATGAAGAAAGACGAAAGCTTACTATTCAAATGTGGATGGATACTGCCGACGATCTGGCCGAAAAAACCTGGCAGGAATTTTCTGAAGATAATCCGGTTCGCTTAATTATCGATACCGGCATGGGACGTATTACCAAAAATACCATCAAACAACTCTCCGCTATGCGTGGTATCAACGTCGATCCTCTCGGCAATATGGTTGAGCTACCCACCAAGGGAAACTTCCGTGAAGGTCTTTCTATCTTTGAATACGTTACCTCCATTCGTGGTTCCCGAAAGGGTCTTACCGACACCGCTCTTCGTACTGCCGATGCCGGTTACTTGACTCGTCGCCTGGTCGATGTCAGCCATGATGCTATTATTCGAGCAGAAGAATGCGGCACCGAAGAGTTTCTCACCATCTCTACCGATGGTACTCGTGGAAAAGTCTTCGAAAAGAGCATTACTTCCAGGTTTTCGGCCAAAAAAGTTGTTGCTCCCGAAACACGCAAAGTTCTTGTTTCTGCAGGTGAAATGATCACCGAAGATGTCGCCGCCGCTATCGTCAAGTCGGGTATCAAAGAGGTCGAAATCCGCTCTCCGCTCACTTGTAAGATGCGCTTCGGTCTTTGTGCCAAGTGTTACGGTAATAATTTAGCTAACAATGCTCCAGCGGTCATTGGAGATCCGGTTGGTGTCACTGCCGCCCAATCCATCGGTGAGCCTGGAACCCAGCTTACTATGCGTACCAAACACTCCGGAGGTGTCGCCGGTGTCGACGTTACCCAGGGTCTGCCTAGAGTTACCGAACTTTTTGAAGTCCGTATGCCCAAACTGGTTGCTCCTCTAGCCGAAGTCTCGGGCAAGGCCAAAATTGTCGAAACCGACAACGGCAACCTAATTACTATTACCCCTACCGGCAAAAAAGAAGATCGCAAAGAGTATCTCATTCCTTTAGCCATGCATCTTAAGGTCGAAGATGGTGATCTTGTAGCCGTTGGAACTCAACTGGCCTCAGGAGGGGTGGACATTAGAGAACTTTTGAAGATCAAGGGTTTGAGAGCCGCTCAAAACTACCTTATTGCCGAGATTCAATCAATTTATGAATCTCAAGGTATCAGCATTCACGACAAACACTTTGAAGTCATCACTAGAAAAATGTGCGACTATGTTCGAATTGACTCCGTTGGAGACTCAAGCCTCGTCGCCGGAGACGTTATCAGTCGAGGCAGTTACGAAATGGCCAATGAAGGCGTTATCGCTCAAGGAGGAGAGCCTGCCACCGCCACCAATCTTATTCTTGGTACCATTCGCGCCGCTCTACACACCGACAGTTGGCTTTCAGCCGCCTCTTTCCAAGACACCACCAGTGTCTTAACCGACGCCGCGGTTCAGGGAAAAGTTGACCATCTCGTGGGTATGAAGGAAAACGTTATTATTGGCCGCTTGGTTCCCACCAGCAAACTCCGTGCCAGGATCGAGAATATCTGATAAAATACACGAGCAAACAATGCCTACCACGAATCAATTAATCAAGTCCGGCCGGGTGAGTAACGCCCGAAAAATAAAAACCACCGCTCTTCGTAAGAGTTTTAACTCGGTCAAGCGTCGAATGGTTGTCACCCAAAGTCCTCAAAAGGCTGGGGTCTGTTTACAGGTCAAGACCATGACTCCCAAAAAACCAAACTCCGCATTACGGAAGATTGCCCGAGTGAGACTGTCAAACAAACAAGAAGTGACCGCTTACATCATGGGTGAAGGTCACAACTTAGCCGAGCACAGTATCGTCCTGATTCGCGGTGGTCGAGTTCGAGATCTTCCTGGTGTGAAGTTTCATATTATTAGAGGTAAGCTCGATACCGGTGGCATTGAAAAACGCCGCACCTCCCGCAGTAAATACGGCACCAAACGCCCCTCAGTAGCAAAGAAATAAATATGCGATCCAAAAAAACCCCACCTAAAAAAGTCCAATTTGATCCGATTTACGGTAGTCCCTTAGTGGCCAAGTTAATCGCCTGTGTTATGGAAGACGGTCGAAAATCTGTCGCCGCCAAACAAGTTTACAAGGCTATTGACATTGTCGCCGAGCAAACCAAGCAAGATGGAGTCGAGTATCTTCACACATCTCTGGACAACATCAAGCCGACTATCGAAGTCCGCTCCCGTCGTGTTGGAGGCGCTTCCTATCAAGTACCTACTCCTATCCGTCCGGAACGTCGTGACTCTCTGGCCATCCGCTGGCTCATCAATGCCGCCAAAGCTAGAGGCGCCAATCCTTACCGTACCCTTGCCGACAAACTCGCCGCCGAAATCGTGGAATCTCACGAAAATGCCGGCGCCGCCATCAAAAAGAAGCTCGACACTCACAAGCAAGCTGAGGCGAATAAGGCATTCGCTCACTTTAGATGGTAATCCTATAGCATTATTACAGGACTACAATTTTTCATATTTGTGTTTCGGTATTGATTAGTTTTAACTTTGGGTTTATTATGGATATGTGATCACAAATTACTGCCCGATTTGTGGAGAATTGGTATTTAAAAAGCGAAAATTTTGTTCGGTTAAATGTAAGTCTGAAAGTCAAAATCAAAAGATTGAGTTAGAATGCACTGGTTGCGGTAACCATTTCAGGATATTGCCATATTTACAAAGGAAATCTAATTACTGCTCCGTCTCTTGCTATCACGACTCCACTAGGAAAAAAGAAATTAAAAATTGTCCGGTTTGCAGGAAGAATTTTTCAGTTATGGCGTGTTTAGTAAAGAAAGGTTTTGGAATTTATTGTTCTCAGAAATGTCGTTATAAAATTCACAGGAAGACTCAAGTTTGTTATCGATGCGGAAAGGAGTTTACTAGGGCATTATCATTATCTATTAAATATACAAAGTCATTTTGCAGTAAAAAGTGTTGCGACGACTCAACAAGGGAATATGTTTCGATATCGTGCCGCAATTGTCAGAAAATGATCTCAATTCCAAGAAGCACAATTAATCGAGGTAAGGGAGGATTCTGCTCCTGGTACTGTTATATCCACTATAAAGGCGAAACATCAATCGAAAAGATTGTGAGAATCCGACTAAAAAAGGCCAAAATACCATTTGAACAAGAAGTTAAAATCGGTAAATACCATTCAGATTTTATGATCCAAAACACCAACATTCTGATTGAATGTGATGGTGATTACTGGCACGGATTACCTTCAGCAATTGCCAAAGATAAGGTTCGAGATTTGATATTACGGACAAAAGGGTATGAAGTGCTTCGATTTACCGAGACCGAGATAAAAAAGACAAAAGGAAACTGTGTTATTAATCAATTATCACAAAGGACAGACGTTAAGCAATGAATTCCCTCTCCAAAAAATACTGGGTCAAACAAAAGCGGTATTCACTTTCCCGTTTAAATGGTTTCACCATTTTCTTTTGTTTCTGAGTCAGTTTTTCAAAATCTTTTTCGGTCAAGTGGGCCAGTATCAGGACATCACTTCGTCTCAGTTCTATACCCGTCTCTTTCTTTATTTGCTCTAGTATCTCTATCTGTACCGGCGCGTATTTTTGATAAACATAATCGGCGGTGAAAGTACTAAATACTTTATCGGCGATAATTAAGGACAAAATATTCTTAAACCACTTGGTGCCATAAAGAGTCTTTACCGGCTCCCGGGTGAAGGTAAATCCAACTCGATAGTAAAACAATCCAAAAGGTTTGCTCATCGAGGTTAATACCGCCACGATATTTGGATGGGTATAGTCGAATTTATGTCTCTTGGTCAAACCTAAATATGCCAAATCCACAATTACTTTATGTCCCAGATCCGCAATTTGATTAATTAAAGTGTCCACCAAAATATTTCCATCTCTACCGGATGGATTTGAGATAAACCAATACCCCGGTTTCAATTTCATTATCGTTTCGAAATCCTCCGGTATTTCTTGTACTTTTAGGCCAAGGCCTACGGCGCATTCCCGATAACCCTCATACTCTCCCTCCAGAGTATAAATTGGTGACTCCGGATGGTCTTTTTTGATTCTCGAAAGCAGGTGATATATTCCCTCACTCGAGCCACCGGTGGGGTAGCGGTATTCAAAGCTTTCCAAACCCTGAACGTCTTTTTTATAGAAATTAATCATCTTCTCAATGATTGGTTTCTCGTAGTCATCGAGTCCCGGCTTAATCGATTTCAAAAATTCTCCATGTGGGAACTCTGCTGTAATCTCCGAAATCAGTTTCCTAATTTCCGGAAAGTAGTAAGAATAAACGGCTCGAATCGCTTTTAATTTCTTCATAGAATAATTGCCCCTTTGTATTGCCAATCAAATCGAATGTGTCCGTCGGGGAAGAAGATCATCTGTCGAATGTCATCCGTTCCGGGTTTTATCGTTAGAGCATCTGTCAAACAAACATTTTGTCCGGCGACATCATAGATTCTTGAGTTGTGTTCGTAAGAAAGAAGTAATCTCCCTTCCTTTTCCAGCCAGTCATTTATGTCCGCAATTTTCTTAGGAGTTAGCATCATCTTCACCGTATCTGTTTTATATTTCTCACTTTCCGAATTTTCCGGCGCAGCCACCGGTCTCAGAGACACTTGCTCCACTCCCCACTTGTTAGCCATCTCCACCATTTTTTTGGCCTCTTTGGGAGTGTCGATATGATCTTTGATCAGGACTACCGAAAATCTTACGGAGTAGCCAATTTTATGCAGTTTGGCGATTATCTTTCCCAAATCCGGATATATTTTTTTACCGGGCACATAATTGGCTCTATTTTTCTCCGGATCATAGTGCACCACCGATATCGAGATAATGGACAATCCAAGTTCAAACCACTCTTTTAAATATTTCTCATAACTTTTTTCTTGTTCGGAAAACAAAATAGCATTTGTCTGTAGTTCCAGAATAGGGAAGTCATATTTCTGAAGGTGTTTCAAATATTCGGTCAGCTGATCGGGGTATAAAGTCGGCTCACCCTTGCCGGTAAGCAGTACTGTCGTAATGTTATTTATCTGGGCAATCCTACAAGCTTTGTGAAAGTTGTGCCAGTTTATCAAGGTGGGTTTGGTGCCAATTCCCCTTATTCCCGTCATTTTCGAAACACAAAAGGGACAACTGGCATTACAAATGGCATTCCCCGACACTACCGTAAAAGTCTGTATCTTCATCTTAGTGTATATATTACACTAATAAAGAAGAATTGTCAAATATATCCAATTTAGCCACTATATACCTAGTGGAGTATAATCACCTTAGTACATTTCCAAACTCTTACGGAGGTAAATCATGTTTGAATGGTTATTTGGTTATAAAATTGATCCTCAAACCACGGTTGAGTGTTGGTTCCTTGAGTCCTATTCCATTACAGAAGAAAGTGCCAAGGGAAATCGTACTTTGGCCTACACCACCACTTGGAAAGAATACCAGTACAAGAGCCTTATCCATCCGAAGAACAAATTCGGTCCGAAAGATACCTTAGTGGTCATAGGTCTTAACGTCAATCTAACCTCAGATTATAATTTTTTCACAAAGGAAGATTTCGAAAACCGAGCCAAGAATGTGCCAATCAGGAACGAAGAGGAGAGAGCTGCCTGGATCGATCGCATGCTTGAAACTCTTCCTTCAAAAAAAGAAAGTTTGGACAAATTAATTACGAAAATTGAGTCTTTGCGGGAAGGACTTTCCACACTCGTCGATGAGCTACATTCACTTTCCTAGAAGATAATTTAAAACCCCGATCAATTTTCGGGGTTTTTTGTGCCTAATCATAAAGCGTATAATCACGCCAGTACATTTCCAATTTATTCTTCCAAAGGAGGCTCTATGAAGCCAAAACTGACCTTGCTCGATGATGAATTGATTGCACGCGTCACTGACGAAGCTTTTCAATTATTGATGAGTCCGGGAATCAAAGTCCAAAATGTCGAAGCCCGTGAGCTACTTCGCTCCGCCGGAGCCGAAGTCGACGAGACCACTCTGGTTGCCCGGATTCCGAAATCTCTGGTCTTCACATCCCTCAAAACCGTGCCTCGTCATTTTCATCTTTATGATTATCAAGGCAACCAAAAAGTTCACTACGGCGGCGACTCGGTTCACTTCGATCCAGGCTCCTCAGGCACCAATATTTTAGACACGGTGACTTTAGAGCATCGGCCAGCGCAAACTCAAGATCTTCTTCGGGTTATCAAAGTGGTCGAAGGTCTTTCCGAGTACGACGCTCAGTCCACGGCTATTGTTTGTAGCGATGTGCCGAAAGAGATCCAAGATCTCTATCGCTTATATCTGGTTTTACTTTTCTCCGGGAAACCCATCGTCACCGGAGCCTTCTCCAATGAGAACGTCGAGCACATGATCGATATACTGGCCATCATTCCCGGTAGCCGCGAAAATCTGCGGCGTTTCCCCCGTGCCATATTCGATGTTTGCCCGTCGCCTCCACTCATTTGGTCCAATTTTGGCTCAGGCAATCTTATTGCTCTGGCGCGTGCCGGCGTTCCGGCCGAAATGGTTTCTATGCCCCTTGCTGGTGTGGCCGCCCCCGTGACCCTCATTGGCTCCGTCACTCAGCACGCGGCCGAGTGCCTCAGTGGGATCGTCATTCACCAATTAGCCGAAGCCGGCTCTCCCATTGTTTGGGGAGGTGCTCCGGCCATCTTCGACATGCGCAAAGGTGGCACTCCCATGGGTGCGATCGAGACCGCTATGATCGATAGCTCATATACCCAAGTCGGTAAATCCTTGGGACTTCCCACCCACGCCTATTTAGGCGGTTCCGATTCTAAGTTGGTCGACGGTCAAGCCGGCTTCGAAAGTGGCATGTCCATTCTTGTGGGCGCCCTCAGCGGTATCAATATGATCTCCGGTGCAGGTATGATCGACTCGCTTCTTTGTATGAGTCCGGAAAAACTGGTTATCGATGCCGAGTGCATTGCCATGGCTCGTCGAATGCTGAGGGGAATCGACACTCCGACCGAGACTCTAGCCTCAGGCTTTTATGAAGGTATAGACTTCAAAGGAAACTTTCTCAAGCAGAGAATTACCTCTGACCTATTCCGAAAGGAACAGCATCTCCCCAGCTCGGTAGTAGATCGGGATTCAGTTCGCGGCTGGAAAGCTTCAGGCAGTCTGGATACTTTTGCCCGAGCCAAGCTCGAGGTTGATAGACTTGTTGCCTCTTATCATCGTCCACAGCTAGACCCTTCTCAGGAAAAAGCCATTCGCGATCTTGTTGCCTCCTTCGCCCGCGAGGCCGGTATGCCCGCTCTCCCCCCTCTAGACTAAATACTTGCTAAACTACAAACAAATACCTTAAAAAAGGAGAAAAATGTCTAAGTACTACGACATTGTAGTTATCAAAAGTTTCTCTATGGTTGCAGATGAATCGACGGATGAAATTTTCAGAATGAACTTCGCTAAAGATGTCAGATCAAAACGCCTCGTTATAACTCATGCTCATCAATTAATAATTTTTAGCGTAGAGGCTAAAAGAATTGATCTCAATGCTGTCAAACGATTTGAAAATTTCCTCAGATCAAACGGTTTCACCAAGCTTTTTTCGGCAGTATACTCAGATAAAATGTCTGATCTAGACGCCCGCTTCTTTACGATCAGATTGCATTCCAAGAATTTTTCCGATATGAAAGATCTGCTAATTTCCAAAATCGAAAAAGCCATCGGTGGAAAACTCAAGGTTTACCACGACGAAATATACTATTTTCATTTGACCAAGTCCCAAATAAAGTCCAGACGTTTGGTTAGGCTAATAGACGATCTAGTCTTCTCTCCCGCAATCGAAATAGTCATCTGTATCTAACACTCCTCACAAGGGGGTGTTTTTTTGGCACAATAAAGTCTAGCTATTTGCCAGACTCCTTCTTGAAAAACTTCTTCACTCTCTGGTGGGCGCCTTTTGGGGCACGTTCGTAGGGGCGGGGTTTCCCCGTCCAACAACAACCCCAAAGAAAATTTGCTAACATAAATTCATGTCCTCTGTCGATTTTTACCTCGACCATCGCAACAATAGTCCTGTCAGTGACTTTTTAGACAAAAACAAAGAGGTCAAAGTCAAAGCTTTAATTATCATCAAAAACATCATCGAGTTTGGCCTTTCCACCGCCATTCCCCACATCAAGAAACTCTCGGGTCTTCCTCTCTGGGAAATTCGTATCTTAGGCAAAAGCAACGCTCGCATTCTTTATGTCCACAAGGTTAAGAATCAAATAATTCTCCTCCACGCTTTCAAAAAGAAAACTAACAAAACTCCCACCAAAGAAACAAACATCGCTCTCAATCGCCTCAAAGATATCACTTGACATCTATATCCTATACGATATACAATTAGAACCATGAACCTCCTCTCTTTTGACCAATATTTATCTGATAGCCTCAAAGATCCAGCATTCAAGAAACTCTGGGAAAAAGCCGACCCTGAATACCAGCTCTCCAGGCAAATAATCAAGGCCAGACTAGAGGCAAAAATGTCTCAAAAAGACCTCGCCAAAAAGGCTCACACCACTCAAGCCATCATTTCTCGTCTCGAAAACTCCAGCTTCAACCCCTCCCTCTCATTTCTCAAAAAAATCGCCATTGCTCTCAACACCCCTCTCCATATCTCTCTTCCCTAACCTGTAAATCTCTCCCGCTCACCTCATTGGTGGGCTTTTTGTGGTAAAATTAGCCTCGTGAATATTGTCGGAAAAAAAGTTCCCCTTGATCGTGTTAGAAATACGGGTATTATCGCGCACATCGATGCCGGCAAGACCACCACTACCGAACGTATTCTTTTTTATACCGGTAAGTCATATAAAATTGGCGATATCGATGATGGTAATACCCAGATGGACTGGATGGACCAAGAAAAAGAGCGGGGTATAACGATCGTCTCCGCGGCCACCACCGCTTTTTGGACCCCTGTTTTGCCCCATGCCCGCTTCAAAGAAGAGCATCGCTTCAACATCATTGATACTCCGGGCCACGTCGATTTTACGGCTGAGGTCGAGCGTTCTCTTCGTGTTCTCGATGGAGGCGTTATTGTTCTGGATGCCGGCTCCGGTGTCCAGTCTCAAACCGAAACCGTTTGGCGTCAAGCCGACAAATACCACGTTCCTCGCATTGCTTTTATCAACAAAATGGACGTTCTGGGAGCCGATTACATGGCTACCATCAAGGATGTGCATGAGAAACTCGGTGCCAAAACGGCCGTCATGGCTCTGCCTCTAGGTGTCGAAAACACTTTCCGCGGTATTGTTCTCCTTCTCGAGAGGGAAACTATTGTCTGGAAAGGCGACGAAACCGGTGCTCTGTACGAAGTTACCGAAGGCTTCCCTGAGGAGATGAAAGACGAGTGTGAGCTCGAACGTGCCAAATTGATCGAATCCATTGTCGAATTTGATGAAGTCCTCATGGGCGAGTATCTTGATGGTCAAGAACCGAGCCTGGACGCCCTCAAGACCGCTCTCCGGACAGCCACCTGTGCCAATCAGATCGTTCCTGTCTTTCCCGGTTCGTCCCTTCGCAACAAAGGCGTCCAGCCTCTTCTTGACGCCGTGGTTGATTTTTTACCTTCCCCACTAGACAAGCCCACCATTACCGGTACCAATCCCGAAACCAACGAAGAGGAAACTCGTCTAGCCGACCCTGCCGAACCTTTCTCAGCCCTAGCTTTCAAGATTCAGGCCGATCCTCATGTTGGTAAGCTGACTTATCTTAGAATATACTCCGGCAAAATTACCTCAGGTTCATTTGTTTATAATGCCTCCAAGCGCGAGCGCGAGAGACTTGGTCGTTTGATGCTCATGCACGCCAACACTCGTGAAGAAGTTAGCGAAGCCGGTGCCGGAGAAATTGTCGGCGTCGTCGGTCTCAAAGCCACCAAAACCGGCGACACTCTTTGCGACGAATACAAGCCCTTGGTTCTGGAATCCATCAATTTTCCTGATCCGGTCATTTCTCTAGCCATTGAGCCCAAAACCAAAGCCGATCAAGAAAAGCTGGATGTGGCTCTGAGTCGTCTAGCCGAGGAAGATCCCACTTTCCGCATCAAAACCGATCACGAAACCGGCCAAACCGTTATCTCCGGCATGGGTGAACTTCATCTGGAAATATTGGTTGACCGTCTTCGCCGTGAGTTTAAGGTCGAGGCCTCTACCGGTGCTCCTCAAGTGGCTTACCGCGAAACTATCACCAAACCAGCTCGAGGAGAAGGTAAGTACATCCGCCAATCAGGTGGTCGAGGCCAATATGGTCACTGTATTCTCGTCATTACTCCCAAAACCAGAGGAGAGGGTTTTACTTTTACCAACAAGATCGTTGGCGGCACCATTCCCAAGGAATTTATCTCCCCAATCGAAAAAGGTGTTCGTGAAGCTCTCGACAACGGTGTTATTTCCGGTTTCCCTTTGGTTGATCTTGACGTCGCTGTTATAGACGGTTCCTTTCATGAGGTGGACTCTTCCGAAATGTCTTTCAAGATTGCCGGTTCCATGGCTCTTCAGGACGCCGTCAAAGCCGCCGGGCCGGTCATCCTCGAACCGATTATGAAGGTAGAAGTTACCACTCCCGAAGGTAACATGGGTGACATTATCGGGGACCTTTCCTCTCGCCGGGCCCAAATCGCCGGTTCCGCCCAACGGGGCAACGCTCGAGTTATCACCGCCACCGTGCCTCTTTCGGAGCTTTCCGCCTACGCCACCGCCATTCGTTCTTTAACCGCCGGCCGAGCCAACTACTACATGGAACCCAGTCATTATCAGGAGCTTCCAAACAGTTTGGCGGCCAAGTTATTGAAAAACCCGACAAACTAGAGTAAAATCTGCTAAAATAAATAGGCTCGAAAAAAAGTAATTATAAAATATTAAACAATTAAACAAAATGGCAACATATCAAAGAACCAAACCCCACGTTAATATTGGCACCATCGGTCACGTTGACCACGGCAAGACGACCCTTACTGCCGCCATTACCACTACTTTAGCCACCGCCGGCTTAGCCACAGCGCTTCCCTTTGATCAGATCGATAAATCTCCAGAGGAGAGAGAACGTGGAGTTACGATTCAGATTTCTCACGTCCCTTACGAAACCAAAAAACGCCACTACGCCCACATCGATTGCCCGGGTCACCGAGACTACATCAAAAATATGATCACCGGTGCCGCTCAGATGGATGGTGCTATCTTGGTCGTCGCCGCTACCGATGGCCCTATGCCTCAAACCAACGAGCACTTGCTTTTGGCCAAACAAGTTAATGTTCCCAGATTAGTCGTCGCTCTCAACAAAATCGACGCTGTTTCCGATCCCGAACTCATCGAGCTGGTGGAGATGGAAATCCGCGAAAAACTAAAAAAATACGGTTTTGAAGAGGACACTCCCATTATCCGAGTTTCCGCTCTTAAAGCACTTGAAGGCGACAAAGATGCTCAAGCAGACATCATGAAACTCATGGACACGGTTGATGAATGGATCCCGGATCCGGTTCGTGAACTCGACAAACCCTTCCTCATGCCTGTTGAAGATGTTTTCTCAATCAAAGGTCGAGGTACTGTGGTTACCGGTCGTATCGAAACCGGTGTCGTTAAAGTTGGTGAAGAAATTGAAATCGTCGGTATCAAAGATACTCGTAAATCCGTTATTACCGGTGTGGAAATGTTCCACCAACAGCTTGAGCAAGGTCAAGCCGGTGACAACGTCGGTCTTTTGCTTCGCGGAATCGAAAAGGATGATGTCCAAAGAGGTCAAGTTCTATCCAAGCCTGGTTCGATCAAGCCTCACACCAAGTTCGAAGCCGAAGTTTATATCCTAGGCAAAGATGAAGGTGGCCGTCACACTCCTATGTTTACGGGCTACAAACCCCAGTTCTTCATCCGCACCACCGATGTTACCGGAGAAGTCAAACTGGCCGAAGGTGTCGAAATGATCATGCCTGGAGACTACGCCAAGATGTCTGTCGAGCTTATTCAACCCATCGCCATGACCGATGGCCAGCGCTTCGCCATTCGCGAAGGCGGTCTAACCGTCGGAGCCGGGGCTATTACCAAGGTGATTGCCTAAGACAAAAGTAACCGCACCTTTATTCTTCTAGATCATGACAGACCAACCACGCATTCGCGTCAAACTCAAGTCATTTGACCATCGGGTTATTGATGAAGCCGCCAAAAAGATTATTCAGGCCGCTTTAGTTTCCGGTGCCCAAGTGGTTGGACCTGTGCCTCTGCCCACCAAGAAGAAAGTTATCGTCGTTACTGCTTCTCCTCATACGGACAAAGATAGTCGCGAGCAGTTTGCCATCCTGACTCACAAGCGGTTAATCGATATTGTCAATCCAACCAATAAAACTATCGACTCACTTCAACATTTGGATCTCCCTGCCGGTGTCGGCATCGAAATTAAAATGTAAATATATGTCGAAAACATTAAATAATTACAAATATGTTAAATCAAGTATACGCCACCAAAAAGGCCATGACTCAGGCCTTCTCGGAAGGAAAGCGGATCCCCTTGACCGTTCTGACGGTGGTTCCTCACGTAGTTATCGCCCATAAAACCGTTGAGAAAGATGGCTACTCTGCCGTCATTTTGAGTGTTCGCCCCAAAAAGATTAAAGAAGTTTTGTCTCACGACGTTCTTGAATCAAAAACCGAAATTAATCTTTCCGAAATTCTCATTCCAGGTTCCACTGTTAGTGTGATGGCCAGTTCCAAGGGCAAAGGCACTTCGGGAGTGATGAAACGTTGGGGCATGCATGGAGGCCCCAGAACTCATGGCCAGTCAGATCGGCAGCGAGCTCCCGGCTCCATCGGTCGTGGTACTACTCCGGGTCGAGTTCTTCCGGGTAAGCACATGGCCGGTCGAATGGGAAATACCAACACTTCAGTCAAAAATCTTAAAATCCATTCTTTTGATCCTGCCACCGGCATTCTTGAAATTACTGGCTGTATCTCCGGTGGTCGTGGAGCTCTGGCTTTGATTACCATCACCAAAAAATATGGCTACTAAAAAACCAACCACCACCATTTCGAACCAACCAGATCTTTCGGTGTTTGCTCAAGTAGAGGTCAAACCCTCCCTAATCACTCAAGCTTTACATGTTTATCGCGAAAACAGTCATCGTGGTGTTTCTAAAACTAAAACCAGAGGCGAAATCAATGCCACCAAGAAAAAAGTTTATAAACAAAAAGGTACCGGTAACGCCCGTCACGGCGCCAAGTCTGCCCCTATTTTTGTTGGCGGTGGTGTCGTCTTTGGACCAACCGGTTTGAAGTCCGCTCCCAAGTCTCTCAATCAGAAAATGAAAGTCAAAGCTCTGGCAGGCATCCTCAGTCTTTATCAAAAGGAAAACCGTCTATCACTGGTCAGCGCCACCGAAATAAAAGAAACCTCTACCAAGTCGGCTCAAAAAGCTTTGGGTAGGGATGAGGCCGCTTTTGTGTTCTTCTCCGAAAAACCCGGCCTTCTGAAAGCCGTTTCCAACCTGGAAAATATTATTATTCTTTCGGCCAGACGCTTAAATGTTTACTCGGTCGCGAGCTCCCCCAAAATATTCTTGACTACCTCGGCCTACGAACACTTGATTACTCGATTAAAACTTATCTAAAATGTCCACTCCCTTAATCCACCAAAATACCATTCTTAAGCCTGTCGTTACCGAGAAAAGCCACTCTTTAGCCATTCTGGACAAGTATGTTTTTCAGGTCGACCCGAGTGCCAGCAAGTATCAGATCAAAAAAGCGGTTGAGGATCTCTTTAAGGTCAATGTTGTCTCCATTAATACGATCAAACATGCCTCCCGCAAAATCAAATCACCCAAAACTGGCCGCCACCTTTCCGTGCCTTCAGACAAAAAAGCGGTTGTTCAGATCAAAAAAGGCCAAAAAATCGAGATTTTTAACTCTCTTAAGTCATAATAAACATGAAAACCATACCTAAAAAACTTATCAAGCTAAATCCTAAATCTTCGGGACGCAATTCTTCTGGTAAAATAACCGTTCGACATCAGGGTGGTCGTGAAAAGCGTTTTCTCCGTCATATCGACTGGAAGAGGAACCTTGCACTCACCGCTCGAGTTGAATCTATCCAGTACGATCCCAATCGCACTTCCGATATCGCCCTTTTAGTTTATGTGAGCGGCATCAAAGACTACATTCTGGCCCCCCAAGGCCTCAAAGTCGGAGATACCGTTATTTCTTCCGAAGCCGCCGAAATTAAGGTTGGTAATTGTTTACCCCTAAAGAACATCCCCATTGGGATCGAGATTCACAATCTTGAAATTGTCCCCGGCAAAGGCGCTCAAATGGTCAGAAGTGCCGGAAACACCGCTACCGTCCAAAGCAAGGAAGGCAATGTTGTCGTGGTCAAACTTCCTTCCGGGGAAATTCGTCAATTCGATGGCACTTGTAAAGCCACCATTGGTGCTCTCAGCAATCCTCATCACAAAGAAGAAATCCTTGGTAAAGCTGGCCGCAAACGCCACATGGGTGTCAGGCCGACAGTCAGAGGTGTGGCTCAGGATCCCCGCTCTCATCCTCACGGTGGTGGAGAGGGACGTAGTGGCATCGGTATGAAGTCTCCTAAATCTCCTTGGGGCAAGAGAACTTTAGGAAAACGCACTCGAGATCGCAAAAAATATAGCAATAAACTGATTATTAAACGTCGTTACGTCAAGTAAAATTAAATTAAATAAACATGTCTAGAAGTTCAATCAAAGGTCCATTCGTAGACGAAAAGCTCATTGTCAAAATTGAGCGACTTAAACTGGCCGGCAAGAAAGAACCCATCAAAACTTGGGCCAGATCGTCTCAGATACCTCCGGAATTTGTCGGCTACACTTTCGCTGTTCACAACGGCAAAATTTTTAAAGAAGTTTTCATTACCGAGGACATGGTCGGTCACCGTCTAGGTGAGTTTTCTTTAACCAGAAATTTCCGAGGACATGGTCGGATCGTCAAAAGAACTCTATCCAAAACCTAAAGCTCTATGGCCACTAAAACAATTAAACAACTTGTCATCGCCAAAGCCAGTCACGCGCTTTCTTCTCCGCGTAAAACCAATCTGGTGCTTAAGGCCATTGTCGGTAGACCGGCACTTTTGGCAATTAAACAATTGGCCGTCATTCCCAAGAGGGCCGGAGAACCTGTTGTTCAATTAATTAAACAGGCCATCGGTAATGCCGTTTCCAGATTTCAAGCCTCACCAGACAGTTTAATCATCGACTCCGCTTTCGCTACCAAAGGTCGTGTTCTAAAACGCGCTCACATCGGCGGTCGAGGTAAAACCAAGCCTTACGAACGCACCACTTCACACTTGACTCTATATCTACGAGTTCTGACCCCCAAAGCCATCCCTGTCATCCCGAGCGCAGTCGAGGGATCTCACTCCACCAAGAAAGTCGTTAAATCTACCAAAAAAACAAAATAATCATGGGAAAAAAAGTTAACCCAATCGCTTTTAGAACCGGCTACATCTTTCCCACCAAGTCGATCTGGTTTGCCAATTTTAGAAACTACGCCAAGTATGTTTTGGAAGACAACAAGATCAGACGCTTTTTGGAAGCCAAGTTAAAGCTCGCCGGTATCACCAGTATCGAGATCAAACGCTCGATCAATTCGGTTGATATTTTTATGAACGTTTCCCGCCCCGGCGTCGTTATTGGTCGTGGCGGTTCTTCTCTGGAAATTCTCAAAAAAGACATCGAAAAGCTCCTTAAAATTAATCCCAAGGCCAAAAACGCCGTCAAGATTAATCTTCACCCCCTAGAGATTAAAAATCCCGACATGAACTCAGCCATCATTGCCGATCGTCTAGCCAACCAATTGGAACACCGTTATCCTTTCCGTCGTGCCGCCAACCAAGCCATCGAAAAGGTTATGGCTTCCGGAGCCAAAGGTGTCAAACTCGTTTTTGCCGGTCGTATCGATGGCGCCGAAATTGCCCGTGTCGAAAAGTTCAAACAAGGTCGAATTCCTACTCAAACCTTACGTGCCAACATTGATTACATAGAGAAAAAAGCTCTTACCCGTTCCGGGTATGTTGGCATCAAAGTTTGGATTTATTCAGGCGACATCATCAGCTAAGTCCTATCAACCAACAACTAATAACAAAGAACTAACATGTTACAACCAGGGAGACGCAAATATCGAAAAGAGTTTAGAGGTAGTATGGGAGGCGTTGCCACTCGTACCCATGAACTCTCTTACGGAGACTTCGGGATCAAAGCCTTAGAATGTGGTTGGCTATCGGCCAACGAAATTGAATCTGCTCGCCGCACCATCACTCACCACACTAAACGGGTCGGTAAATTTTTCCTTCGTGTTTTTCCTCACAAACCTATCGGTCACAAGACTCCTGGTGCTCGTATGGGTTCCGGCAAGTCGGATGTGTCAGGCTACGTTGCCGTCGTCAAGCCCGGGCAGATACTGATGGAGCTTTCCGGAGTAACCAGAGAAATTGCCACCGAAGCCATCCGTCTCGCCGGCCACAAACTCTCCGTTAAAACCAAATTAATTGAAAAAGAAAATGCCTAAAACAAAGACCGTTACCTCCACCACGACCCTTGAAGAGCTCAAAATTAAGTTAGCGAGCATCAAGCTTAATATCCGTGCCGGTATCGAAAAAAATACCAACGCTCACAAGAAGACCAAAGTCCAAATTGCTCAGCTCTTGACTAAGAACAATCAACCAATAACTAATAACTAAAATGAAACACCTACTCGGCACTGTTAAAAGCGACAAAAATATTAAAACCGCCATCGTTGATGTCGTCAGATTCAAAGTTCACCCCAAATACCTGAAACGTATCAAGGTCAATAAGTCTTACGCTGTCCAAAACGACCTCGGCGCCAAAGTCGGGAATCGTGTCCGTCTCGAAGAAACTCGTCCCATTAGTAAAACCAAACGTTGGAAAATCTCTAAAATTATAAAATAATATGATTCAACTAAGATCCGTCCTTAACATTGCCGACAACTCCGGAGCCAAACAGATCAAGGTCATTTTGGTTCATGGAGGCTCTCACCGTCGCTTCGGTCGCATTGGTGACGTGGTTACCGCCGCTGTCGAAGGTGCCTCTGCCGATGGCACAGTCAAAGACAAGCAGGTGGTCAAAGCCGTGCTCGTCCGCACTCGCAAGGAAACCCGCCGGCCGGACGGTACCTACGTTCGCTTTGACGACAACGCCGCTGTTATTATTGACTCAATTGCGAGTAAGCTCCCTTTGGGAACTCGTATCTTTGGCCCCATCGCCCGTGAGGTAAAAGATGCCGGTTTCTCCAAGATTGCCTCACTCGCCCCCGAAGTCGTCTAACAATCGTCATTGCGAGTCTCGTATTCGAGCCGAAGCAATCCAGAAAAAATAAAACTATAAAACATATGTTCAAATTCAAAATCAACGATACTGTTCAGATCACCGCCGGCAAAGACAAGGGGCGCAGTGGTAAAGTCCTAAAAGTCCTGCCAGTCGACCAAAAAGTCTTGGTGGAGGGGATTAATCTTTACAAAAAACACATCAAGCCCAAAGGTAACGAAGCCGGTACCATCCTGACACTTCCTCGTGCTCTATCCACTGCTTCCGTTGCTCTCATCTGCCCGAGCTGTGGCAAGCCCACCAGGGTCGGCTTTGATGCCTCCCAAACCCCCAAAGTCAGAATTTGTCACAAGTGTCGTCAGATAATTACCAGTGAAATCAAAAAATGATTCAAAATTTAAAAGAAAAATATTTAAAAGAAATTCGTCCGGTCCTCCAAAAAGAGTTGGGTCTTTCCTCTGTTGAGGCCGTTCCCAAGATCACCAAGATCACGGTCAACACCAGCTCCAAGGACTTCAAAACCGACAAAGACTTGCTGGCCAAAACCAAGGACTGGATGAGCAAGATCACCGGCCAAGCTCCATTGGAGACCAAGTCGAGATCCAGTATCGCCGCCTTCAATTTGCGCGAAGGTGAGGTAGTTGGTTTAAAAACTACACTTCGAGGCACCAGAATGTATGACTTCCTGGAAAAGCTCATCTCCATCGTTCTCCCGCGTCTAAAAGATTTTCAAGGTATCTCCACTAAAGCCTTCGACAACAAAGGCAACTACACCATTGGTTTTCCCGAACAAATAGTGTTTCCCGAGGTCGAATATGATAAAATCGGGAGGATTCAAGGGCTAGAAGTGACCGTCTCCACCAGTGCGAAAGACTCCAAAACCTCTTTGATGTTCTTAAGAGTCTTAGGCATGCCTTTTACCAAGGAGTCATAAAATATTTAAGATGGCTAAAAAAAGCAAAATTGCTAAAACACTTAAACTTGCCGGTCACAGCACCCGTGATCACCGTCGTTGCCAGCTCTGCGGCCGACCTCGTGGTGTCATCCGTATCTTCGGTCTTTGCCGTCTCTGCTTCAGAGAAATGGCTCACCGAGGAGAGTTACCCGGTGTTTTCAAAATGTCAAAATAATATGGATACTACCGCCGACTTTTTAACTATCATCCGCAATGGCTACCTCGCCAAAAAAGACACAGTGGTTGTCGAATTTTCCAAAGCCAGAGAGGAACTCACTAAGATTCTTAAGACAGAGGCTTTTATCGTCGATTACTCAGTCGAAAAAGCTAAACCCGTTAACAAACTCATCATTAATCTTCGTTATTTCGACAAGGGCCTGCCTGCCGTTACCGGTATCAAGAAAATCACCAAACCTAGTGTCCGAATTTACTCTGGGTACAATCAAATTCCACGAACTCTCTCCGGCGCCGGCACTACCATTCTGACTACCTCGGCTGGTTATATGACCGGCAAGACCGCTCGTGAAAAACATCTTGGCGGCGAAGTTATTTGTCAAATTTGGTAACAAATACCAACTAAACTAACCATTAACCAATAACTAATAACCATTAACCAATAACTAAGCACTAATAACTAACATGAGCCGCATTGGACGAAAACCACTATATCTTCCCGAAACTGTCAAGCTTGAAACTTACGAGACCTCGTTGAAGTTCACCGGCCCGAAGGGTACTCTGGAATCAGTCGTTCCTAAAGGTATCAAGGTCGAAATCAAAGGTAGTGTTATAAACTTTACTAGAGACAACAACATACCGGCCACCCGTGCCCTACACGGCCTAGCTCGCCGATTAGCCCAGAACTGCGTTACTGGCGTCACCGACGGTTTTTCAAAAGACCTTCTGTTGGTCGGAACCGGTTATCGTGTTTCTCCTCACGCCGAAGGTCTTTCCTTCTCGGTCGGTTACTCTCATCCGGTTATTTTCAAAAAGGTTGAAGGTGTTACCATTACCACCGAAGGTCAAGATAAAATCAAGGTTACCGGCATCGACAAACAACTGGTTGGCCAAGTCGCCGCCAATATCCGCGAGATTAGAAAACCCGAGCCTTACAAAGGCAAGGGGATTCGCTATGTCGACGAAGTCATCCTCAAGAAGCAAGGTAAAACAGCTACCAAAACCGCCGCCGTTTAAAACCAAAAATGAAAAAGCTAAACGATAAACAATCCAGAGCCGGCCGCATCCGATCCAAATTGCTCGCCCGCACCACTCGTCCTCGTCTGACGGTCAGTCGTAGCAATCAAAATATTTTTGCCCAAATTATCGATCAAACCGGTAAGGTTCTGGCTGCCTTTGGTTCAGCGTCATTGCGAGGAGGTCGCCTCAGACGACCGACGAAGCAATCTATAAAAATGACCAAAACGGAAATGGCTACCGAAGTTGGTAAGAAACTTGGCGAAATAGCCAAAAACAAAAAAATTTCCACTGTCGTTTTTGATCGTGGTTCTTACCGTTTTCATGGCCGTGTCAAAACCCTCGCCGAAGCCGTCCGCGCCACCGGCATCAAATTCTAACGTCATTCCGACCGAAGCGGAGGAATCTCACTCCACTAAATAAACAAATATAAAATAAAACAAAATGGCCTACACAGGAAATACAAACAACAGCAATCGAGGCGGCGGTCGTCCGGCTCCAGAAGGCTTCGAACAAGTCCTTCAGATCCGTCGCGTCAGCAAGAAGACTCAGGGTGGTACCAATGTCTCCTTCTCTGCGTTAGTGGTGACCGGGGACAAAAAAGGTAAAGTTGGTCTAGGTTTAGCCAAGGCTCCCAACGTCGCTGATGCTATCAAAAAAGCCATTCGTCTCAGTAACCGAGACTTGGTTCAAGTTCCCCTGGTCGATGGTACTATCCCCTACGAAACCAACTCCAAGTACGGCGCCGCCAAAGTTCTTTTCCGCCCGGCTCCCAAGGGTACCGGTCTTATCGCCGGTTCATCCGTCCGCGCCGTGGTTGAAGCCGCCGGTATTACCGACATCGTTTGCAAGGTTTTGGGTACCAACAACAAGACCAGCAACGCCAGGGCTACTTTCAAAGCTCTCAAACAGATCGAAACTCTAGGTAAAAAATACCAATTGCTCAAAGCCCTGAGGGCGTAGCCCCGTCATTGCGAGTTTCGGTACTCCGAACCGTGGCAATCCAGAACAATAAATATAATATACAAATTAATTGTCATCCCGAGCGAAGTCGAGGGATCTCACTCCACAAAACAATATGAAAATGCTTTTATCCAATCTTCCCAAAATAATCGAAACTCCCAAAAAGCGCCTTGGACGAGGCTTTGGCTCTGGTGTCGGCGGTCACACCGTCGGACGTGGTCAAAAAGGTCAAAAAACCCGCGGTATTATCCCTCTTTGGTTTGAGGGCGGTCAGCTTCCCTTGGTCCGCCGGACTCCTTTCATCAAGGGTAAGCACCGTTTCCAGGTTATCAAGCCTCAGCCTATCACCGTCAACTTCGATCGCCTCGACAAGTTTGCCGAAAACTCGGTCGTAGACGCCCTTTTCCTTGCCACTGCCCTCAAGGTGAGCGAGAAAGAAGCCAAGCGCGGCTTCAAGATTATCGCTACCGGTAAGCTCACCAAACCCTTCCAAATCGCCGTCCCGGCCTCCGCGGGGGCCATCAAGGCTATTGAGAAGGCCGGCGGCAAGTTCCTCGCCTCCAAATAGCGTCACCCCACTCTTGACTTTAGACCTATAATTTGATATAGTTTCAGTATAGGTTCACACTAAAACTAACGTTGGAGGTAAAGATGTACACTGTTGATGATTTTGCAAAGGATATGCATGCGGATGTATGGGCGATTCGAGGCAGGCTCTTGGAAATAACTTCAAAATGTCTCCAATGGGGTGAATTAAGCGTCAAACACTTAAAGCTTAAGGATGCCAAAGTAGTTGGGAACGTGCTCTTTCTTCGCTTTGTTGCTAGCAACGATTATTTGGCGATTGATCCAGTTGAGAAAAGAATCTACCAGGCCAATTACGATCTCAAGGAAGTTCCTGGAAAGCACGAGATAGATCTATCTATCATCAATAATATTTCCAAAGAGCTTAAAACTCGGTATTCAAAGGCTAGCCCTGTCAGCTTTTAAATATATGCAGACAAAACCATTCCCCCCGGGAGTGGTTTTTTGCTATAATATCCCAGAACATTAAAATTCCAGGAGGTATACCCGTGTTTAACATTCGTTTTCAGAATCTACCCAAGCTTGTCTTTAACCCGCGCCTTTTCGCTTTTGAACCTGCCCATGTGGACACGCTCCGCCAAGTTATCGGCACACTCTTAAGATGCCCGCCGGAACTACCCCAACTCTTAATTGAAAGATCGGAGTGCTTTATTTTGGAAGACAAAAGCCTCGTAGCGGCCCCCGTACGGATTATCGTCGAGTGGTACTCTGAACGCCCTAGTTCCGACACTATTTTTGGCCTGGCTCTGGCCTTTTACAACTTTCTAAAAGCTTATGGCTTTGAAGCAGGTCTGACAGTCATCTTTTCCGGTATTTCCGAAGGTGACGCCTTCATTGAGAAAGATGGTCGTTTGATTTCCGCTCCCCGTCTCCCCACTCCACATTTTAACTATCGTGGCTTTCAAGGCAAACGCTAAAGGAGATTTATGAAATCTTTGCTCACCTTAAACAATCTCGGCTACGCCAGAGACGTTTCCGGGGGACCAGAATGTAATTGCGACCTCGGGGTATTCATTTTCGCCTCCGAACAAAGCCTCAAAATACGCACCTATTTCTATCTGAAGAATCAGTCGGAAAAACAATTGGTCATCGGTAAGTTGGTGGATGGTGTCAATGATAGTGCGGATCTAGACCATGGCAAGCTAACCTTCAGGTTCGAAAGTAACGGACACGTTGAACTCTCCTGGGAAAACCAAGAAGGCCATCAAACTGCCACCTTCAATGAAATTGCTTTGGTCCAGCTTATGGAAGTCGAATGGGTCCGAACCCTCGTCAAAAACCGCACCGCCAGCTATCTCTAATCTTTACGCCACCCTTCACTGGGTGGTTTTTGTTACAATACTCGGGAACATTCAAATTTCAAGGAGGTCAAGTGGATAAAAATTCAATCCTTCATCAGATCAACATCGATTTTTTTATACTTTCAGCCACTGTCGTTCAAGATCTCAAAATGATCGCTCTTTGCCGATCCCCTTACTACAAGCACCCTATTGGTTGTCCAAACTGGGATCACAAAGACGGTTGTCCGCCCCATACCAAACGTTTTTTATCAGTCTATGAGCCGACAGTTTACATCGCCATTGCTCGCTTGGATTTTGGTAAGTATCTGAAACTTAAAGAAAAAATTCATCCGGGGTGGACAGAGAAAGCTTTAAAAAACCCTCGTCACTGGCAAGGTCACCTAAGAGCCGCTCTCAGAAATTTTCTAACTCCGGACAAAATCCACACCGGCTTCGAAATAGTTAAAAATGCGGAAGCCATGGGCATCAATTTGTTCGAAACCTGTGCCAATGCCGGCTTCGTTCTCGAAAGAGATCCGAAAAATTATGTTTGCCACCTTAATCTCTTGGCTAAACCCACCACCCCTCACCGGGTGGTTTTTTGTTTCGTGGCACCGTGTCACAGTGTTACCGTGCCACACACCTTATCATTCTCGACCGACTATAATTTAACAAATGGATCTTATTAGAAAAATTATTATGGATCTCTGCAAATTCTCTCCTCGTCAAGGAGAGAACGAGGTCAGAACTGCCCAGTATTTGGAGAACTTTTTGACTCAGAGAAAAATCAACTTCACTTCTCAGTATTTCAAAACCGAAATCCCCAATGTTATTCACGCGGAACTCTATCTAGATGGCCAAAGGATACCATGTCTCGGAAAATCATTCGTCGGTGGCATGATTACTTCCAAGGATCAAATCGATTTTAGTCCGTATTCAGACTATATCGAAACTATCACTTTTCGGCCCATTCCCACAGTTGCCATTTCCAGGACAAACGCTAAATTCCTAGAGAAAGCCAACCACGTCCGCGGGGAAGTTGTAGTTGAGAAATATTTATTCCAATCAAGAAACATATTAGTTGGCGATACCATTAATCCCAAAAAAATTATTTTTGCTCACTACGATGGTCTTGGTGGGGGAGCAGTGGACAACGCTGGCAGTGTCGCCATTTGTCTCGAACTCTTAATTGAAAACCCTGAACTGTTATCCGAGAACTTATTTGTTTTTGCTGGCAACGAAGAACTCAGTTACGACTCTGGAGACTACTGGGGCAAGGGCTACCGTGAATTTGAAAATGAATATCTCACCCTACTAAAATCCGCTCTGGAGATTGTGGTTGTCGATGGCGTCGGGGTCAGCCCTCCTGTTATTGTTTCCGAAGACCGAGAAGATGTCTTTCCAATCAATCATTTCGACGAGTTCTCATCAAAAATTACCTGGCTTTCCAGCATCCAATCAGAAGTCCTCAAATGCTATCACTGTTTGGAAGATACACTTGACAAGTTAAATTTCGGCCATTTCGAAGAAACCAGAAAAATGTTAGAAAAGATGTTAGGATAAATTATGACCAATAAATTTAAAAACCTGAAGCCGTATATAGTCAGGACATCAGAAAATAATGCATATACTATCCCGAAACTGGTAAGGGGGGAAAAACGCGATAAAATGATTTCCGAAATGGTTGAACTAATCAAAGAAAATAAGAAAATTATTGACGATCTCAAATCATCCTCGAAACCAGATGGGTATCTTTTTGGATGAAAATTTCAAAGAATCAGTAAGAGGTAAATATTGCCTGTTGGATAATGATTTTCTTGGTGCCTTATTCAATGACAATTCTCTATTCCTTGCGATGAAGGACCTTTTAAATGACTATCCCTTTGTATACGATAATCTGACAAGTTTTGAATTCTTAAGAGATATCTATGTTCCTAGTCAGATAGTACTCAGGGAAAAATTTTTATCGAAGGATTTATTGTTTCCTCTCTCTGATCATCAAGAAATATATACAAAGACTCAAACCAATGCTCTCATCCTTTCCAAGATTTATGCCCAAAATAATTCAAAGTTAAATCAGAAGGGTTCAGCAAGTTTTACCGATATTTTTTTAGCTTCTAGATTAATGTCTTTGGGGAGTAAATACTTACTTATTACCGGAAATAAAAAAGACTTTCCCAATTATATCTTTGATACAAAAGGCATCATTACAAACGAGGAGGCAAGCGGAGCTCTAAGAAGCTACTCACTTCTATCATTTGATCCGGATAAATTTGATAAGTGTTTCAAGGAATTAGGCGGGGTGGGCAATTAAACCTAGAGCTGGTAGAATAAGAATCACGACATGAATACTTTATTAGCCCCCTTGCGCGCCTTATTCAAGATTAAAGATCTCAGGAATCGCCTTATTTTTACCGCGATTATTATTGCTATTTTTCGTTTAGTGGCTCACATTCCGGCTCCCGGAATCAATTTAGCCGCTCTGAAACAGCTTTTTGATGGTTCTGCCTTCCTCTCCCTTCTTGATATTTTTTCTGGCGGTACGCTGACTAATTTTTCCGTCATGGCTCTTGGTCTTAATCCCTACATCAACGCCTCTATCATTATGCAGATGATGGGTATGGTCGTTCCCAAGTTGGAAGAGCTGCAAAAAGAAGGGGACTATGGTCGCCAGAAAATTAATCAATACACTCGCCTTTTAACTATCCCTCTTTGTTTCTTTCAAGGGATCGCTTTAATATTTCTTCTTCGGGGTCAAGGACTTACCACCACCACCGATCCTCTAAAACTCGCCGCCATTGTCTTTACCCTCGCCGCCGGCACTTCATTTCTCATCTGGCTCGGTGAACAGCTCAACGACTATGGTGTGGGCAACGGTATTAGTTTGATTATCTTTGTCGGTATCGTTACCCGTTTGCCGGTCGCCGCCGCTCAAATGTTAGCCACTATTGACCCCACCAAAATATTTACTTACTTAATTTTTGCTTTTTTTGCTATCGCCTCGGTCTATGCCATTGTCCGCGTCGGCGAAGCCGTTCGCGAAGTTCCCATCCAATCGGCGAGACGCGGCGCCTCTTTTACCTCGACATTGGGCAATCACCTGCCTCTCCGTCTAAATCAAGCCGGCGTGATCCCGATTATCTTCGCTGTTTCTTTTATGTTGATTCCGAATCTTCTTGGTCGGGTCTTCGCCGGTTCTGGTCAAGCCTGGTTAGCCGGAGTCTCCCGAAACATTACTCTCTATTTGGCGCCGGAATCCATTCTTTATAATGCCCTCTACTTTGGTTTAGTAGTTGCCTTTTGTTATTTCTATACTGCCGTGGTTTTTAATCCCGAAAAAATCGCCAAGGATCTTCGTCAGTCCGGCTCTTTTATTCCCGGTATCCGTCCCGGTCCCAACACGGTTGATTACCTAAATTTTGTTCTAAATAGAATTACTTTGGTAGGAGCCTCATTTTTGGGTCTGGTGGCCGTCTTTCCCTCCATTATTTCCGGGATGACCGGCATTACCGGGTTGGCCATCGGCGGCACCGGTATCTTAATCGTCGTCTCCGTCGTTCTGGAAATTCTTAAATCCATCAACTCTCAGCTCTACATGTACAGTTACGATAAATTTCTCGACTAAAATGAAAATAATTTCAGCAAGACTAGTCTCTGGCTAGCAAGTGACAAATCAATAAATGGTCAAGAAAAGATACAATCTCAAAGTTAAAGGCCTTGAAATAAGTATTTTTCAAATAGACAACTCTGATTACGTTTCCCTTACCGATATGGCCAAGTACAAAGATATTTTTAGAAGCGATTATATTTTGCAAAATTGGATTAGAGGCAAGCATGTCATAGAGTTTCTCGGACTATGGGAAAAACTTTACAACAAAAACTTTAAACCCATCGAATTCGATGGGTTTATGTCAGAGTCAGGGTCAAACAGTTTTGTCCTGACACCAAAAAAGTGGATCGAGAAAACAAATGCCATCGGTATTATTTCCAGAGTTGGTCGGGGGGGAGGAACCTATGCCCACAAAGATATTGCCTTTGAGTTTGCTTCATGGATAAGTGTTGAATTTAAACTATATCTTATTAAAGAATTTCAAAGACTCAAAGAAGAAGAGGGTCTTCGGTTAGAACAAGGTTGGGATACCAAGCGCACTCTTGCCAAAATAAATTACAAAATTCACACCGATTCTATCAAAGAACATATCATTCCCACAGTTATACCAAAAACCAAGTCGAGTACAATTTACGCCAACGAAGCAGACGTATTAAACGTAGCTTTATTTGGTCAAACAGCCAAAGATTGGCGAGTAAAAAATCCAAACAAAGATGGCAATATTCGAGACTACGCTAATGTAATGCAACTAATCATCTTGGTCAATCTGGAAAGTTTTAATGCTGAACTAATTAGGCGAGGTATTTCACAATCTGTAAGGTTAGTTGAATTAAACAAAGTTGCAATCTTTCAAGCAAGATCGTTAATAGGTAACAGCCAAATTAATAAAATAGGTAAAATATAAATATGAACATCATTATTCTCGGTCCACAAGGATCCGGCAAGGGCACTCAAGCCCAGTTACTGGCCGAAAAATTTGGTTTAACCAATATTTCTTCCGGAAAACTTCTTCGTGAGGAAGCCAAAAATGATACCGAAAAAGGCAGATTGGTTGCCGACCTTCTCACTACCGGCGCTCTTCTTCCCTTCGACACCGTCCTTGAAGTCACCGAGCCAGTACTACTTCAGGCAAAATCCGGATTTATTATCGATGGCACCCCGCGAGACTTAATGCAAGCTGAGTATCTTGATTGGTATCTATTAGAGCGTCAGATAAATATCGACAAGGTGATCCTTCTGAACATTCCTAGAGAAGTTAGTCTGGATAGACTGTCCAAAAGAGCCAAAATTGAAAACCGCTCCGATGATACTCCGGAAGCCATTCACGAAAGACTGGATATTTACGAGAGAGAAACCCTTCCCGTTGTCGAGTATTATCGAAAACAAGGAAAACTTATCGAAATCGATGGTACCCCCGATATTCAAAGTATCTTCCTAGACATTGTCACCAAACTATCCACCAAATGACCAAACTTCAAGTTATGACCGAAGGCGGCAAGCGTCTGGGTCGGATCAAAAGTCAGTTGGCTGATATGGTCAAAGAAGGTGTTACTCCTCTGGAAATTGATAATTTTGCCGAGAAACTCATTAGTGAAGGAGGAGATAAACCTTCATTCAAGATGGTTCAGGGCTACAAGTACTCTACCTGTATCAATATCAACGCCGGCATGGTTCATGGAATCCCCGGGAAAACCCCTTTTAGACCAGGTGATGTAGTCAAAGTAGATATGGGACTTTTTCATGAAGGTTATCATCTTGATACCTCCACCACCATTCAAATTCCTCCTTATACCCCTGAAGTCAGCAAATTCCTTAAGGTCAGCCAAGAGTCTCTCAAAGCCGCTATCTTTGCCGCCACTCCCGGTAACACTGTTTACGACCTTGGAGTGGCCATGCAGACCGTGGCGGAAAGCGCGGGCTACAACGTCATTCGTGACCTCACCGGCCATGGGATCGGCCGTCAGCTTCACATGGAGCCTTTTATTCCTTGCTTCGCCGACAAGAGAAACAAGAAGTTTGTTCTGGCCGTAGACCAGACCGTGGCTATCGAGGCTATGGTAACTATGGGGGACTGGCATCTGGTCGAAGATCCGGACGGCTGGACTCTGTCTACCCAAGACGGCTCTCTCACGGCCATGTTCGAAGAAACCGTCTACCTCACCCCCAACGGTCCCCTCATCCTCACCGCCGTGTGTTAAAATACCCATCTTCTCGCAACTTAAAATTATAGGAGGCTTCCCGTGTCCAAAAACAAAGTTCTTGTCCTTCATTCCGCAGACAGTTCTGCTCGAGCCGAAACTTTCAAAAAATGGCTGGAAAACCTGGATTTTAGTGTTTCAACCATGAACGACTTAAACAAATCAGAATCCGAGTCCGCCTACCGTCTTTTACAAAAAGCGATCGAAGGAAACGATCGTGTTGTTATCTTGGTTTCCACCGGGATTTTTAACAGTTGTGTTCTGAGGTTTGGTATAGGCTACGCCCTCGGTGCCGGCAAGAAGATAGTCTCAGTCGTCAAGGACACCGATAGGGTTATTATGCCCTCTTGGTACGCCAATCTATTTGTACCGTTAAATAGCTACGACGAGGGCGAAATCTGGTCCAAACTGAAAAAATAACTTCCCAGCCCCCGAAAGGGGGCTTTTTCTAGCCAAGATTAGCCACTAGCCTAAGCAATATTTGACATTCCGTACACATCGTCATAATATATAAGTAGTGAAATTTGACTGGAATCCAGACAAAAACAAGCTTTTAAAATTAACCAGAGGGATTGATTTTCAATCAATTGTGCGGGCCATAAAGAAAAAGAAGGTCTTGTTAGATACGCCACACTTTGATCAAATCAGGTATCCAAAACAAAGAATATTAATTATTTCTATCAAAAGTTACGCCTATATTGTCCCATATGTTCAAAATGGACCAACACGATTTTTAAAAACTATTTATCCAAGTCGCCGATATTATAAAAAATATTTAAAAAATGCCCAAAAAGCCAAAATTCGATCCCTTTAAAAACCTAGTTCTGGACGAGTACGAACAAGAATTGGAAGATAGTATCCCAGACGACATTGTATTAACTCCACCCTCACCAGCTAGGCTTGCTATACTCAAGAAAGCCGCCGAAAATACTCTCAGAGACTTAGAACTTCAAAAAAAGAGCAAAAACATCAATTTGAGAGTCACCGAGGCCACCTTTCGCAACCTAAAATCAAAGGCCACCAGGCTCGGTTTGCCATATCAAACTCTAGCCTCTAGTATTCTTCACCAATACTCCAGTAAATAGTACCCAAATTAGCCACTAGTCAAATGTGGCTAACTTTGGTACAATACCGTTTGCACAACTAAAATATGGCTAAAAACCAGATGACTGAGGTAAACGGAGTCGTCTCCGAGTCGCTACCCAATATGCAGTTTCGGGTAACTCTCGAAGATGGCAGAGAAATCTTGGCTCATCTTGCTGGCAGAATGCGGCTTCATCGCATTCGCGTCATGCCCGGGGACAAAGTAAAGCTCGAAATGAGCGAATACGACCTGGACAAAGGCAGGATAGTTTACAGATCAAGCTAGATTCCGTTTCACTCACCAATAATTATTTAAATAAACTAAAACGCGCATGCGGGTTCAATCGTCCGTCAGACCTCGTTGCAAGAATTGCAAAATTATTAAACGCCATGGTAAGGTGTTGGTCATTTGTACCAATCCCCGCCATAAACAACGCCAAGGATAACCCATGCCCAGACTTTCCGGTATCGATATTCCCAACGAAAAAAGAATTGATATCTCTCTAACCTATATCTATGGTGTCGGTGATATGGTCGCCAAAGATATCCTCAAAAAATCCAAGGTGGCTCCTCATATTCGTACCAAAGATCTCTCCGGAGAAGAGTTAAAAAGTATTCAAACTGTCTTAGACACTCTCCCCACCGAAGGAGAACTTCGTAAAATGGTGCGCGATAATATCGAAACTCTCAAAAGAATTCAAGCCTACCGAGGGACAAGACACTCTATGGGTCTTCCGGTTAGAGGCCAACGGACCAAAACCAACGCCCGTACCAGAAAAGGCAAGCGAAAGACCATTGGTGCTATCTCCAAAGAAGCCTCTACCGCTATCTCCCCCGCTCCGGCCGCCAAGGCTCCTGTAGCCAAAAAGAAATAACTAAAACCACATGCCAGAAGAAAAACCCATCATCAAACCGGTCTTAAAAAACAAAAAAGCCTCCGCCATTCATTTTAAAAGCGGTCAGGGTAAAATGTATGTCAAGTCTACCTTCAATACAACCTATGTTACTTTTACCGACACCACGGGCAACACTGTTTGTTGGAGTAGCGCCGGCACTTGTGGTTTCAAAGGGGCCAAGAGATCCACTCCGTTTGCGGCTACCACCATTATTGAAGAAGGTCTTCGAAAAGCCAAAACTCTAGGCCTAACTAACATCGATGTCTATCTCAAAGGCCCCGGACCAGGGAAAGACGCCGCTCTTCGTGTTCTAAAGACCTCCGGTGCCGAAATCAATATGCTGGCCGACACCACTCCCATTCCCCACAACGGCTGTCGCCCCAGAAAACATCGCCGAGTCTAAACCAAGAACTAATAACCAATAACTAAAAATAAAACATGGCCAAATACATCGATCCCAAATGCAGACTTTGTCGCCGAGAAGGTGAAAAGCTTTATTTGAAAGGTGCCCGTTGTTTCACCCCCAAATGTCCCATTGAAAAAAGAGGCGGTCAAATCCCCGGTCAGCACGGCAAAAAAAGAACCCGTGGTCGTATTTCCGGCTATGGCATTCAGCTTCGTGAAAAACAAAAGGCCAAACGCCTTTATGGTGTTCTCGAAGGCCAGTTCCATCGCTACTACGAGCTCGCTATCAAATCAAAAGACAACACCGCCGAAATGTTGGTCCAGCTCTTGGAATCCCGTTTAGACAATATCTGTTACCGCCTAGGTTTTACTCTTTCCAGATCACTTGCTCGTCAATTAGTTACTCATGGCAACGTTCTGGTCGATGGTAAAAAGGTCGATGTACCCTCATTTCAAACCAAACCCGGTATGATTATCTCTCTTCCTGCCCATGCCGCTAAGTTCGACTTTGTCGCTCCTAATCTGATCGAAAAAAATGCCCCCGCCAAGTGGCTTTCTCGTGTGGGCACACAGGGTAAAATCGACCGTCTACCAGGAAGAGACGAAGTTGGCACGGACATGAAGACCAATCTCATTATTGAGTTCTACTCAAGATAATTTATTAACAATTAGTCACAAAAAAATGTTAGAACCAAACTTCAAAATCACCCTTAAGGACAAAGAGATAAACTCTGCCGAGGTCATTATCGAACCGCTTCCCCAAAACTTTGGTCACACCATGGGCAATGCTCTTCGTCGTGTTTTATTAACCTCTCTTGAAGGCGGTGCCGCCGTGAGAGTCAAAATTGACGGCGTTTCTCACCAGTTTTCTACCCTCACAGGTCTCAAAGAAGATATCCTCGAGTTTGTTCTCAATCTTAAGACTTTAAACTTTTTTGTCGATTCCGACGAACCGGTCGACATCAAGCTCAAAGCCACCGGAATCAAAGTCGTTAAAGCCTCCGATCTTGATTTGCCCTCAAACGTCACCATTGCTAACTCCGGTACCGTTCTGGCGAACCTTACCTCTCCAAAATCAAAACTGTCTGCCGTGATTACCGTTTCTAGAGGCATGGGCTATGTCGGTTCCGAGGACAACGCCACCAACGAAATAGGTGTAATCCCCTTGGATGCCTCTTTTTCTCCGGTTATCAAAGCCAACTACACCGTCGAAGCCGCCCGTGTCGGGCGTTCCAGTAACTACGATAAAGTTCGCTTGAGTCTCACGACCGATGGTACCATTACCCCTGAAGAAGCAGTCAGAAGCGCCGCTCGAATCCTCACCGGTTTCTATGACTACGTTAACTCAGCCGAGGCTTATGTGATCGAGAAGAAGTCTTCTCACGAAGCCACTACCGCCGGCTTCGTCGACGACCTCGACCTTCCCACTCGTGTTTTAAACGCCCTAAAAAAGGCTGGCTTTAACAAACTAGCCGATCTCAAAACTCTCACTCTCGCCGACTTAAGGAAAGTTAAAAATCTAGGCGAAAAATCAGCCATACAAGTGGTTGAAAAAGCCGGGGAAAAAGGTATCGACATTATCTAACACAACATGGGACGCCGACATCACTCAAAACTAGCCAAACTCAACCGCAGTACCAAGGAGAGAAAGTCTCTCTTCAAGATACAGCTCCGTCAGCTCATCGAACTTGGCAAAATCACTACTACTGTGGCAAAAGCCAAAGTGATCAAACGTCTTTTTGACAAGTTGGCGGCCAAAGCCACCGACGGTACCCTGGCCGTGAGACGCAATATCGCGGCCCAGCTCAGTAGCCCCAAGACTGCCAACAGACTGGTTGATTTCATTATTCCCATCATGGGTGGCCGACGTAGTGGCTTCACCAGTATCCAAAAGGTGGGTATCCGCAAAGGCGACTCCACTCTGACTGCCTCCTTAACTCTAGTGGTTCCTCTTCCCCCAGAGCCGGAAAAGATTAAGAAAGTCATTAAAGCAAAAACCAAATGAACACTACTACCCTCAAATTCTCTGACGTGAAACACAATTGGCACTTAGTTGATATAGATGGTCAAATTCTCGGCCGGGTAGCCGTTCAAATTGCTAAACTTCTCACCGGCAAAGGTAAGGCTCTGACCGGCGATCATCTCGATAACGGTGATTTTGTCGTCGCCATTAATGCAGCCAAGTTCAAAGTCACCGGCAAAAAGATGGCCGATAAAATGTATTATTCTCACTCCGGCTTCCCAGGTGGTTTCAAAGAGATCACTCTGGCCCAGCTCGCTGAAAAGGACGCTCGAAGGGTCATCGAAAAGGCCGTTAAGGGAATGCTCCCGAAGAACAAACTCCAGCAAACTCGCCTCAGGCGCCTTAAACTTTATCTCGACGACAAACATCCCTATGCTGTCGAACTAGGACTCAAAACTAAGAACCAAGAACTAACAACTAAGAACTAATATATGGCTCAAAAACTATCCAAAAAATCCAAAATCGCTATCAAACCGGTAAAAACAGTTCCCGTTAAAAAAGGTACTCTCACCATGCCCAAAGAATTCTTTTCCGCCGTCGGTCGTCGCAAAACCGCCATCGCTCGTGTTCGTCTCTGGTCCGGTAAGCAAGAATTAACTGTCAACGGCAAACCCATCTCCGAGTATTTCAAAGGAGAGTCTTTCAAAAGAATCTATCAATCACCATTCTTGGTGACCGACACTCTTAGTCAATTCACCGGTAGTATCAAAGTAGTGGGCAGCGGGCTTATGGGTCAAGTAGGTGCTTTGGTACACGGTTTGTCCCGCACTCTGGTCAAGATTGACGAAGCCCACAAATTACCTCTCCGGGAAAAAGGTTTCATCACTCGAGATCCCCGTATGAAAGAGACTCGAAAAGCCGGTCAGGGTGGCCGAGCTCGCGCCAAGAAGCAATCCCCCAAACGTTAAATTATCCTGTAGGGGCTGGGTTCACCCTGCCCGTACGTGTGTCATTGCGAATCTCGTACTCGAGCTGTGGCAATCTCACCCCACTGTCATCCCGGACTTGATCCGGGATCCATCCCCTGTTACAATACCCCATAACCCATTTAGGAGGCGCACCTTGGACATCGTAATTGAAGTAAAAAATGTCGGCCAAAATTTTAAACCAGAACAGGTTTCTCTTAAGTATTTGTTGACTGACGTTCTCAAGTTCTTTGAGCAGGCAGTCTATCCGATAAAACTTGACGGTAAGGTACGCGCAATCTTTATTCCCGCCAAGAAACTTGAGTTCAATCCAGAAACCGGAACAATGATTCCCGCCGAACGGGTTGAGGTCATTATCAAATATGAATACGTCAAGGGTGGTGCCCAGCCACCAATGATCAGTGATTTTCATGACAGTGCCATAGAGATTGTCAAAGACGTAATGTTATTTTTAGATCACACCAACAACAGTGACCTGTTTCTTCCAGCCATCCATATCGTCGTGAGTTTGTCCAGCCCTCAGTACTTTGTTCGAATATAACCACCACCCCTCGCAAGAGGGGCTTTTAGTATAAAATGGGTGTAAATTATGACAAACGAATCGATAGTTATTTTTGAAAGTATAAAAAGGGTTAACGATGACAACAACGAGTTTTGGACGGCTCGAGCAATGGCTCGCGAGCTTGGTTATTCTGAATACCGTCATTTTTTACCAGTCATAGAAAAGGCGAAGCTTTCATGTAAAAATAGCGGTCAATCAATCAAAGATCATTTCGAGGACTTCCTCGACATGATCGAACTTGGTAAAACAGCATCAAGAGAAATGTTAGACATTAAACTTTCCAGATATGCTTGTTATCTCATCATGCAAAATGCTGATCCCTCAAAAGAGATCGTTGCCCTAGGGCAAACCTATTTTGCTATCCAAGCCAGAAAACAAGAGGTCCAAGAGCAGATTGTAGAAGACATAAAGAGAGTCGATCTCAGGGGAGAAATATCAATTCACAACAAACATCTCGCCGAAGCGGCCAGTATGGCCGGAGTGAGAAACTACGGATTGTTTACCAATTATGGCTATAGGGGTTTGTATGGTGGTAGGACGATGCAGGATATACAAAGGGTTAAAGGACTAAAGAAATCTCAGCAAATTCTTGACCATATGGGCAGTGAAGAACTAGCGGCAAATTTATTTAGAGCCACTCAAACAGATGCCAAAATCCGGCGTGAGAACATCCAAGGAGAAGCAAGGGCAAACGAAGCTCATCTTCAGGTAGGAAAAAAAGTCAGACAGACAATAAAAGATATTGGTGGTACCATGCCGGAAATCCTACCAGTCTCAGATGCAATAAATAAAGCCAAGACCAGAATAAAAAGAGGAGGAATCTCGTTGATAGAGGTAAAACCATGAAAATTTCCTGGCTCATTTTTTTATTCCTCATTATATTTTTGTCTCCCCTCCTCTTTAGTCAAAAAAATCCTTCTTCTGTCATCTCCGAAGGTGTTCTTGAGCAACCATCTGTCATCCGAGATCTAAAATCTGAGAACTCTGTTTTTACCCTCCTCTTCGGAGGAGATGTCATGCTCGGCCGTTCGGTCAATACGAGAATTATCAAGTATGCCGATTTTTCCTGGCCTTTCCGAAAAATAACCTCTCTGTTTTCGGAGGCGGATTTAACTATGGTCAATCTCGAATCTCCCTTTCAAACCGGATGCAAGCCGACTGATAAAGGTATGATTTTTTGCGCCGATCCCCGCTCGGTTGAGGGCTTAACCACTGCCGGCATTGATATCGTCAATCTGGCCAACAATCACATCAATAATCAGGGCCAGGAGGGGATCGACGAAACGATCAATATTTTAAATAAGAATAATATTGCTTATGTAGGGGCGAGGCGTGACTCGTCCGTCGTTTTCAACATCAAAAATACCAAAATTGCCTTCCTGGGATTCACCGATATCGCTTCCGGTTCCAAAGATGTTTCTACTGCCTCACCGGACAGCATTAAGTCCCAAATTTCTGAGGCCAAAAAATCAGCCGACCTAGTCATTACCACTTTTCACTGGGGCAATGAGTATAGTCAGCGTTCTCTTCATCAGGTAGAGTTGGCTCACTTGGCGATCAATTCCGGCGCCGATGTGGTGATCGGACATCATCCTCATTGGGTGCAGGAAACCGAAGAATATAAAGGTAAACCCATCTACTACTCCTTAGGAAATTTAGTCTTCGATCAGATGTGGTCCGAAGAAACCCGAAAGGGCTTGGTTGTTAGCCTTATCTTCTCAGGTAATCAATTGGTAAATAAAGAAGAAATCCCCATAAAGATTTTTGATTACGGTCAGCCAAACTTGGTAAATTAAATTAAAATAAATCCAAACAATATAGATAGAACTAGACGTACGGATAAAAATTGATATATCAACCTATATTGTCGGGGCACCCGGAATTGAACCGAGATCATGTCGACCCCATCGACACATACTAGCCGTTATACTATGCCCCGAAGAATATATTCTACCATGTACTTGACATTTCGGGTTATATTTGTATAAATTAATATATGTATGAGATCGAAGTAATCTGTGACCACTGTAAAAAAGAATTTGAGAGACCATTAGGGAGATTCAACGAAGCCGTGAAGTTTGGCTGGAAACAATTTTGTTCGGCAGAATGCCAATCAAAATCAAAGTCTAAAAAGATATCAAAAATCTGTGATAATCCAGTGTGCCATAAATCAATATTGGCTAAGAAAACAACCAGCTATACATACTGTTCGAGAAATTGTAGCGCAACTCACAACAATTTATTGAGGTTAAAACCATTTGTTTTGGAAAAGTGTGCCAATAAAAACTGTAACAATTTTCTCAGAAATCACGAATGTAAGTATTGTTCTAGAGATTGTGTCAATAAGTCCAAAAAAGGTCTGTCTTCGTATTCAAAAGAAAAACTAATACAAATTATTCAAAAGTTTCAACTAGATAATGGAAGAATTCCTACCAAAGCAGAACTAGGATATCTCAATAGACCTGCAAGAAACATTTTTGGTTCTTGGAACAAAGCTGTTAAAGCTGCCGGCTTCATACCCAACAAAGTCATTTTTTCTAAAAAGTTTACAGCCAACGATGGTCATATCTGTGATTCTTTGTCAGAAAAAATCGTCGACGATTGGTTATCCGCTAGAAGCATAAAGCATGAAGTTCACATTAGGTATCCCTGGAAAAACGGTATGTCCGCAGACTTCAAGATTGGTAAATATTGGGTAGAGTTATTTGGTCTTACAGGTCAACTTAAAAAGTACGATAGCTTAATGAGAACAAAGTTAGAATTAATCAAACAATATAATCTCAAGCTAATCAGTTTGTACTTATCAGACATTTTTCCCGTTAACCATCTTGATAAAAAATTATCCCTATTGCGAAAATAACCCCAATAGTTATAATGATTTTAAATGCTAAAGAAAATCAAAAAAACCAAAGAGGAGAAAATCGTTGCTAAACCGGTAGATAACAGCGCTCGTCTCACCGCCGTCAAGATCGCCATGCAACAAATCACTAAACAGTTCGGTGAAGGAGCCATCATGCACATGGGCTCGGATCGTGTCGGCGAAAAAATTCCGGTCATTTCTTCCGGTTCAATTGGTTTGGACATTGCTCTGGGGGTAGGTGGTTTTCCCAAGGGGAGAATTGTCGAAATCTACGGCCCGGAGGCTTCCGGTAAGACTACCGTTGCTCTCCACGCTATTGCCGAAGCTCAAAAAGCCGGTGGTATAGCCGCCTTTATAGACGCAGAGCACGCTGTTGATCCTTCCCGCGCCAAATCCATCGGAGTTGATCTGGACAGCTTACTTCTTTCTCAGCCGGACAACGGTGAACAGGCCTTAGAAATTGCCGAAACTCTCATCCGCTCCGGCGGTGTGGATGTTGTGGTTATCGATTCGGTCGCCGCCTTGGTTCCCAAGTCCGAGATCGAAGGTGAAATGGGGGACGCGTCTATGGGTATGCAAGCCAGGTTAATGAGCCAGGCTCTACGTAAGATTACCGGCGCCATCTCCAAGAGCAAGTGTATTGTCATCTTTACCAATCAATTAAGAGAAAAGATCGGTGTCATGTTTGGCAATCCAGAGGTCACCACCGGCGGTAAAGCTCTCAAGTTTTACTCCAGTATCCGTATCGATATGCGCAAAATCGGTAACATTCAAGAGGGAGATGAGATCATTGGCTCCAGGCATCGCGCTAAAGTGGTCAAAAATAAAGTCGCCTCGCCTTTTAGAACCGCCGAGTTCGATGTTCTCAACGTTGGAGGTATCAGCAAACTTGGCGACCTGATCGACACCGCTATCGCCTACAACGTGCTGGAAAAAGCCGGCTCTTTCATCAAATACGAAGGAGAAACCCTCGCTCAGGGTCGCGAATCTGCCAAGACTGTTTTGGCCGAACGCCCACAAATAATTGAAAAAATTAAAGAGCAGGTAATGGAGAAGGTCAATGCCGGAGTCCAACCAGAAAAGTAATCAAAGGTCTTCTCTTGTCAAGTACGCTAGTCGCATTCTCTCTTCTCGGCCATACTTTAGATTCAAACTTCGCGACAAGCTCTTTCTGAGAGCTCAAAGGTTAGCTTTTGAAAATCCTGATGATGTCATCGATTCTATTCTTGACGATCTAGCTAAGAGTGGCTATCTAGACGATCAATATCTAGCCGAGGCCTACGTCAGGCGCCAGCTTTCCAAGGGCTACGGTCCCAAAATCATTGCCCTCAAGCTCAAATTTCTCGGTTTGGACCGGGAAACTATCTCCAGGTGCCTAGAGTCGGAAGTTACCGAAGAGTCCGAAATATCCTCCATTAAGAAATACTGTCAAAAATATCCCCGTCTGGACCAAAGAAAACTCATCTCCAAGCTCTATTTTCGAGGCTATTCCGGGCAATTGATCAAAAAAGTATTACAATACAACTACTAATCATGTTAGTCAATCTAAATTACGTATGTACCATCTCAGTCAAAAGAAAAGTATCCTTACCCCATCGCTAGCCGACTGACTTTGCCTGTTTTTTGCTGACTGACATAGATTAGGTTTAATCATTAATTTAAACCATGTCTATACTCTCAATTTTCAAATCCGGTATTTTTAATAAATCCAAATCTATTACCGCACCAATCTCCCTTGTCAAAGGGAGAAACGGCGAAGCCGAGAGGGATTTAAAACAAGTCGCTCTCGTTTCCACCATCGATACCGCCGCCATCATCGCCACCGCCACTGCCACAGCCCAGGCTCAGGCCAGAGAAATTATCATTTCCGCCAAAGACGAGGCTTTCAAGGTCAAAGACCAGGCTCTCAAAGATGCTCGGATTCAGCTCGAAGAAATCGAAGTTCGTTCCAGAAATCTGGTTCAGAAACAGCAAAGCGTTACCAACTTGGAAGAACAGCTAAAAAAAGACAGAGCCACCGTTGAAGCCACTCAGAAACAGGCTGATGATATGAAGACTAAAATCCAGGAACAGTCTGACTCCATGGTCGAAAAGTTGGAAAAGATTGCTTCACTCACTACCGAACAAGCCAAAAAAGAGATTCTTACTCAGATAGAAAAACGCTCCGCCGGCGAAATCGCTCGTATCGTCAAGGAAGCGGAAGAAAAAGCCAAAATTGAGGCAGACGATCTAGCCAGAGAAATTTTGGTCGACTCCATGAGGGCCGGAGCCACCGACTACGTCGCCGAATATACCATCTCTACAGTGCCAATTCCGGATGAGGAGACCAAAGGCCGGATTATTGGTAAAGAAGGACGCAATATTAGAATTTTTGAAAAGATTTCCGGTTGCGACGTGTCTATGGATGACGCTCCCGATGAAGTTAAGTTATCCAGTTTTGATCCGGTTCGCCGAGAAATCGCTCGTCTCACCCTAATTCACTTAATTAAAGACGGTCGTATTCATCCGGCCAGAATTGAAGAATATTTCGAAAGATCCAAAAAAGACGTTGAGCAAATAATGTTTTTAGAAGGTCAAAAACTCTGTCACGCTGTGGGTGTTTACAATATGAATCGGGACGTTATTGCCATTCTTGGCCGTTTCAAATTCCGCACTTCCTATGGCCAGAACATGATCAGTCATACTTTGGAAGAAACCAGAATCGGTATTAGAATTGCCGGTGAAATTGGTGCCAATGTTGATGTTGTCAGAATGGGCTGTCTCTTACACGATATTGGTAAGGTGTTAGAAGGAGAAGGCAATCACGTCGAGTTGGGAGTTCAGTTCTTAAAGAAATTCAACCTACCACAGAATGTTTTAGAATGTGTCGCTCAACATCATGAAGATGAAGAATTCAGCTCCAACGAGTCCGTCATTGTCTACATTTCCGATGCTATTTCCGGTTCTCGCCCCGGCGCCCGCCATGAAAACACAGAAGAGTATGGCAAGCGAATTAAACAATTAGAAGAAGTAGCTCGTAAACATCCCGAAGTTGAAGAGGCTTACGCAATTTCCGCCGGACGTGAAATTAGGGTAATTGTCAATCCTAGCAAAGCCGGTGATGACCAATTAATTATCTTGGCCAAAGCTATCCGTGATGAGATCAGGGACACCATGACTTTTCCGGGTACAGTCAAAGTCAATTGTATTCGTGAAACCCGCGCCGCCGAAATCGCTACCTAACATTTATCGTCATTGCGAGGAAGTACCAGGCAACCTGCCTGCCGGCAGGCAGGTCTCACTCCCGTCATTGCGAAGCACACAGTGCTGTGGCAATCTCACTCCACACAAGCTTCTTGCGTCTTTCGCAATTGGGTGATAACATCAGCTGATTATGACCAAACAAACTCTCATCAACATCGTTAGTAAAAAAGTTCACCTCACCAAAAAGGCCGTTAAAGAAACGGTTGATATGTTTTTTTCCGAGTCCATCAACGCTCTTAACAAAGGAGAGAAGGTGGTGGTTTCCGGTTTTGGCACTTTTTATGTCGGCAAGGTAGATGATAAACAGGTTGTTCCTTTTGGCAACGAATCCAAGCGACAAGTGGTCAAAGGACACAAAGTCGTCAACTTTCATGTCGGCAAACCTTTGAAGAAGAAAATTGCCTAAAGTGCCTCAAGTATTCGTCAAAACTTTTGGCTGTCAAGCCAACAAATCAGACTCGGAAAGAATTCTCGGTGACTACCTTTCTCGTGGTTACTCGGAGACCAGTAACTGGCACGAGGCCGATGAAGTTGTTATCAACACCTGTTCCGTCCGTCAGTCCGCCGAGGATCGAGTCACCGGTTTCCTTCTAAATATCGATAAATATTTCGCCGACAAACCCAGGCCAAAAATAATTCTCACCGGCTGTATGCTCCATTTTAAGGAAAAGGAAATCATGGCTCTTCTTCCTCAAATAGATGAAATTCTCCCCATTGGTGAAGTAGGTTTCAATCAAAAAGCCATCAGAAAAGATAAAGACAAAGCTTTTATTCCTATTTCCTCCGGCTGCAACTCTTTCTGTACTTTTTGTATCGTGCCTTTTTCCCGCGGACGGGAAAGATCCAGACCATTGGTAGATATTGTTAAAGAGGTTGAAGACTTGGCGTCTGAAGGTTACACAGAAGTTACCCTCCTAGGCCAAAACGTCAATTCTTGGGGTCTGGAAAAAGTTGGTGTGGCTTTGCGCAAACTCTTTATGGACAAGGAAAACTTTAATGGTGAAACTATTCCTTCAAATCAATCGCAATACTTTAAGCCGCAGGACACTCCACCCTTCGTCACTCTTCTCCGTGCCGTGAGCAAAATTAATGGAATCAAAAAAATCAGCTTTTTCACCAGTAATCCTTGGGACTTTTGGGACGAATTAATCGATGAAATTGCTGTCAACTCAAAAATTGATCGCTTTATTCATTTACCGGTTCAGTCTGGTAGCAACCGGATATTAAAATTGATGAATCGAGGATACACTCGGGAGTCATATCTCTCTTTAATTAATCAAATTAAAACCAAAATTCCGGACGCGATCTTTGGTACCGACATCATTGTCGGCTTCCCGGGAGAAACGGACGACGATTTTAACGACTCTCTGTCTTTAATCAAAGACGTCGGCTTCAAGGTGGCTTTTATCGCCAGATACTCTCCCCGCCCCGGTACTGCGTCAGACCGCCTATTCCCCGATGATGTTTCCGCCAAAGTCAAGAAAGAGCGTTGGGAAATTCTTGATCAAATCGCCAACAAAGACAACCTTAAAACTCGCCCCATCGTCCCCTAATATGCCCAAAAAACCAGCAATCCTTGTCATCTGCGGTGCCACAGCCACCGGCAAAACCTCCTTAGCTCTCAAAGTAGCAACGGAAATTATTTCACTTTCGTCATTGCGAGGAGCGAAGCGACGTGGCTCTCCTGGATACCCCTTGCGGGTAAATCTCACTCCATCAACATCTGTGAACATCCTTTCCGCCGACTCCCGTCAAATTTATCGTGGTTTGGATATCGTCACCGGCAAAGATCTTCCTCGCGATCTTCCACCGATGATTCGGTTTTTTGGTCTCGACTTGGTCGAACCCAATCAGCCCTTCAGCCTTTTAGATTATGTCCGGTATGCCAAAAAAGTTATTCAGGAATCACTAGATAAAGATATTCCCCTCATTATTGTCGGAGGCACCGGTCTGTATTTAAAAGCCATCACCTCTGATTTGTTAAACGTTCAAGTTCCTCCGAACCAAAGTCTTCGGTTAGAGCTTGAGAAGCTAACACTGGTAGAGCTTCAAAACCAACTTCAAGAAGTAAATTTCGAAAAATATAAATCATTAAACAATTCCGATATTCACAACCCACGGCGCCTCATCCGCGCTATCGAAATCTCCTCCGCCAATCCGTCATTGCGAGGAGGTATTCCGACGTGGCAATCTCACTCCACCCCCACATTCCTCTGGGTCGGTCTCCGCCAAGATAAAGAAGCTCAGAGCGCCAGCATCCGCCAAAGAGTTCTCAAGCGCCTAAACGCTGGAGCGATTGATGAAGTCAAGCAGTTAATCAAGAAATATCCCGAGAGAGACATGGCTCTTTTTACCAGTCTTGGAGTCAGAGAAATAATTGAATTTCTAAATAAAAAAATCTCACGGGAAGAATTAATTAACCTATGGACCGCCACCGAAAATGACTACGTTCGGAGACAAATGGTTTGGTTCAAGAAACAACCTGGCATAATTTGGTATGATAGAAACAAGATAAATAAAGATCTGGCCATCAAGCTGGCAGAATTATTCAAACAAAATGATTAAAAGAAGACACATAACTTTCGATATCTCCATTGGTAGTATCTTTTGGGTCTTACTTTCTCTGGCGGCAGTCTATGTCTTAGTTCAGTTGTCGGGGATCATCGTTCTTCTTCTCTGTGCAGCCTTGATTACCTTGGCGGTCTGCCCTTTAGTCGATTGGTTGGATAAGTTCAAAATAAAACGTGGTCTGTCCGCAATCGTCATTTTATTGTTAATTTTCGGCACAGTTGTCTCTATCGCCATTTATATCGCTACTCCTCTGTTGGAACAAACCCAACTTTTTATCCAAAAGCTTCCAGGCATCATCGATTCAGTGAGCCCGATCAAGTTTGTTGATGGCTCTTTCAACACCCAGTTTGCAGCCGTTCCCGGTAAAGTTTTAAATTTTGCCCTGGATACCTTCACTGGATTTATCACCGCCTTCACCGTGATCGTCCTAAGCTATTACATGATTCAAGAGATGCATAATCTTAAAACTTATTTAACCTTCTGGTTTGGAGAAAAGGGAGACGTTTACAACGCTATCGCTGAAAAACTTGAATTCCAGATTGGTAACTGGGTCAGAGGTCAACTGCTTCTCATGCTTATTGTGGGTGTTCTGAGCTATATTGGCTATCTCATAATTGGGCTACCATTTGCCTTACCACTTGCTTTCTTTGCCGGCTTCTTAGAACTCATCCCGAACATTGGACCCACGATTGCGACCATTCCGGCTGTCTTGGTTGGGTTTTCCATTTCTCCCAATCATGGCATCGCCGCTCTCATCATTTCTCTGATTGTGCAACAGCTGGAAAATAACTTAATCGTTCCAAAAATCATGCAACAGGTCACCGGACTAAACCCAATTATTACTATTGTCGCTATCATGATCGGTTTTAACCTGGGAGGCCCCTTGCTCGCCATCCTGGCCTTACCCACAGTCCTCTCTGCTAGGGTTATTCTCAGTCATGTCAGACTCAATAAAGAAACCACCATCCCCGAAATCGACTAAATGGTTAAATTGATTTACAGAGATGGATACTGATTATCGGGAAGTTTCAGATACGATACTCAGAGAATATCCTAATATCCGACCAAAATATTTAATCATCTCTAAACAATTCTTTTCTCCAACTGGTCGAGAATATAACACTTTCTTACTTCAAACTACGGATGGTCTATTAGTCGCTAAGGGCATAACCAAACACACTAATAGTGTTTCCAAACTGGATACAGAGTGGGTAGCCCTAAAAATACTTAACGGCAAAAACGTTCCCAAATTGATATTTAAAGATCATCGACCGGAGCAGTATTTACTAATTGAGTTTTTAGAAGGTTTTGGTGCAGCCGATTTATTGACAGAAAACACTAAAATAGAAATTGTTTTTAATTTGATCGGCGATGCACTGGGAAAGATCCATGGTGTTCCTGTTAATAACTTTGGCAGTCTAGTTGATATACAGCCAGTGATCTGGTCAGAATATATCAAATCAAAATTCTCTGAAAGGATGAGTGGTATCAAAAACCTTGTCGACAAAGATCTATTCAAAAAAACGATTTCCATTTTTCACAATCTTGAAGGTTTGTTAGAAAGGGAAAACCACCAACCACCGGTAGTTATTCATCGTGACGCCTATTCCGAAAACTTTATTATCGCGAAGGACTTTAGTAAAGCCCTAATGATAGATTTTGCTATGGCGATGGGTGGACGGCCCCTTTTTGATGTCGCCAAGTTTTTTACGACAGAGCTGTTTAGGAGGCCTCAGTACCGTGATGACTTCTTAAACTCCTATCAGAGACATATTCCTCTCGGTACCGACTTTTTCCAAGAATTGACTCTCTACATTCTATTAGAATGCGCCGGTTTCATCGCTTTTAATCATGCTACCAACAACTTCTCGAGCAGAGATAGCTGTATCACCACACTCAAAGAAACGGTGGGGAACTTTGGAGTAATGAAATCTTTATTGGAATAACACCTACCTGACCCCTTTCGGGGGCCTGCCCCGACCCTTTCGGGGCCTCCAGGTCATAGTAAGCCGGATTCTGTCTAGGAGGAATATCTGTCTATGCTCGAGACTTTAGGGGCGGAAAAAGCACCTTAATCCCAGATCGTCGATTGCAGCGGGGCGGGTTACCACCCCTATACCGTTACTGGTATAGGGTCCCCGACTAATGCCGGGACGTTTCACCTTTAATCGTCTCTGTGGCCCTATCGTGCCTCACGAGTTGCCTCGTGAAGAGCCGAGTTTCCCCGGCCACCCTGCTTTTTAGCTGTCCGGACTTTCCTGTCGCCTAAGGCGACCATTCCCCACCAGATCCTGGAGGCAAGCTAATTTTACCAGAAATTTGACTTATAGATTAAAGGTATTATGATAAAAGTATATGCAAACAAATGTCGTTTCTTCCTTAGAAAACTCCCTCACTTTCGCCGGCAATCAGTTCCTCGTCGGCATCATTAGTATTCTTCCTAGTATCTTTGGTGCCTTGATTTTATTCCTTTTGGGCTGGATTCTGGCCGATTGGCTTAAGATTCTCACCACCAAAATCGTCAACATCACCAAGCTTGGTTCTCTTTTCAAAAATCCTGCCGTCACCGACTTTCTAAAAAATGCCCAGGTTTCTCAAAAAATCGAAGTCATCATTGGTGAAGTTGTTAAATGGTTGGTCGTTGCCCTCTTCTTTGTCGCCAGTATCAACATTCTCGGCATTACCTCTATCAGCTTTTTCCTAAACAGTATCATCGCCGGTATTCCCACTCTCATCGCCGCCATTATTACTCTAGCTATCGGTGTCGTCGTCGCCGGTTTTCTGGAAAAAATAATGAAAGGCTCTCTTGGATCATCAGATCCATCTACCTCACGCTTGGTGAGCAAGGTGGTCAGCTATGCCGTCATGACTTTCTTTGTCTTGTCAGCCCTCTCTCAGCTAGGCATAGCCAGCTTCTTCATTAATACCGTCTTTATTGGCTTTATTTTCGCTCTAGCCCTCGCCCTCGGCATCGGTCTCGGTCTTGGATCAAAGGATCTCATCAAGACTCTCCTGGAAACCTGGTACAAAAAAATCGAAAAATAATTCGAAAATCTTCCCATCGAGCGAGACGTTGCAAACTATGATAGAAAAGAAAGATTCAGCCAGCCAGCTCGAGACATCTCCCGAAAAAAAAGAATTCAGTGGATCCTATGGTTTTGTAATTAAACCAGATTCTAAAACTCAAAAAAAGGCACAGGCTATAGCTATAAAATTGGCTCCGGGGGCAGAATTCCAAACAACAATTCCTCACATCACTCTTTATCATGGACGAATTGAACATCTACCCCTCAGGGTGGTAAAAGAGATTCTCGCAGAATTAAAAGAGCATCGAGGAGAAAGTTTGACGCTTGATTCATTTGAGGTTTATGGAGGCAACTTCTTATTTTGGGATATCAAAATGACTAACATTCTTCCCCCTATGCACAAAAAAGCTCTATCGATATCAGCATACCTCGAGAAGGATGGAATCGCGATGGCACATGATGAGGGATTAAAAATGACGTCAAAAGAATTAGATAACATAATGAGATATGGTCACCCTTTGGTTTTAGAGAGGTACATTCCTCACATTACCTTGGCTTACGACAGTCATGGTTTAACTCTATCTCCACAACTCCCCTTGGCACCCTGGGGGATAGAAATTGATGACGTGCTTTTCGCTGAAATGGGTAAATATGGTGCTGTCGCTCGAATCGTCGATATATAAAAATCGAGCGAGATTTTACCACCAAAAAACCCGAGGTCGATTTCTCTAGTCGGGTTTTTTTGGATCGAACCAATTACTTGGCGCCGATTTTAAACATCTTGGTTCCGCATGTTGGACAAACGGATTTAACGGCTGGTTTACCATTTTTCATGGTCACTCTCTCAAATTCACTAACTTCTTTTTTGGCTCTACATTTTACACAATAGATCTGCATTTACTTGGTTCACCCCCTTTCTTTTGTTTAGTGCCTGGACAAATAATTCCAAATAGCTAACTCCAAGGCTAGCACAAGCATAGTCAGGAGTAAGGTCTTTGTCAAGTCTGCCTTAAAATATTTTTTGTCTGTAGGTGAAGACTCTACCGTTTTAGCTTTAGATAGCCTTGTCTTTAGTAAGGCTTTATCGATTGTGAATCCCTGTGAAGCCAGCTTCCTCTCGGACGATCTTACCTTAGTTTTCTTTGTTTTTCTTTGTTTAGCCATTTTTTATAGTAAAATTAATTAAACTATGGATCCTACCTATTTATTTTATGCCATTTCTGGTCTGTGGCTACTTATTATAACTATTTTGCTGATTCGTACCATGGTTCATTACAACTCGTTAACCTCAAATGTTTCCAAAAAAGACCTGGTTACTGCCCTAAACCATCTTATTTCCGTCTCTAGTCAAAACACGGACGACATCAAGTCTGTTTCGGAAAAATTCCTTAAAGAAACCGTAGAGAATCGGAAACATCTTCAAAGACTCGGTTTTCGTCGCTACAATCCTTTTACCGACACCGGAGGCGATCAGAGTTTTTCGGCAGCCTTTCTTGATGATAATGGCGACGGCCTTATGATAAGCTCATTACACAGTCGGGAAAATACTCGGCTCTACGCTAAACAAGTCGAAAAAGGTCAGGTTACCAGTCAGGCACTTAGTAAAGAAGAACAGGAAGTCATCAAAGAGGCCCTAAAATAAAATATAATAAATTCCATGAAACTAACCCCCAAACTAATCATTTCCCTGGTCATCACCTTTTTTCTTTCTGCCAGCCTGGCTTACGCCATTGTCCCCACGGGAGGTTCCTTAATTTCTCCTAAATCCGATACTGCTACGACCAAAAAATCAGCCGGTTTTAGTCAGTTTGCCGGCGAACCAAGCACCGAAGCCTGTCCTTTAAACGGCAAGCTTTACACCAAATCCGAAAAAATTCTTTGGGAATCCCGTCGACCTATCCTCACCATGATTGAAAATCATGTCGACGCCCGTCCTCAGTCCGGTCTCTCCTACGCCGATATCGTTTACGAAGCCGTCGCCGAGGGAGGTATCACCAGATTTATGGGAGTATTTTACTGTGGTGCCCAAGGAGACACTGCCAAAGTCGGACCTGTTCGGAGCGCCCGAATATACTTTGTGAATCTTGCGGCCGAGTACAACAATCCTATTTATATGCACGTCGGCGGGGGTAACTGTAGTGCTGAACAAGTTGGCGGACCATGTACTTCAAATAAAAAGGCTTTGGCTTTGGAAGAGCTGGCCAAGATGGGCTGGAGAAAGGCTGGAGGAAATGACTTTGATACTATCTCCGATATCGGCTACCCCGTTCTCTTCAGGGACTACAATCGCCTAGGTGATGGTAAAACACTCGCTACCGAACATACCATGGTCGGTTCTCTTCCGGCGGCCTGGAAAGCAGCTCTTAAACGCGGTTACACCGGCACAGATGACAAAGGCAAGACCTGGTTTTCAGGGTTTAAGCTCTGGAAAATTAGCTCGGAGGGTCTAGTCGGTCAGCCGGCGACAGACATCAAATACGAGTTTTGGAAAAACTATGCCGACTTTGCTGTTGAATGGAAGTTTGACCAAACTACCAAAGAGTATCTCAGAAATCAGGGTGGGGCGCCTCAGATAGACTTGGAAACTTCCAAACAAATTACCACTTCCAATGTCATAGTTCAGTTTACCAAGGAGGAAGGCCCGTTAGATGATCACAAGCACATGTTCTACGCCGTCATCGGTGAGGGTACCGGTCTATTCTTCAGCCAGGGTCAGGCAACCGAAATAAAGTGGAAAAAAACCAAACAAACAGAACGGACTATTTTCATGGATAAATCCGGAAAAGAAATAAGCTTCACTCCAGGCTCAATTTGGATAAGTATTTTACCCATTGGGAACAAAGTGGACTATAATTAGTCTGTGGCGAAACTATCGGACTTAATTATCTCCAAAGTCAGGGTCAAACTCTTGAAAATATTTCTTTCTCAAACGAAAGAAATGTATTATGTTAGACAGTTAACCAGAATCACCAAGGAAGAAATCAATGCGGTTCGTCGTGAGCTGGATCATCTTCAAAAGGCCGGTCTTCTCTCCAGTGAAAAGAGAGGCAATCGTCTTTACTATTCAGTCAAAACCAATTTTCCTCTCTATCCGGAGCTTACCAATCTAGTTATCAAATCTACCGGCTTCGGACGTTTAATCACCAAAAACCGCAGTAAATTAGGTTTTGTAAAATTTGCCTTCGTCTCTCAAAAACTGGCTCGAGGCTTAAAAAGAGATTCGGAGGAAGTTGATTTAATGATCGTTGGCAAGACCATCATGCCTCAGGTTGCTCTTCTGGTCAAGCAGTTAGAAAAAATGCTCGCTACAGAGTTAAACTACTCTTGCATGACGGAAGAGGAGTTCAGCTATCGCAAGACGCACAAAGATCCATTTATAGTGAAAGTCTTGCTCCAATCCCGCCTCACTTTAATCGGAGACGAAATTCAATTATTAAGTTGATGCCAATTCAAAAAATTCTCAAAGTTGGAAATTCACTAGGGGTTACTCTTCCTTCAAACTTCGTCAAAAATTTATCTCTCAAGCCTGGAGATTCGGTCGAAGTCACTCAAGACATTGGCAACTCTTTAACCTTCTTCTTTATCGACAGTCACCAGCTCAGTTTAGGTCTTAATCAGCCTGTCCGCCATGGAGGGCCTAAAAAAAATACCAAAAAGCAGATATAATTTACACGTCATTGCGAGGTCGCCTCAGGCGACCGTGGCAATCTCACTCCATCAAGTAAAATAATCTATGACTTTTTCCAAGCCACAAAAAACTTCTCTAGGTGTTTTGATTCTTGTCATCATCTCTCTTTATATTATCTTGCCTGCCAAAATTGGTAACTTTTCTATTCCCAGAATAAACTACAAATGGGGTAGTCTGGATCTCTCAAAAGAGATAGAACTCAAGCAGGGTCTGGACATCAAAGGCGGTCTTCAGGTAGTTCTTAAAGCCGAAATGAAAGACATCTCGTTAGCGGACCGGACTTCTGCTCTAGAATCGCTCAAAAACGTCATCGGCCGTCGAGTTGACCTGTTTGGTGTTTCGGAATCAGGCATAAAAACTGCCGTCAGTGGCAACGACTTTCGTCTTATTCTCGAGCTTCCCGGTGTTACGGATTCTCAACAAGCACTTTCTTTAATTGGTCAAACTGCTCAAATGGTTTTTGCTCTCCCTGTTTACACCCCTGGCAAAACCGCCTCTGAATCTGCGACCTTAACTGACTTCCGGTCAACCGACCTGACTGGCGCCGATCTCCAGAGAGCTACCGTCACCTTTGAGTCTCAGGACCGCTCTCCTGCAGTTTCACTCACCTTTAAAGATAGTGGCAAGATCAAATTTGCTAAACTTACCAAAGACAACATCGGCAAGCCAATCGCCATTTTGCTCGACGGATATCCTCTTACTATGCCCACGGTCCAGACAGAAATCATCGATGGCAATGCCATCATCACCGGCCAGTTTACGACCGACGAAGCCAAAGCCCTCTCCGTTCAGCTCAACGCCGGTGCTCTACCGGTACCGGTTTCGATACTGAGCCAAAAAAACATCCCCGCTACTTTAGGTGCCGATTCCATCAAGAAAAGTATTACTGCCGGAGCCATTGGTTTATCTATGGTTATTTTCTTTATGATTGTCTACTACGGCCGGCTCGGCTTTATTGCTTCCATCGGCTTGGTTCTTTATGGCATTTTTACTTTAGCTCTCTACAAATTGATTCCGGTTGTTTTAAGTCTTCCAGGCATTGCCGGCTTTCTTCTTTCTGTTGGTATGGCGGTCGATAGTAATATTCTGGTCTTTGAACGCTATAAAGAAGAAATTCGTGCCGGCCGTGACTGGCAGGTGGGCTTGGAACTGGCTTTTGGCCGTGCCTGGGACTCGATTAAAGATGCCAATACGGCCACCGTCATCACCGGTTTGATTTTATTTAATCCTTTGGAGTGGAGTTTCCTAAACACCTCAGGTTCTGTTAGAGGTTTTGCTCTCACCCTTATTCTTGGCATATTTATTTCTCTCTTCACCGGCATCATCGTCACCCGCAATCTTCTTAGATTATTTTTCAAAGGTACAACCAAAAAAACATGAACTGGATGAAGCACCTCTCTCTCTATTTTGTTATTTCTGCTCTGGTTATTGTCCCGGGCATTTACTCGCTGATCCGTTACGGCCTCAAACCATCCATTGAATTCACCGGTGGCTCCCGCCTCACCTTAGTTTCAGTCACGTCATCTCCGGATACAGTTCTTCAGTCATTTAAAGACTATACTCCTCAGTTAGAAATCTCTGACGATACAAGTCTCTCTATCAAATCAAAGGAAATCTCTCAGGAAAACACCCAGAAGATTATTGACGGTCTCAAAAAAGAAAATCCGGATATCAAATTAACCGACTTCGAAACCATCGGACCTTCCCTAGGCCAAGAAACTATCAAAAAAACCACCAACGCCTTAACCATCGCCTCCCTTCTCCTTCTGGCCTACATTAGCTTCGCTTTCAAACAGCTTAAATACGGCATTTGCGCCATACTGGCCATGTTCCACGACACTGCTGTTCTTTTAGGCATATTTTCCCTTCTGGGTCATTTCTGGGGGGTGGAAATAGATCTGCTCTTTGTTACCGCAGTTCTAACAATTCTTTCTTTTTCTGTTCACGACACTATCGTCGTTTACGATCGAATCCGCGAACTGTCCCACAAAATCAAAAATGTAGACTACGTTACTCTGGTAAACCAAGCAGTGACCGAGACAATGACCAGGTCACTCAACAACTCTTTAACGATTATCTTTATGCTTCTTGCCATGTTCCTCATGGGTGGGGAGACTACCAAATATTTCTCTCTGGCCCTCCTCATCGGCACCGTCACCGGCACTTATTCCAGTACCTTCACCGCCGCCCCCTTGCTCATCCTCTGGGATCGCTTCTCAAAAAAGAAATAACCAACAAGGTTTATAATCTTTCCATGTTAGTAGGCGAGTCCGATACCAACAAAATTTTAGATTTCCTTAGACTTGCTCGTCGGATGGAAACAACCTATCGTTTCACCCCTAAGCCGGATGGTAGTTTCGAAAACGATGCTGAGCATTCTTGGTCAGTCTCTTTAATTTGTATCCTAGTCGCGAGCCGAATAGAAGAAGAACTAGGAGTAAAGATAGACCAGCTAAAAATGCTCAAAATGGCCATCATCCACGACATAGCGGAAATTGTCACCGGCGATACTAAAACCTGGGACAACGTCAGTCGAGTCGACAAAGAGGAAAAGGAAAGAACAGCCATTAAAGATTCGTTGGGCAGACTCCCAAACGACCTGATGGAGGAATTAGTAAATATTTGGGAAGAATGTGAGAAGAGAGAATCTATTGAAGCCATGATCGTCAAGTCTGTCGATAGATTTGACCCGGTAATCCATCGCACGGTTTTTGATTTAGGTTGGGACAATGTTGAAGATGACCACGCTACTTCAGAGGCATTAGATGAGAGACAGCTCCCCAGACACTCATTTTCCAAAACCTTAACCGGGCTTTACACTACTATCCGCGATGAAGCCATTTCAAAAGGGATGTTCAAGGTAGCGAAGCCTCAATCAGACACGGACGTAGAGGATGAACTCGATCAAGAGCGGGCAGACTCGGAAGGCATGATTCAAAAAGAGTGGATCGATGAGGAATTGATGAATGAATTAGCTGAAGACCTACATAACGGCAGCACCCCTGGCTAATAATTCCTCAACAGATGTAAAATTATTTTGTGCCCAATATTTTTCCAAGTAGAAAATCTATAAGATTACCAGGATATGACTATTCACAATCTGGAACATATTTTGTAACGATTTGTTCGTACAAACACGAACGCATCTTTGGGGAAATTGTTAACAGGGAAATGAAGTTAAACGAATTGGGGTATATTTTGGAAAAAGAATGGATCGGTTTACCTCAAAGATTTACCAATGTTGATCTGAATTCATTTGTCATTATGCCAAATCACATACACATGATTATCAAAATTGTAGGGGTTTCATTTATGAAACCCTATCAAAACATGAAACCCGAAACAAGTATCGCCAAATCAAAATCCAATTGTCACATGGGTTTGATAAATCAAACCCCTACGATTGGAATGATGGTTCGACATTTCAAATCCAAATGTTCATATGAAATTCACCACAATGGATTAAATCAAATCGTCTGGCAACGTAATTATTTCGAACACATCATTCGGGATGATTCTGATTTGATTCGAATTGTTGAATATATCCAAACTAATCCATCAAATTGGGAAAAAGACAAATTATATATTCCGTAGGGGTTTCATTTATGAAACCCGTCACATCCTCCCGATAAATAACCAACCAAAAACATCATTCCGTAGGGGTTTCATTTATGAAACCCGTCACCCAACTCCTTAATCTTTTTCAGTAAATATTCTCTATTATTTTTACTCGTATCTTCCAGCACTTCTTTAAATAATTCTTTCAGAACTTTTCCAATGATTGGCCCAGGGGTCACTTTCAGCACCTCCATCACATCCAGACCATTCACCGCCATATCATTTATCTCCATCGGCTCAAACAGTTGTTCGCCAATTCTTTTTTGTAGTTCCATGAATCTCCAGCTAGTGGTCTTAGCTCCACTGCCCTTACGATCGGCGATTCTCAACATCACCATGTCGCTAATATTCTCTTTCCCCACTTTTCTAATTAGTCTCCGAATAGCCGCATCGGTCATTTCCGGTTGGTAGGCAAACATATGCCACCTGACCAAGGTAATAATTTTATCTATTTGTTTACGATTAAACTTTAGTCTTTCAATTATTTCCTTCGCCATCCTCGCCCCCACCACCTCATGTCCGTAAAAAGTGACCATTCCTCTGGTTGGCTGAGTGGAGCCACAGCTGGGACAAGTGGTCATTTCTTCCGCCAAATCGCGAAACATTTTGCCACACTTCCGGCATTTAAATCTCTGGGATCTGGGTTTCCCGATGTCATGAATTAAAGTGGCAAACCGCACAATTGGATCCGGTGAAGGACACTCCTTCAATGCTTCAATCATATGATCCAAGGTTGATAGAGTATGGTGCCCTCCCTGAACCACTCCTTTTCCTTCCAACATCTCCGGCATAAACTGATTCATGAGTCCGGTCGAAATTAACATCTTTACTCCATCCGCCGGATAAGGAGATTCCAGTATTCTTAAAAATTCATCTCGCACTCTCTCCTTACTAATTTTTGACAACAACTCCGACTTCTCTTGGATGGCCAGGAGAGTTTTTTCTTCAATCGAAAACCCGAGTTTCGCCGCAAATCTTATGGCTCGCATCATTCGTAGAGCATCTTCACCAAAACGCGATCTTGGGTCACCCACCGCTCGAATAAGCCCTTTATCAAAGTCAGCCAGTCCATCCACCAAATCTATTAACTCCGTTCGGCTAACTACCATGGCGTTTACAGTAAAATCTCTTCGGGTAACGTCTTCTTCCAGTGTCTTTCCCCACGAGACATTGTCAGGTCTTCTAAAGTCGGAGTACTCTTTCTCCGATCTATACGTTGTAATCTCGTAAAGTTCCTCTTTTCCATTCAAGGTCACGTTATATGAAACCGTGCCAAAATCATTATTATAAAAAGGACTTCTAGATTTTAGTACTTCCAGACTTTGTTCCGGTGTCGCGTTGGTCGTCAGATCGCAATTTTCCGGCACTTTACCGAGCACTAAGTTTCTTACTCCACCACCCACTAGATAGATTTCAAAGCCAGCCTTTTCATAGTCCTTCATCACCTTTTTTAAAGGTTCCGGCATGAGCATCAATTCGTCAGGCAAAAGAAGTCTTCTGTACACGTATAAATTTTATCACTTCGAGTACAATTGCCTCATGGAGATCGGTCTAAAAAATATTATTTCCGAACTGAAAAAAGGCGGCAACCTGAGTGATGGTGATCGCCTTACCCAAATTTTTACGTTTGCAAAAGAGAAACACACCGGTCAAATTCGCCAAACAGGGGACTCTCTTTTTACTCACCCCGTTTCCATTGCCTTCTCATTGGCGTGTTGGGGTTTGGATCAGACGACTGTCGAAGCCGCTCTTCTTCATGAGGTTCCGGAAATGTCTGGAGTCACCATTGATGAAATCGCGAGCCTTTTTGGAGAAGAATGTGCCAGGCTAGTTGATGGCGTCATCCGTGTCGGCCAGGTAAAACTCCGTGGCAGTCAGAACGAAGAGTTTCTCGAAAATCTCCGTAAAATGTTCGTCGCTATGGCTCAAGACGTTAGAGTGGTAATTATTCGCTTAGCGGACAGACTCCACAACATCACCACTCTGGAGGCTGTTCCTTTATCGAAACAAAAAAGAATCGCTCTGGAAACTCTTGAAATTTACGCGCCTCTAGCGGACAGACTGGGTATGGGTAAATTAAAAGGGGATCTGGAAGATCTTGCTTTCCCCTTTGTTTACCCGGACGAATATACCTGGGTGTCGACCATTGCCAAGCCTCATTTCAAGCACTCGGAGGACAACATTGTCGAAGTTCTCCATCGGATTAGACAACAATTGGCCAAAAATAATGTCAACGCTCGGACAGAGTCTCGCCTGAAACGAAAATACAGTTTGTTCAGAAAACTCATGCGGCCGGAAATAAATCGAGACATCAGCCAGATACACGATCTAATGGCCGTCAGAATCATCACCGGGGACACCGCTTCTTGTTACTCGACTCTTGGAATTATTCATGAATACTGGAAACCGGTTCCCTTTTTAGGCATCTCCGATTTTATTTCTCAGCCCAAACCAAATGGTTATCAATCAATCCACACCAAAGTATTTGATAACCGAGGAAACATCGTCGAGATTCAAATTAGATCCGAAGAGATGCATTCCCATGCTGAGTTCGGAGCCGCAGCTCACTTTGCTTATGCCCACGCCAAGCACCAAGGGGCCACCGACGAAAAGTTAGAGAAAGGAACCGCCTTCAGCATTACCCAGAAAATGGCTTGGGTCAAACAATTAGCCGGTTGGCAACAGCAAATAGTGGGGGTCAAAGAAAGTTTATCCGATTTTCGCTTAGACGCCCTTTCTCATCACATCTATGTTTTTTCTCCCAAAGGAGATGTTTACGATCTTCCGGAAAACTCCACTCCGGTTGACTACGCTTTTAACGTACACTCCAATTTAGGATTTTACATTCAGTCGGCCAAAATTAATGGGAAAATGGCTTCTATCGACTCGAAATTAAAAAGTGGCGATCTTGTCGAAATCATCAAGACTAAGTCTCAAAAAACTCCCAATCGAAACTGGCTCCGTTTCGTAAAAACCCACAAAGCTAAAACCGAAATTAGAAAAGCTCTCGGAGAGAAAAAGGGTTAGTATAAACTGTGACCGACATGAAAAAATCCAAACCACACCACCGTCATTGCGAGGAACGAAGTGACGTGGCAATCTCACTCCACCCCTCACTCAGATTTTTTTTCAATATCTCAGCCTTATTTTCTATCTGCCTCTTCTTTATTTTTTCTCCGGTTATGGGCAGGTTGCCTGGTCCCGTCAAACCCTCCGTCAAAGCCGCCTACACCAGCGAACCCAAGTCTCCGGTTTCCCAAAAATTATCCCCTCCCAGTTTTACCACCACCGGTATCTTCGTCATGGATCTGGATACTGGCATCGTTCTGTTGGATAAAAATCCTCCCCTCCGTCTCAAGCCTGCCTCTCTGACCAAAATTATGACTTCTCTGGTGGCGCTTGATTATTATTCCGAGGGCTCCGTCTTAAAAGTCATCAATGGTCAAAAATCTCTTGGTAACACGGTCAAGCTGGTGAAAGGCGACGAACTTACTGCTAGTGAAGTGATCTACGCCTTACTCGTTCCCTCCGGAAACGATGCCGCCGTTACTTTAGCCGAAAACTACCCGGGGGGTTATCAGCAGTTTGTCAAAAAAATGAATCAAAAAATTACCGAACTGGGCCTATCTAACACCAACTTCACCAATGTCAGTGGAGTAGAAAGTCCCAATCACTACACTTCCGCTTACGACATTGCTATGATAGCTAGAACTGCCCTAAGAAGACCCGCTTTCTCCACCATCGTTTCTACAAAAAACATCACCATCACTAGCTTAAAAGGCCATACCTATCCCTTGGAATCTACCAATATTCTTCTGGGAAAACCGGGCATTGTGGGCGTTAAAACCGGCTGGACTCCTGAAGCCGGCGAGTGCCTCGTTATCTTGGTCACGAAGGACAATCACCCTGTTCTCATTAGCCTACTAAATAGTAATGATCGCTTCGGCGAAGCCCAAAAAATCATCAATTGGGTCTACTCCAACTACCTTTGGCAATAACATCTACTTCGTGATCCAATCGTCCATTACCGCCGAGACGTAAGCAGTAAATCCTTGATCTCCCAAGAATACATAAATAGGCATGGCAAATTTTTGATTTTCATTTGAATCATAGTATCCTAGAAAAACCCTTCGGATCTTTATCTCATCCGTCTTTGGTCCTCCCGTGCTTACAAATCCCCCCCCTGTAGAAAGTTCTTCCCAAGCTTTCTCTCCAGTTTTTATTGGGTAAGTACCGCTTTTGGCATAGTCAATATCGGTGTACTCGTAATCCATGGTAATAATCTTTTCACTTTGTATCTTCGATCCGGAAATAACGGTTCTGATGAGTCCCTTTGTCGGGTCTGTTCGGTAAAAAGGATAGCTGGCTACTACTTCTTTGGTCTTACTACCGGGGTCTATTTCATCCATGTTTTTTCTAAAAAAATCAATCTGTACAAAGTCGGCATCAGACAAAGAAAGGGCATTCACCAGTTTACCGATATCATTTTTTAAATAAGTTATTTTTTCCACCCCAATGACATCCTCGTTTAGTAAACCAATTCTTTTGAGATAGTTTTCCGTCTCGGTAATTACCGCTTTGTCGGAGGTAAAGTCTCCCATGGTGGCTAAGGTGGGATTATTCTGCCACAGTCGTGACAGTTTGAAGTGTCCGGAGATAATGTTCATGTCTAGTCTGGAGTTCAGCTGATCTTGATTCGTCCAAATATAATTCGTCTCGGTTGGCTGTTGCGGTTTAAATAGAAATCCGAGCGCCGTCGCCGTATCAATCGCGTTAGCGGAATCGGCGAAGCCACTTCGCCTAGTTGGTGCCCAGTAAACCCTCATTCTATCCGGAAAGGCCGGAATTTTTCCTGTTGGGAGCTCGAGCAGTATTTTGGGTCTATTTTTACTCATCGAAAAATTTACCCCCTGCAGTTTATTAAACTCCACTGAGGCCGGAGGTAGGGGGGGAGGATATAAGAATTTGTAATAATTTACCGCCGCGATACCGATATACCACATGACTGTAATTACCACAAATCCAATACCACCCCATCTTATTGTTTTTCGGGCAGAAACGGATGCTTCGGTTAGTGTAGCCATATCTTAATAAAGTATACTATTCATATGGCCGATACGCACGTCAGAACCAGAAATGCTCCTTCTCCTACCGGAATTCCTCATGTAGGGAATACCCGTACGGCGCTTTACGACTATCTTCTTGCCAAAAAATATGGTGGAGAATTTATTTTACGTATCGAAGATACCGATCAAGATCGTTTTGTTGAAGGCTCTATCGAAAAGATTTATGAGATCCACGATTTTTTAGGACTAGTTCGAGATGAAGATCCCGTTGTGGGTGGTCCGTACGGTCCATATATCCAAACCCAGCGCCTAGAACTCTATCAGCAATATGCTCAGCTTCTCATCGATTCCGGCACCGCTTATTACTGCTTTTGTTCCGAAGACCGCCTCAAATCGCTTCATGAAAAAAATCAATTCGCTAAATACGACCGTCATTGCCGTCATTTACCTCAAGAAGAAGTTAAAAAACAGTTGGGCTCCGGTACTCCTTACGTTATCCGGGCCAAAATGCCGGAAACTGGATTTACTACGTGGCACGATCTTGTTCAGGGCAAGTTAAGTTTGCCCAATACTGAGTGTGATGACAAAGTCCTAATGAAGACCAATGGCATTCCCACCTATCATCTGGCCGTGGTCGTTGATGATCATCTAATGAAAATTAGTCATGTCCTCCGTGGTGTGGAATGGATGGCCTCTACCCCCATTCACCTGTTTTTATATGAGGCTCTAGGTTGGGAACCCCCAATCTTTGCTCACGTTCCCTTACTCTTAGGTCCGGATAAGACCAAGTTATCCAAGCGACATGGTGCCAAGTCAGTTTTAGAATACGCTGAAGATGGTTATCTCCCAGAAGCCATCAATAACTTCCTTTTCTATCTCGGTTTTTCTTACAAAGACAACTCTGATCTGCTGACTCTAGGGGAGATGGTCGAAATCTTCGACGAAAAGAAGATCCAAAGACAAAATGCCATCTTTGATATTCAGCGCCTTAACTATCTAAATAGCCAATGGATAAAAAAATTACCCGAAATCGATCTCTTTGATAGATTAAAGTCCTTTATTCCCGCTGATTGGCCCAAAGAAAAAGTTCTGGAAATTATATCTCTAGTCAAAGACCGTTTGTTCACTCTAAAAGAATTTTCTCCGGCAGTAGATTATTTCTTTAATCTCCCCGAGGTCAATTTACAGTCGGTTCTGGAACAATCCGGTCACTCCGAACCGGAAACCAAAGCCTGGTTCGCTATCGCCTCCAACACCATCAGTAGTCTTACTGATTTTACTTCCGCCAATCTTCACGACGAACTAGCCAAAGCTCAGCAAGCGTCTGGCTTTTCACCCAGGGAAGCTTTTATGTCTCTCCGGGTCGCCATTTCCGGCCGTTTGGTAACACCACCACTTTTCGACTGTTTGGTAATTTTGGGTAAAGAAGAAACCCTCAGACGGCTTTCCGCTGTTTTTGCATAAATATGGCCATCAGCAATCTGTCAAGATCGATTCAAAGACTGGAAAAAAGATCCGGAATTCTTCGAAATCGTCTCCTGTTTCACAAAGCCGCCAAAAAATTCTTCTCCAAATCTTCACTTATTGCCTACGATCTTCGTCAAAGATCCAGTCATCTTCTGGCCGGTGCCGGACTGATCGGCGCTTTAATTACTATGCCGGCACCTTCCGGTCTTGTCCGGCCCGCCACTTCCACTCACTCCTCACAGCCTTTGGAAAACGAATTAACGGTCAGACAGAAACTAATGTCTTCTCTCCAAGAAATTCTTCCTCACCAACCAACTTGGTTAACGCCGGAAACCGCCCAAAAAATTGAGCAAATTATCTACGAAAATACCAATATCTCTACCAAAGCGGTTTTGGAGGATCAAACCCTAAAGCATCAACTGGGCTATATCGGTTTCGAGCAACACCTCAGTCGTTTCCCCGGAGACTCTTTGGCCGAACACGACGACGTCCAGGAAGCCGGTCTGGCTCCCGGCCGTGGCGCTTTTGGTTACTTTGCCAAAGACAGAGGTGTATTTACCACCAGAGAATTTATGAGGGAAAAATACTACTGTGTGGTACAGACTCTTTATCTGGATAACTGGAACCAAGACCACCGCTTCTTAAAAGATTGGTATGCTTTTAGAAAAATGATCGTTATCAATCCGGTCAATGGCCTGGCTGTAGTCTGTGATATTGGCGATGCCGGCCCGGCAGACTGGACTGGCAAACAGTTCGGTGGCTCTCCCGAAATCATGCAAATTCTTGATTTAAACAAGGGTCCGCGCAAAGGCCTGGTTTTGATGCTTTTCGTCGACGACCCAGACAATACAATTCCCCTAGGACCCATAAACTAACAACCAATAACTAACAACCAATAACTCCCAACACCCATGGCCATCCTCTTCTACGATCATCTCATCATCAAATCAGAAATTGAAGAAGCTATCAGCGCTTCCCCCGAAGCCGAAAATCAAAAAGGCAAGGCTCTTCAGCTTATCGATGACATCATCTTTCAAGGCATTGTCAGTTTTCTTCTCGAAAAATTAGAGCCACATCATCACCGCACCTTTCTTACCCATGTCCACGAAAGACCATACGATCCGGAAATTATTGCTTATCTTAGAGATCACGTCGGTCCCAACATCGAAGAAGACCTCCGTGCCGAGGCGGACAAGTTGATCAAAATGATACTACAAGATTTGCAGAAATAGTGTTATTCTAATATCTATGAACGAAGAAAAATGTCCAAAATGTAGCTCTCCGCTTGGAGAAATAGTCGAAACCGCCACCGGCCGGAAACTTCAGCGTTGTTCTACGGGTAGCTGGAATCGAGAAACCAAAACTTCAGACGGTTGTGATTATGTTAAGTGGCTGGAGGTACAGCCTCAACAGCTGGATGAAAAATGTCCCAAGTGTAGTTCTCCTTTGGTTCTTCAGGTCACTCGTTTTGGTAAAAAAATGAAAAAATGCAGCACTAATATCTGGAACAAAGAAACCAAAACTTCAGAAGGTTGCGACTACGTCGAATGGATAAACGGCACCACCGAGAAACTGGATGAAAAATGTCCTCAATGCAGTGAACCTTTGGTATTATTTACCACGGCCAATGGCAAGAGACTAAAAAAGTGTTCTACCTCCGGCTGGGATAGAGATGCCAAAAGAGCCACTGGTTGCGACTATGTTCAGTGGCTTAAAGGCAATTTCAATCCTCCCGCCAACGGCGAGGAGTTTCTCCCACCGGAAGACATTTTCTAATGAAGAAAAATATCCATTCAACTCTCGACACCATCTCTCGAAAGATGACCTACTATATTGGCACCAGTGCCTCTATCGTTATTCACACTCTGCTTTTTATCGGAATCTTTGCTCTGAAATTGTTTAAAGTTCCCACCGAAGAGATTCTCCTTGTCCTTACCACTGCCGTCTCTCTTGAAGCCATTTATTTAGCCATTTTTATCCAAATGACCGTCAATCGAACCACTCTGAGTCTTGCCGGAGTTGAGGAGGATATCGATGACATTCAGGAAGATGTGGATGATATTCAAGAAGATGTCGATAGTCTGGAAACCAACATCAAAGAGATTTCTGAGGATTATATCGATGATTCAGGGGAGATCAGCATGGTCAATGTTCTGAAAGACATGGAGCTTCGACTCAAGGATCTCCAAAAAGACATCTCCGTCTTGAAAAAAAGAGAAACATAACGTTCTATTCTTCCTTTATCAAGGCCTCCTTTTTTGTTTTCGTCAGTTTTTTCAACTCCATCTCTCTTTTTATCGCTTCGGTTCTGGTTGGGAATTTTTCCGAATACACGAGTCTTACACTGTCAAAGTATCGAATATATTTTGCTCCCTTTCCAGATTTATCCCGATGTTCCTTGAGCCTTCGTTCCAGATTATTAGTCTGTCCGATATACAAAGTATCCGAAGATGTTCGCAGGATATAAACAAAAAAGGTCATACTCTAAAACGATTTCACCATCACCTCGGAAAAGAAAGACTCAACGATAAATTTTTTCATTTCTCTATTCAGTTTACCAGGAATCTCCGGCAGTAAATATTCCTCCGCAATGTGCCTATTTAATACCCAAGCCGAAATAGTTCCATCATCGTGATAATTCTCTGGGTGTATCAGTTTCCGGTACCCCTCTTTGAAGTCATACCCCAAATGAGGATCTTCAGCATCATCCACTCCGTTTAATAGCTTTACTCCTCGGTCTTTTAGCAAACGATTATGTTTTAATACAAATTCATTATTTATTTTTTTATAACCCACGTCGTAAAGGTAATAGTTTGTTTCTAGGGGATCTTCGTGAAATGATACAAACAGCTCAAAATCCTTATCCTTAATTGTCTCAATATTTATCTGTACTTCCGGGTCATCCGAGTCGGAGAAAAATTCTCTGTTCATATCGCTCCCGGCATTATTTTTCCTCGTCTTATTCTCCACCGCCGAAGGAGAAACACAGGGAACGAAAACAAAAGCTGGTAGGATTTTTTCATATTTGATCAGTGCCTCCGTTACAAAGTCAGTCACTTCGTACTCATCTCCGTGAGTTCCAGAGTGAATTAGTAACTTTGGATTTTCTCCGGAAACAAAATAATGAAACTTTGAATTTTTCGTCTCTACCTTACGCATACCGCTAGTATTTAACCTTATACTTTTTGGTCACACTTTGGCCACTAGTCGTCTGATAAGTAATTGTAAGCCGCACATTGCTAATGTTTTTATGAGCAGTACATACTCTATAGGAACATGTTCCCAAAAAAAGCGATTTTGATACACTATTTTCACTAGCTTCTACCCGCCCGCCGGCTCCCTGGTCGATGCCATTACTGTTGTAAATCAATTCGTAATTTACTCCCTTGGTGTTTCCCAATCCCTTAAAACTGACGTTCAAATACTGTTTCCATCCAGTCAGCTTTGCGGATACAGAGAACTGACTACTCCGAACGGTCGAGGTTGCCATGGTTTTGCTCCAAACTCGCTTTTTGGCTGCCAAGGCTGGAGTTGCCATCGAAAATAACAAAGCAGTGGCCAAAGCCAAAATCAAGAGGTAATTCCTTTTTTTCATCTTAGTCCATTATAATAAAGTTTAATATGTTTTCAAAACGAATTTTCATCACTGTAGCCTTCCTTCTTTTAATTGGTGGTTTGGCAACCTTCATTTATTCAAAAAACAAACCAACTTCGAAAAAAATCACGGAAGTACCATCAATTTCCCCAACACCGTCACCCGTTACCTTATTAACTTGGACCGATGAAGCTGGTTTTTCCTTTCAGTATCCCGAAGGCACCGTTATCGACAAACACCCGGAAGACATCAAAAATTATGCTAATCTAACCCTCACACTTCCATCACGGGAGACGGTCAACGTTTTAGTATCAGACAATCAGTACAAAAATTTAGATGCCTGGGTGGGTCAAAATTCTGCCTTCGACACAACCTTAGATGGCCGACCGGCTAAAAAAATTCTCGAGAATGACTTGGAAACAATCGCTTGTATCGATAATGAGGTGATTGTCAAAATTACTGGCAAGGATATATCTGAAATCGTTAAATCTTGGACTTTTATCTACCCAACACCAACCGCACCCAAAAATTCTACTAAGACCACTGCACCAACTTCTCCCTCCTCAGACGAAGACGTTTTGATAGAAGAATAAGGATTGTATCCCGACCTGCTCCGATTCGAGTCCTCGGGACTCTTATCGAGAGTCTCGGGACGGTCGGGATGATTTGCCTTCGGCAAAGCGGTACATGGTTTTGCAAAATACAAGTATATTTTACGAATTGATTAAAACCTGTTCCTCTAGCAACAAACGTAGTGACATAGTTATTTCTGGGTCATTATTGTGAATTAAGTTAGACTTTTCGTCACTGAGTTTTAATATACCCTCCTGACTTGTACTGTTTGATTCTTCATTGTCAATTGTGTTAAATTGGGTCTCAACTGCATAATAATAGTTAGGTCTACCTTGGTATAACTTTAATCTTCTGTAGCATTGAGGTGGCCCCTCCTGAGTATCACTTACTAATATCGGTTTCGTTTTTAGATCTACTCCAAAAGCCTTAGCAACCGAACCCTTGTTAATTACGCGATCTTCACCCAAACGTCGTGTCCAAAGAATAGAGCCTTGATTTTCAACAAGTTTTATCGACTTCAGTCTGAATATCTCCTTTTTTATGGCTAGTGGGATTTCCGTGTCTAAAAGAGATAAAAGCGTCTCACTATACATATAGGAAATTATACATTGTGCCTCCGCGCGGGCGACCTCCCCAAAAACGGGCAGAGATTCCCAGAGTGTTGTCTGTTATAACGATATTCGAACTTGGTTCCAACATTATAGCCATAAATAATATTGATATACTTCAGGTATGAAACCATATTCCGACATGACCAAAAACAACACGGTACTGCTTGTAATCGACCCGGTAAATTCCTGTGCCCACGAAAAATGCGAAACCCCAGAAATAAATATTTATTTTTCCAAAATTAGAGCCATGCTTCCCAAACTAGCAAATTTTATTAAAGAATATAAGAAAAAGACAAACGGTTTAGTTATCTATACCACCATTACTCCTTGGAACAAAGAACACCTTGCTGAAAATCTAAACGAGCTTTATACCGATCCTCGAGCCCGTTACTACTCAGATGACACCACCGGGTTTGATGAAGAATTTCACACTGTAAATCCATCTCCGGAGGACTTGGTTTTTGATAAAAACACTTATGACGTTTTTACTAATGAAAAATTACTTCAAGAACTAAAGGATAGAAAAATTCACTATATCATTGTCACGGGGATATTTTCAGATGGCTGTGTCCTTTCTTCTGTCATAAGCGGATTTTCCAAAGGTTTCAATTTTGTCATTCTCAAGGATCTTATCGAGACAACGGATGACGAAAAGAGACAAAGACTCCAAGAGTTGTTAGTCAGTTTTACTTTCCCAAGATTGTATGGCAAAACCATCACCTCCAGTGAGTTATTGGAAATCTTGTAAAGATTCTTTATGAACAAAGTTCTTCGACTGTTTTTTATCGCCATAGTGATATTCTCCACATATCATCTGATTCGTGATTTACTCACAAACTTTGGAATTCATAACTACATTGTAGATTTTGCACATCGTTCTCACTTATGGTGTGGAAAATTTTATCCTTGGGTTTGTCATTGGATAACAGTTCCGTCAGAAATTTTTACTTTAGTCGTGTCGTTAATAATACTAAGACGAAATAGACCAGGAACACTTGGAGTTTTAGTTTTGATTCAAGTACCACTATGGTTATTATTAGTTTTATTGCCTTAGATCTACTGACTTCCAAATTTTCTCCAGTTTCTATCGGTTCTGGTTCGATGAATCTTTTCGAGTTTACTTTGCTCTTTTTGCCATTTTAAAAAAGATCCGCGACAACGGACATCTTTTGTATATGCGATCAGCCATTGGGTTAGTGGCCATTCACCAACTGCCCTACATTTTGTAAATTTGAAAACTACAAAGTCACGATATTTACTCATGTCGTTATTAGAGATTAGTGGTGTTAGTCTCTTAATAATTTGCAAGAAGCATAAATCGACCTCAGGAGTAGGTGTGAAATCAGTTCTTTTGAAAACGTGACTGATTTTAATTTCAAACCAAGGATAAAAGAGAATTGAAAGCATACTATTCTTTCTCTGATTAACCATGAATTTTTCAGCCGCCTCTTTTTGGACAATCAGACTACAAGAATCCGGTGGATTATCAGAAAACAACAGCTTTTTGACAATCTCCCCGGTTATAGAAAATGGAATATTCGAAAAGACTTTGTATGGTTCTCTTGGAAGATCAAGGGCTAAAATATCACTACAAACAAGTTCCAAAGCTATATTGTTCCCCAGACGACTAGACAGATGGGCAAATAAACCCTTGTCAATTTCGACTGCAATCACCTTCTTGGAAACAGATAGCAAGCCTTCAGTGAGTATGCCACTGCCGGCACCAATTTCCAAAACCGTATTTTTCCACGAAATACCAGAGGCGGCAATGAGCCGCTTTACAAGGTCGCGTCCCCTAAGAAAGTTCTGCGATAGTAGTTTCCGCCGTGTTTTGAACATGGCAGAGGATTCTGCAAGTAATCATAATAGCCTCATTATATCAGAACCTAGTTGGTTGTCAACTGTTATAGGCTGATTAACTTGCCTGTTTTGCAGGCATACTTATAGTATCCTCACTGAAATATAATTAGCCTATGAATCGATATTTATCAATCATTCTAACATTCAACAAAAAAACCCGCCATTCGGCGGGGTCATCTTTATTTATCTGGCACCGAGAATGTAAGACTCAAACTGCTGTGCCACTAATTCCTGGTTTTTTAATAGAGCGTAGAGCACATCCCTTATTGAAACTATCCCCACCAGCTTTTTCTTATCAATCACCGGCACGTGCCTGATTTTCTTATCTTTCATTAAGTTCAGACAGTCCATAATGTTGGTGAAAGGAGAAACGTAGGCCGGGTCAGCCGTCATATACTCGGCCACAAACACTTTTTTTGGATCTACTCTGTCTAGCAATACTTTAAAGGCCAGGTCGCGCTCTGTAATAATCCCGACCATCTTCCCTTCATCAAGCACCGGCAAGGCTCCAAAACCTTTATCTCGCAGAATCTTGCCTGCCTCATAGACTGTGAACCGGGGACTGACAGCGAAGACCTTTTCCGTATCCAAATGAGATACTTTCAGAACATCTAACACTCTCGACATTAATACCTCCAATTTTGATAAGGTGCAGAACTCGGTGATTATACAACAAAGTCCCAGTCCAGGCTCGAGCCCGACCTATTCGTATCATTTTGATACGATTAAGGTATATGAATGATACGAAGAAGTGCGGTACGAAGCCATAAAACCATTCGACACAATCCTAAATTATGCGAATAGTCAAAGTTGTTTCGCCACCCCCGTCAGCCTCAGGCAGAGTGGCAATCCAGAATCTTGTCATTCCGGTCCGCCAGTTGGCGGATGACCCGGAATCTATACAAATTTCCATCTGATATTTATGGATTGAGCCAGCCTTGGCCTAACGGCCAAAGTGCCTGCTTCGCAGGCACAAGAAACACTCTAACTTTATAGTAATCAAGAAGTGTAAAATTCACCTATGGCGATAGAAGAAATTGCAGCTGAAACAGATGTACTCAAAAAACCAGAAGTAAAAGTTGAGACAGATAGAATAGTGTCGGAAAGCCAAGAGGCTATAACAACTGCGATACTTAAATACGGCTCCTTGTTAGATGAGTCTACTTTGCTTGGCATGATTCAAGGAGCTGCTTTTGAAAGAATTGCTCTTGATTTTATTGAGTTACACAGAATTGGTTATGACTCTCTTGACGACAAGCGTCAAAAACTAATTCTTGAAAACATTAGAGCCAAGTCAATTCGTAACCCTGACGGAATAATTGCAAGGTCTGGTATAGAAATATATGGAGTATTTGAAGTTAAGTTAGACCCAATTAGAGATACAAATTATCGAGTATCGGATCAGATAAAACACTTTGGAGAAAACATCTGGGATGCGGTTCAAGAGTTAAGACAGCAGGGCAAACTGGATGAGATTACCGTTGTCAACCCTGAAGAAATAAAAATAGTAGTTATTCACCCAAGAAGTGCTAAAAACGAATATGTCGAAATGGAAATCGAAGAGTTATCCTCAGGAGTTCTAAAAGGAACAAAGAAGGGTCGTTCTGATATTGAATATATTTTTATTCCTATTACAAAACAAGAAATAGTAGCTTTCGCAAAAACCATAAAGGATAGAGTGGTAGATGGGCTTACTGATGATGTGAAATGTTGGATTGTTCCAGATGAATGGGTTGATTAACATACTCTTTGGTGCACACATAGCCAAATCTCTACCATTTTTAGATCTGGTGGGCGGGCGCGCGTCCTCCAGAGGCGGATCAGCCTATGGCTGAGGCGACCTCCCCGAAAACGGGCGGGAAATCCCAGAGTGTTGCCTGTTATAACGAAATTCGAACTTATTTTCGGGACCATTACTAATCTATTGGCTCACCGCTCCACACTCCGTGTCTCGCGTTTCGCCACCCCCGTCAGCCTCTGGCTGAGCCTCCCCTGCCGGTCCGCCTTTGGCGGAGGCGGAACCACTTGCGCGCGATTTAATATTGTATCCCGACTGCGGTCGGGATGAATTGCTCTGCGAGCAAGCGCCAGCTATCGCTGTCGCATCTTTATGTTCGCCCGCCTTAGGCGGACGAAGCTCTCTCAATATATGGCTCAGAACATCGTCATTGCGAGGAGTGCAATGACGAAGCAATCTATATAGATTGCTCTTCCTCGCCATAAAATATCAGATAGTTAGGAGAAATTTTACTATCTGATATTTAAGGGTTGAGACAGCATTGGCCTTCGGCCAAAGTGCCTGCTTCGCAGGCACAGTAGATGGTAGAATTCAATTATGAATGAAAAATTACTCGAAAGAGTTAAAGGATTTGAAGAAACGCTAGAGAAATTTCCAGAAGTTCGATATGCAGGAGATCCTGTACTTAGACAATCAGCATTAGAGGTAACTGTGGAAGAAGGGATTCAGTTAGGAATACTTCTTGGCGAAGTGTTATTGCGTTATCGAGAGGCTGTTGGATATGGTAGGGGATTTGCAGCTCCGCAGATAGGAGAAAACAAGGCTGTCTTTGTCACATTTGTGGAAAATAAATTACAGACATTTATTAACCCAAAGATAGTTGAGAAATCAAAGGAAACAAATTTCTATAAGGAACTTTGTTTAAGTTCTGGAATTATGTCCGCAGATGTCGAGAGATCTGTTTGGATAGTAATGGAATGGACTGATACAGAAGGTCATAATCATAGCGAAAGATTTGATGGTTTTCTCGCTAGGCTATATCAACACGAGGAGGCACATTTAAGAGGAAAACTAAACTTAGATGAGGCAGTAGATGGTGGAATAGAATTTATGCTTTTTGACCCGCTGAAAGAACAACTTAGGGACAAAAGATAAAATGAGTGGTTTCTCTGGGCAATCAATTATTGACGAAAAAAGTCATAAAGTACGTCAGTATATTTTTGCGCTGATTTGGATTGTTATTCTGATTCACTTTCTTAAAGACATCACGCAAGATATTCTAAATATACCCACCTTCCTTGATGCCTTTGGAAATATTCAAGAAGATGTTAGCTGGTTACCCATCTGGGCACAATCTTTGGTATATGGGACAGGAGTAAGTTCATTTCTGGCGGAAATATTTTTATTGATATCGATTCCTATTATAAAAAAACGAGAAAAGGGATCAAATTTGGAAAAATGGGTCATTGGAGTCGTTATTTTTATGCTGATATATTTTCCAGTTGTCATATTTCTCGATCCGCGCTACTGAACCAGACTCTCCTGGAAGAAAAATGTAAAAATACTAATAGCTACAATACAAATATGAACAAAGTACTACGACTACTTTTTACTACAATACTAGTATTCTCTGTATATCATCTGGTTCGTGATTTACTCACAAATTTTGGAATTCATAACTATATTGTAGATTTTGCACATCGTCCTCACTTGTGGTGTGGAAAATTTTATCCTTGGGTTTGTCATTGGATTACAGTTCCTCCTGAGATTTTTACGTTAATAGTGTCACTAATCGTATTAAAGCGAAACAGAGTAGGAGTACTTGGGTTTTTAGTTTTATTACAAGTACCACTGTGGTTATTATTAGTCTTATTACCTTAGCAAATGATGTTTCGATCACTTTTTCAAAAAATTGTAAGACAAAGATCTGAAGTTGTTATTAGTCGCATCTTTCCATTTCTCAAAGACTCAAAAAAGATTTTAGATATTGGTTCTGGGACTGGTGATGTAGCATTTCTGCTAGGGGAACATGGAAAAGACGTAACGCCTGTTGATGTTAGCGATTTTCATGGTCCTAGACTTGTAAAAACCACGATCTACGACGGACGAAAACTACCATTTCCGAATAACTCATTTGATACTGCCATGCTACTTATGGTTATGCACCACACCTCTAACCCAGAAATTGTCTTTGATGAAGCATCAAGGGTAGCCAAAGAATTAGTGGTTATTGAAACGTCTGGGGTAGAAAGGTTGTAGAAAAACTAGCCGGTCTAGGGTAATTGTTATAGTGAAGAATCTAAAAACGAACTAACGAAAATGATTCTAGGTAAAGAAGTCCGCTTAACCGGTTTACAAGCAGATCACTACGGAAGAGTGGTGGCGGATGTTTTCCTTAAAGACGGAACATATATAAATCTGCACATGGTCAAGAGTGGTTTTACTGCATATATTAGAGCTTACGACCAAAATCTCACCCATATGAAAGAAGCGGGAGATTATGCTCGGCAAAATAAACTAGGTGTATTTAGTCCTGCCTGTTTCCAGACAGTGCCGGAAAATCCAAAGTGCAAAATCAAAGGAAATCTGGACGAGAAAAACCCCGACAGAAAATTTTACTTAAAGCCAAGTTGTGCCTATTACGATTCAGTAGTTGTAGAAAAATATTTAGGTGAGCAATGGTTCTGTACGGAGCAAGAAGCAATTCAAGCAGGTTATGTAAAATCCCCGAATTGTAAATAAATATAGAAAATAATCAATCGTTATTTTGAGATGTAGCGGGATTTGGCCTATTGGCCAGAGTGAGTGCTACGCAGATACACTATTATTCACGATCTTGATCAAAAATATGATCAATATCACTCCATCGATTTGCTTTTCCTGTTTTAAAAAAGCTTTTTGGATTCTCTTGTATATATCTAATCTCATCGTCCTGCAGCTCTAGTCCACACATTGGACACTTCATATACCTATATGGAAATTGTAGGGTTCCGTCTGGATTCCAGTCATAATCGATACCAATAATCAACCACAACGTATCATTCTTACATGACGGACACTGACAATCTTCTATAAATGCATCTACATCATCAGGACCAAGCACGACATTTGTCTTTGAGAACTCTTTGATTTGCCCAGGAGTAAGTCTTTCATATTTGTCCTCAAAAAAAGTTATCTTTTTCATTAAATTTCCTTCAAATAGGTCTATCATGCTTTTGGTGACCTTCTCGAGTCTTTTCCAGAGAGATACATCAAGTGAAACAATCTTTGGTGAGGCAATGTGTACAGGTCTTTGGGCTAATGGTTCTAAAAACGAATACATAAACGGAAAAATATCCTTCGCCAGCAACAGATTAATATCGTCTAAATTGATATTTATCTCGTGATGTACAACTTCATTCCGCAGTTTAGATAATTCTAATAGTTTATCCATAATTGCAGATAAATCTACAAATTGGTTCAATCTTTTTAAGATAATTACAAAATTGGCTGTTCTCAACTCTTGTTTATTATTTTTTGTTCTATTAGTTGTTTTTCCCTCTAGTGAAAAAATTTTGATAACTTGTATACCTTCGTCATCAATTCGTTCCAAAATTAAAGCAGGGCAGATTCCCTTTAAGTATTCCTTAAATATTAATTCAATAGAAATTTGAGTTTTGATCAAACAACTAACTATTCTTCGAGCATCGTTCCCAGATTCTAAAAATTCTTTTAAGCCTTCCTCTAGCAAATCAACAGAATCATACCCATATGATGTGTGAGTTTCGTCTCCGAACCTAGTTTTTTTGTGTCGATATACGCCTCCCATTAAAGTAATATAACATCCCCGGTCGCTTGAAGTACGGAGTAAATAAAATCCACTTATTCAGCGACTTTTCTAGATTTCTTCACTCATATCAAGAATATCAACGGGCAAGTCATCCTCAACTCCTTCATCAAGCATTTTTATTGCTTTCCAAAACTCATCAGGAATTTCGAGACTCCCTATCTTTGTTGTACCTTCTGGAACTGTAACTAATTTAGCAAGACTGAATCCTGGTTGTTCACACTCAACTATTTCTCCTGGTTTGTCATTTTCTTTCAGAACGTAGAGACACATTAATTCTCCCTGGTGAACTTGCAGGGAAAAACTAACTTCCTCAATCAAAGAATCATATTTATATACTGCTAGACCATCGGGGGTAATGTGGAACAATAAAAATTTTCCTTGTTGGATGTTTTCGTCAAAAACATGATCTGTCTCTACATATTGAACGGGTGTTCTGTGTCCTGGCATTACTTCAACTAAGGCCCCATCAACTATTTCATCAGAGACATCTTCATATTTCCAAGTTTTGAATCTAACTCCTTTAATTTCTTCCAAAACCGTCCACTCACTCGCAACTATTGGTCCAGAAAATTCCTCATTGGCAATAATGCCTCCATTTGGACTCTCAAAATCAATTCCGTGTTCTTTGGTTGTCATGGCACAAATTATACTTCAATTGGGATACTCAACAACAATTTGGGAATAATTGTTCTATATCCGATAATATATTTATATTAAATTTTTGCGTTTTCTGTCGCTTTTTGAAAGATAAACAGATTATTGTGGAATGGGAAAAGCCCTTCGCATCGCTCCGCGCGTGGGCGGGCGCGCGGGCGACCTCCCCGAATGTGGGCGAGATTTCCCAGAGTGTTGGCGGTTTACGAAAAATGTCGAACTTCATTTGATTAGCTCGGCCTTCGGCCTCGCTTGCTCCGGCGCGGCGCCCCCACCCGCCGCGCCTCCGCTATTTTTTGAGCGCGCGATTTTCTCGCCCTTCGGGCGAGCGAGGAAGAAATTTTTAGTTTTCCTTGCCCCGTCCGCCCACGCGCGGAAATAATTTTAGCTCCCACAATAATATCAGAATTAAATTACAAATTTAATTCGAATTCATAATTTCTGATACCTTGTTATTTTCTTCTATTAAAAAGATCCTAGTAAAATTATGATTAATTCCATTAATAGCTGTTTTAAAGATATTAGCGTCAGCCAAAGGATAATTGTTTATAACACCTAGCCATTTTTCACCATTATTGCTATTTATTTCTTTGAGCTTTGACTCTTTTTCTTTAATTATTTTGTCTAGTATTAATTGCGTTTGCTCTTGAATGACAATAATGGGGTTTTTGTCTGTTATTGCTCCTATAATTGCTTTACGCCTGTTGTCACCATGACTAATTTCATGAACTTCAACGATTTCTCCATAAATTTTCAAGTTTCTATTTCCAGGTGGCTTATTTTTTCTTATTAACTTATCCAAAGTTCTCACGAGACCTTTTTTGAATTTATTGAAATTTTTTACAGGCACTTTGAAAACCAACATTATAGATTTTCCTTTAGGAACCAGATTTTTGTATTTATTATCTAGTTGATTGCAAAATTTAATAAGGGTTTCCGTAGAAGTTCTTTTCTTGCTTTTCTCGTTTTCATCTTTATAAATAGATTCTGCCGTGGTAATTTCTAATGGGGTTTTATTACCACTACTATCGACACAATAGTAATCTGGAGGATCTCCACCCGGTACTATTTCAAAAGGTGGATATGAGATTGATTCAAGATAAACCTTTATCGACTTTTTCGCGTATTCTTCATCAACTCGCATCATAAATAATGATTCGTCCTTAAACTGAAGACATTGTGTATAAAAATCATAATCATAAGTAGTTTATCATATAGAAGTATATCTGTTTGCACTATCACAATCCCCATTGAGTTTTTTATGATAAAGATTTACAATTGGAGTAGCTTATGAAGACAATAATTATCTGGCTTTTTGGTTTGGGTTTTCTTTTAGGCCTTCTTATTACATTACTTTTAAGAATGTGGTTGATCGTACCAATTTATTTGATACTGACTTTAGTAACTATTCCTCCTCTACATAATTTTTTATCAAAACGAGTTAATTTAAAACTAAATAGAGTGAGTCGTTTAATTTTAATTTTTTTACTTGTTCCATTGTCTATGCTAATCGCCACTCTTTACGGATTCGTTGATGGAACAACTACACTTAAAAAAACAGCTCAATTTTTTGCTGATGACGGTTCCTCTTTATATATGTATCCCAGCTTATACTGGCCCACTGATAAAGGCGGTTATGATGACGCTTCTAAAAATCCAGCTATTGCAAGTGACAAGATGATATTTAATGTGTTTGATTTAAGAGAAGGATATAATGCTGGATTCGGAACGATAATGGCTCCTTTTAAGCCAAACTTGAGACATGAAATTGAAAAAATATTGAAATATAAACCAAGTAAAATATTCAATTATTCGGATATCGTTGTATTCAATAAAGAAGTACAAAAAGACGATAAGAGAGTTTTCATCCAACGAGTCATTGCTAAAGGTGGTGATAAAGTTCGTTTTGAAAATGGATATGTATATGTTAACGGAAAAAAGATTGATGAACCATATTTAGCAAAAGACCAATCAACCTATGCAGGTATTTTTTACAATCAAGAAAAGTTTATCAAAAATTGTGAGGAAATAATCGTACCTGCAAATCAATTGTTTGTTCTAGGTGACAATAGGATGCTTTCCGATGGTGATAGTAGAAATTTTGGCACAATTTCAGAAGATGAAATACTTGGATATTTACCAAAGGATTATCAAACAACATTTTCAAAATATTGGTTAAAGAATAATCAAATGAAGGTTGTAAGTGATGGGGATAGTAACGAATTATTAACTTATTTTAATCAAATAAGGCAAAAAAAAGGAATGTCTAACTTAACCACATCAAATGATTTAAACATAATAATAAAAAATTATCTTAAAAGTGCTATTGAAAATAATGACTTCTCTAATATCCCAAAAAAATTAGCCACTCAAAAGGCATTACAGGAAATTATAAACAGAAATCCAATAGGAGTGACAATAATAGAAGGGGTGTATGATCTGGATACTTATAAGGGATATTTATATTTGGTTGCAGGCGACGCGAATTCCCAAGAGGCACAGAAAAATAGTTCAAAATTTGCTTTTTCAAGCTTTAGGACAGAAATCGATGGTTGTATGAAGTCTGGAACAATTATTGCTACTTTTAAATGAAACTTTGTGACACCTAATTAAATAGCTGACTGATTTAGTTCTTCAACTAACTTTTGCGATTTCTCCATTAGTCGTTTTTCGTTATAATCTGGGGATATATTCAAAGATGCTCCTAATACTACCAAAGAAAACAGTAAGGTATTAAATAATCTTTTGAGTCCCATTTTAAGTATGTCATCAGAATATAATTGCGGGCCCATAATAAGCTCGTGGTTATTTTGGGAAGTACGAATATTATTTTTTGTGATATCGTAAATTACATTCGGATTATTGTGTAAAAAACGAGAAGACTCTTTGAATAAATTTAGAAAAACGATTTTGTGCCATTTGACTTGTTTTGCCTTTTGTTTGTCAGAAATAAAAACTTTTCCATCCTCTTCAACTCGTTTTAACATAGCCTCAATTTTATGATTTCTGAAAAAATTTCGGTAGTTCGTAGTGCGATATTCAATTTCTGTATCTGGAAATTCCTTAAAATAAGCAGAAAGTATAACTGCCTCCGCCACTACTCTTATCATGATTTCTGATGATCGGATATATCCGGAACTCAACAAATAAAAGGCGTTATCCATCAATGGTAAGGTTTGAGAGAGTAGAATTAGCAATGTCCAATTAGGATATTCGTTATCCTTTACTTTTCCTGATGTTGCCTGTAGAAATGAAGTGTAAACTTCAAGTAATTGATTAAACAAAATTTCTTCGTTTTGAAACTTTGTTTTGAATGCAGATAAAATAGTTTTTTCTTCTTTATCAAAAATTCCCATATCTTATTTTATCATTTTTGTTCGCTTGTAGTTTTATTTGAAAAAGTTTATATTAAATTCGGAACCAGTAGTTTACAGATTGTCTTTTTTAATGGCGCACTCGTCAGCAAGGAGACAGTCTAAGCTGGTTCCAACGGTGCGCCATTTAAAATTTTTGCGTTTTTTTAGTCGCTTTCAGTGACTTTTACGAGCCGACAGTTTCGGAGGCGCGGCGGGTGGGGGCGCCGCGCCGGAGCAAGCGAGGCCGAAGGCCGAGCTAATCAAATGAAGTTCGACATTTTTCGTAAACCGCCAGCCAGTAAAGAGAAGAAAGAGATTGGGAGGTAGCGCTTTCCGCGCCCGCCTCCGCGGAAAGCGCGTCAAATCCGCCTTTTTTGAAACTTGCGGACAGGCGCCGAAAAAAGAAGGAAGAAAAAACGCAAAAATTGGGCTTCTTGAAAGAAGCCCTGCTCACTATCGTTCGCTTAAAGAACTTTTAGGAGATAAGATATAAAACGACATGATTAAATACATCGCCTATTGCAGGAAATCTACAGACGAACCAGACAGACAAATTTTGTCTATTGAGGCGCAAGTTGCCGAACTTGAGGAATTCGCCGCAAAGGAGAATTTAAAAATAGTTTCTTTCATTACTGAGAGTAAAACTGCCAAAGAGCCGGGAAGACAGAAATTTGCGGAGGTTTTGGAAAAGATTGAAAACGGCGGAGCCGCCGGTATCATCTCGTGGCATCCAGACAGACTTGCAAGAAATTCTGTTGATGGCGGAAAGATTATCTATTTATTGGATACAGGAAAATTGCTTGATTTAAAATTTCCGTCTTTTTGGTTTGAAAATACACCGCAAGGCAAGTTTATGTTAGGAATGGCCTTTAATCAGTCTAAGTATTATGTGGATAATCTTTCCGAAAATGTTAAACGAGGTAACCGCCAAAAACTCCGCCGTGGCGAGTGGCCGAATCAAGCAACTTTTGGTTACTTAAATATCAACAAAAAGATCGAAGTTGATAAGAAACGAGCCAAGTATGTGCAAAAAGCTTTTCAGCTTTTTGCTTCCGGCGGCTACGGATATGCGGACATCCGAAAATTTTTCAACCAAAACAAAATTTTCAACAAGTCCGGTCATGAACTCCACCTTGATAAAGTCAAAAGAATTTTGACCGATCCGTTCTACTATGGAGTGATGAGATTTTGCGGCGAACTTTATGAAGGAAAACACCAGCCCTTAATTAGCAAGAAGCTTTTTGATAAATGTCAAGAAGTTGTGAAACTCAAAAGCAGAAAGGTTAAAAACAACAAACATCTTTTTGATTTTCTGGGACTTGTAAAGTGCGGCGAATGTGGCGGCGCAATCACCGCTGAAATGCATACAAAGAATTACAAACGAACTAATAGAACGGTTGAGTATGTATATTACCGTTGTTCAAAAAAGAAAGGTGCTTGCTCGCAAAAATATATTGATAAAGAGGAAATTCAGAAACAACTAAAAGAGATTGTTTTGCGAGCATCTCTGCCGCCGCACGCCGCCAAAAAATTTCTTGAGTGGGCGGATAAAGACGTAAGTCAAGAAAAGGATAAATCATCGAGAATTATTTCGACTTATCAACTGCAACTCAAGGAAACTGAGGAGAAAACTGATCGTTTGCTTGAAGGATATTTAGACAAGATAATTTCTCCTGAAGATTACCAAAAGAAAAAGAACGAACTGGTTGAAACAAAATCGCTTCTAAGTTCCAAAATTAAGGAGATTTCTACAAACGGCGTTGAATGGCTCGAACCTTTCCAGGAATTCGTAAATAGTGCGCTTTCAGCGCAAAAAATCGCGCGCAAGGGTTCCGCGGACTCAGAACTGCGGTTCTTCGTCCAAAACATCGGTTCGAACTTCTTTTTGAAAGATAAACAGATTATTGTGGAATGGGAAAAGCCCTTCGCATCGCTCCGCGCGTGGGCGGGCGCGCGGGCGACTGACCCCGTTCCTACCGAAATGTCCCGAAGTGTTGCCGGACTAGGACTCGAACCTAGAATATTCGCCTTCAGAGGGCGACGTCCTACCAATTAGACGATCCGGCAATATGAGCTTATTTTACCTTATTTGGCCATAAAAACTTCACTATTTTTCTTTCGTAAACTTATTCATCAAAGGTATAAACATGGGCAAACTGATCTAGATATCCGGACTTTTTAGTATCCGGATCGATGTCAATCGTCATTAGAGAAATAATGGCTTGGGGGTTCATTTCTTTAATTTTTGCAATCATTACTCTGGATGTGTAGGTTTCCATGACAGCATCATCGGCAATCAGAATATGTTCTCCGGAGAGGGAAAGATTTTCGGGGAGGTAGCCATTAACCGGCTGAATTCCACTGCGGGAAAAAACCATATGATCTACCGGCAAGGGGTGTTGAAATTTCTTGGACATTATTAGACCCAAATATTCTCCTATTATGCAACCGGACACCGCCGCTGTAATAATATGTGTCACCCTATCTTTAATGGCCGCCTCCGCGACATCACCAAACTGTCCTATGACTCGGCGCATTTCCCAAAAACCACTGTTTCGGTAACGCTGCTGTTCACTCGCCCTGGTGATATCCTCTTGGGTTATTCCGAGAATGTTGTTCACCGAAAAAAGTGAACTATGAAACCGTCCAAGAGCATCAGAAGAAATATGACCATTGTCCACAATCTCGGACGCAAAGTCTTGTGAATAGAATTTAATAAGCTCAAATACATACTCTGTCGGTTGGGGTAAAGAGGAAATTGGTGGATCTCTCTTGTAAAGAGTGATCCACAAAGCCAAAGCCCTCAGCTGATCCATGTCTCGCTCATAGCGAAGCATTTCGTTGTAGTTACTCAAAAAAATCTCCACGAATCCTACTTCCTCGCCACAATTATTCCCGTCGAACGGAAGCTTTCCAGCTCGCCATCTGAGAAGCCAAAGTCATCCTTCCACTTGTTTTTGAGATAGGGGATAGTCGAAGATCGCTGGAAAAGAACCGACATCCCCAGAAGCCTAAATATCTGGTCGTATTCTTCAAAACTTACCGGTACATAATTTTCCTTTCCCTCTCTTTCCCAGTTATCATCATACATATATTTCAGCAAAAAGTGATTTAATTGTTTGACACTATTCATCACCCCAAAAATATTTTCAAAGTCGGCCAGCAGGGGAGCTATTTCCGCCTTAGCTTTTACTTTTTCTTTCATTTCCTTTACCCAAAGTTGAGATTTACCGGCATAGTCATAGAGAATCATGTCGCGGATAATCAAAGTTCCTTGGGGATTCAAAATCTCATGAGCATCGGCCAGGGCTTTGACGACAGTGGAGATACCCTCACCGTAAGAAAAAAATTCATGCAATACCGAGCAAAATAAAGCCACGTCAAATCTTTCCGGATTAACAAGTCTTTCTCTCAAAAAGCCGCATTCGAACTTTACATTTTTCCTCTCTCCAACACACTCTTGAGCTTTCTTAACAAACTCTTCATCCAAGTCGATCCCCACAAAGCTAATAGTAGGGTACATATCAGCCAAAGCCAGAGTTACCGTTCCATCGGCACAGCCCACATCCAGAATCGACCGTGTGTCTTGGGGGATAAAACGGGCAATTTTCAGTTTTTCCTGAAGTGGTTTGCTCATACGCTCAAGGTAGAGTTTTGGGTTGGCGATTTCCTCCATTCGTCTATTTTATGCTACAATCGGCCAGTTGGAAACAGAACCCTAAAAAGGAGCCTAGCATGACCCAAAGTTGGATATTTGATGCCAAAATTAAAGTCTTGATGGAAAATGAAGCCAAATGGGCAGAACATCAGGATAAAAGGCGTGAGCGCGCCCAAACAATTCGTACTTTTGAAGAAAAAATAGCCCAAACCAGGTACGAAATAGAAATGGTGCTGGAGGAAGCACGAAGGCAAGGACTGGGAGTGGAGGGTCCCGACATTAACTATTCACAAAATTTCAGGGACACTTCCCCGCTCTATTTATGGAAGGTGACCGATTACGCCCAAAACCAGTCGTATCTTATCCTTCTCTACTTGATTACCTGGCAGGGAAACTTAGTTCCCTCAACCAACGCTCAAGAAATCGAGCGGGATATAAAGGAATGGTTGTTCCGGATATACTCCAAAAATTATAAGTAGCAATCTCACCAGGTGCCCTCACGGGCACCATTTTTTTGATACCATTGACGTAAACTAACATATCTCTATATGAAAAATCTGGCCGAACCATTGGCTTCCAAGATCCGCCCAAAATCCCTAGACGAGTTTATCGGTCAGGATCACTTAGTGGGTGTTGGTAAACCTCTCCGGCTAGCCATCAAAAACAAATTGATTTTTTCCTATCTCCTTTGGGGTTCCCCGGGTACCGGTAAAACCACTATCGCCAGAATTTATGCCGACGCTATCGATGCTGATTTCCATGAACTTTCGGCTGTCTCCGCCGGCAAAGACGATATTCGTCAGATTGCTAGCGAAAAAAACCAAAGCACCAAACCAATTGTTATATTTTTAGATGAAATTCATCGTTTCAACAAAGCCCAGCAAGATTATCTCCTGCCTTTTGTTGAGTCGGGCAAGATCACTCTCATCGGCGCCACCACCGAAAACCCCAGTTTCGAAATTATTCCCCCGCTTCTCTCCCGTTGTCGAGTATTTGTGCTTAAAGAACACACTCCGGAAGACATCGGCAAAATTATCGACCGCGCCATCAAATCCCTCAAAACCAAAATGGACAACGACGTCCGAGATTGGCTTTCGGAATTTGCCAATGGAGATGCTCGTCAAGCCATCGGTCTTATCGAGTCCACCTTTAATCTATATAAGTCTCTCACTATAGACAACTTCAAAAACGCCATCCAAAATAAATTTTTAAGATTCGATAAAAAAGGCGAAGAGCACTACAACATTATTTCTGCTTTTATCAAGTCCATGAGAGCCAGCAATCCGGACGCCGCCATTTACTACTTGGCTCGTATGGTAGATAGCGGTGAGGATCCTCTTTTTATCGCCCGCCGTATGGTCATCTTTGCCAGTGAGGATATTGGACTTGCCCAGCCTACAGCTCTGGTAGTTGCCAATGCTGTTTTTGCCGCCTGTCAGCAAATAGGTTATCCCGAATGCGCTATCAATCTGGCCCACGGTGTTGCTTATCTAGCCGGCTGTGCCAAAAACAGATCCGCTTACGATGCTCTCAGATCTGCCCAAGCAGATGTTAGTCAGCACGGTAATTTACCTATTCCTCTGAATCTTAGAAACGCCCCCACCAAATTAATGAAAAGTCTGGGTTACGGCAAAGATTACGAACAGTACACCGACGCTGATCTTCTTCCGGAAAAACTCAAAGGCAAAAAATACCTTAAATAAAAAAAGCTCTGGGTCTTATCCAGAGCTTTTAATAATCCAGTCTAGTGTATCTTTATTCATTAAGTTGATGTAAAACGAACTTGGTCGCAGTTTTCCAATAAAACTATGATTTCCACCAGAAACCAACCCAATCAATCTGCAGTTCTTGTCCAAAAGTGATCCTCCGGAATCACCTGCCGAAGTAGCTCCGTTGTGAAACACAATCATCGTCTTTGGTTCATGTTGAGATAAGAGTTCATCCATATTCACCACTTCAAAACGGCTACCAACATATTTTACTGAGTTTAGACCGTTTCTAAGACCGGAAACAACATATGGAGGTTGGTTATTCTCTAACCTACCCTCACTCAGAATAGCCACTGGCAAGGGGAGAGGTTTGCTTAATATTAATATCGCCAAGTCCAAGTCGGGGTGGATGATAACTTTCAAGACCTTCACGTCACTTACAAATCCCAAAATAGTCTTGAAAGAAACATCCTTGTCTGCCAAATGTTTGTTGGTCAGCACCACCGAGTTTCCGATATAAACCCCATTTCCCAGCACATACAATCCATCCTCTTGTTGTCTCCACGTCGCTACCGAAGAAGCAAAGTCCTCGCAGGGGTTGGAAAATCGCGCACTCTCGAACCAATAAACGACATTATCATTAATTACCACCCAGAGAACAGCCAAAATAGCACTTATTACTAAAAGGTTGGTTTTTTTCATTTCTCCTCCGAAGGGACAGTTTTAAGGTTCTGTACCCGATATTTTAACCTAATACCTCTATAATAGAAACATGAAGCGTGGCTTTGTCCTGATAATCATTGGTTTTGCTATTTTTTCTTCCCTGGTTCTTTACAACTACCTCCAGGCTCAGTCAGCCATAAAAGACACCCGCCCCTCGCCCCTCACGATCGATCTGGTTTCTTATCCGGAAGTGGTTAAAGCTGGTCACACCGGTACTTTTATCTGGAGAATCGAGGCTTCCCCAGACCTTTCTACTCCTTCCACCACTATTTACTGGGGGTACGAGGCTTCCCCCGGTGCCCTAACCAAACAAGACTCGCCCCAAGCCGTTGGTTATCCGAGTTCTCAGCCGGACTATCTGAGTGGTAATTTCAGTCTTCCAAGTAGTTTTGATCTCAATATCAAGCTTACCCAGCCCGGCCAAGTTTTCTTCCGTGCCTATGCCAAGGTTAAAGGGGATCATCTTTGGTCGGAAGAAATGTCTCTTAATGTGGAAAAATAACATGCCTGAAACTACTAAATTTTCCAAATCTTTTTTTACCATCATTACCATTCTTACCGTGATCGCAACCATACTTATCGGACTAAGATTTCTCACCAATTAACTTAATTAGCAATTTATGGCTTGTTCTGCTAAAATCTAAAACTATGGCAGGAAACGAAGCTAAAAAAGATATCTCTCAGACAAGTTTGATCCCCTTCATTGGTCTAAAGGAGGGTGTTATTTTTCCCGATACCGAAGCCGTCTTAACCTTCGGTAGACCAACTTCCATTACCGGTATACTCGAAGCCTTGACGAATGATCAAGTGGTTTGTTTTGTTTCTCAAATCGACCCCAAACTAGTTCCATCGAGTCTGTCTAACTACTATACGGTGGGTACCGTTTGTAAAATAATCAAAACTTTACCCGTTAACGAGGAGCTACACGCCATCGTCAGAGGTTTGTTTAGAGTCAAAATTAGGCAACTGGATCAACGGGACGATCGTACCTGGGCTGTGGTGGAAGTCATCGATGAACCTCAGGACTCTTCCAACGAAATTCAAGCTTTGGCCAATCGTACTGTCGCTGAGATAAAAAGAGCTGCCGAACTTGGAAAAACCAACATCGAGCCAGGAGTCTTGACCAAAATAATTAGTTCTTTCGATCCCCTTTTGATCGCCAATCAAATTTCCGCCGTTATCAATATCAAAAATGAAGAAAAACAAAAACTTTTGGAAGAAAATTCTCTTGAAATTAGGTTGAGATTTATTGAAAATCACCTAAATGAAGAGATAAAAATACTCGAGTTGGAAAAGAAGATTGAAAATAAAACTCAGAAACGTTTTGACGAAAATATGAAAGAGGCTGTTCTTCGTGAGAGAATGCGCGCCATTCAAAAAGAGCTCGGAGAAGGCTCAGAAGAAGAGGAAATTTCAGAGTTGAAAAAGAAACTAAAAAAAACCAATTTACCTAAAGATATTCACACTAAAGTGGTCAAAGAAGTGGACAGACTAGCCAAGCTCTCCATCCACAATCCGGAGGCATCATATCTTCGTGCTTGGATTGAGATCGTTCTGGAACTTCCCTGGGGGTTGTTCACCAAAAGTAGGTACTCTTTATCGAAAGCTGAAAAAATTCTGGATCGGGATCACTATGGTCTGGAAAAAGTTAAAGAAAGAATTCTGGAATACATCGCGGTTCTAAAACTGAAATCAGATCAAGTCAAGAATACCAAGAAACGCATCGTCAACCCACCCACCATTCTTTGCTTTGTCGGCCCCCCTGGTGTTGGAAAAACTTCGGTTGGCCGGTCCATCGCCAAAGCCATTGGTCGTAAATTTGTCAAAATGTCTCTTGGAGGAGTCAAAGACGAGGCTGAAATTCGTGGCCATCGTCGCACCTATGTTGGAGCCATGCCGGGTAGAGTAATTCAGTCTATTAAAGACAGTGGTGTAAACAATCCGATTTTTATGTTGGATGAAATAGACAAAATCGGCGCTGATTTCCGAGGAGATCCCAGCTCGGCCCTTCTCGAAGCCTTGGATCCGGAACAAAACTACGCTTTTCAAGATCACTATCTTGACATTCCTTACGATCTTTCTCAAGTACTGTTTATTACTACAGCCAACGTTCTCGATACTATCCCGTCGGCTTTGAGAGATCGTCTGGAAATTATCGAGTTCTCCGGTTACACCGAAGAAGAAAAGTTCAACATTGCCAAAAAATATCTCATCAAAAAACAAGCAGAAATAAATGCCCTAAACCTTAAAGACATCCAGCTAAGTTCTCCCATGCTCCGTTATCTGGTAAGGTACTATACTCGAGAAGCCGGTGTTCGTAATTTGGAACGCCAAATTGCCTCTCTTATGCGCAAGGTCGCTAGGGTAAAAGCTTCAGGTAAAGAGCTTCCTATCACTATCAGCAAAGAAAAAATCCATAAGTATCTTGGCCCCATTATTTATAGCCACACTCTGGCCGAAGAAACTGACCAGATCGGTCTGGTTACCGGTATGGCTTACACCAAAGTCGGCGGCGACATTCTCTTTATCGAGGTGGCCATCATGCCCGGACAGGGGAAAATTACTCTTACCGGCCAACTTGGAGATGTCATGAAGGAGTCGGCCAAAGCGGCCTACTCTTATGTGCGTTCACACTGTGTCCAGCTGGGGATAAAACAAGAAAAAATCGCCAAATCGGATATTCATGTCCACGTTCCGGAAGGAGCTGTTCCCAAAGACGGTCCCAGTGCCGGTTTGGCCATAACTACTGCTATAATCTCCGCCTTTACTCACAGACCGGTCAAGAGAGACCTCTCCATGACCGGAGAAGTCACTCTTCGCGGTCGTGCTTTGGAGATTGGCGGAGTTAGAGAAAAGGTCGTTGCCGCTCATCGAGCCGGAATCAAACAAGTCATTCTTCCAAAAGATAATGAAAGGAACCTGGTTGATCTTCCGGAGAAGGTGAAGCAGGATCTCAAGTTCCATTTTGTGAGAAACATGGACGAAGTTGTCAAGATCGTCTTCGGAAAATAATCCAAATTCCAACACCTACGGCCGCCACTCCGAAAATAATCGCCATTGGCACACCGCCTACTCGCCAGATTATTTCCCCAGGTCTTATCCCCTCCAGAAAAATTCTTATTACTCCATAGCCGATTAGGTAGACTCCTGCAAGATAACCGGATCTTGACTTTTTTTTGGCGCTTTTCCACAGTAATCCAAACAAAATTAAATTCAAGACCGCTTCATAAGCAAAAAGTGGTTCGCCATTTTTTCCAAAAAGTTCTCCATTCACTCGGTTCCCCACTCGGCCTATTGCCTGCGCCAAGGGTACTCCTACTATCAGATCATCTAGAGTTTTCAAAAAATTCAGTTTCTTAGTTAAGCCATAAATATAAAGGGCCATCACTCCTCCTACTATCGCTCCCCAAATCCCCAAACCACCCTCCCAGACATAAAAAATCTTTAGTGGATTATAGGTGTAATATCTAGACCAAAAATCGATGACATGATACAGTCTGGCGCCCACGATCCCTCCAAGCACCACCCAAGGAAAAGCTTTTTCTAAAAGTTTCTTTTCAGCCTGAGTCTTTTTGCGCGCCAGAGCTATTTCAATTGCCGCCCAAACCCCAACACCAATCAGGAGTCCATAGAGATATATCTTGAGTCCAAAAATCTCAAACACTTTGTAGATTTTTTACAAACTGTTCCACGCTCATCATCTTTGGCTCATCACTTTGTCTGGCTTTCACTTCGATTTCGTTGGTGGCCAAACTTCTTTCCGATACCACTACTCTCCATGGACAACCAATCAAGTCGGCAGAGGTGAACTTTCCTCCGACATTGATATCACGATCATCCCATAAAACTTCAATACCTTTGGCTTTCAGAACTTCGTATATTTCTTGAGCCTTTTCGTTTTGTTGGATATCGATTAGGTGGACATCGAAAGGAGCTACGCCCAAAGGCCAAATAATTCCCTTATCATCATGAAATTTTTCCACAATTACCCCCATAGTCCTACTAATACCAATGCCATAACAGCCCATTATCGGATATACCTGTTCTCCGGTATTGGTTGCCACTTTAAGATCAAAGGCCTTTGAGTATTTTTGGCCCAAGTCAAACACATTTCCCACTTCCGCCGCCACCGAAGGTTTTAGGGTAGATTCTCCACATTTGGAGCATTTATCTCCTTGTTTGATAGTACTAAAATCGTCAACGTTTACACAAAACTCACAAGAGTCACAGTACAAGATGTTTACCTCACCGGCCTCCGTCAACACTTCAAATTCATAAGAAACCTTTTCGGTAAATGCTCCACCGGAAGCCTCCGTTACTTTTGCCTCAAGTCCCATCCGCGCAAAAACTTTGAGATACGCCTTTTTAGCTATTTCATAAAACTTATCAAAATCAGCTTGGTCAAGGTGAAAAGAATACATGTCTTTCATCAAAAATTCTCTACCTCTTAGTATTCCCGACCTCGATCTAAGTTCGTCTCGAAACTTCCATTGAATGTGGTACGGCATTCTGGGCAGATCTCGATAAGACTTGACAAATTCGCGCATCAGAGGTGTTACCACTTCTTCCTGAGACTGTCCCAAAGCATAGTCTCTATCGGTTCGACTTTTTAATTTAAACAAAACTCCAATGTTGTCCCATCCTCCTGATTTTTTCCAAATCTCGGCCGGGTGGAGCATGGGCATGAGAACTTCTTCTCCGCCAATAGCATCCATTTCTTCACGCACAATTTTTTCAATCTTTCTCAGCACTCTTAAACCGAAAGGTAAATAGGTGTAAACTCCCGCCATTAGTTGTCTAACAAAGCCTGCCTGAACCAATAATTTGTGGTTAATTGTTTCGGCATCTTTAGGGGCTTGTTTTTCTGGCTTCACGCTCATCTTGCTCATCTTCATACCGTTATTATACCTGCTAATATTATGAGTAGTGATTACTCTCAGTCCCCTTACTATTACCAAGGCATCGGGTGAATCAGAACATTTCGACGAGTCAAAACTGATCAAGTCTCTAACCGCTTCAGGTATTTCTGCGGCAGTCTCTACACATACGGTCGATTATCTAAAAGATCATCTCAGAACCGGCATCACCACCAAAGACATTCACGAACATGTTTCGACCTATCTAAAGGAAAATGCTCCTATAACCAGCTACTACAACTACGGTCTCAAACGGGCCATTATGGAACTCGGGCCATCAGGCCACCCCTTCGAAATTATTGTCTCAGATATCTTAAACGGTTACGATTACAAAACCGAAGTTGGTGTTATAGTCCTCGGTAAATGCGTCACTCATGAGGTAGATGTGGTAGCCAAAAAAGGCCACAAACAATTTTTTATCGAGTGTAAGTTTCATAACGGCTCTGGAGTCAAAACCGATATTCAAGTAGCTCTCTATACCTACGCCAGATACTTGGATATAAACTCGGCTATGCAACAAAGTCATGGGACAGATATTTCCTACTATCCGTGGTTAGTTACCAATACCAAAGTCACCTCCGAAGTCTTTGACTATGCCACCTGTGTCGGTTTAGAGCTCACCTCCTGGCTTCACCCTCAAGGTCACGGTTTGGCTGATCTTATCGTGGCCACCGGTCTACACCCCGTTACCTTGATTTACCATCTTCCCAGATTCAAACTTCATCGACTTTTCGAGCGTAAAATAGTTTCTTGTGCCAGACTAAAAACAGCTATTGAAACCGATTCGGTTTCGGACATACTCACTCGTGAAGAAATATCTAGATCTCTGGAAGATATAAAAGTTATTTGCAAAGTATAGTAATATTATGAACAATATTTTTATACGTATACTCCTTATTAGTCTCGCCTTGTTTGGGGTGTACAAAATATTTCCTCAAATTTCCGAACCGGTTGATTATTATTTAAAGAATCCTCAATTTCAAGCCTCGGTCGTCGTTCCGGTCATCAAAGGCGCCAACAAAATACTTCCAGACAAGCTACAACTGCCTTCCATAAAAGTCATGGGGGTAAACACCGGGTACACAGATGAGCCACCCCTGAAAACCTTGACCGATGAGATCAGCAAGCAAGCCGCCAGTGTAGCCGCCGGTCTAGTGGAGAAATCATCAAAAGCCGTTTCGGATCAGTTTTGTAACGCTCTCCTGGAAAAAATCAAGACCGAGTGCGGCCAATAAAATTTTACACCTCATCTTGAGTTCTTGATTCCTTGAGTTCTGGAGTTCTTTATCCTATCGTCACCCCAATCATATCCAACTTTGGTAGGTATCTTTTAATTTCCCCCCTAAATTTTTCTGCCAAATTTGCCGAATAAGTTGCGTTCTGAGTGTTTTCCATGTGTCCACACAGTCTATTTTCATACTCGTGGACAATCTCCATAATCTTTACTCCTTCAGCGTTAAAATCGTTCTGAAACTTTCTTGGATCAGTTTCGTACTTATCATGAAGTTCTTGAAAAGCATCAAACTCCTTCTCATACTTGCTCACCATTTCGTCAAACATTTCTTTGAATTTTGCCGCCATGAAAACAATAGTACCAAAAATGTTCCAAAAAATGTACACTTGATTTATGAAAAGGACAGTCATTTGTTTAGTCGGTTCCATGGTTTCCGGAAAAGGTGATGTTGGCAAACACCTAGAAAGGGAACTTGGTTTTACTTACGAAAGTCTTTCTGATCGAGTAAGGGAAGAAGTTGATGCCAGGGGAGTGGAGAGACTTAGGGAGAACCTCATGGATATTGGAAACGATCTCCGTGAAACTAACGGTAATGCTGTCTTAGCCGAAAGAACCTTTGAGTTACTAAGAAATACCACTGGAGATATTGTTATTGACGCCGTGAGGAATCCCGGAGAAATCGAATTTTTAAGACGGGAGTTGGGAGCTCTAGTCTTTGGCATAGACGCCCCACAAGGAAAAAGACTCGAATGGTACTTAGCTAGAGCAGAGGTAAGAGGTGAAGATAGAGCCACTCCGGAAGATTTTTATAGAGCTGACAGTCGGGACTACGGCGTGGGCGAAGCAGACTCTGGTCAACAAGTTGGCCGTTGTTTGGAGTTGGCCGATTGCATCATCTTCAACGACGGTTCAAAGAAACAACTTTTCGAAAAGGCTGAGTACTATCTGATTTTGAATGGTTTTAGTCCTGAGGGTGCTAGAAGATCCCAAGAAATAAAATAAAATCCCCGCCTAAGCGGGGTTTCTGTTACAAGATTTCAGTTTCTACTTCTTCAAAAATGGTACAGGTAATAGCCGTGGCAACGGATACACCCTTGAGGGAATCTCCGAAATGAAATGCCACCGCAACGACGATGTTATTCCGGATTACTTCCACGTCGTCCGTTTCTATATACCCGGCCAAGGTTAAGTTCAGACACACCTTATTTGAAGTCATCTTACTTACTCTGACCTCAACTTTTGGTTTGAAAACTTTTTGTATTGCCCGGCACAGTTTGAACTCCAGATCATCGTTATTGGTTTTTGCCAATAAAGCCTTCGGCAAAATCACCGTCAAATCGTTCATTTATACCTCCGATTTAGATTTTTTCAAGAACTCCTGTATTCTACACCCTTATTAGGGGTCTTTTCTTGCCTAACCTTCTCAAACAGCACCAAAGCCGTGGCTACACTCACGTTCAGCGAGGCTACTTCCTGGTTCATAGGGATATGGACAAACAAGTCGCACTCAGCCTGTAGAGGCTTGGAGATTCCCTCAGCCTCACCGCCCATCAAAAAAGCCATCGGCCCTACGAGTTTAGTCTCATATATCGGTTTACCCATGCCTACCTCTACCCCTATAACCGGTACGGCATATTTATGAAGCAGATTCATGGCTTGAAAAAGACTCATGGGGATCAGTGGTACATAGGCCGCCGCTCCCATCGAGATCTTGGCTACCACCGGTGTTATTTGATGAACACCGTTGGGTGAGGCTACCACCGCGTCCACTCCAGCCGCCCAAGTGGTTCTCATAATGGCGCCCAGATTTTGCTCGTAGTCTATGTGATTAAGCAGTAGTATAAAGACGTCTCTTTTGAGCCTAAGAATTTGTTCGAGGGACTTTGTCTCTGGCGCCTCCATCATGGCGATTATTCCTTGGGCATTTTTTGACTCAGACATCTTTTCTAGTTCTTCTGATCTAATTATTTGAACTTTTATACCTTTATTTCTAGCCAGCTTCTCAATCTCATTTATTTTTAAGTCCTTCAGCGACCCTGAACCGATCATGAGAGCCGTAATTCTTTGGTCGGAAGTCAGGGCATCCCGCACCATATTTCTGCCCTCCAGTGTAATAAAATCAGCTTGTTTCGCCATCATCCAATTTTACCTCATCTAAAAAACCCACCTCTGTGACGGGTTCGGAAAAATACTTGTCGACCACAAAAGCTACTTGCTTTCCCACTTTGGGAATATATGCCGATATTTGCACCAGAGCTTCGATCATGTCGGAAACACCAAAATCGGAAGCCAACTCGGCTATCTCTATAATCAAGTTATGGAAAAAGAATTAACCCAAAAAACCTACTACGTTTTTCTAGGACGTTTTTGCCCTTTTCATCTAGGTCATCAGAAAACTATCAATGCCATGATTGTGAGACATGGAATAGACAATATTATCGTTATGATCGGTTCTTCAAATGCCTATAATTCAAGAACCCCATATACTTATGAAGATAGAAAAGCCATGATAAAAGCCGTCTATCCAGGTATCTTAGTAATTCCAATTCCGGACTCCAACCCTTCTTTGATCCATTTCGACGGCACAGGCAACAGCCTTTGGCTAGCAGGTATCAAAAAGATTGAGTCTGAAATGAAAGCCCACTTCATTTTTTATGGTGGTTCAGTGGAGGATCTTGAAGTTCTTTCTCAAAGCTTTGAAACAGCCATTCTAGTCGAGCGAGATCAGCCTGAAAACGGGATTTCCGCCACTCGTGTTCGCCAAGCACTGGATACAGGAGACGAGGTCACTCTTGGATTGCTACTCGACCCCAAAGTCCTACCACTTACCATTTCTGGCTTCACCAGGTTCAAAAGCACCTAGCTAGTTAGTGTACTTTATACTATAATTAAATTATGAAAACAAAACTTAAAGTTGCTCTAGCTCAATTAGATGTTCAAGCTGGGCACCCGGATATAAATGTTCGCAAAATTCTCTCAGAGATCAGTAAGGCTAAAGATAGAGGTGTCGACATCGTTATCTTCTCTGAACTGGTCGTTTCCGGTTATCTTCTGTGCGACGAATGGGAAAACGACAGCTTCATAAAAGATCTCACCGATTACAACGAAGATATCAGAAAAGCTAGTCAAGGCATCGCCGTAATTTGGGGAAATGTCTACGCCGACTGGGACAAAAAAGGTGAAGATGGTAGAACCAGAAAATACAACGCAGCCTTTATTGCCCAGAATGGGCAGTGGGTCAGTAATGGATTGTTTAGTGGTCACACCTTTAAGACTTTAATGCCTAAGTATCGTGAGTTCGATGATGAAAGACATTTTTATTCTTTAACTAAATTATCTATTGAAAAAGGTGTTCCCCTAGAAAGTCTCCTCCAGCCATTTCCTCTGGATATTAAAGGTGAGACAGTCAAGCTCGGTGCCATCATGTGCGAGGACATGTGGTCTGATGACTACTTAGTCAGCCCAACACACTTTCTAGTGAACAACGGCGCCGAAATTATTGCCAATCTTTCTTGTTCTCCCTGGACTTGGAGAAAAAATGACAAACGCCATCGGGTCGTAAGGTCATTACTCAAAAAAGATCCGGTACCTTTTATCTACTGCAACAACGTCGGTACTCAAAATAACGGCAAAACTATTTTTCTCTTCGATGGTAACTCAACTATTTACAATTCCGAAGGTACTTTACAAGCCGTCGCCACAGACTATTTGGAGGAAACACTCGATGTCGTCATCGATGAAAAGAACCCTTCTTCGATTAGTCCGATAATTCTCTCAGACAAACAGGACATTACCGAGCTATATAACGGTTTAGTCTACGGTCTTTCTCACTTCTTTTCTTCACTTTCCCAAAAAAAAGTGGTCATTGGTCTCAGTGGAGGAGTGGATAGTGCTGTTGTCGCCTACCTTTTAGCCGACTCACTTGGAAAAGAAAATGTTTACGGCATCAACATGCCCTCAAAGTTCAACTCAGCTCTTACCAAAAACTCCGCCGAACTCTTAGCCAAAAATTTGGGGATTCATTATCTTATTTTTCCCATTCAGTCTTCAGTCGATCTTACCGTCAAACAGCTTCTGGAAAAATCATTACCGGTAACTACTCTGACTATCGAAAATATTCAGGCTCGAGATCGTAGCAGTCGACTTTTGGCAGCCATATCAAGTAGTCTCGAAGCAGTTTTCGTCAATAATGGTAACAAGACTGAGACAGCGCTAGGTTACTGTACTTTGTACGGAGATGTCGACGGCGCTATCGCTCCAATAGCCGATATTTACAAGAGTGAGATTTATCAATTAGCTAGCTTCATTAATGAGAAGGAAAGCAAGGAAATCATTCCCCAGTCGATTCTGGATGTCGTTCCTTCAGCCGAGCTAAGCGCCGATCAGGATGTAACTAAGGGAAAGGGAGATCCAATTCTCTATCCCTATCATGACAAACTTCTCCGTTCGTTTATTGAATTTCGCTTCGATCCTGAGCACGTTCTAGAGTTATACCTCAACGGCACTCTGGAAAAGGAGCTAAAAATTGAACAGGGATTGGTCAAGAAGTACTTTCCTTCAGACCAAGGGTTTATTGCCGATCTGGAACACAAGTGGGAACTTTTTAAATCCAATATTTTTAAAAGGATCCAAGCTCCGCCCATTATTGCCGTCAGCCGCCGGGCTTTTGGCTTTGATCTGCGCGAAGCCCAAAATGGAGTTAACTTCACCCGAGGCTACCAAAAACTCAAAATAAGTATCCTGTCTTGACAAACCCTATAATATTATGGTATCTTACTCTTGCCAATTTGGCAAACAACATGAGAAATATAAACCTAAATATTAAACTTGACCTTCCACAAATCCTTGCGGGAGGCTCTCAAGGCCTTAACTGTGCCTCGGCATTTGCGTATATTATGTAATTAAATTAATTAAAATAGATTTACTCAAACGCCGCGGCATACGCGGCGTTTTTGTGCGTACTTTAAAATTCTAAAGGAGGTAGTGTGTTTAAGAAACTTTGGTCACTTTTGGCCCCATTTCATCGTACTTTTTATGTCTTTATTCTTTTGGCATTTCTCTATGAGACGGTTCAGTTGGGTGCCAGCTACGTCATCAGTTTGGTGGTGACTCTCTTTGGGACAGGTGTCGCCCCTTGGGCCTTTGACTGGCACATCATTTCGAAGCAAAGCCATCCCATATTCCGCCACCTAAAGCTCTCGGCCATTACCAAGTTTCTGAAGATGAACATCCCTTGGCACCACCAGCACAACTCAGGCACTCTGGTCGGCAAGGTAGGTGATGGCGTCTGGAAAACTCTGGACATTATCGATGTCATGAGCTGGGAATTTGTGCCCACCGTGGTTCAAACCGTCATTAGCTTGATCCCGCTTTTTATCATCAGTCCCTGGGTGGCTCTGGTGGCTATCATTACCTTCGTTCTCTTTGCCTGGCTCACTCTTAAGGGGAACCGTGAAAAACAGCCTTTTAGGTCAAAGCGACAAGATTACTACGAAGAGGAATGGAACAAGTCCATTGCTTCGGTTCAATCAGTCGAAACCAATTTGATGTTTGGTCAACAGCCTCGCCTCTTAAACGATCAGGCAGTTATTCATAACGGCATTATCTCTGAAGCTCTCAAAGAGCACCGTTTGGGTATCTTTAAGTACAACCGTTGGCGAATTAGAGTCCTCACCATTGCCCGCAGGATCATCTTGGTTGTTTGGATCCTTCAACTGATTCAGGGCAGTCTCACAATCGCCGGCTTGATCTTCGTCAGTGTCCTGGTCGAGCGTCTATTTAATAGCTGTTGGCGTTTTGCCAGGCTCCTCGATCGTGCGGCCGAAAACAGTGAAGGAGCAGAGAGACTAGCCAATCTACTGCTGGAACCTGAACCTATCGAAACCGGCTCCATCCAATCCGTCCCAGCAGGACCCATCGGTGTTAGTCTTTCTGACGTTTGTTTTGCCTATGAAGGAGATTACTCAGAAGCAGATGGAGCTCTCCACGACTTTAGTCTGGAGATAGAACCAGGCCAGATCGTTGCTTTGGTCGGTCAATCCGGAGCCGGTAAAACTACCATTCGTAAAGTCATCACCAGGCTTGCTCCTTGTCAGATGGGTACCATCACTGTTGCCGGTATCGATATCAATGATTGGAACGGTTCTCAGCTCCTGGAGCAGTTTAGTTACGTCCCCCAAGGTGACGATGTCTACATCTTCGACGAAAGCATCCGCTACAACATCGCCTTTCCTCGTCCGGAAGCTACCGAAGAAGAGGTTGAAAAAGCGGCCCACCTAGCCGGTATTCACGAGTTTGTCATTGGTCTAAAGGATGGTTATGACACTCAGGTTGGGGAGCGCGGCATTCGTCTGTCCGGTGGCCAAAAACAACGAGTGGCTCTAGCTCGCGCGGTGCTAGCCGATCGTCCGATTCTTATTCTCGACGAAGCTACCAGTTCGGTCGACGCTATTACCGAGAAAGAGATTCAAACCAACATGCGCGCTATCCTCACCGGTAAGACGGCCATCATCATCGCTCATCGCCTTTCCACGATCTGGGGACTGGCTGACAAAATTGTCGTCATGGATCAAGGAAAGAAAGTTGAAGAGGGGACACATGAAGAGCTTATAAAAAGCCACGGAATTTATGCTCAAATGGTCTCTCTCCAAACAAATTAACTCCAACGCCCCTTAATCGGGGCGTTTTCTTGTCTTATTTTTCTTATTGTCCTATGATACGCGCATGACAGAATTAGGGAAACAATTTCCTTATGACGCTTTAAAAGCCTCAGGGGAAACAGCAGTTCATCGCTACGGTCCTTCTTTTTCAGCCCGGATTTTAGTCGAAAGAGATTTATTGGAAGGTAATATTTTTGATTGGGGTTGTGGTCGTGGTTACGATTTAAATTATTTCAGAAGTAAAGGTTTTTCGGCCGAAGGCTGGGACCCTGTTCATTTACCGGAAAATCCGCCAGAAAAATATTCGGCCGGTTCTTTCGACTTGGTTCACTGCGCTTTCGTTTTAAATACCCTTCCCGATTCGGAGGAAAGACTAAAAATTCTTCGAGCTATTCATGATTTTCTCCCTGCTTCAGGAGAAATTTCCTTGACCGTTCGATCTCAAAGTAACATTAAAACTAATCTAAAACCGACCTGGAAAAGATTCGGCGATGGCTGGCTCACTCCCAAAGGAACTTTCCAAAGAGGTTACACCGCCGAAGAGCTGGTAGAAATAATAACACCACTTTTTAAAGACATAATCGTTTTCTCAAGAGATCCAGTATTTATTATCGCCTCTCCCGTCTAAAGGATTTGTTATAATCCCAGTGAACCTTGACAAACAGGAGAAATATGTCGAAACGTAAAAGTAAAAACTCATGGATTTACACTCTACTCGTTATCGCCTTGGTTGGCATTTATCTACTCGCTGGACCAGATCAATTTTTTATACAAGACCAACCAGTATTTAGCCCCCCAACTCAAGAGGTAAAAGGCATCACGGCAACAGTGGCCACGGAGAAGACTTGGTACGAGGTTTACTTCACCTCTCCCAAGATTCCCTTTGACGAGGTAATTACCGGAGGAATTGAGAACAACTTAATCGACAAAATAAACGCGGCTCAAATTTCCATCGATCTAGCGGTCTATGAGTTTGATCTGGAAAATGTTGCCCTAGCCTTAATCGCCGCCGATAACCGAGGTGTTCTGGTTCGGGTGGTTTACGACAACGAATTTTCAGACCCAGATCCTCAAATGCAGGAACTAAAACAAGCGGGGATTCAGACCATTCCGGACGAACGCTCCGCTTTTATGCACAATAAATTTTTCGTTTTTGATAACCGGTGTGTCTGGACCGGTTCATTCAATCTCAGCCTTAATGCCGCTTACCGCAACAACGAAAACGCCCTGTACTTTTGTTCGACCGAAGCCGCTCAGAACTACACGACGGAATTTGAAGAAATGTTCGCTGGTCAATTTGGGGTTACTTCGCCATCAGACACCCCTTTTCCAAACTTCACCATTGGGGAGTTTGCTATCGAAAGCTATTTCGCCCCTGAGGACGAAGTCATGAATCAAGTTGTTTCGGAAGTGCTGAGTTCCAACACATCTATTCATTTTATGGCCTTTTCTTTCACGAATGATCCACTGGGAGAAGCCATGCGTAGTATGTTGGAGCAGGGGATTGATATTTCTGGAATCTTCGAAACTAGAGGCGCCGATAGCCAATACTCAGAGTGTTTGCCCCTTCTCAAGTCTGGGGCCGATATCACTCTAGACGGAAACCCTCGAACCTTTCACCATAAAGTCATCGTCATTGATGGTCAGACGGTCATTCTTGGTTCGTTTAACTTTAGCGCAAGTGCCGATGAGGAAAATGATGAAAATTTACTCATCATTCACGATCCTGCTCTTGCCCAAGTCTACGAGCAAGAGTTTCAGCGCATGAAGGCACAGTCTCTTCTACCGGTAAATGGCACCTGCAAAACCAAATGACCCATTCGTCCCGCTACCAAGCGGGGCTTTTTCAATTCACTAAACTGCCACTATACAAATAATACAACTAGTTGTAACATATGAATAATGACAACTACATCTACATCAGCTAAGAACACTCAGCGGGTAACCTTATTTATCAAGCCGGAAATTCTCAAACATTCCCGTGCCCAAGCAATTGTGGAAGATATCACTCTCACCAAACTAGTTACAAACGCTTTGATTGCTTATTTACCTGTTGTTACGGTTATTAAAAAAGCAGAGTTATAAATAATAAAAAATATGACAAACTTAGTCTCCGAAACAAAAGTTGAAGCTTCAAATACCCAAACCGCCGAGTATTTGATTTATTACGTTCTTGGTACACTCGAGATTCTTTTGGCTTTTCGCCTTCTTTTAAAACTTGCCGGAGCCAGTCTGTCTAGTGGTTTCGTCAGAATGATATATGGTTTGACCAGTATTTTCGTTTGGCCATTTGAGGGAATTTTTCGCAAAGGTTTTGCTCAAGGTGTAGAGACCACCTCAGTCCTGGAGCCCGCCACCATCGTCGCTCTTATCGTCTACGCCATTTTGGCCTGGGGGATCGTCAAGCTGGTCCGCATATCATCCGGAGAGAAACAAATTAATTAATAAAAATATAAAAAAATATGGGAATAATACTTTGGATAATTTTTGGAGCTATCGCAGGATGGCTTGCTTCAATGCTAATGGATACAAATTCCAGTCAGGGCACTACAGGTGACATCATCATGGGCATCGTCGGTTCAGTTGTTGGCGGATTTATTATGAATCTAATTGGTAAGTCTGGGGTAAACGGTTTTAACCTCTATAGTATGTTTGTCGCTGTAGTTGGTGCGATTATAGTTATCTACATCGGACGAAAGCTCAGAAAGGCGTAAATCCTAATCTAATGCTCAACTTAATTTTTTTACTTTTGATGGGCTCCGCGTTAGCTTATATTTCCAAATTTAACCTGGCACCCATATCGGTCAATCTTGGTTATTATGTTATTTCTAATGTTCCTCTCTTTTATGTCATTGTAGGATCACTCCTGATTGGTTTAGTGATTTCTTTTCTCATGCAACTTTTGAAAAACATATCCAATGCCTTTATCTTAAGAAGTAAAAAGAAGGAAATAAAAACTAGCCAAGAAGAAATTCTAGAGCTTACCAAACGGGTACACCAACTTGAGCTAGAAAACGAAAAACTCAAGCACACCGATGCCGAGATTTCTGACCCCAATGCTTTATGAAATCTCTCTTTGCCAGGCTTTGGAAAGTTCTCAATTTTTCAAAAAAGATACAGATAGCAATTATGCATCTGTTCCAAGACAAATTTCTGGTTGGGGTAACCGGAATTATTTTTAACGATCAGAACGAAGTTCTCCTTTTTAAACATCTCTATCGCGCACACGCTTGGAGCTTACCCGGGGGATATTTGAAGGGTGGAGAACACCCCAAGGAGGGATTAGAGAGAGAAATAAAAGAAGAGTCGGGTTTGGTTGTCAGTGCCGACTCACCTCTCAAAACCCGCACCGACAGAGATGCGGCCAGACTTGACATGTGTTACACCGGGATCTTAATTGGCGGCGAGTTCACACCTTCTCACGAAGTGTCTGAGTTTGGTTTTTTTGCCCAAGATAAATTACCTCTTTTACGTAGCAACCAAGTTTTCCTTATCGACACCGCTCTCCAAGAGCGCCGTCCAAAATTTATCTCCCATGAACTACTCTCAAATATCGAATGAATTTTCATCCAAATTTTTCGAGTTAGTTGAAAAGGCAAACAAGATTGTAATCACCGCCCACGAATCTCCAGATGATGACTCCATAGGATCGGTACTGTCTATTTATGAGATTCTTATCACTAAATATCCAAGGAAAAATATAAGAATCATCTATTCCAGCGAACCGGAACCTAGATTCAGCGTCTTCAAAAACTACAGCAAAATTGAGTTCGTCCCAGATTTAGCCGATGAAATTGGGAATACAGATTTGCTAGTTGTACTCGATGGAAGTCAATTTAGTCGATTTTCGAAGCAGCCCGAAAAACTAAAGATAATTCCCAAAAATATCTGTATTGATCACCACGCATCACCAATTAATGAATTTTCATTGAGTCTGGTATCTCCAGACTATCCCTCTTGCACAGAAATAATTTATCTTGCTTTATGTCGCGACTTTGTAGTTAGTAGAGAACTTGCCGAAATTTTTCTTTTGGGAATACTTGGAGATACGGGTAACTTTACTTATTTAAAGCCTCATCAGACCGAAACACTAGCAACAGCCAAAAAGTTACTAGAGATTAGTAAAATCGAAATTCAAGAATTCCAGTCCAGATATAGAACAATCTCCAAGCGATCATTTGCCGTTATACAAGAGTTAATGAAGAACACTTGTTATTTCTTCCGTGATTGGTTGGCCTGATTTTCAATATACTTATATCGAGAGGAAATTTGCGGAAGATGATAAATATACGGATAGTGAAATTAGTGAGGGGAATCACCTCTACATGTCAAACTATTTAAGAATGATTGAAGGACATACTTGGGGTTTTGTAATAACACCAAAAAATAACGGTGAATGTGGTATATCTGGAAGATCGTTACCAAAGAGTGTTAGTATAAGAGATTTAATGGAAAGAATGAAAATCGGAGGGGGACATGATAGGGCGGCTGGAGGAACGTTTAAAAACGAGAAAGATGTAAAAAACTGTATCAATGAAGTCATAGAATGGACCAAAAATAATAAACCTATAATACTATAAGTTTTGCTTTGAGGCTTATGCCTCTGCGAAATCTCGTGTACCCCAACGGGAGCTCTGCGCGGCCTGTCCCTGTACTTCTGGAGCCACACTCGGCTCCCGCCCTTATCGTCATTGCGAGTTTCGGTACTCCGAACCGTAGCTCTCCTAGATACCCTTGCGGGTAAATCTCACTCCACCCTGTCATTCAGGGCTTGACATATCGGTCAAAGTGCCTGCTTCGCAGGCACAAAAGTGGAAACTATTGACAAGTTATCCATATGGGAGTATATTCCCATCTATTGCGCCATGGCGCAATGCTATGAACAAATTAATTTTTGCGACGGGGAACCGGGCAAAGTTATTAGACGCTTCAAAAGCTCTATCTGAATTAGGGATAGAAATTATTGGGCAAAAAATAGAAATAGAGGAGATTCAAAGTTTAGATCAGGAAGAAATTATTATGAAAAAGGCCAAAAAAGCCTTTGAGATGGTCAACTTACCTCTTTTTGTAGACGACACGGGTTTTTATCTAGATTCGTATCCACAGTTTCCAGGAACTCTCACCAAATACGTAAATAAGACTTTGGGAATAAATGGTCTTTCAAAGCTTTTTGAGGAGGGTCAGACAGCCCATTTCAAAACCCTTCTTTGCTTGATAACTTCTGACACAGTAGTTATTGCTGAGGGGAAACTATCAGGTAAACTCACAAAAAAGATGTCTTCCAACTTCAATCCCGATACTCCCATAAATAGTATTTTTGTTCCCGAAGGATACAACAAACCACTAATAGATCTCATCGAGAATTCCAACATAGGTAACCTCCATCGTACAAGGGCATTCGTCGATTTGGGTACAAAAATCAAAACATTACAAATTAATTTAATAAATGACTCCATCTGAAAAAGTTCTTAAAGACAACAGAGGCTATGTTAGTCAGTATCCAAAAAACAAAAAGGTTGTCATGATTGTCTCTGGCGGTCTTGACTCAATAGCGACATCGGCAAGGCTAATGGAAGAATTTGATCTGGAAATCTTTCCTCTACATATACACAGGGGACAAACTAACACAAATGCTGAAAATAATGCTGTCAATTTTTTTACTGATTATTTTCAAAACAGGTATGGTAAAAATAAATTCCATACTCCTCAGATGATATCTGTCAACGTGCCTCCTGTAGAATTTAAAAAGGATTTATTACCCTACACAAAGGTAAAAGGACATCCAATGAGAGATCCCATAATGCACCTATTGGGAGTCGAATACGCCGTTGCAGTATCTCAGGCATCAGATGAGCCAGTAAAAACAATCTATTGTGCTATTGTTCCAGAAGATTATTTTCCTCATAGCTCTTTAGATGGTTTAAGAGCCAATACGGTGAATACCTGTATCAATATGGGTGATTGGGACTGGCAAATTTCTTCACCCAACATAGATCCTTTTCTCTCTACTCCATTTGGCAAAAAAGAAGAAATCGCCTGGTGTATGGAAAGACAGATTTCGATAGGAAAAACGATTTCTTGTAACGAAGCTAGCGAAAAAACAAACCACCTTGCTTGTGGATTATGTAAATCTTGTTTCAGAAGACATACTGCTTTCACCAATCTTGGGTTTGAAGACCCTACAGAATATTATGAAAAACCCCACTTTGAACAATTCATCTAAAACATACTTAGAAGAAAAAAGGGGTTCTTCAAAAATTTCACCTTCCAAAGAAGGAAAAATTAGATTTGATTTAGCTGAGGGTCTCTGGGAAAAATCTGACTTGGCATCCCTACCTGACAGAACATCTTCAAAACTAAAAGATAAATTATCTAATTTTTTAAACCTCGATAGCTCTAACTTATCGATTCATGCTGGAGCGGATGAAATAATCGAAATAATTCCCAGAATGTATCTAGATCGTGATGACAGGGTTATTGTTATCGTTCCCACTTTCGATAGATTGCTTGCGACAAATAAAAAAGTAGGGGCAGAAGTAATTAACTTTGAACTCTCAGCTACCAAGAATTTTCGCTTTGAAGATGAAGAATACCAAAATCTTGAAGTTGCGATAAAAAGCAAGAAACCAAAGATTATCTGGATGTGTACTCCGAATAACCCCACAGGACAGATAATTGATCTCCAGTTTATTGATAAGATCGCAGGTGAATCCCCCGACATTTTGATAGTGGTTGATGAGGCGTATCAGGAATATAGTAGTTTGAATCCGAAAGAGTCGGCAGTAAGTTTGCTAAGTAAACATAATAACTTACTTGTAATAAGATCTTTTTCCAAAGCGTTTGCTCTTGCAGGTGCAAGGGTGGGTTGTGCGATCTCAAACCCTGAAATGATTTCAAAAATTGAAAACTTCAGAACCATGTTTAATGTGTCGACTTCAGCCCAAAGAATGGGAATAAAATCATTAACTCAATCAAAGATAAATTATGTGGAGGATAAAATTTCAAAGATACATAATCAAATGATTAGGTTTGTTTCAAAGATCAAGTCTTTATCAAATTATGAACTAATAGAAGACTCAAAGACAAATTTCATCTTTATTAGACACAAATCCAAAGATCTTTTTGAGGAGCTATACAAAAGAGGACTTGCTGTAAGTGACTGGAGATTTGCTCCTGGAGTTATTGGGAAAGGTTATGTGAGGATTTCGATTAACACGCCATCATTGAATACAAAGATATTAGATATCTTAGAAAAAATTAATTAGCATCTTTTAAAAATTATTAACAAAAATAATGAAACAAATAATCGCAAAAACTGCAGGTCTTGCTTGGCAAAGTGCGCTCAAATACGTATCTACTGAAGGACACGATATCAAAGATGGAGAGAAAGATCTAAAGGAGGTAATGAATGTTTTTCTAACCGTTGAAAGTCCTAGTGGATCAGATCCAATACTAGAGAAATTTGCAGATCAGGCAATGATCGATTGGATGAGAAAAAACTTTCTATCATTAGATCCAGTGGCAAATTGGAGATACAGTTATGGCCAAAGGTTTACAGATTACTATGGTATTGATCAGATAAAGGGAATCATCGAGAAACTAAAGAAAAATCCAGAATCGAAGTCAGCAACAATCACACTTATGGATCCGAAAGGAGATGGAGGACATATACCCTGTATAGTCGCCCTTGATTTTAAGATTCGTGACGGCAAACTCATGACCACAGCATTTTTCAGAAGCCAAGACGTTGGAAAGAAAATTTATGCTGACATAATCTGTTTGGGTGAAATTGCCCAAAAAATAGCTAATGAGGTTAACGCTCAAAATGGGGAATTAAATATTTTAATCGTCTCACTTCACTTATACGAAGAAGATCGAGACAAGATTAACCAATTACTTAATGCATCATGAAAAAATCAACTTTTCCTATTAGGGTTTTCAGTAACCGTGATGAGGATTCAAAAATTTTAGAAATGATGAATAACATATTCCTCTATCGTCGAGGGTATATTTCTAAAGTACCAAAAAATGAAGATGTTGTCTTTATCTTTTCTGGTGGTCTAGATTCTAGTATCACTTTGGACATGATCATTAATGAGTGGGGAGTGAATGTCTTCCCTCTATTTGTAAGAAGGAGTGCTAGAGCCACGAAGTTTGAAGAGGAGTCGGTACGGTTCTTTGTTGATTTTTACCAAAAAAAATATCCCGGTCGCATGCAAAATCTAGAAGTAGTTGAAATCGAAGTACCACCACTACCATTCAAGAAGTATCCGGAAGTAGATAGATTGAAGAAACTTGGACATCCGATGAGGAATGCGGTTTTGCAATCATTAGGAGTTCAGTATGCACAGAAACTAAGGGCCACCGTGTCGCCAAAACTAAACACAGTACTAACTGCTACAGTGGGAGACGATAGCTTCCCCCACTCTTCTCTTCAGGCGCTAAGGAGTGTTAATCTGGGAGTCTGCATCGATACGGGAGATTGGGGATGGCAAGTTACTTCTCCTCTGGTAGATGTTGTATATGAGGGGAGACCTCTATTCAAAAAAGATCTAATTGGATATGCCATAAAGCACAATCTCCCTTTAGACAAAACCAGAACTTGTATTGAAGGTGGTGAGAAACCAGATGGTACATGCCCTGAGTGCTTATGTAGACTTCGGGCTTTTGAGGCGGCAGGAGTTATTGATCCATTAGATTATCAAAATCAATAGACATGTTTATTAGAATTGGTGGAATTCCAGGAGTCGGAAAATCAACGGTTATAGATAAGTTATCGAAAGTTGGGAAAATGTATGGGTTGCCGATTGAAAAAGTCAAAGGTGGAGATGTTTTGCTAAAACTCGCTGGCGTTTCTACTTATGACGAGCTTAGGAAGCTTCCAGAAAGTTTTCGAGCCTCACTCCGCCCAGAAATGTTTCGCATTATGTATGAGGAAGATAGGCAGAACCCTCAAGTAATTCGACTTCGAGATGCTCATTTCAGCCTTATTGATCCAGAAACAGGTCAGATCGTTACATTCCCTCTTCAGCATGAAGATAGTGAGCAGATGTTGGCAATGATAGTTCTAACTGCCGATCCTGAAATCATTCTTACCAGAAGACTCGGGGACAAAAGTAGATCTGATCGATTTATGGACTTGGATGTTATCATTGAAGAACAAAGGATAGAGATCGAAACTGCAGAAGCCCAATCAAAACAGCTCGACAGAGAACTAGTTATTGTAGACAATTCTCCAGAGGGACTATCTGTATACAAAGAAATCATCAACAAGGCATTTCCTGAAGGTAATCTTTCCTCTACTTTGGAAGCTGCTATCTTTGGATCGGGTGGAAAATTAGAAACAAACAGATAAACATATGTCAATTCTTGCAGATAACCAAGTCAAAGAGATGATCTCAGCAAAAATGCTGAATATTGATCCATTTTTTTCAGATTTCTTAGGACCTAACCTCTATTATTGCCATTTGGGAAATAAGTTTCTTGTACCAAAGAATGAAGTCAGGACTTTTGACCCTCTAACTATGGAGTCCAAAGACATTTTCGAATCAGTTGAGACTAACCTGCCTATCACCATAAAAACCCAAGGCTTTCTACTAGCTGAAACATTTGAATATTTTGGCGTAGATGACAAGCATGTTGTAAAACTCATGAACTCAAGTTCTTTGGCTCGTTGCGGAATTTCCCATGCTGCCATAGGGATGATTAACGCTGGTTGTGGTATGGAGAAGCCCGTTAAGTTAACTCTTGAACTCGTTAATAACGCACCTTTTGATGTTATCCTTACACCCACCTCAATTGACGAAAATAAAAAAATTATCTGGGGAACTGAAGTCTTGAAAATTGCTGTTGAAACAATGAGTTTTAAACCTGATTCCTCTTATGATAAGTGGAGATTCGCTGCGTACAACAAAGACCAAAAACCCAGTGGTTCGAAAATGAAAAATCGCTTTGAATCGGGAAAGGAATTTATTGTTCCAACAAACTCCCTATACAACAAGTAAAGGCTAACTGTTTTTGAGATGATCGGCCAACTGAGAATATCTATCATTGCCCCAAAACTTTAATGATTCTTCGTGAGTCATCTCTGCCAAAGTTTTATCAAAACCCTCAGGCACAAACAAAGAATCAACCATATTTCCATTATCACCCCTCGGAGTGTCGAGTAGGGTTCCATATGAGTTTGTTACAAAGCAAACTGGTTCTTTCCCTGGCTCACAATACCCTAATGCATCAATAAAATACGCTCGCCTGTTTGGCTCTTCTTTATACAGTTTTATAAATTTATCGGTTGAGAACCACTTGTTGATGAACTTAACGAAAGGCCCGGGGAACCCATTCAAGGCTTCAATGTGCATACCAAAGTCACCTTTGATCACTGCTTTGTTGGCAGCTTCGGCGGCAAACTTTACCGAATATTTTGCAACTTCCTCGATACTTGCTGACTGTATTTCCGGAGTATCCATAGCCAACTGTTCCACGTCTAGACCATATTTATCCATGGCATACTTTGCCACTTGAACCTTTTTTGAGTTCCCTGTTACCAAAAAAACCGTTTTTTTCATACTGGTATTATACTTCAGATATAATCAAAGACATGAAGATATACTTTGCCTGTTCATCTGGGGAGATACGCGAACATTTGCAGGACTATAATTTGGTCAGAAATATTGTACTAAAGCAAGGACATGTTATTGTTGATGACTGGATTGAACGTGCTTTTAATCAGAAATCACAGACCAAAGCTCTCGAGACGGTAAAAAAGAGTATAAGAGAAGAGAGCATCGAGGCTATTGGTCGAAGTGATGTTGTTATAGCAGACGTATCTTTTTCAAGTGCCAGTGTTGGTTTTCAGGTTGGACTTGCCCTGTCAAAGAAGATTCCAGTTCTCTGTATCTACTCAGAGGAATTCGGTGAAAAAGCTGCTCCACAGGTAATTCAGGCCATAAAATCACCACTACTTTTGATAAAAAGTTACACCAATAAATCTCTCAAAAATGTAATTAAAGATTTTTTTGATGATCTTCCAGAAAACAAACTAATAAAGTTCAATTTTATTATTACTCCAAAAATATCAGAATATCTAAATTGGGGATCGGAAAAGAGTGATATTTCAAAATCCGATTTTTTAAGAGAAATAATTGAAAAAATAATTGATTCAGACCCTGAGTTTCACAAATAAATCAACAGATGAATGAAAAATTTGTAGGATCGGCAGCTAGCCTAGCACTGGCAACTAATAGGCTTGGAATCAATATTGGTATTATGTCAGTACTGTTGGCAACGTTTGAAAACCGGACTGATTAACGTTTCAAAAGTGGACTTTAGGAAACTGTAAACGTTGGTAGAGGTTCATGAAGACTAATTGTTCTCT
>LCKO01000002.1 GCA_001001485.1 Candidatus Collierbacteria bacterium GW2011_GWB2_45_17
AGATGTCTTTTTTGGTTGCCATAGTCATAGACGACTACGGTAACCTATTTATGATCTATCCACACCTTTCTTGGTAACATTATTTGTGATCTATATCGATTAATTTCCAAATACATCAAAATTGCTTTATACTTTTTCGTTCTTTCTTTCCTGTTTGAAATTACAGCCATACAACTTAACCAATGGTCGTTCCCTGGAAATCATTTTATTGGATGGGTTGAAATATTTGGTTACCGTTTTCCGATTGAGGAATTTTTCTTCTACTTTATAATGTGTTCAGTGGGAGCCATATCCTATTACGAGTTCTTCGACGACGACAGAAAGTAAAAGTCACCTCTTTCGAAACCCAAGCGACAACGCAAAAACTACTAAGGAAATCAGAACGATTGTTCCACCGGTTGAGAGATTCAGATAAAACGAAGCAAAGATTCCCGTCACCACCGAAAACAGAGATACCAGTTCCGCAATCACAATAGTTTTGGTAAAACTCTGTCGGAACTGCAAAGCCGTCACCACCGGAATCACCATTAACGCCGAAATAAGCAGTACCCCCACAATAGGGATGGAAAGTGAAACCGTCAAAGCCGCCAAGATAATCAGTAATGTGTTTATAAATCTGGTGGGAATTCCACTTACCTGGGCCGACTCTTCATCAAAAGTAATGTAGATGAGTTCTTTGTAAAACAGAAAAATACTCGTCGCCACCACCGCTCCCAAGACCCTGATAATGTAAAGATCCGTCTGTTTGACTGTCACAATCGAGCCAAACAAATAGTTCAAGAGTCCCACGTTAAAGCCATGTGCCAAGCTAATCAGAACCACCGCTAAAGCTAGGCTTCCTGAAAGAAATATCGCCAACGCCGACTCCCCGTAAATTTTCTTTGATATCCGCAGTCTCTCAATCACAACCGAGGACAGCACTGTCGAAACCAAAGCTGTCATAATTGGATTGATCTGTAATAGAAAACCTACCGCAATACCGGCGAGAGACACATGGGCCAAGGTATCGGCGATCAAAGAATACCTTCTTAAAACCAAAAACATTCCAATCAAGGGAGCAATCAGCCCAATAATCACTCCGGCTTCAAAGCCCCGAACTGCAAAGCTATATTGAAACAACTCAAACATGTTTGTGATGATGAATAAATTTGGAATCGCCGTAAAGCTTTTTCATCTCTTCTTTGACAAAACTCTTCGGATCGTCGTCATAGCTGAGTTTCCTGTTTACAAAAGCAATTTCCGTCACTTCATTTACCACCGCCTCAATATCATGTGAGATAAAAACTAGTGTTAGACCAAGCTCGTGATTGAGTTTTTTTAGCAGTTGATAAAACTGATCTTGAGCCAGGGAATCCACCCCCGCCATTGGTTCATCCAAAAAGATTACTTCAGGCTGTCCTGCCAAGGCTCTGGCAATAAACACCCTCTGTTGTTGCCCACCGGAAAGGTCTCCAATGATTCGGTTTTTAAACTCAAACATTTCTACCTGTTTTAACGAGTCTCCAATGATTCTTTTATCCTCCTTGGTTAAGGACTTAAACAAACCTCTTTTACCATATCTCCCCATGGCCACCACTTCAAACACCGTTGCCGGAAAGTTCACATCAAAATTGATCACTTTCTGTGGTACATAACCCACCTTCGACCAGTCCTCGAAAGATTGAATATCTTCACCAAACATCTTGACCACTCCGATTTTTGGCATCAACAGGCCCAGCATAATTTTAATCAAAGTCGTTTTTCCTCCCCCATTAGGCCCTATCACTCCCAAGTAATCTCCCTTATGAATATTCAAATCCACATTTTCCAGCACCAAATCTTCGTTATAAGCAAAGCTTACTCCGCTAACTTCAATGATGTTTTTTGTATGATCTACTGACATTCGAGTGCTATCCGTAAATTTGCTAGATTTTCCTCCATTAAACTGAAGTAATTTTTCCCCTGCTCCATATCATTATCGCTTATTCCTTCAATCGGATCCAACACCAAAATCTTTATACCCACTTCTTCCGCAATCGTCTCTGCCAATTTGGGGCTTGCTAGTCTCTCAAAAAAAATATACTTAATCTCCCTTTCTTTGACGAATCGTACAATTTCTGTCAGTAGTTTCGTCGAGGGTTCTTCTTCCGGTGTCAGACCGGCAATGGGGACTTGGGTCAACCCAAACTCACTCGCCAAGTAACCAAAGGCATCATGCGAGGTGACAAACTCTCGTCTTTGGCAGCTAACCAAACCGGAGAGATACTCTGTCTGTAATTTATTTAGTTTATCGTCCAAAATTTTGGCGTTTTCACTGTAGTAAGTCTCGTTAACTGGATCTATTTGTACCAAGTTTTCCAAAATTATCCGAGATTGTTTTTTAACCAGTTCCGGTGACAACCACACGTGTGGGTCATTCCCCTCAAATAATCCCTGTCCTGCCTCTACCACGATTACCCCTGTATTTTTCAAGTCTTCGTTGATCTTTTCTCCCCACGCTTCAAACTTTCCTACATTCAAAATTAATAATTTTGCCCGTTGAATATCCATCATGTCTCTGGCTGTCGGTTCGTAATCGTGTGGTTCTACCCCCGCTGGAGTCATGTTTTTTACCTCTATTTTTTCTCCGCCGATTTCACTCGTTATAAAATACAGCGGGTAAAAAGATGCGACCACCGATATTTTTCCGCCGTCATTGCGCGTAGGGGCGACCCTTGCGGTCGCCCGATATACCGACAATTTATATAGATAAACACCAATCATTGTCCCAATAACAATTATCAGTACGAGACCAATGACATATTTTCGTTTCATACCAGTAGTATTGTAAATGATTAGTGAGAGAGCGACAGCCCCCAGACCATTTTTACTCCTGCTTTCTTCAATACTTTGGTACACTCTCTCATGTCTGCTCCACTGGTAAAAACATCATCCACCAGCAATATTTTGAGTTTTTTCAGTTTTGAGTTTTTGAATTTTTCACTTATTTTAAACGCTCCTCGAATATTTTCCTCCCTCTCCTCCTTAGTCTTCATCGTTACCTGTTGCTTCGTATTTCTCTTTCTCTCCAAAACATTCTCCACCCGAACTAATAACTTTGAACCAATAACTTCCGCCAGCTCTCTGGCCTGGTTAAATCCTCTCCAGTTTTCGCGGTAAAAGTAAAGCGGCACAGGCACCAACATATCAAACCTTTCTCCCGTCTCAAACCTAAAGTCTTTCAAGACAATCCTCGCCAACTCTCTATTAAACCCATACTTTATTCCATCTATCACGGCGCGCGCGATAGGTTCTTGATATTCATAAATGGAAATCAGACCATCCATTCCCCATTTGCTTTTACATCTCGGATGTGTCCATCCCATGAGCGACTTCTCACCACACATAGGGCAAACTTGGTCCACAAAGTCCAGCCTGTCAACACAATCTTTACACAAAAAACTCCCCCAAACCCCACACCCCACACAGACCTTCGGAAAAACAAAATCAATCAAAGCGTCGAAAAACATTCTTAATTCATATTAGAATATAACAGTGAACGTGCAAAACAAAAAAGCCCTATTTGATTATGAGGTCATCGAGTCTCTCGAAGCTGGTATTGAACTTACTGGATCCGAAGTCAAAAGTATCCGCGCCGGCGGAGCCAATTTTGCCGGAGCTAGAGTCTTACTCGAAAGCGACGGTGCCTATCTAATTGGCTTAAATATTCAAAAATATCAGTTCAGTAGCTCGGAAGGCTACGATCCGTCGCGCACCAGAAGACTACTTCTTCATCGTAAAGAAATTATCTCTATCCAGACCAAAATGAGATCAAGCGGATTGACTTTAGTGCCTCTCAAGCTGTATAATAAAGCTAGTCTCATAAAGGTTCAGATTGCTCTAGTCCGAGGCAAGAAGAAGTTCGAAAAGAGAGAATTGATCAAGAAAAAAGCCTCAAATTTGGCACTGGCGAGACGTTTAAAAAACCAATAGCTGAAAGGACAACAAATGGATCTGTTTTGGACGAAAATCATGCCGGAATGTGTTTCCAAGTACCCTTGGGGTGGCGAATTTAATGCCAAAATGAGCCTGAAGAGGTATCAAGAAGGTCTTAAGGCAAAAATTAAAGCCATGGACGAGAACGAATTTGACCTTTTTCTAGCCGCTGTTGTCATGCAGGCCAGTCGAGATCAGATGATGGGTGTCAACTTGACCGAAAAAGTCGGTTTCCTCAGAGGCCTCCGAGCCTAACCCCTGTCATTGCGCCTGCCCGCCGTGGAGGGAGGGGGTACTCCGATGCGGCAATCTATATCAGAGACCATTGAATAATTACCTTACTTGTCATTCCCGACCTGATCGGGAATCCATCTGGAACTTATTTATATAGATCCCCGCCTTCGCGAGGATGACAGAACAGAGTTATTCAACAGTCTTAAATTATTTGATATTTATCTCCTTTTCTGCTATATTATAGGTATTGGGGACGACAGGAATCGATGGAATAGTACGTTTACAGGTGCAAGCCGCCTTCGGTAATAGGCGTAAAAAAGACCAAAATACAACTGTCAATAAAGAAGACAAGTTACTTGGGTTCACTTCCACCGAAGTGGCTCAATCTCCCGCTCTCGCTTACGCATTTGCCTAAGCTCGAGTTTGAAGACGTCTTAGAGAGTAGCGGATCCAGGGCTCTCCTTAAGGCGATAAAACACCGGATTGAACGCTTTGAGTCCGATTTAGGCTCAAAGACTAACTTATTCTAAATCAAACTTAAGATGATCCTGTAAGACGGTAATCTTAAGAAAATCTGTCTTACTACGCTTGTAGAATCTGTAATCTTTCTGTTTCAGACGAGAGTTCAATTCTCTCCGTCTCCACACTTCGCTCCGATTACTTCAAAATCCCCACAACCCCGGGGAGTAACACCAACAGATTCCCTTGGGCATCAAACTCCACATCTTTTGCCTGCTTTAACTTTTCAGATTTAAGAAGCTGAGAGCAAACACCCGTCTTTTTACTACACACCGCTACCGCTCCTGAGAAATTATCCAAAAGAGCAATCTTGTCTCCCTCCGGTTCCACCGCCAATCGGCTAATCTTCATTCCTTCCGTCAAACCGCTAAGAGAATATTGTTCTTTACTGCCCCTCCTAAACCTCTCTACCTCTCCATCCTCTGCCACTACCCAAATATCAGCATCAATTGCCATGTCCACCGGAACAATACTCATATTTTGTCCTAGTTTCAACCATCTGACTCGTTCACCGAAACCATTTCCCACCACGACATATCTAAAAATCTCCTTGTTTCCCTGATCTAATACATACAAGTTTCCTCCAAATTTTCCCAAGACTATCGGTTTGACTACTGCCGCATCAAACTTAACCAAATCCTGGCCGTTTACTGCATTCCTCACTCCGCTTCCGGTTAAAACCATCATGTTGTTACTATCCCCCACTGCATCCATCCATCCAAGACCCTCTCCTTTTCCTGCGGTCACTTTGATATCTTTATTTGATAAATCAACTGTCGTGACTACCCCCATGCTTCCGTCAAGCACTACCAACTGGTTGTCTTTTGTGAGTCCCATCCTATCGCCCTTAAATCCCTGTCTAACCAGATCAATTCTCGCCGCCTCTTCCACTTGACTCTCTTTTTCACCAGACACCAACGTCCAGGAATCCTCAATCTTTTTTCCCAAACCGTCCAGGTCTTTAACAAACTTTCCTTTTACAAACTCAGCTCTATTAATCTCATAGACAGACTTGGAGTCTTGTATCAGCTTTCTGGCTCCGGATGGGTTGAGTGACACTAAACCGGCTGCTTCCGAAAGACTCTTTTCTATCGGCTCAGAAAATTCTTTCCATTTTTTCATCTCCGCCTCTCTCCTAATCTTTATCGAACCGGTAATCAAACTAATCAGCAATAATCCTAAAAACAATACCCCAAGCAGTACTGCCAATCTTTTTCTTTTTGAGTTCTCCCTCGGCCTGGTCATCAAGGGGGTTATCTTCATCCACCAATTAATCAGCTTCTCTTTAAGCCCTATCGGGCCAACATATCTCTCATCTGCCAAATCCAACTTGGCAACTTCGTCGGCTTTTTTTTCGGACACCACTATCATTTTTTCAAAAGACCCTTCTACCTCTTTTCTAACAAGCTTTTGAAAATCAAGAACCAGCCCCGCCGCCGCCAAGTTTTCGGTTTTTATACTTTCATTTAAGAGAGAAACTCCTGCTTCATCCAACTCGGTTAACCTTCCCCTTTCTAACTTTTGAGACAGGCCATCTGTCCAGACAGCGACCCTATCATCATCTTCGACCTTCCCCTTTGCCACCTTTCCCTCCACCATATTTTCGGAAAAATTAAATTCTTTTCCATTTCTCAGAAGAGCCACCCCCGTCCCACCTGATCGAACCATCATTATTTCTCTTTCGCCATTCTTTAATAAAATCCACACCCAAACTCCGGCAAGTTCAGGATACTTATCTCTCCATTTTTGAAAAAAGTCACCCAGCTCTCCGCCATTTTCTATTTTATTAAAAGACTCTTCTACCCAGTTCATTAGTTCTGCATCCTTCTCCGCCCATCCCTCTTTATCGGTTCCAAAAATAACTCCAAACAAAGCTCCCTTATCCAAAAGTTCTCTGTCATCAAAAGGAATTCGCGCATAAACCTGAGCCCATCCATTTGACCCATCTTCGTTAATTATTCTGAGAAAAGATAAACCGAGACCTGTGTTCACGCTAATACTACTATAACAGTCGTTAGCAGTGTTAGACCAAAAAAGGCCCACATTACGATCTTCAGGCTCCTGCCAGTTGGCAGGTTTACCACTCTATCCATCAAACTTTCTTGGCGCACCATTACCAGCGACAGTATCAGAATCAAGATCATTGAAATCTTCACCATCAAACTCACTATCATACTAAGATTGATCACTACTCCCGGTATTATTTCCATGATTTTTCGGTTTCTTCTGTTAACTGCGAGATCAGAGCCGCTACCCTGTCCGGATAAGCAATCGATTCAAAGGTAAAAGCGGACAACTCTCCGGAAGAGTCTGGGGTTTTTTGCTCCGACGCTGTTTGGACAATTACGTCACCGTAATTTAGCATACTGGCAAAGAATCCTTTCTGGGTATAATTTACATCCTCTACCCTACTCATCTGGCAAACATTCACCGTCTTGCTTAAAAGCCCCACAAAGTCCACATCCACCAGTCTTTCGTTGGTAACAATATACACGTTATAAAACCACATCAGAAAACTTTGTAGTCCGTAGAAGATTGTTCCCAAGTACCAAAGCATGGTCAGACTCACCAAAGTGTTACCGTCCAGTGCTTTGAAAAAAGGAAACTCCCCCCAGAAAAACGGTACCACGACAGCAAAACAGATCGCCACTACCCATCCGATGTTGGTAAAAAAATGCCTCCTTCCCAAAAGTAAAACTATTTCATCATCTTGTTGAGACTCAAATCTTAGATTGTTTGGCCTGGGAATACATGATCCAAAGGCACTTCCGGAAACACTTCCCCCCAGGATTTTCTTTATCTCGTCGGAGATTCCCTTCACCATTCCTGCTTTAAATACTTCAGGCATATCTAATTGTACCAAATTACTTCCCCATAGGGCCAGGCCTTATAGGGGATTTAATCCTTCAAGGCCTGGCCCTATCGTCTCTCATCAAAGTAAATCTTTCAGCAAGCGATAGATTTCTTTTCGATGTCCAATCAACACGATAAATGTCTCAGCAGGGGTTTTTTTATACACAATTCTATAATCCCCAACCCTTGTTCTGAAATAATTTTTATAACCACTCAATTTTTTCTCCTGATAAAGACTGGTTTCTGAATCCAAAGATCTAATTCGTTTATCTACAATTATCCTACTTACCTTCCCTAAGTCTGCTAATTGTTTCTCAGCTCTTCTAGAAATTAATATTTTCATAAACCCAGTTCTCGAGCCACGTCTTCATAGCTTCGAGCCGTACTTAAATCCGTCTGTTCTATTGCTTTTTTGTCAATATCATCTTCTAGTTGAGCCACCAATTTTTCAAAAATATCTATACCTACCAAATAAGCTTGGGTTTTGCTTCTTTTTTGTATCGCCACTGGATACTCGGCTGACTGGAGAATGATACTAGCAGGGTTAGTTTTGAGATCAGATATCGAAACATTTAACATAAATAGATTATAACCACTAAACAGGTCTTTTGTCAAGACCTGTTTACTTCTTCTCAATATTAAACAGTCCGCTTTTCAAAGAAATCCACCCGGGAGCTCGAACGTTAAAAACACTCTTAAATTCCGAACCGGACATTTCCACCGATCCTTTGTTTGTCTCAAAACGAACATTGGCGGTATATCCTCCGTCTGAGTAAGTAACACTTACTCCACTTACACTACTATATCCACTACCCACACTCTCAGCTTTACTTCTCAATTCCTCAATACTATATGGATTATCACCACCACATCCACCCAAAGGTAAAACACGCGAGTCCGAACCATTTTTCAGCACTTTCCAAGCATTCAACAAATCCGCCATTTCCTCGGCGGTTAACCAAGGGTGGCTTCTGCCACAGCTATTACCGGATCTACTTTTATACCAAGCTTTATAAAACCACGGACTACCTGCAATTTTTTCATACGCTTGTGATGTCCAGCCACTTCTTCCATCCTTTGTATCCCAAAAGGCTGGAGTTTGATAACCATTTCCATCTTTACGATGAGCGAGAGCATCATAGGATTCCTGATATCCACCGGAGGTGGACGCATACCAAGCTTTAATTATTTTTCCATCCTTTGTAAGGACCCAACCCTTTGTTGCATTCACCGCCTCCTCCCACTTTCCTCCCTTATCTGAATTTTTGTATACCTGACATCCTTGATCAGTACAAATATCTCCACCGGAACCTTCATTTGTCCAAGCTAGCGCATAAGTCCGTGCCGCTACAGCTTGAGCTTTCAGAGCCTCAAAACCTCCATCGTCACCCCAACTATTCGGAACTTCATAAATCCTTTTAGTGTAAGTCTCAATATCCATCCGTCCATAACCTTTTACACCAATTTGTTTGCCGGGATCATAATCCTTTTTAATATCGATTCCTCCATAATATGCTCTCAAAATATCTTCAGCGTTCTGTCCGGACTTTGCTCTTCCATACGCCCCATACTGACTCATCCCCTTAAAGTGAGGAGCTCCGAAAGAAAATGTGGCAAAGGCCGGGGAAAAACCGGGATTATAATCCGGTCGCGAAGCTGGGTCATCTGCTAATGGCACATCACCTACTGTGGTTGAAAAAGTTCCCTGTTTCTCTGCCAGTATGGCCGCTTGCTTGGCCGAAAGGGCGGCAATCTTTCCCGATAAATCACTCTGATATGTCTTAGCTTTTTTTACTTCCCCTTGAAAAAAACTGTTTTGCTTGTCAAGCTCAGTTTGTAGTTTTGCCAATTGTTCTTTTTGTTTTTCGAATGTTATTTTATCTTTCTCCAAGGTACCAATTTCCTGAACCAGATTTACGATTAACTGTTTATCTTTATCGTTACTCTCTTGTCTGTAGGCCAGTTCTCTTCGCGCCTCCCCCATACTCGTACTGGATAACAGACTTGCCCACAAAGGCTCGGATCGTAGACGAATATACATTCCCCTAATCTTTATTGCCAACACTAAGTATTGCGTGGAGACTTTCTCACTTCTCTCTTTAATGCCCGCTTCTGTTGTTTTTAGTTTCGCCTGTGCTGTATCTATCCCTCTTTGCAGTGCTACAATTTTTACTCCCAGTTTTTTTATCTCCGCCTCCAAAGGCGTTGTCGCCGCAAATGAAAGATCAAAACTCCGCTGTAAATCCTTTTTACACTCTTCAAGCTGACCGACATCGTTCATGTTTTCGGGGTTCGAGCAATCAATAGCCATCACCGACCTGAAGCCAGCAAAAAAACTCAATAGAACTACCAATATCAGTAAATACCTCCACTTCATTACTTCTAGTTTAACCCATCATGTTAAAATTACCTTGAATGAAATATCTTTTTCAACTTCTGACATCATCTTTATTGCTACTACTTGTTTTTCTTTCTCCCCCTACTGCCTACACCGCTTTTGTCGGACCGAGTACTGGATGTGGAACCAATGAAGTAAATACCGCTCTTGGCTGTATATCCACCTCTGTCGACACTACTGGTAACTCTTTCTTTGGATCCGTCATCAAAATTGCCGTTGGTTTAGGTGGCGGCCTGGCTCTTCTCCTGATGCTTTACGGGGTCTTTATTGTCACCACCTCCGCCGGTATCCCCGACAAACTTAAAGAAGGCCAAGAAGTTATCACCTCTGCCGTCTCCGGTCTCATTTTTATTATTCTTTCCGTCTTCCTCTTGAACCTAATTGGTATTAACATTTTGGGAATTCCTGGGTTATCATAAAAACATGGACACTGTCAGTATTAGTACTCTTCCGAATCCGGCCACCGGCATTCCTCTAACCACCAACATCAGTGGTCTTTTAACCAAAGGCGGCGTCAATCTTCTAAATCTCGTCTTTATCCTTGCCGGCTTGTTCTTTTTTGTCAATCTGATCCTGGCCGGTTGGGACTTTATGCTTAGTTCCGGAGACGCTAAAAAGGTCGCCGCCGCCTCTGTCAGAATCACCAACGGCTTCATCGGCATCATCATGACTCTTACTGCTTTCGTGGTTGTCCGCATTATTACCACCATGCTTGGTCTAGGTACCATTGTCTAGGCTATAATTACCCCGATGAATCCTCCTCTAAAACATGTCGCCATCATGATGGATGGCAATCGCCGTTGGGCCAGAGCCCGTGGGCTAGAGCCGGTCAAAGGTCACGAATACGCCGCCAACCATACCATCGAACCGTTGATTGAAAAATGCGTTGACTTGGGTATTTCATACGTTACCTTTTGGGCTTTCTCCACCGAAAACTGGAAAAGAGACGAGGCCGAAGTCAAGGGCATCTTAGATATTTTTCGTATTGCCTTTGGTACTCTAGCCCTTCGTTTTATTAGTCGTGGAGCCAAGCTCCAAATTTTAGGCGACATGAGCCGTTTCCCGGAAGATATCGCCAAAAAAACTATCGAGATGATTTCCCGATCCTCCAAAAACAACAAAATCACCGTCTCTTTTGCTCTAAACTACGGTGGTCGTGACGAAATTCTTCGCGCCGTCAAAAAAATTATCACTGACAAAATTCCCGCCGAGCAAATCAATGAAGAAGTTTTTGCCAAACATCTCGATACCATCGGCATGCCGGATCCGGACCTGGTTATTCGTACCGGCGGTGAAAGACGTACTTCCGGCTATCTCCCTTGGCAATCTGTCTACTCCGAACTTTATTTTACGCCTGTTTTATTCCCTGACTTCACTCCCGACGAACTGGAAAAAGCTCTCGGCGACTTCGCTCAAAGGGATCGCCGTTTCGGCGGCGACTCCTCCCCAAAGGCGAAATAAAATCTCATTTGTCGTTCCTTCATCAAACCCTTTTCTTTCAAATTTCTCTCTAATTTGCTGATAACTCCCCACCAGAGGTATCACCCCTCCGGGATATTTATAAATATTTAGATCTCGATGATTTAGTCTCTCTCCGGTAAAACGCATATTTGTCGGCTGTTCACGCCAGCGTCTCGGTATTTCCATAAAATCAATCCTAATCCTCCTTTTCTCCCAAACCCTCTCACCTTTTTTCCGCTACCAAATATGTCGACGGATGGTGCAGAAGGGCAAGCAAAAAGTCGCGCGGAGCGGATCCACCCCGCCGTGGCGGGGAAGGAGGTCGAGCACGTCTTTTTGCGCACTTCGAACCAAAACGGAGACTACATCTCCCTCTCCACCATATACCTCTCAATTCCCTCCAGAAAATCAATCGCTTCGGCATTAAGTCCCCATGTTCGCAGTTTGGCGACAGTTTCCGCCGCTTTCTCAGCTAGTTTTCTGGACACTTCCACCGAATATTGATAAGCACCACTTTCTTTAATTGCCTTCTTTGCCTCTTCAATCTCTTCACTACTTGCCTTTTTCTTTCCCCACACTTTCATCACCGCTCTTTTTTGCTCTTCGTTTCCCTTCTCCATCACTTTTACTATCAACAGCGTTACCTTCCCTTGGAGCAGATCCGAGTTACTCGATTTTCCTGTCTTCTCTTCATCGCCATAAACTCCCAAGACGTCATCTTGCAGTTGAAACGCCACTCCTCCCTTCATCGCGTAATCTCGGAGAATAGTTAATATCTCTTCAGACAATCCTCCCAATATTCCTCCGATTATTAATGGATTTTCATAGGTATAAATCGCCGTCTTGGCTCTATGTAAACTCATCACCCCCTCCTCCGTCAATTCACCAAGTCTTGCAAGACTCACGTCATAGGCTTGTCCAAAAGCCGTGTTCGTAATTCCCCGGAGCATCTGCTGCATAATTTTTTTTATTACTTCACCATCAAATCCTGCCGTTAACACTCGCTCAAACCCCAAACACAAAACCACATCTCCAACATCAACCGCCATAGAATCTCCATAATGTTTATCCTCTTTTCCAAAAATCACCTGAGTAGTCGGTAAACCCCTTCTTACTTTATCCTGATCCATAAAATCGTCATGCATTAGTAGGGCGGTATGCACCATTTCCACTCCCTCCGCCACCCTCCACACTTTCTCCATTTCTGCCTTGAGTTCTTGATTCCTTGAGTTATTGAGTTCTTTTCCTAAGAGATATCCATAAATCACAAACGTAGCCCTGACTCTTTTGGCCGGACGCAAATTGTGTTCTTTCGCGTGTTCCAGCATTTTTCGCACCAGTTCTTTTTGAGTTTCATTAAAACCAAAATCATTAGCCAATTCCTCTTCCCAATATTTCTCGAGCCTCACTCCGACTTCTTTGGCTATCTTTATCAGACTTTCTTTTGCGGCGATTCCCAAAGTATCTTTTACCATGTCTCGTATTTTACTGTAAAATGGCGTTAGCCATCCTCGACCTGATCGGGGATCCATACAAATTATGACCAGACAAGTTCTTGCTATTGCCTTGGAAGATATTTACGCCCCAGGCAAGGCTGTGGGCGGGCAAGGCGCCACCATTGCCACTCTCGCAAACCCCCTTATCGCCAATGTTTTAATCATCTCCGGTATCACGGCCTTTCTGGTTATCATCTTTGCCGGCTTTGCTTACATCTCAGCCAGTGGCGATAAAACAAAAACCGAGCAAGCTCAGAACATGCTAAACTATGGCATACTGGGATTACTTGTTGTCGTGGCCGCCTTTGTCATCACTCGCATCATCGGCGCTGTCATCGGCTTCAAATTTTTCTAAAAATGACCACTCTACTTCAATCAATCATCAAAAGTGCCTATGCCGCTGATGTAGTTGGCATCATCGACGTTCCGACCGGCGTTCCCTCCGCCACCACCGATACCACTAATATCATCAGCGCTGTTGTCCGTTTCATTGTGGTCATTGGCGGGATCTTTGCTCTCTGGCAGTTCCTTACCGGTGGCCTGGCTTTTATTACTTCCGCCGGAGACAAAGGTAAACTCACCGAGGCTCAAAACAAAATTCAGATGAGTCTTGTCGGCCTCGTCATCATCGCCGCTAGTTTTATCATCATCGCCATCATCAGCAAGATTCTCTTTGGAGATTTTACTGCCATTTTGGCTCCTAAATTAAAGTCTATCTAAATTATGATTAAGTTTATTCCTACCATTCACGCCGCCGATATTCCTCTTGGCAGTGGTATTACCGGCACCGGCCCTTTTCAAGCTGTTCTGGATCAAGGCGCCACCCAAACTCAGCTCGGCACTCTCCTCTCCAACCTCATCACCACCATCACCGTCGTCGGCAGCCTGGCTTTCGTCGTCTACTTTACTATTGGTGGGCTTAAGTGGATCACGGCCGGAGGCGACAAAGCTAAGGTTAGTGAAGCCCAAACCCAGATGACGCAGGCCGCCATTGGCCTGATTGTTATCGTTGTTTCTTTCTTTATCATCGGCATCGTCGGCGCTGTCCTTGGTATTGATATTCTTAATCCTTTCAAAACATTATTTGGCTAAAACTTAAATGCTACTCGCCCAAAACGAAATCATCAACAAAGCTATTTCCGGCTCCGTTCCCACCGATCCTGGTAAGGGCTTAGCTTTTTACATCGCCGCCCTTTGGCAAACGGTCGTTACCGTTGGTGGCATTGCTTTTATTATCTATCTTGTCTGGGGAGGCATCGAATACTTAACTTCTGGAGGAGACAAGGGTCGCATCGACGACGCCCAGAAAAAAATCACCAGCTCGGTTATCGGCATCGTGATTCTTATCTCTTCCTACGCCATCACTTACTTTATCCAGCAAGTCTTCAAAATTAATATTCTCAAGCCGGTTTTCCCGAGCGCCTTATGACCATCAAGATTATTTCCTCAGCCCTCGCCGCCGCCGACATCGAGCTCCCTATCGGTGAAAATGTCACCAAAAACAATTTTTTTGGCTATACCTGTATCGGACACCTGGTCAGCAATCTGGTTAGCGCCGCTTTTATTATCTCCGGTATCGCTTTCTTTGTTTATTTAGTCTGGGGAGGCGTCGAATATCTTATTTCCGGAGGCGACAAATCTAAAGTCGAAACGGCTCAGAAACGTATTTCCGCCGCTCTTATTGGTCTCGCTATCGTCGCCAGTAGTTACGCCGTCTACATGCTTGTTCTCGAATTCTTCGGTATTAATCTGGACGCTTTATGTACCGCCAACCCACTAGGCAATTGACAAACTCAGAAATAGTTTATAATAATAACTTAGTTAGAAGAAAATTATTAACCAACAAAAAATATGTCCCTAATTTCACAAGTCTACGCCGCCGGTACCATTGGTGTCCCCCAACCCACCGGTATGAAGATCACCGATATTGGTGTTCTTATCTCCCGTATCATCTCGGTTGCCTTTATCTTTGCCGGTATCCTTACTTTTGGATTTCTAGTCTACGGTGGTATTGAATGGCTCACCTCAGGTGGTGACAAGGCCAAGACCGAATCAGCCAGAAACCGCATCACCGCCGCCGTCGTCGGTCTAGCCATCGTCGCCGCTTCCTGGGCCCTAATGCAACTTCTTTCTTACTTCTTCGGCATTGACGTCTTCTCCGGCAACATCAACATCCCCAAGCCGTATTAAGAATTTACCCGTAGGGGTTTGGTTCACCAAACCCGCTTAACAAAACTCCGCCGAAGGGCGGTTTTTTGTACGTCGTCATTGCGAACCCGCCGTGGCGGGTGTGGCAATCCATCCTCGTCATCCTGAGCGAAGTCGAAGGATCTCACTCCACCCGTCATTGCGAGGAGGAATCTCCGACGTGGCAATCTCACTCCAACAAATATATAATTAGCCTATGTCCTTTCAACTTGCCACCCCCGTATATGCCACCACAGAGGCCCAAAAATGTTGGGAGGGTGCAGAAATGGCATCTGATGGGGTAGCTACCATTCAAGGCATCACCTGTGTTCTCCAAAATGTTCTTCAGCCCCTCCCCGCCCTGATTGCCCTCGCCGCCGTGGTGATGATCATCATGGCCGGAATTAGAATCATCAACGCGGGTAGCGACCCCAAGGCCCTCGCCGCCGCCTGGGCTTCTTTCACTTACGCCCTCATTGGCCTGATTCTTCTCGCCGTCGTCTGGCTGGTCCTCATCATTATCAAAAACTTTACCGGCGCCGACATCACCAACTTCAAGTTTCAGTAACAGACTCCTTCTCGTATAATTAGTTTTAGTGAAGAAATTTGTTCTTATTGTTTTGTCGCTATTGATACTTGATCTTTTTTTAACCAAATCTTCTTTGGCCGCCACCCCCACTCCTTCCCCCAGTGTCAATCCGGTAATTCTACCCGGTCCCAATCCCGCTCCTCCTATCGGCATTCCTTGCGGCAATACTATGTGTCTTGAAGGCGAAGTCTGTATGCAATATCCCGGAGACGTGGACCAGCACTGCGTTCCGGAACCTTTAGAAGAAAATCCCACCGTTCCGAATGAGTGTGGCAATACTGGTATCTTTCCTCCCAACAGCACTTGCTGGAATAAATTTAAAAATACTCAAACAGATATTAAGCTCTACGACAAAACTTGTATTTACGAGCCGGTCGTTCAATACTCTTCCACTCGCCGCCTCTATGGCAGTGACGACGAACAGCCTTATGCCATGTGCGGCATTGGGGAATGTGGCTTAAACTGCCCGGTGTCTCCCCCAGGAGGAGGTGACTCCGACTGTACTGTAGCCATGCTCGCCTACACCGATGTTCGCGATGCCGAGCTGGGTAGTTATGGCCCTAGTACAGATGCCGAAGCCACCTACTCAGCTGACTTTATCGCTCAAAATTATCTCTATAACTCTCTTTTTGGCCGCCCCATGGACCTTTCCGACAGCTACGACCCTCAAAATACCGCCGGCAACGATGGCCGCCCCACCCGCGAAGCCTATCGCACCTACTGGCGTCTCCTTCCCGCTAGCCACCAAGCCAATCTCCGCTCTTTCGTCCTAAACATGGCTCACGACGACTTAATTCTGGACATCAAATTTAACTTCACCGATACTAACGGTCTTAAAAAAGAAACCACCTTCAAAAAACTCTACGACGCTTTAAGAACCCAAGTGATTCTTTTTTGGCACTTTCCTTTTATTCGGGTCGGCTGTCTAACCAGTTATCCAGTTTGTCCGGAATACGCCCAAGCTACCCGAGAACTCAAGCCTGTTTTTCAAGACCTTCTGGACACTGCTCTGAAGCTCAATCTTCCTCTGGCCAACGCCGTTATTCAAATTTACAACATCGCTATCGCTGCCTTCGGTGGTGATCTGGATGGCCCATACGCAGCCTTTGTCCCTCTGGATTTCAGTAGCACACGAGGCTACATCGTCAAAAGAAAAGATCAGCTTGAAGAAGAGCTCTATGCCAAATACGACCGCTGGCTTAGAGATACTTTTAATCAAAGCCGATACGGCACCGACAAACCCCAGCTCACCAACATCTCCAGAGAAAGTCTTCCTTACGTCGGGGCTATCTATCAAGGTCTCCTCTCTCCTAAGTTCGGTATGTTTCCAGCCTTACAACCCCAATGGATCATCGATAAATATGCCACCCCCAGTGGTATTTCCGATTACAAACTTGGCAACAAACCGGAAGATTTCCCTGAAGTCAAAATCGCCAAAAGAAATTTTTTGGAAGCTCTTCAAGAAGAAGTTAAAGCCCTCCTCTCCAATCCCTTGGGTTGGCTCTCCTCAAAGATCAAAAGTTTCTTTACTGATGAAGATCAGCTCAAGGGCTATACCAAAACCGACGTCGACAACAAAAACGACGTCATTAGACAAGCTTATGTCAATATGAAGGGTTGTCCCCTGCCGGTGAGTTATCATCTCCTCTCTCCCAAAACCGCCGCCAAGTCTCCCGACGACCACCACCAAGTTATTTCTATCCCCGGGAACCAACTTGCTTGGGCCTATACTCCCGAAAGTCGTCCTTTGTGGAAATATGAATGCAGAACTATAAACAATAAACAAGTGTGCCAAGATTGGTATGACCCTTGCCCTCCCGGCGACGAACATTACGAGTTAGGAAACTTGTGCTACACCAGAAAATGGACTGTTAGCGGCACTAAACACGGTAAAGCCCTGACAGTTCTTAACAATCCCAAACAAACCGATATCAAAGAAACCGTCGCCGGTAACGACAAGTTCTCTTTTTTCAAAATGATACTCCCTGATGGTGCTAGTAAAATCACTGATGCCAGTATCGATGCCCCGATCGCCAAAAACTTCGTCTCCGATGCCGGCGCCGCCACCGGTCCAAATGGCAGCTCCGTCATGCTTAATCCCGCCGAGCCCATCAACCGTATCAACAATCTGGCTCAGGACTCCATGCATCTTCTTCAAAACTGCTGGGTGGTTCCCGAAGGTTTACAAAACTCCCCCCGGTGTGATTTGTCTTTATCTCCAGAAGCCTCCACCAGCGCTTGCACCGGCGAAGCTTTTGAGAAACTCACTGGCGATAAAACACCTCCCTCTCCTGCCGGTGAAAACTTCTTCAACTCTTTCATCAATCCCAAACTCACTCCGGAAGTTATCAGTGCCTACGCCGAAGCCGAAAAAAGCACCGGAGTTCCTTGTGAGGTCTTGGCCGGCATCCACTTCAAGGAAGGTGACAACAATCCCGATCAAGATCTCCAGAGCGGTGCCCCTCTAGCCGGTCGGTCTCTCACCGAGTCTGCCATCGCCGCCGCCGAAGAACTCAAAGCCAAGGCCGGCGGAGCCATTACAACCATAAATCAACTGATCTCAGCTCTTTCTGCCTATAATGGCGGCGGCAACAGCAACTGCCAAGCCGGTGGCAGTAACTCCTGCGCCCCCACCGATCGATGTGGCCAAACCGTGGCTTGTACTGTCGATGCCAGTGCCTGCAAGTGTGTCGGTACTCCCGAGCCTGGTTCTTGTCGAGCCAACTGCCCCACCGGTTTCCCTTATCCCTTTAGTTACCCCTACTGTCCACCGGCTTCCACCGGTTACGACGATCCTTATGTCACCAATTTTTGGATCTCCCCCGTTCACGATCAAATGTATATTTTATATATGTACGACTGCACCCAAACCAGACCCTATCTCGATGCTCGTCCCGGTACCCTAACTGTGGCCATTAGTTTATTTCTTCAGGAAACAAAATAATATGAATAAAAAAATTCTTCTAGCTTTCATCACCATCACTCTTTTTGTAAGCCTAGTCACCCTCGCCATTCTCCGGTATCGCTCCCAAAAAGTCGCCGTTACTCAAACAGTTCCCTTGATTCCTTCTTCTTCCACACCTCGCGTTTCCAGACCGGAAGCCGAAATTACTCGAACGCCCGGCATTCCGGTCCAAACGGATGTCTCCGCCACCACCAAACAAATCACCGACGAGGTCTCTCTTCTCGAAAAAGACAAGATTTTTGACTCCCTCCCTCTTCGTCAAGAAAACTTTGTTACCTCTGTCGGCCTCAAAACCACCATCAATATTTATTCTTTCTTCTACGATCCAGCCTCCAGCATTCGTCTGGAAATCTACGGCCTAAACTACAATTTATCCGAGCTCACCGGCCAGAATGCCATCGCTTTTAAAGAATCTTTCCTGGAAGCCAAAAAACAGCTAACCGCCAAAGGCGTCGTCCTTAAAAATCTTCAGGTCGTCTACGGCAACCGCCAATACATCCAAGATACCGCCACCTACTGGGTCAAGGCTTTCAAACTCCTTGATTAAAGATAACTAGTCTATTTAGGAATCTCTGCCTGTTGTGTATAATAAAAGCATGGATGAATGGCTAAAAGAGCGGAAGGGCTACTGGTGGTGGGTCCAAGATGTGACTCAGTTAGACAAAGAGGCCATCCTTGAAGGAATTATGAACTACGGTACTTGGAATGATTTTTTGTACCTAAAAAAACAGTGGGGTTTGCCGATAATAAAGGAGCTTTTTTATTACATGACCGTGGAAAAAAAGCGGGTTAATTTGCGAAAAGAGCCAATTGCTCTCTACACAAATTATTTAACCAAATATGCAGACTAGTATCCTGACAAAAAACCAGCTTGATTTGATCCCGCTCGTCACAAACTTTGGTCAAAAAGGGTACTACCTCGTGGGGGGGACAGCTTTAGCCTTGCAACTAGGACACAGACACTCGCTCGATTTTGATTTGTTTTCTAATCAATCTTTTGACAACAAAAAAATTACGACCACAGTACGAAAAAAATTTACCGTACCAAAAATTTATATTAGTAGTCGTGATGAGCTGACACTGATGGTTCATGAGACAAAAATGACTTGGTATCATTTTCCTTATAAAGTTCCGTGTAATATTAGCTGGCCAGGTGTGATTCTGATGCCTGACGTTTTGACCATTGCGGCCATGAAGGCGTTTGCTCTGGGACAACGAGCCAAGTGGAAAGATTATGTGGATTTGTATTTTGTATTGAAAGAACATAGTTTAGATAATATTGTCGAAAGGGCAAGAGAGCTATTTGGGACAGAAGTCAATGACCGAATTTTTCGTGAACAATTGTCCTATTTTAGCGACATCAACTACCAAGAACGGCCAGAATACATGCCCGGGTTTGAGGTAAGCGACGAAGAGATAAAAAAAGTTCTCTCTGATATCGCCTGTACAGAGTAGCGGCAGGATATTTTGAGTTTTTCCAACCGGTTTCCTGTATAATTTTTATTGCTATGCGACCTGTCCAAAAATATCTCAGCCTCATCTTTCTTGCCATCTTACTTTCGGCCTCTCTCTTTTTCGTCGCCTTCATTCCCACCGTTCAAGCCGTCGACCTGCCTTTCTTCCCCGGCATACCCGGAATCGCTCAGCCAAAAACCCTTCAAGATTACGCAAAGGAATTTTGTGACAAACGTTCCGGCGACTTGATGAACTTGGAAACCTGGTACTCCGGCAAATGTGCTTCAGGTGTAGACACACTCAGTGGTGAAGGGGTTGGTTTTGTCGATATCATCATTCTTCAAGGGGTTGAATGGGTCAACACTCTCATGCTCGGATCACCTCAAGATAATTTTTTAGATTCCGTCACCAAACAACTAAAACTTCTTAAGGCTTTTAAGGACAAACTTTCATCTGGAAACATTACCCCATCACAAATTGACATGGCTTCAATTAATGGCGGAGGGATCATTCCGTCGATTGCTGGTTTGTCCGGTAAACTCATTACCACCAAACCGGCCAGTTCGGTTGATTATTTAGCTTATGTTTCCTCCAATTTAAAAAATCACCATGTAATTAATGAAGCTTACGCCGCCGGACCGGGATATGGATTTCAAGCACTCGCCCCCATTCTTCCTCTTTGGCGAGCATTCAGAAATATTGCTTACCTCCTTTTTGCTCTCGGTTTTGTCCTTTATGGTGTCATGATCATGTTCCGTGTCCGCATTGATTCCAAGACAGCCGCTACAATCCAACTTGCTATACCCAAACTCATTGTTACCCTACTGTTAATCACTTTTTCTTACGCTATAGTCGGTTTTTTAATCGATATTTCTACTGTTGTAACAGCCATGATGATCAGTGTTCTAAAGGTCGGAGGTATCATTAGTTTTGATGTTCATCCACTTATTGATATGGCGAGTGGAAGATTTTTAGGGGCTGTCGGTTCGTTCATTGTTAACACCATTTCCGCCATTATCGTAGCACCATTTATATTTTTTAATCTATTAATCGGTGGAGCAATCGGTATCGTCGTCACCGTAATTGCTGACATCATCGGCGTTGTCAGCGGAATCGGCCTCCTTATTTCCATAATCATTTTTATCGCCGTCGGCATCTCATACTTTAAACTCATATTAAAACTCTTTCAAGCGTATTTCAGCATCATTATCAACTTGATTTTTAGTCCAGTAATCCTACTCGGTAATTTGATGCCAGGATCAAATGCCACTGGTTCTTGGTTGATGTCTATCGTTGGCAACCTTGCTGTCTTCCCTGTCGCCTCATTCTTTCTTGTACTTTCCTACGCTCTTATGGTTCAACCCATTCTTTCTTTTTTTCCCAATTGGATACCTGGCCTTGGCGGAACTAACGCACTCGAAACACTTCTCGGAGTTAGATCTTTTTCGACCGCCGGTAATATCTGGACACCTCCATTAACCATCGGGGCGGGGATTGTCTCCTCTAACCCTAACCCAATTATTGGTAGCAGTGTGGGCAGTCTTATGCTAGCCACAATAGGTTTTGGATTACTCCTTATGGCCAGTAAATACTGCGAAATGGTCGAGAAGGCTCTCAAGACTCCTCCATTCCCTTACGGTGCCGCCATCGGAGAAGCTTTAAAATATGGCGTTAACACGCATGAATCTTGGGCAAAAAAGGGTTATGCCGGAGCACCAAGTAAGGTTAGAGACTATCTGGGATCAAAATATGGTGGGCCGGACGCCGACACAAGACCGGTTCTCAAAGGAACCAATATTAATGCCGGGGAGTTATTTGGAGGAAAAAAGTAAAAACAGGTACTTTCACCTTGGCCATCTTGAACTATTCCATTTCCAGAGAGCTCTGAATGGATCTGATTTCCTTGCTATCTCCACTATTGCTCTTTGTGCGTTTACTCCTGCACCCCACCACTTAGGATATGATTTTGGATCTACGTTCTTTATCAATTTTTGTATTACATCGAAACAATCGTCCCAAAGAGAGTCTACATATCTCAAATATTGTTTTTTGTTTGTCAACAGTGGCTCTGTCTTCTCCGAATCTTTTCCCATCCACAAATATGCTTGTATGTCTGGTGTTTGGACATCAGTTGCCAAAATTTGCTCTGCTTTTTCAGCCAAAATTTTCATATCCCATGGCTTTGAGTTTTTAAAATCAGCAATAGAATGGCTATGCAGGAAAGACTCGCACGCTGTTGTCACAGCGCTTGATACCCATTCATCCACACTTTGTTTATTTCCCGGAATAAAAGAAAACTCCTTGTCAATCATGTCATTTCCATCAACAAAACCTGCAGCCTTCATCGATGTCTTCCAATGAATTAAACATTTTGATTTTAGAACGCCTATTTTATCGATATCAGACTCAATTTTCAAAGCATCTTTAAGTGCTATCAAAAGATCAAGAGCTGTTTGCATCTCCAACACTCTTGTTTCAGTATCGGTTGCAATATGCACTCCTCCGGATTCCGTAACAGCGTTAACGAGTCCTTTCCACTCCTTATCTTTTTTCTTCTCGATTACTTTTTGGGCATCTGATTTTATACTGTCCTCGGTTAACCTCCCTTTAGATCCGATAACCGTTCTCCTCTTCCTTATGTCATATTCTGCCTGTACTTCAGCCTCTGTCCATGTAATTACATCGTGCTCCACGGAGAATCCACCATTCGCAATTCTTATCCAATAATCCTTATTTGTTTCATAAGTAACATCGATTGCTCTTTGTGATCCCGAATATAAGTTTTCCTGCACTCTCCATCCTAGCCAACTTCCATTCTCTAGAGCAGAAGCGCCATCACCCGATAGTCCTGTAGGAATAAGGTGACTCGGAAAGTGTTGGGACAGCCATACTTCTATCTCATCAGGAGAGGGGGTTCTGTTGTTGTTTGCCATCTGATACTGAACATAAGCTCTTGCTGTAGCTTCTCTGTCAACAGCTACATCTCTTGCTTTTCGTCTTTTTGTATCTCCGTGAACCATGAACAAGAACGGGTCCAAACTTGTTCCTTTTGTATCAGTAAATATTAAGTTAGACATTCCCATCGCAAAAGCTACTTCACCAACATATTTATTCAAGCCAAGCTGTTTGTATAAGTTTGCTTTTTTATCTTGTGCAACACCTACGAAACCTTCCCAGTAATCATTGTTGTCAAAAAAGTTTTTTAGCTTTAAGATCGCCTCGCTAACCTCCTCTTGCATATTTTTTGCTACACCATTTTCACCTGGAAGTACCACCATTTTATCCCCAATGCGGATTCCACCTTTGTCGTAGTCTCCCTCAAACCATTTTTCGGTATATTCAGGTACAAATAGCGCAGATTTTAGTGCCGATGATGTAATTTCCTCTAACTTTTTTATTGAATCCCATTCTGAAATCGTATTTCTAATACTAATAAAATTATCCAGACCTAATTCTTCGACAATTTTTTGTATTTCAGGTTTTAATAGTTCTAATTTATCTAAGGGAATATTTTTTTCTGTATTTAAGGCTCCACCCGGACCTACGAGAAGATTTAAAACATTGTGGTAGTTTTGTGCGTTTCTTTCAAAAACGCTTTCTAAACAAAACTCTCTTACCCATTCTTTAAGATCATCCGCAAAATCCATTTCAGGATTAATTATTTTATTCAATTGATCACGCATTTCATCTGTAACACTAGTTTCTTCTCCATAACTTCTCAACCATCTCTCTGCCGCTGCTTTTCTCTGTCCAGGGTTCCCGCCATATGACAATGGGTTTACTAAACGATCAAATCCTTCTTCCGCTTTCGACCAGTCAACCTGTGCCGGTTCTCTGGCGGGTGCGGCCTGGCCCAAAGAAGCAAAGACTCTTCTTTGTAGGTCCGAGTCTGCTGTTTCTCCGTTTTTACCTAACCAATCAGATGCCAGTTTGTCTCTCATTTGTCCGGGTGTCATATCGAGAACTCTGTCTATATATGACCTCGAAGAATTTTTACTTCCACCTTTTTCATTTTCAACCCTTGTAAGTTTGGCATCGATTACCATCGGTTCCGGTTCTACTAGTTCTGGATCATGCGTCAATTTTTGTCCAGTGATTTCAATCCCCCGATCTTCTCTGAGAACCTCCGCCGCATCTTTCAAATCTTGAGGTGAAAACCCTTCACTGGTTTTTTTCTCCTCTGAAGATTTCAAAATTGGCTCTGAAAGTAGTTCTTCGTATTTCTGCTTGTACTTTTTTAGATCTTCAGCTGGCACATCTTCATTACGGGCAAGTTTTTCCGCTACGGATTTCATCTCTCCTTCGTCTAATTGTTTGATTTTATTTCTCTGTTCAGTGAATTCCCCCATATTTTATGAATTATTGTTCCTAAAAAATAGCTCTTCTAACTACCGAAATTATATCATCAAACCCAACTCTTCTAATTTATTTTTCTGACTTTCCCACAACCTCTGGCCTTCCACCGTGATTATTCCTTCACTTTTAATTTTTATCAAGGCCATCAAAATCGACAATTTATTTTCTCTGGTAACCCCATCCAACTTACTCAGCTCTTCCATCTTCTTCTGCCACACTTCTTTATCCACAACTTTCTTTAAAGTCTGAAATAGAGAATCCTTGTCATATTTAGTCTCCCAACTTTCGGCCTCAGACTCTACTTTGGGTGTTATTTCCTCTTTTTTCTCCTGTTTCACCCCCTCCACTACTCCAAAATACTCTTTTAAAAACTTCACCGCCCCTACAAAATCCCCCTTTTCGGACAGGGCAACATTGATTGCATCAAACAAAGTTCTGTCTTCTGATTTATCTTTTTTTAGAAAAAATCCTTTTTCGTTAAGTCTCTGCCAGGCATCATTCCTATCTTTTTCATCATTGTTTTTTAGCGTAGCAATATTCAAGTCAGTTAACACTCTTTCATCCCAAACCGGCTCCTCAACGTTTTTCTTAACTTCATCTTTGGCTGGCCTTTCTTTTATTCTCTTCGCCTCCAAAAGATCTTCCCTGGCTAATCCCATTATCTCCAAATTTGGCTGGACATCCGCCCACCCTTCAGGAAAAAATGTTTCGTCTTCGTTTTCAAAAAAATCATTCAGTTTATTTGCCACCCATGAACCTTTTTTCCAGTCTTTTCTGGCAACTTTTTGGTCATTCACCCAAGTCAGTTCTTTTACTTTATTTTTTTCCAACCTTTTTGTCGCCTCTCTCTTGTCCACTTCTTTTGGACCGTAAAATACCTTCAGGTCGGACACCAAATCTGTTGCCAAATATTTGATTCTCTCTTCTTTGCTTACTTCTTTTTTTTCATTCACCACCACTTCATGTTTAATCTCTTCTTTGTTTTCTATCGGGATCGGCATTTCCATCTGTGGTATAGACATATCTTCTGCCAAAAGAGCTTCACCTTGTTTTTCTCCTCCTTTACCTAAACGTTTCTTCTTATTTCCTCCCTCTCGCAACCTTCCCCTGTGTTCTTCTCGGCCTCCAAAATGATCGGCTAAAGCTTCTAGATCCAATTCGTCTCCTGTATAACGGTCTCCTGGTGGCATATCACTCTCATCTTAGCATTCCGCGGAATGACACGATATACTTAAATTGATACCTCTCTCGAACCACAATCTGAGAACTAACAACTGTGAACTGAGAACTATTTTATGGCCATCCAACAACACCCACTACCTCAAGACATCAGCGCCTACCGTTTCCGCCTGATCGGCGACATGACCATCAAACAATTTGCTTCTCTCGGCATAGGTATTGTCATTTCAATTTTGTTTTACAGCTCCCCACTGCCTTTCTTCTTTAAATACCCCCTTGCTTTCATTTTTCTTCTTCTGGGTGTCGGTATGGCTTTTGTTCCCATCCAAGGGCGAACTCTAGACACCTGGATATTTGCCTTTCTCCGCTCCATCTATGCTCCTACTCAGTTCGTCTGGAAACAAACATCTCAGGAAAATATCACCACTGATACCGCCGCCCCAACCAGTGCCGCCAATCTCCAAGTGGCTCCCACCGTCTCCAATCCCAAAATTCAAATCAGCACCGGTGTGGTCGCCGCTCCTCCAACAACACCGACACCCACCATTCCAGTTACAAGTCCCGAACCAATACCCATCTCACCTGAACCAATAACCAATACCCAAGAACTAGTAGCTCCCCCCACCTCCCAGCTTCCCATTCCCTACACCCCCACTACCCCAAACACCCTCGTGGGCCTCACCATCACCCCAGAAAGCAAAATCCTCGATGGCGTTTTGGTCGAGATTCAAAAGGGTGGCCTAACTTCCCGGGCTACCAAGAGTAACAAGCTTGGCCAGTTTATGTTTGCCCGACCACTAGAAGACGGTCTCTATCAAATCTTCGCCGAAAAAGAAGGTTTTACCTTTGCTCCCTATTCCCTCGAACTGACCGGCGAAATTATCCGCCCACTAAAAATTCAAGCAACTTAAAATGAGCGACAACATCAAGTCATCTACCCAAGAACATCTCGATATCTATACCATTAAGAACCATCTTGTCTTTCTCAAAGACGGCTCCTGTTCCCTCGTCTTAAAAACCACGGCCATCAACTTCAACCTTCTTTCGGAAGAAGAACAAGACGCCACTATTTATGCTTACGCCGGACTCCTAAACTCACTTTCATTTTCTATTCAAATTCTCATTCGCTCTCAAAGAAAAAACATCTCTGACTACATTAATCTACTCGACAATCGTATCCAAACCACCTCCTCCCAAAAGGTCAAAGAAAATCTTCTTTCTTACCGCCAGTTTGTGAAATCTCTCGTCAAAGAAAATCGTGTCCTTGAGAAAAAGTTTTATGTGATCGTTTCTTTTTCGGCGATCGAGCTGGGAATTACCAAAAGCACCTTTAATCCTTTTGCCAGATCTCCCCAAAAGCCACCTTATGATATCGATTATATCGAAGAAAAGGCTTCCATGGCGCTCTATCCCCGAAGAGACCATATCATTCGCCAGTTTGCTCGCATTGGTCTCAAAGCCAGCCAGCTTACCACCAGCGAGCTCGTGACTCTCTTTTATACTATCTACAACCAAGGAAGTATTTCCTCCACTTCTCCCAATCCTTCCAACCATTCCTCTCCTTCCTCCTAAATTATTCCTGTTTAAGTTATACTTAAATTATGGCTCTTAATCTCTTTGCGTTGGGAAAAAAGAATTCCCCGCCACCCCCCAATCTGACATCTGACATCTCCCATCTGTCATCTACACCTACGCCACGACCCAAACAATCGGTCCAGTCCAACCAGTCTGTTCAAGACATCATCGCCCCATCTGCCATCGAAGTGGATTTTTCTCATATAAAAATTGACGATGTCTACATTCGGACTCTTTTTGTCACCGGCTACCCCCGCTACGTCTCCGCCAACTGGCTTTCACCTTTGATCAACTTCAATCACTCTCTCGACATCTCTATGTTTGTCTATCCCACCGACTCCAAGGACACTCTCGAAGGTCTTCGTCACCGCATTGCCGAAATGGAAGCCGAAATAAATACCGATATCGAAAGAGGTCGCATTCCTCAAGCGGCCACCGAAGCCGGTCTCGAGGATGCCAAGGTTCTCCAATCCCAGCTAGTAAAGGGAGCCGAAAGGTTTTTCCAGTTTTCTCTCTATATCAGCATCTCCGCCGAATCGGAAAAAGAACTCAATACCACCACCGCCCAAGTCCAGTCCATGCTCGCCTCTCTTCTCATTATTAGCAAAACCTCTTCGCTTTCCATGGAAGAAGCCTTCAAAACGACTCTTCCTTACTGCAAAGATAAACTTTTACTAACGAGGAACATGGACACCACGGCCTTGTCCACCACTTTTCCTTTCACTAGCTCCGAACTCTCAGACAATCAAGGAGTTCTCTACGGTGTCAATGCTCACAACGAATCATTGGTCATTTTTGATCGCTTTTCATTAGAGAACGCCAATATGCTGATACTCGCCACTAGTGGAGCCGGAAAATCATTTGCCGTCAAGCTCGAAATCTTGCGTTCTCTGATGTTTGACTGTCAGATAATTATCCTTGATCCGGAAAATGAATACGAAATGGTTACCAAGTCCGTTGGAGGAAACTATCTCTCCTTTTCCACCAGTTCTTCTCACAAGATCAATCCTTTTCAAATCGCCCGTCCCAAAGAAAGCACCGAGGACGAGATCGGCTACAAATACCTCTTCCTCATGTCTCTTCTCAAGATCATGATTGGTGAAATGAACCCTATCGAAGAAGCCACTCTGAACAGGGCTCTCGTCCTCACCTATCGCCAAAAAGGTATTACCGAAGATCCAAGCACTCACGTCCTCGAACCACCCCGCATGGAAGATCTTTATCGTGCCCTCATTGGTATGGAAGAGGCCGTTTCCAAAACTCTGTCTGCTCGCCTTGAGCGTTACGTCATGGGTGGCGTCAAAGGCATTTTTGACCAGCAAAGCAACATCGACATCAATGCTCCCGTGACCGTTTTTACCCTTCGTGACACCGCCGATGAGATCCGTCCCATCGTCATGTTTATGATTCTGGACTTTGTTTGGAATCAAGTCAGAAAAGATCTCCGCAAACGTCTGCTCGTCGTTGATGAGGCCTGGTATCTGATGCGCTACGAAGACTCAGCTAAAATTCTTCAGGGTTTTGTCAAGCGCGCCCGAAAATACTACTTCGGTGTCTCCATCATTTCCCAAAACGTCGACGACTTCTTGGGTTCCCCCTATGGCAAAGCCATTATTACGAACTCGGCTCTCAAACTTCTTCTCAAACAATCCTCTGCCGCCATCAATCAAATAGCTGAGGTTTTTTATCTTTCCCAAGGTGAGAAACAATTGCTCCTCTCAGCCGGTGTTGGTGAAGGTATTTTCTTTGCCGGCATGAACCATGTCGCCATCAAGATTATCGCTTCCGCCGACGAACACGCTCTGGCTACCAGCAAACCAGCCGAAATTCTAGAAAGAAAGAAGCAAGCTGATCTTCAAGCCGCCGCCGAAGTCGCCAGTCAGACCACTACTCCCTAACCATGGCCAATTACAACAAAGAAATCTTCGATCTAGAACAAGTTTTGGGCTACCTTGGTCGAACCATAAACTTCGAAAATGAGCCCAGAGCTCCTGAGATTCTCAATACCGGACTAAGCTACTACCACGAATACTTTAAACTAACTAAAAAATTAAAACAAACCTCTGCTTTTGCCCAGGATCCAGCTGTTAAAAGTTATCTGGATTTCCAACGTCTAGTTGCTCCCACCCAAGTTAATGACATCATTAGTTTTTTTAGAAGTCTTGAAGAAGAACCAGAAGAAGAAAAAGAAAAACCAAAGACTCCTGTCAAAGAAGACTCCACCGTCCCTGCCGAACTGGAAACCCTAGTCGCCCTATACAAAGAAGAACAAGCCAATCAACTTGAGGTCGATACCAACCATTCCGTCGCCTCTGCCGTCATACGTGCTCGCAAAACCTGGGCTACCAAACACCAAGCAGACCTTATTAGAGAAAATCGTCTAGCTCTTATTCAAGACAAATCAGCTAGAGAAAAGCAAAAAGAAATAGAGAATCTTGATCGCGACCTTTTCCTCATTAAAAACATCAATCCCAAAGCTGAATCTGCTCAAGCCCTCACCCGTAGTCTCGAAAAAGTTTCCCGCCAAGCCGTCATCGCCCAAGCCGCCAACCTCGGCGTTGGCCTTACAGAGACACAAATTTCTAAAGCTGTTGACGATCTTACTTACCTCGGTTTATCTGGAGCTATCGACCCAACTAATTTTCAGGATCTAAACATCGTTTCACAACTAGCCTTTCGCAACTTAGAAGGCGTTACTATTAATTCTCCTATCAATAAATTAGATGACGAGGTCAAAGCCTGGCAAGAGGCTAGTGAAAAAGACTTGTACTCCGACAAACCGGACGAAATAGAAAAACAAATCAACATTTCTGACGGTGAATCTCAAAAATACTTCAGTACCGCTACCAAAAGTTTTCAATTTCGCCTCAAACAAAACAACATCGATCTCGCAGACGATTTCGAAAGTGCTCAAAAAGAACTCTTTAAAGCTCAATCAGCTCTTCTAAAAGCCATTCCTAACGCCGCTCTCCCCTCCGCTGGCCCCACTCCACTTCATCAAAACATCCAAGTTCTAGAAAAGGTCCTCCGCCAGTCGGATTCCTCTATTTTAATTAATCCGGAGGGTCTTGGTGCCCGAACTATCGCTGTTTTACAAACAACAAACAGTCAAGATCGAAACCTAAGCCCCGAAGCTCTCCGTCTCTACTCCCTTGGCCTTAGTCCCGAGAAACTCAACCAAATTCTAAAAGACCCAAAATCTCCTCTCAGTCAATATTTTCAAACCACACAGGGAAAAAGCGTTTATCAACAGGTTCATTTCCAACTGGGACAAATCCATAACTCAAAACTGGGTCAGGAAATTAGAGCTGGACTAAAAGTTTCCACTAGCCTCTCAGGAAATATTAATGGTTTTTACAACCGACTTCCCCCAGTCGTTCAAACAGCAACTAAATTTGTATTAAATCCAAAAGGCACGGTTTATGCCTGGGTCAACAAACAAATCGGCCAACGCGCCGGTAAATTAATTATTAAGAAATTTGGCAGTACCACCGCCAAAAAAATAGGAAGCTTTATCCTCAAGAGCGGATTAAAAGAAGGGGTCAAACAATTTGCCAGCGCCGCCGCCAAACAAATCATGATCGCCGCCGCCAAACAAGCCGGAATCCAAGGAGCCAAAATAGCCGGTATGGTCGCCGCAGAGTCCACCATCGCCGCGGCCGCAGTAGCTCTTGGAATCTCTACTTTTGGCCTAAGTTTAATTATCGGAGCCATACTCATGGTTGTCACCGCCGTAGTCGACGTCACTATCGGTATCGTCAAAAAAGGCTTGGACAAAGTTTGGCAGGAGTTGGGCTGGGGAGAAAAATTTCGCATGAGAGATCTAGCCGCCCCACTATTGGTAATCGGAGGAGCCGCCGCCACGGCTGGAGCCGTCGCTTTCGGCGGATTTATTTTCATTGTCCGCACTGCTCAAATTGCTGTCGTTTCGGCCGTCGGCATCATCATCGGTTCCGTCGTCACCATTGGCCTCTATCTCGGTTTTGCTTATCTCGTCGCCCCCATGCTCTCCACTCTCGTCCAGCTCGACAGCATCGAAAAAGTTAATTACTCCTCCACCACTGTCCCAATCAGTCCAGGTTGCCCCAGCACCTGGCCAGTCAAAGGTAAGTGGAAAATAACTCAAGGGCCAGGCGGAAAATACTCACATTACAACGCCAACTACTCCCAAGCCGTCGACATTGGTACCCCTATTGGTACGCCAATTTACAGCACCACCGACGGAGTTGTTAGTTTTGCAGGGATGTCCGCCCCCTATCTAAACACTAAAATAGTTATTGTTGACACCAGGCTCCCCAACGGCACCCCTTTTCAGGTTGTCTACGCCCACTTAAGTTTTATTAAGGTCGGTCAGGGTCAAAACATCACTGTTGGATCGGTCATCGGTGCCAGCGGAATCGCCGGATCCGGAGCTCACCACCACTATGAATACAAAAGGATCCCCTACAACACCTGCCCTGCTGGAGGTTTACAATTAGCTGAGAATTGTAGCGCCTCACAAATTCCTGGTGCCGGCAAAAAATGTGTTCCCGACGCTCCAGGCAATTTTCTCTACACCAACTAAAATGGAAAAACTCAAAGGTCTCTATCAAACAATTATTCACTCTCCCAAGCGACTATTTTTATTTGGATTAACTGTTTTTTCGATCATTCTCATAATCTTCACCGCTACTTATAAACAAAAAGCCAGGGTATCCATTCCTTCAATCACTCCCACCCCGACACTTACATCAATTCCAACACCTATTACCAGCATTGTTACCAGAGAAGAACCCTTTCCCACTCCATCACTTACCATTCGTTGGACAGCCAAAGAAACAGACATTCCTCCAAATATGGAAATATTTACTATTAGCGAACCCCTAATCAATCCTAAAAGTGCGGACGCTATCGCTAAAAAGCTTGGCTTCAGCAAAACAGAAGAACAAGATTTTATTGACGAGAATTTTAGATCCTGGAGCAAAGGCGATATTTCTTTGAGCACCAACTTTCTAGACAACGAACTCTTTTTTAGTTCCGGAAATGTTTCAACGCCACAAAAACCAAAATACTCAGAAGATTCTTATTTTCTCGCCGCCAACAACTATCTCCAAAACATCTTTGGTCCTACTTTTACTCGCTCATTAATCAAGCAAGGAGTTACTTATCACAAGATTCAAAGACTAGAAACACTTCCGGCCTCTCCCAGCGAAGCTACTTTAGTGAGAGTTTCCTTCTATCAGACAATCAATGGATATCCACTAACTACGACCTCCGAAACAGGAGCTATTGTTTCTTTATTCTTAGACAAAAATCTCGGCCTCAACAGTCTTACTGTCAAAGACGCTTACCTTGACATTGCTTCTCTTGGAAATTTTGAAACAACCCCACTCTCTGAGTTAATAGACAAATCTGGTTCAACCGCCCTAAGAATCAACGCCTCTCCTTATTACGACATTGCTATCGACATCGCCACTGCCAAAAACATCACCTTTAATCAATCAAGTGTTATTCCCGCTTATTTCTCCTACAACAAACAGCTCGTCCCCGTTTATCTTCTGGAAGGCACCGTCAAAACCGGCGCCACGACACCACAGCTTGGCCTCTACATTCTCCCCGCCACCAAATAAACAATTCTTTATCTTGAGTTCTTGATTCCTAGAGTTCTTTTTACCCCTGCGTTCTCACCGGCATCACCACTTGTATCCACCCCTCATCCTCTTCTCGTTTAAAAACACTGGGTTTCAACTCCCCCTCTGTTTCCCACCTGACTCTTTCAACATTGTTTACCGCCAGATAATCCAGTAGATATCGAGCATTAAAAGCGACTGTCAAACCCTCCCCTTCCACTTCTGTTTCTATCTCTGTCGAGTTACTCCCCAATTGACTGCTTTCGGCTCTGATAATTAATTTTTCTCCCTCAATCGTCATTTTGACGATATTGGCATTGTCCTTAGCAAACAAACTGGCTCTTTTGACGGCTTCCAATAGCTCTTCTCGGTTAAACACCGCCTTTGTTGAGTAAGTATTCGGCATGATTTGTTGGTAAGGCGGAAACTCCCCTGCAATCAGTCTGGAGGATATCTCCATGTCGGTAATGGTGAAGATCACTTGTTGATTTTCTTTATCAAACTCCACTCCAAAAGTATCTTCACCTGTTTCACCCAGAACTTTCGAAACTTCCGATAGCGATCGTGCCGGCAAAATAAACCTAGTATCTTTTTCCAGGCTCGACTTGGCCACCTCCAACTTATCGACACTCAATCTATACCCATCCGTCGCTACCAAAGTCGCCCGTTTTTCCGATAGTTCCCAAAGTACTCCAGTTAGTACCGGTCTGGTGTCATCTCGTGCCGCCGAGATACCCACCCTGTCTATTTTTTGCCGGAACTCACCACTTTTCAGAGTCAGTTGGGTTTTTTTTGCTCTCGGAATGCTGGGAAAGTCTTCTGCACTCTGTCCAACAATCTCAGCATTTATCCCTTTGGCTTCTATTTTCAAGGTATCTTTCTTTGAAGAGAGTTCCACCACTCCGACGGGCAAACTGGATACCAACTCCGAAAATAATTTAGCCGGTACCACCATCTCCCCTTCTTCCTCAATTTTAGCCGGTAATCGAATCCAAAAACTAATCTCCAAATCGGTCGACACTAGATTCACTTCATCTTTTGCCACCTTCAATAGCATACCCGAAAGAATCGGCAATTGGGGTCGGGATCCAATTCCCCTATTTACTATTCCTAGATATTTCTTTAAGTCAGTTACCTGAACAGATATCTTCATTTCACTTTATTGTACATATTAATAACTATATATTTAATTAAACTTAGTAGCTATTAGTAATAGAGAAGGTGGATATGTGAATACTAGTCACAGCTCCTGCCGACATTCTCTGTTATTAACTTACTATCGACTTTCTTATCCACTCTTTTATCTATTTTAATAATATTCATATCTTTAATTTTCGCTGGTAAGTATTTTTAATTGTGGATATTTTTCTGAATAACATTGATCTTTATCCACCGGTTTTTAAGAATTTAAATAATTATTCACACTTATATAAGTTGTCCACAGCTCGTGGATAACTTGTGGATATCTAAGTGTATAACGCCTGTGTGAGGGCCATGACTTTTCGCCTCAGATCCGTATTATTTTCAATTTGCAACTCCATTTTTTCGACGGCGTGCATTACTGTGGTATGGTCTCTGCCTCCCATTAGTTCGGCTACCTCGGTTAAATTTAGTTTTAGAGTGTCTCTCAAAATATACATGGCCACATGTCTCGCCACCACCAAGTCCGCCTTCCGACTTTCTCCCAAAAGATCTTTGTTCCTAAAATCAAAATACTTCGCCACCGTCGAAATCACTTTGATGGGTCTTACTCTAATTTCCTTTATCGAGTTGGCAGGTAAACCCAAATTCTTCTGGACCATTTCTTTGGTCAGAACTACCCCGTCAAGATTTGCTGTAGCCGCTAGCTGGCTAAAAGTCCCTTCCAATTCTCGGGCGTTGGTAGGAAAACTATTGGCCATTAGTTCAAAAGCACTATCGTCAACCAAAACTTTTACCTCCAAAGCTCTTTGTTTCAAAATTGCCAGTCTCATTTCATAGTCAGGCAAACCAATATCTACCATCATTCCCCCCAGAAACCTGCTTCGGAGTCTGTCTTCCAGCCCCACGATGTCTTGTGGTTTTCGGTCACTGGTCATAATTATCTGAGCCTGCTTATTCGTCAGCTCGTTAAATGTATGAAAAAATTCCTCCTGAGTTGAATCTTTTCCTCCAAAAAACTGTACATCATCAACTAGCAGTGCTCCAACTTGACGGTACTTCTTTTTGAACGCATCCGTCATCTTGGACTTGAATGAAGCCACCAGGTCGTTGGTAAACTGCTCACTAGTAATACAGACTACCTTTCCAACTCCTTTTTTAACTAGTTCATGTCCAACAGCCTGCATGAGATGTGTTTTTCCCACCCCAACTCCACCGTAGAGAAACAAAGGATTGTGTCTAGTCCCCGGATAGTCCACCACCGCTTTACCTGCCGCAAAAGCCAGTCTATTAGAGCTCCCCACCATATAAGACTCGAAAGTATATCGGAGATTTAAATTGGTTCCTGACTGCCTGCTCTCCTCTGCCGGAGCAAAAAGACTCATGTTGGTCTCTCTGGCTTCTCCTACCCTACTATCTTTTTTATTTGTTTTAGAATCTTTTTTTAATTCAACCACTACCAAAGCCACATCACACTTCTTTTTAGTTACTTTCTCCATTGCCTGTTTGATAATGCTATAAAACTTCGTTTCTACAGTATGGCTGTGGAAAGCCGAGGGCGACGCCAGTTCAACTAAAAGACGCTGAGAATCGATTTCTGTCACCGATCTGATAAAACATGGCTTTACCCAGCTACCAAAACTAGCCGGGGACAAGCTCACTCCAAGTTCACCACAAACGGTTCGCCATAATTTTTCACTGTCCATTGACTCATTCTCATCACTTATCCACATTTTTACAACCCCCAATTTACCCAAAAATAATAATACTCTCCACATCACATTTCTCTAGGGCCAGGCCTTAAAGGGCATCAATCGTCAAGGCCTGGCCCTAAAGGACGGCCTTTCAGGTATAATACCCACATGCCCAAACGAGTCTACCAACCCAAAAAAGTCAAACGCATCAGAAAGCACGGTTTCCGCATCAAAATGGCCAGCGCTTCCGGTCGTAACGTGATCAAACGCCGTCGCGCCAAGGGTAGAACAAAATTAGCTCTCTAAGATGCCACTTCCGGCTATCAACCGGCTTCCTCTTCTCTTTGAAAGAGATCGTCTTACTAAAGATGGTCATACTTTCCACACCTCTCACTTCACTATTATCACCACCCCCACATCCCTTTCCCAGGGCCAGGCCTTAAAGGGCACCAATCCTCAAGGCCTGGCCCTGATGGAATTCCCAACGCCTCGTTTCTCCATCCTCCTCTCCAAAAAAACCGCCAAACTCGCCGTCGATCGCAACCTCATCAAACGCCGCACTTCCGCCCTTCTCGCAGAACTTCTCCCCCAATTTTCCGTGGCCGATTATCTAGTCATCCCCAAACGCTCCGTCCTCGACACCCCCCACTCCGCCCTCCTCGCCGATTTAGCTTCGATGAAGTTCCTGACAAAATCGTCTTGACTTCGGGTATTTTATGGAACATATTTAATATATGCCCAAAAAAATAATTGATCCTACAAGGATCGCTATTTTCCAGAAAAAAGAAATTCGCAAAACCATTTACAAAAATGAATGGTACTTCTCTGTTATAGATGTAATTGCCGCCTTGACAGAGAGTGTCAACCCCCGCGACTACTGGTTTAAGATGAAAATTCGTGTCAATAGTGAAGATGGAGCTGAGTTGTCGACAATTTGTCGACAACTGAAAATGAAATCAGCAGACGGAAAATTATATTTGACTGACTGCTCCAACACAGAAGGAATCTTTAGGATCATCCAATCCATCCCCTCTCCCAAAGCCGAGCCTTTTAAACGCTGGTTAGCCAAAGTGGGGTATGAAAGAATTCAAGAAATCGAAGATCCGGAACTAGCCCAAAAAAGAGCCAGAGCTATTTATAAAGCCAAAGGCTACCCCGATGGTTGGATAGAAAAGAGGATGAGATCGATTGCTATCCGTGAAGATTTAACTGAGCAGTGGGACATTCATGGAGTCAAGCTCCAAAAAGAATATGCTATTCTCACGGCCGAAATCTCACAAGCTGCTTTTGGAGTTACACCCTCCCAGCACAAAAAGATCAAAGGTCTAGAAAGACAAAACCTGCGAGATCACATGTCCGACCTGGAATTGTTATTCTCCATGCTTGGAGAAGCTTCTACCACAGAAATTACCAAAACCGAACATCCAAGCGGCTTTATTGAAAATAAAAGAGTTTCTCGTCGAGGCGGTAAAATTGCCGGCGGCGCTCGAGAAAAATTAGAGAAGGAAATAGGCAAAAGTATAGTCACTCCCAAAAACTTCCTCCCTAAACTCCCTAAGAAATTGAAATCTGAGAATTGAGACCTGACTGCCGACAGGCAGGTCTATAATATCCTGTGATCACTTTCTACCAAAAATATATTTCTCCTTACTATCACGCCCTAGGCCGCGCAATCTTCGGCAACTCTTTTGCTTGTCGTTTTTCCCCTACCTGCTCCGAGTACGCTAAGGAATCATTTCGGCGTCATGGTATCATTATCGGGACCAAACTCTCCATTAGACGCTTCCTTAGCTGTCACCCATTTAGTAAAATCAAATAACATGCTCGCACCACTAAACTACGTCCTCTATCAAGTCCTACTTTTTTTCTACCACCTCTTTGGTGGCAATCTTGGTCTACCCATTATTGCCATCACTCTGATCATCAAGTTTATTCTCATCCCTTTGGTACTTCCTTCGATGAAGTCGGCTAAAAAAATGCAAGCCCTTAAACCGGCCCTGGACAGACTTAAAGAAAAATTCAAAGACAAAAAAGAGCTTCAAGTCGCTCAAATGGCTCTCTACAAAGAACAAGGAATCAACCCCGCCGCCGGTTGCCTTCCTCAAATAGTTCAAATCATTATTCTCATCTCCCTCTATCAAGTTTTTATGGAATTTATCAAACAACCCTCTATCGGCGGAATATTAGTCAATCCCCGCTTTCTTTATCTAGACCTGACCAAGCCAGATCACACCTATATCATGCCTATCCTCGCCGGTTTGACTCAGTTTATTTTTTCTCTGATGATGATGGCCGGTACGGAGTCTCACATCGTAAATCCAAAGAAAAAAGACGAAAAGAAAAAAGAAGAGAACAGTCTTGAGATGGCGGCCAGCATGCAACAACAAATGCTTTACATGATGCCCATCATGACCGTAGTTATTTCCCTCAACTTTCAATCGGGTCTGATTCTCTACTGGGTTGTCTCCACCATCTTCTCTATTGTCCAGCAATATTACTTCTCCGGACTGGGTGGTCTTAAACCCATCCTTCTTAAACTAAGGATTATCAAGCAATAATTAACATGGATCAAGCGAAGGTCACCGAAATACTCTCCAATGTCTTAACCCAACTGTCCCTTAAAGAGACAGATATCAATATCGATGTTGCCGACGAGGACAATGTTAGTATTCTTATTACCCCTCCTCCCGAGACAGCCGGTGTTTTTGTCGGTCACCACGGTGAAGGCCTCGCCGCCTTACGAATGATTTTTTCTTTGATGATCTATCAGCGGTTTTCTGTTTGGCCCAAACTCCATCTTAATGTCAACGACTATCAGGAGCGCCGTGAAGACTCTCTGAAAGAACTAGCCCAAAACGCCGCCGACAGAGCCGTCTCTCTTCAAAAAGAAATCATTCTCCCCAATCTCAGTTCCTTCGAGCGTCGCATTATTCACTTATTCTTGGAAGAATACAAAGGCGTCCGCACCGAATCTCGTGGCGAACCACCTCTCCGTCAAATGGTCATTATTCCGACAGGCGAGTAAGTCTAAATTGCCGATATTCGATGCAGGACTATGGCAATACGGAGCGGAGGGATGCCCCCTGTATGCCCAGGAGCGAGCCGAGCACCGCTATTGCTCGTAGTCCGAATCGATGGGCAATTCGAAACAAGACACTGATACAATCGGTGTAGTGTTTTCTAATCTTCTTCTCCAATTAATTGTATTCTTCCTTCCTACCCAACTAGGTCTCCATTTCTGGCCGGACTTCTCGCGCGCCGCCGGCATCAAGGTCGATTATCTCTCTCCCACTCTCTACTTCGTCGATCTTCTCATAATTTTATATATCTTTCCCAACTTACAAAATATTTTCCAGTGGCTCAAGAAAAATATTTTTGCCATTGCCGTCTTCACCATCTTTATCACCCTTAACTCTCTTCTTGGCCTTTCCCCCCTTAACTCTTTCTTTTGGTGGGCACGCAATCTTCTTTATCTCCTTTTTTTTCTTACCCTGCGCCTCCGCAAAGTTACCTGGTCACAGATAAAAGTTCCTCTACTAACCTCTACCCTTCTCATTGTTTTTTTGGAAATCTACCAACTATTACATCAAGGCTCAGCCGGTGGTCTTTTTTACTGGCTAGGTGAGCGGACATACTCTTTCTCTACACCTGGTCTGGGGAGGCTCTCGTGGTTTGGTCTCGACCTGATCCGACCTCAGTCTACTTTTTCGCATTCAAATTCCCTTGCCGGTTATCTTCTCATTGTCTATTACTTGCTATTCATAAACAAATCCGTCCTTTGGTCCAAAATCATGGTTTTTTCAGGTCTTGTACTGGCTTTATCCAAGGCCGCCCTCCTCGCCTTTCTACTCGTCTTTATTTTTCGGATTAACTCCGGCTTATTAACTACGGCTTTCCTCTCATTCTCCTTTGCTCAAATTTTTCTTCCGAACTTAGTTGCGTCTTATCAAACCATCGCCGACCGCATTCTTCTTTTGGCTCCGGCAAAGAAAATTATTATCTCAGCTCCGGTTCTCGGCGTTGGTCTAGGAAACTTCATTCCCGCCTTAAGCAGTCTACTGCCCGGATCATTCCTCTTACCAGCCAAACTTCAACCTGTACACAACTTTTTTCTCTTGGCTCTCTCGGAGACAGGGTTTCTTGGTATCTATCTGGCTACTCGCCTCCTTAGAAAAAATCTGCCTAAAATCATTCAACCTCGTTTCCTCGGTCTTCTGGCCTTAATCGCAATTACCGGCGCCTTCGATCATTACTGGTGGACACTGCCTCAAAACAAACTTATTCTTCTTCTCGCCGCCTCCCTTTTGCTGTAGACTAGGCCTATGCCCAATACCATAGATCTCCTTGAAATCAATACCGACGGTGGTTCTCGTGGCAATCCCGGCCAAGCCGCCATTGGCGTCATCGCTGTCTCCGAAGGCAAAAAAATATTTTCTCTCTCCGAACGTATTGGAGAAACAACCAATAATGTCGCCGAATACACTGCGGTCTTACGCGCTCTCGAGTATCTTGAGTCGGCCGAAGTCTATGCAGACAAAATCCGCTTTATCCTTGACTCCGAACTAATCGTCAAACAAATAACCGGCCTCTACAAAGTCAAACAGCCACATCTCCAAACTCTTCGTCGGCAAATTGTCGACCTCATCCAGAAACTTCGCACCAATGGCCAAATAAAAATTCTTTCCTTTGTAAATGTTCTTCGTGATCAAAACAAAGAAGCCGACAAACTAGTGAACGCCGCCCTCGACAATCATTAGATAATTTATAAATTTATTTCACAAGTCTTGATTCCTTGAGTTCTTGATTTCTTGCGTTCTACATGGCAATAATTCTATGTGGATAAGTCTAATTACGCCCATGCGCAGATTTTCACATGGACTCAGTTATAACAACAACCCTGACTAACGAAGCCTAGGTAAAAAATTAAGTATGGCTAAATAAACCAAGAAATAAAGTAAGAACAAAGAAAGTATAAAAGAATAAAATGTTACTGGTCTATACTAAAACTAATGTCCACGATCATCGCCCGAATTTCTATTTGGAGCAACAACCCACATCTTCAATCTCTTTTAATCCAATCCTCCTACAATCCATCGCTTCAGTTCTCGGACTACAAAAAAACTTCGACCAATCCCTACGTGTTGGCCATTATCCAGCTGAACAAAGATCTTGGTGACATCTCACAGAGACTAATCTCTATCTATGATCATTGTCGAATAAAAAACCAAAAACTTTCGGTCGTGATCGTTCATGGAGAAACAGTCGATACCGAAAAAAATCTGTACTTTACTCAGCTCCTCGATCAACTAGGAGGTGGTTCCCCCGTGCATCGGCTTGTCTTTGTAAAAGATATTTATCACGAAAGTTTACTGGACTCAGAAACGTGGCTTGAGAGCTACATTCTTGAGAGTCTACTCACTAAAAAAATCAATATCTCCAGCAAAGGAGAAAATCAGCTGTACCCACTTTCAGTAAGAGACTTTATCACCGGACTTCAGAAAATACTCTTTCTCTCGAGTACTTCCGGAAAAGCTTTTTGGATGGTAGGGGACTCGATTACCGATCTCGATCTTGCCTATCTCATCAAAAAAAATCTCGAAGACAGTGATGAGCAGTACGAAATTGAGGCTACTGCGGCAAATTATTTGGGATCAGATTTAACGTCACTAGGGAACCAATCACGAGCAAGTCTTAACTGGGAACCGGTTGGAGATTTCTCAATGGATCTAAGGCGTGCTATCCAAAGGCTAGATGAAGATAGATCCAAACTAATGACCAGTCTCCATCATTTAGACATTGCCTCAAAGCAGACAAACTTTTTCAAGTTAACGAAGACTCGTGAATTTCTAGAAAAGCTCTTGGATCGATACAAACATAAAAAAGGAAGATTAAAAGCCATAGAAAACTCGAGTGAGCTCATCAAAAAAATCTTCGAATATTCTCTTGCTCTAGTGGCCTTGGTCTATCTACTGGTGACCGTAAGTTTTATCACCTTTACGTCAATGTCCCTCATAAATCAGGAGAAATCTCTTAACTTCGCTAGAAATGCAGACACGTCCTCGTCGGTTAAAGCACTTACCGTCTCCTCTACCTTTGCCAAAATAGGGGAGTCCAGTTATTCGTTTGTTTCTCCAGTATTTTCACTTTTGGCACCCACCTTTCACGAAAAAAATCACAACCTCTTTGTTTTTCTTCACTACTCACAGTCTAGCCTTGAAAACCTTCAACAAACAGTCTCTCTTGCAGAAAAAATATATGAATCTCTGGGAAATCCGAGCATAAATATAAATTACAACGATGCCAGCTTGGCTTTGAGATCTAATCTCAGTCAGATTTACGAAAACATAAATCAAATCCGCCTAATTACCGAAAAAGGCAAACTGCCTGCCTTTCTGGAAAACAAGCTCGAAGCTAGTCCTGAGTTTAAAAACATCTCTCTCATCGAACAGCAAGTAACCCAGATTTTAAAATCCTCAGAACTAATTCCGGCATTTCTAGTAGGGGACTCTCCCAAAAATGTAGTTATCTTATTTCAGAACAGCAATGAACTACGAAGCACCGGCGGCGTTGTGGACTATCTTCTCGCTTTGGTGATGGAACAAGGAAGGGTGGTGTCACGGAATATATATAACGCTAGTGAAATAGACAATCTCCTCACTACTAAAATATCGGCTCCACCCCTAATCAATCTATACACCGGGTTAGAGAGTTGGCAGACTCGAGACTTAAACTACAACCCCGACTTTTCACTTACAGCCTCAAATTTTTCAGCCGTGATTGAACAGAGCCTAAAATTTAAACCGGATATCATCCTTGCCGTAAACGAAAGTTTGATGGTCAGTCTTCTTGAAGAAGACAAGGGGATTCTTTTAAATGGTCAAAACATTACCTCGGAAATTTTTAAAGTTGAGCTCCCAAAAACCTCACCCAACCCATTATATAGCCAACTGATTGATCATTACCTCGATAAAATATTTAATCATCGGCTTTCCCTCCTATCTCTTGGTAGAGTAATCGCCAAACAATCACTCGAAAACCAAATCCTATTTTGGTCTGTAGATGACAACATTGAGAAAACAATCGTTGGACAATCCTTCTCAGGGGTTATCTTTCCTCACGTTTGTAATTCGGCGATACCTGGGTCCGTTTCGTGTCTCGCAGAAACAACCTATCTGAATGAGTCAAATTTTGCTCTCGTTCCGGTTGGTTCTGATTTAAAAAAGAAAGTTACTCACACGGTCACCTTTGCTCAAGACAGTGTCGTTCATGAGTATCTGATAGATTATCAGTTTACCAAGGAATTTAACAATCTTAATCGTGACCTAAACGAGATCATCCAGCTCTATGCACCAACCGCTTCCACCCTGGAGGAAGTCGGTGTCAACGGAAAAAACGTCGCAAGCAACTCGATACAGAGACAACAGCACGGCCCGTTGGAAAGATTTGAAATTCCCATTTCCTTAAAATTTAATATCGACAACCACATCACCATTAAATTTATCTCACCGCTGACAGGGATTTTCAGATTACCGTTTGCCTATTCCATAACCGAGTATCGACAGCCGGGTGTTTCACCGAATAACGGAAACATCGACCTGGTGATAAAAACCCCAGATTCTGCTCGAGCAGCTCTGATTACCTCCCCCGCTGTCTCCTTGCCAGGTAGCTTTACCTATACATATCCGCCCACGACCTCAAGTTTCGGCATCAGCTTTGAACCCAAACATCCTTAAAAGTTGCTCTGGCAGGCTTATTCAGCTACAATATCCGTCATGAACAAATTAGTCTTAAAAGCAGAAAAACGTCTCGTGATAGGCAGTAAGGTTAAAAAACTCCGTCGCCAGGGAATAGTTCCTGCAAATGTTTTTGGCCATACTGTCAAGAGTCAGGCTATTCAAGTTTCTGCCGTCGAGTTTGCCCGAGTCTACAAATCAGCCGGTGAAACCGGACTTATTTGGATCAAGGTTGAGGGTGAAGACAAAGAAAGACCTACTTTAATAAAAGCCTTAACCAACAACCCTATTTCCGGAGAAAGACTTCATGTCGATTTCCACCAAGTAAACCTCAAAGAAAAGGTCACTGCCAATGTCCCTGTCGAAATAGTTGGGGAGTCTCAGTTGGTTAAGGATGGTTTAGCCGTACTGGATCTCAATCTCCACGAAATCGAAGTTGAAGCTCTCCCGACTGATCTTCCTGAGAACATCGTCTTTGATATTTCAGGTCTAACCGAAATTGGTGCTCAGCTCAAAGTTGCCGACGTCAAACTTCCCACAGGAGTGACTCTCGTCACCGATTCTGAAATGCTCGTCGTCGCCTTAGGGGCTCCAATGAAAGAAGAACCTGTTGAAGTTCCGGTTACCGAAGAAGAAGTCACCGGTGCCGAAGTTCCGGTTGAGGGTGCTCCCGTCGAAGGTGAAAAACCCGCCGAAGAATCAAAACCCGAGTAGTTTCCATCTTCGTAGGGGCGGGATTAATCCCGCCCGCATCTTTATTATTCAGGCCAACGCTGAGAGACCAACATTCCTTGTTCTGGGAATATTTCCTGCCAAATTGCTTCCGTCACAAACGGCATAAATGGGTGAAATAGTTTTAAGCAATTCATCAAAACATGGCGTAAAGTTCCGGCGGCTTCCTCCTTTCGATTTTTAACCCTTTCAATATAAATATCTGCGAACCTATGCCAAATAAACTCATAGATTAATTCGGCTACTTCTGCGAATCTAAACTTTTCCAGATAAAGATTAACTTTTTTTATTACTTCATTGAGCTCATCAAGAATTTTTTGGTCGTCTTCATTGTCTACTGAATTCGGCTTTGGTGTAATAGGTTCAATAAACCTTGCCACATTCCAAAGTTTATTCGCGAATTTTTTGTAACCTATCACCCTATCTCTTGGGAAAGCAAAGTCTTTTCCGTTTGCCGTACCGGCCACCAGACCCATTCTTAGAGCATCCACTCCAAACTCTTTTATGTATTCCTCCGGGTTGATTATATTTTCCAGACTCTTACTCATCTTTCTTCCGTCCAATGCTCTGACAATTCCATGTAAATAGACATCTTTAAAAGGGGGAGTCCCGGTCAAATAGATTCCGAGCATCATCATTCTGGAAACCCACTTACTTAAAATTTCCCAGCCGGTCTCCAACACGCTCGTGGGATAAAAATATTTAAAATCTTCCGAATCCGGATACCCCAAGGTAGCCAAAGGCCATTGTCCAGAAGAGAACCATGTATCAAAGGTATCCGTCTCCTGCAAATAATCTTCACCTGGCTCCTTGATACTTATTTCATAATTTGCTCCAGCCGGTGCAATCAAGGTTTGCAATCCACTCTTAATATCCACCAACGGATAATCCTTAAGCAAATTGGATATCTGACCCTTCACTACAGCCCCTTGAGAATTAATAAATGAAACCATCAAGTCCTGATTCGCCTTTGAGTTATACCAAGCCGGGATTCTGATTCCCCAGATGTTTTGTCTGGATATCGCCCAATCGTGCATATTTTCCATCCATCTAACATAAGTCAAAGATCTCCATTTTGGGTATATTTTCACCTTGCCTTCCTTTACGGCATCCAAGGCGGGCTTCCTGAGGGAGTCAATCTTTATAAACCAATTGGGTAAGATAGTCGGCTCCACGTCGTGGCCGGCTTTACAAACCGAAACCGTGTGAGAGTATTTTTCATCCACTTTTTCGATCAGCCCTTTTGCCATCAGATCTTCGACTACTTGTTTTCTGGCCGTAAAGACAGATAGACCCGCATACTTTCCTGCGACTTCTGTCAGCTTACCGTTTAGTCCAATTACCTTAATAGTTGCCAGGCCATGTCGTTTTCCCATCTCATAATCATTTGGATCATGAGCCGGAGTTACTTTAACCACTCCGGTTCCAAATTCAGGATCCACAAATTCGTCTCCAATTACTTTTAGTTTAAATTTACCACTGAGGCCTTCGACCTCAATTTCTTTTCCGATCCACTCTTTATATCGGCTGTCTGCTGGATTGACCGCGACAGCCGTGTCACCGAATTTAGTCTCAGGTCTCACCGTCGCGAGCACAAAAGGGCCGTATTTAATGTAATACAAAGGGTCCGTTCTTTCGATGTGGTCAATCTCGATATCGGCATAGGTCGTTCCGCAGTTCGGACAGTAATTCACCATGTAGTCGCCGCGGTAAACAAGTCCGTCATTGTTGAGTTTTTCAAATGTCTTACAGACCAAAGAAACGACATCCTCATCTAGGGTAAATTTGTTCCTTGACCAGTCTACACTCGCCCCCATTCGCCTTATCTGAGCTTCTACCAAGAGCTTGTTTCCTTGTACGAAAGTCCACACCTCTTTGTAAAAATCTTCACGGTTAAAGTTAAATCTTGACTTTCCTTGTTTTTTTAGTTCTCTTTCAAATGTAATTTGTGTTTCGGTGCCAGCATGATCTGTTCCAGGGATCCATAGTGCCGTCTCACCCTTCATTCTGTGCCATCTGATCAAAATATCTTCGATAGCGATCATCAACACATTTCCGGTATGCATTTTTCCACTAGCGTTTGGTGGTGGCAGAACAATCGTATATGGCTTTTTAGCCACACCGACCTTCGCTTTAAAAGCCCCGGATTCGTCCCATTTCTTAATTATTTCCTCTTCGTATAATTTGTGATCGTAATTTTTCTGCATGGTTTGATTTATTTTATCTTAAAAAACCCTCGCCAATCTCCACGTGGGGGACTGACGAGGGCCTTTTGGGCGGTACCACCTCGCGTTCTACTCTTTTGTTTCTAGCTCCCGGGTGACAAGTCCGATCATCGCACTCTTGCTTATTCTAACACATAGCCACAAAAAACCACCATCATAACATCTAGTTATTGACTCACGTTTGTAACAAAGATATAACAATTCGTATGCAAGGATATTTTGAAACAACATATTTTGAACCAAAAGTTGAAGCCGTTAGAAAGTCAACAAAGGCGATTGCAGCTGAAATGTTAGACAACTTTCGTGCTGTGTTTAGGAAAAGTGAACAGCCCCCTGATTTGGATGTGGCCATTACTGCTGAAACAGTTGATGAAATAGACTATTCTCCATTTAAAGCGGAGTCAGTGAAAAAAATAGTTAAAACTCCAAACAAGACAACCTACTCTACACTAGTATACGAGTCAGAAAATTTTGGTGGTGATGAACTGGAGCCATCTAAACGGATGTTGTTTGTAATCCCTGAAGAATTTAAGGGTAGAGTTATTCGAGATATTATTCTTAAACACCGAAAAGACCCCAGTCGTTTTTCGGGAGATGGCTGGGATCCAAATGGGGCATATAGCAGAGTATTAATAAAGGATTCAAGAACTGAAAACTGGAAAAGCTGGATTGACCCAACAGGAAATAAAAGTGATAAATTCGCAGAGTCTCGTGCATCTAGTAACCCAGAAAACGAAATCCTGCATGATTGGATAGCTACTGTTGGGGAGGTACAACCATCACTGATCTCTGTTGAAAACGTTGGTCAGACAGACCAAGCAGTCTCGAATATTCACGGCGTTGAAGTAGTATTTTTCCCAGAGAAAGAAGGTGTTGAATATCAGGAACAAATATTCACTCCTGGGACGAGTTTTGTTGATTTAGACAAACAGCAAAATGAGCCGACTTATGGAGGTGGGCCACGCTATCATGGGAAATACCCCAGTGCTGTAGCTTTGGGCGGATGGGGACGGGATCAAGAAAACACTATGATTGACCATGACCCAAACAAAACATTTTATCTTGACAGACAGGGACAAATCCATATTAAATTGGAACCTGGTAAAAAATTTGTTAATCTAGAACTTGCAATTGGAGACACACATCAGGATGGAATTGCAAACAAAGATGGGCACAACGGAACTCTAGGCTGGGCCAAAATTTACGCAGGATTAGCTACAAAAGGTCACATGGATACGAGTAATTTTATGCACAATGTGAATGTACCTCCGGCGGGTGTGTTGGCAGGTGGTCCTGAACAGTCAGATAAGGTTATACAAGATGGTGATGAAATTGTAATTGAATCAAAATCAGACACGTCTTATCTGATGGGATACAGAATTGCGTACAAATAATAGTCGTTTAGTCTACTCCTTGGGTTCGATTAAACTTTCCGCTAAAGGCTCAATAATTTTTTCTAATATTTCCTGATCTGAGAATGTTGATGCTAACGATTGAAGAATAGAAGTTCTTTGTTCTTCATCTGTTTCTTCCCATGGATTAAATTTTAAATGTTTCTCAAGTTCTGTTATGGGGTCTATCTCTTTATGTTTTAAGTCTACATTTATGCATTTCACATCGATAGCTCTTTCTTTTCCGATGAATGGTATGTCATCTTTGTTGACCACAAGGACTTCGTCTCCTAATTTTGCTACTGGATAAAGTTCGTTCATTTTTAATATTCAATTAATTTAATATCTGAGTCCGGATGTGCCTCTTTAAACTTATTATATATCCTTCGCACATCTTCGACCCCATCACGATCCAATCCGTTTTTAGTAGATATGTATATAGCTTCGATGTCATCAATTCTCAGTTGCCCATGAAACTGGGCTTCAGTATAACTTGATCCCCAATTTGTTTTGCTTGTTCTTTCAATTTTTTCTAAAACTCCATCCACAGAATAATCTTTGATTCGCATACTTACAAAGTGAGGTTTGGAAGCTGGTGTTGGAGGCCAGTTCATTTGTCCAAGGCTATCTTGGAAGGTGAGTGTTGTTTTTTGCATGGCTCGTTCCCTCTTAACTTTAACAGTCACTTCACCATATTGAGTAACATCGTTACTTGGAGGAATAGTTCCTTCATCGTTTATAGCTCCGAATTCGTTATCGGAAAAATAGCCATAAATTGGTCTAAATTCATTACTGTTTTTAACAGCTTCCTCTGGAATATCTTCTTCACGATAAATTGAAGAATGATCAAAGCCATCTGGTTCGTTAAATCCAAACATTTGCATCTCTGCTTGTGCTCTATATCTTTGGTTAAGACATCCATTGCTTCTATTTGTTTCAAACTGGCTTTTATATCTGCCGCTATCGTTTAGCACCTTATCAAGCACATCAACATGGGTTGCTCTAAAAAAATTAGACTCTCTTACAACTTGTTCTACTTTCTCTTGTAACTTTTGTTTAAAGAGTTCTACTGTAAGTCCTGCTGATTCCGCAGCTTGTTCATATATTTCTTGATGCTCTTTTTCTGAGTCAAGAATGTTTTTTCTCATTTTGGCTTTGATTTCTGGATTAGCCTCGATATTCAGTGCTTCCCATTCACGAAAATATTTTTCTGTTGCAGCCGAAGGGAACTCATTTTTGTCGTATGAGACTTCTGCGAAGGCTGTGGGTTCTTGTATTGTGGCTTCAGTTGTTTCAAATGCTTCGGCTTCTCCTGGTTCGGAAAGTGGTTTAGTTGTTGGTAGTTCTAAATCAACAGCACTTGAACTAGCCCCCCCCAATCTTGTTCGGAATCTGGAGAGAATATCAGCACCTACTTCTTTTATAGTTTTCTTTTTTGCTTCGAACCCTGGTGACATATCCATAAATGTTTCTGCCATACACCCCATTATTGCGGTGATTTAGACAAGAGTCAATAACCGTAACCTTATACTACTCCCAGGCTCGGTTCCGGCCTCAAATCCAATTCTGAGCCTTCCGGCCGCAATATTGCCGCCGCACCTACCATGGCGGCATTATCTCCACAATACTTTAATTCCGGAACGTAGAACTTTAAACCAGCATTTTCAACAGCAACTTTCAACAGCTCTCTCAGCATTTTATTCGCCGCCACTCCTCCAGCCAAAATTACATCTTTTGGCTTAAACTTCTCGACCGCGGCCATTGTTTTTTTGACCAATACTTCCGTCACCGCCTCGCTAAATTCCCTCGCCACCAAATTTGTATAACTAACAACTGTCATCTGAGAACTGTTATCTAAAATCTGAGATCTATTTTCCACCATTCTAGCCACCGCCGCCTTGATACCCGAGAAACTCATCTCCAATCCTGGATCATGAAGCAACGGTCTGGGTAACTTAAATTTGTTTTTATTTAGATTCCACTCTTCCTCGGTCACCTTACTCGCTGCTTTATCTACTTCTGGTCCACCAGGGTAGGGAAGACCAAGTAGTCGAGCTGTCTTGTCAAATGCTTCACCGGCCGCATCATCTCTCGTCCCTCCAATCCATGTCCATTTCAAAAGACTTTCCAAAAGAATCAAATCGGTGTGTCCACCACTTACCACCAGTCCCACCGCCGGCAGATGGGGAATATCGTAGAAATTTTCAATATCTTGAGTTCTTGAGTTCTTGAGTTCTTGAGTTTTTTCTCCAACTATCCAATTCGCCATCACATGTGCCGCCATGTGATTTACCTTAAGTAGTGGTTTTTTCCACGCCCAAGCCAGTACCTTGGCCGTCTCCACGCCTATCAGCAAACTTCCCATCAACCCCGGTCCGTAACTTACTGCCACCGCGTCTATTTCCTCGCCCTTGATAGCTTCGGTAATCACCGGAATGATACTTTTTATCTGCTCCCTCGCCGCCACCTCCGGAACGATACCACCATATTTCTTTTGCATCTCCACCGAACTGGCTACAACATTGCTGATCACTCTCACTCCGCCACCAAAACTCTCTACCACCGCCGCGGCCGTCTCGTCACATGTCGATTCAATAGCCAGTACCTTCATCTAGTTTCCGGTACCCTTCAAATAAACCGCCTGCCAGGGTTGGTAGTTACTCACAAAAGTTTTTTCGTAAATACTTTCCCCATTTCTCTCTACTTTATAATCGAAAGCGACCTTTGCCCCAAAGGCTGACCAATCTATCTGTTTGGTAGTTCCCGTCGGTAGCGTTGGGTCATCCACATATAGCATTGCCGGCGGGGAACTTTGATTTGAAATTCTCGATTTGGATATCGTTGAACTTCTTCCATCACTTGTTCCATAAATATTTACCTTCATTGACATCTTCTTCGTATCAACTTCTTCTTGAATCAGAATATAGTTTCCTGTATCGTTCAAAAATTTCAGATCCGCAGTTGGATAAAAAACTGTGGCATCAATTCCTGGAGGACTATCTTGCTCGTAATAGCCCACTCTATACGAATGGGCTTTTCTCTCGGTGATTGGCAGTCCGGCATCCAGAGCAGCTCGGAAAGTAGTCGTCGATACCTGACAAACTCCTCCACCGTCACCCAAAACTGTCCGCCCTTGACTAATGACGTAGGCCGTCTGATAACCCGTTGTCCTCGTAATATCTCCCACAGACTTGACAAAGGAAAACTCTTCTCCCGGGGCAACCAAAGTTCCGTTCACTCGCGAAGCCGCTAAATTAACATTAAAAACTCTACCGGGGATAGAGTGGAGGAAGGTCGATTTACCACTTCCGATCAACTCCTTAATTCCCAAATTATTAATATCTTCTGTTTTGATCTTGGGGTAAGTTAGAATCACCGGCACCTCTAGGTCTTTTTTTTCACCGGCCAACAAATACTCGGCCAGCTTCCGGTTAAACGCAGGAATGTCAATTCTGGCCCCTATCACCTCCGGTCTAAATTCATTCACCTTATTATTTTCAAAAACAAAGATCGCGTCTTTAGGCTCCGTTTCGATAAAAGGCTTAATCTCCTCAATCAGACTTTCTAAACTATTTTTTTCTAATACGTCACTAGCTAGACCAAAAAGACTCAGCATCTCCTCTTGTTTCAGAGTCCTGACGAACTCTCCAAAACGGAGAGTCAAATTATTCTGTCCCCATTTTTCCAAAGCCAACTTTGCCATAGTCAACCTGTCGCTATTTACGCTGACATCAATCGTGCTGATCGGGACAGTAATTTCATGTTTCCCGGGGAGGGACAAACCGGTCAATATCTCTCTGATCAAGTCATCTTTCTTGATCTCAACCCCATTTACTCCCTCAGATACAACTATTTTATTATCTGCCCTTGTAAGTCTAGGCCAGACCGGTTTCTGCTCTATTTTTTCTGAGATTTGCCCAACGAGGTCGTTTAACTCACCGACATCCAGCTTTACGGGGATCTTAATTTCCGCGCCCTTAATCAAAGTTCTGATCTGCTCCGCCATCTGTGTCAGAATGTTTCCATTTCTACCCACACTCAACGCCTGATCCACGGCCCATACCGGATCTTGCTCAACCTTCAAACCCTCCAGCTTAGACACCTCTGTTCCCTCAGTCACCAATATAACCAAACTTGGGTTAGTCTCAAAATAAGTCTTCACCAATCTGAGGGCAGACTCTTTGTTCATACCGGTCACTTCGATGTTGGCAATTTTCACTCTTGGATAAACCAGTTTCCGAAAGGCCAATCTATAACTAGTGACGACCGCTAAAGCGAACAGAAACAGAAAAACGGAAAAACCCAGGATGTATTTAAATTTTGTCATTCTTGATATACTTTATCTGTAAACCTATGGATAATCAATTTTCTTTGCCTGGCCCAATACCTAACGTTCCGGAACCGGCTCTGATGCCCAAACCAGCTCCTCTGTCAAGTCCGGAAGAAGCCGCTCCTCCTCCGCCAGGATACCAACCTCCGGCCTCCGCCCCCCCGATAATCAAAAGCTCACTCAGAAAACTGCTCCTTCCGATTGGCATTGGCCTACTCGTAGTCGGCTTGGTCTCTTATCTTCTGTTTCGTTTGTTTGTCGGCAACAAAGCCGCTCCTCCTCAATCGGCTGTGCCTTCCAAACCGGTTACTCTGATTTACTATGGTTTATGGGAGCCTAGTTCGGTTATGAAACCGGTCATTGACGCCTTTGAGGCTAAAAATCCCAAAATTAAAATTGATTATCAACTCCAGGCACCTCAAGATTACCAAGATCGTGTTAAAACAGCTTTAGAAAGCCCAGGTTCCCCGGACGTAATTCGTTTACACACTACCTGGTTGCCTCTTTTTGCCGCCAACCTTCTTCCGGCTCCACCCAACACTCTTTCCGTCACCGAGCTAACCACTAATTTTTATCCCATCGTTAGCAAGTTGCTGGTCGCCAACAACCAAGTTTACGGCGCCCCCATGACGGCCGAAAGTCTTGGTTTATATATCAACTCAGCCATGCTTCAACAAAAACAACTCCAACCACCCAAAACCTGGGAGGACCTGTTGACTGTTGCTAAAGCCATCAAAGAAGCAGATCCATTGACGGGTAAATTAACTCGCGCCGGAGTGGCTCTTGGAAACACCACCAATGTCGAGTACTGGCCGGACATTGTCTCGATGATGCTACTCCAATCCGGTGTTTCCTTGACCGATATTCAAGGTAAGGAAGTGGCTATTACTCTTACTTACTACACCGACTTTATCACCAAACATGCTGTTTGGGATCAAACCATGCCTCCATCAGTTGTTGCCTTTGCCAATGAAAAAGTGGCCATGATCATCGCTCCAAGCTGGATTGCCAAAGACATCAAAGCCATCAACCCCTCACTTTCTTGGCAAGTTGTTGCTGTTCCTCAGTTACCCGACATTGATCCGGTAAACTGGGCCTCTATTTGGTTCGAGGGTGTATCCAAAACCAGTAAATATCCCTTAGAATCATGGAAATTTGTCAGCTTCCTTGCTTCTGCAGAGGCTCAGCAAATACTTTTCGATGCCGCCTCCATAGACCGAGGTTTTCCTCAACCCCCGGCCAACAAAGCGGTTGCCCAGACCGCAAGCAAAAATGCCGTTCTGGCTCCTTTTATTGCTGGACTCTCCACTGCCAAGAGTTTTTATACCGCCTCCATGACCCAAGACTCCAAAACGGCTCTGAACTACCGTCTCATAAAATACTTGGAAGATGCTATCAACGGGATTATTTCCCGACAAGAAACTCCCAAAGTGGTTGAAGCTCTTCGTAATGGTTTCACTCAAGTTCTTTCTCAGTACGGACTGGTGGCGGCACCCACCCCCACACCCACTCCTTAAATATGGATCTGGCTCGAGCGGTGTCTGCTACCATTTCCTACGCCAACTACTTTAACTTTCCTCTCTTCCCTAAAGAAATACATCACTGGTTAATTCACTCTCGTCCCGTGTCTAAGAATGTACTCAAACCATATCTGACAGAAAAAATGTCAGTCGTTAATCGTCGTTACCGTTTACAAACCAACAAGTTCGCCAAACAAAAAATTCTTCACGCCCAAAAATTAATCGGCTTATTAAAACATTTTCCAGGACTGAGACTCATAGCTCTCACCGGCTCGGTTGCGGCCAGAAACGCTAAAAAAGATGATGACATCGACCTATTTTTCATTACCACCCCCCACGCACTTTGGCTGGTTCGACCTTTGGTGATCTGTATCCTCACCATTTTTTTTCGCCGGCGTCATCCCTTGGAAGATCCTGCTCACGCTCCCAATGCCTTCTGCCCCAATTTCTGGCTCGATACTCTATCTCTTACTATCGATGACTCGAAACAATCTCTTTTTACCGCTCACGAAGTTCTGCAAATAATACCTTTACTGGATAGGGGAGATACCTATCAATCTTTTTTGAAAGCCAACGCCTGGACCAAAAAATACCTCGCCAACGCTTACCTCGCATCTATATCAATCTCTTCTGTAGGGGCGAATCATGATTCGCCCGCAACTATCCCCGTTTCCCTCCTCCTCGCCCCCCTTAACTTGATTTTTTTCCTTTTTCAGTTTTTGTATATGCTCCCCAAAAAAACCACCGAAACTGTCAATCTTCATGTCGCTCATCTCCACACCACCGACTATTCGAGTCAACTAGACGCTTATCTGATCCGGGATCCATCCGGAAACTAGCTATATAATCAATTATCCATGGATTTTTTTACTCTCTACATTTACCAACCCTTTTTTAATATCTTAGTTGGACTTTACTGGTTGGTCGGACAAGTACTCGCTCGTCCCGACATGGGCATTGCTGTCATCCTCTTCGCCGTTGCCATTCGGATTATTCTTCTCCCGTTTGACCTCATTGGTGAACAGTCTGACGAAGACAAATTCCAGGTTTCTCAAAAAGTCAAACAAATCAAAAAAGAGTTTTCGGCCGACCCTGTCCGCCAAAAAGAAGCCATTCGCAGTCTCATGCGCCAAAGTCCCAAGGCTATCTTTTCCGAGGTCTTCACTATTACCATTCAAGTTTTAATTATTTTGATCCTTTATCGCATTTTTACCACCGGCCTGGAAGGCGCCGACATGCATCTACTTTATCCGTTTATGCCATCGGTTCGTCAGCCGATCAGTCTCATTTTCATGGGGAAGTACGATCTCTCACACACCAACAGCACTCTTAACCTAATTCAATCTCTGATGATCGCCTTAGGCGAGATTGTTCATCTTTATTTTGCTCCGGTTAAGCCCACCAAAAAAGATTTGGTTTCCTTGGTAATTTTTCTACCTGTATTCAGCTTTCTAATCTTCATGTTCCTACCGGCCGGAAAAAAGGTTTTTATTATCACCTCCATCGCTTTCGGTATCGTTCTTAAGATCATTAAGCAAATTCATTATCTAACCTACGAAAAGAGGATATAATAACCCAAGCTATGGCTGATTTTGATAAATTGGTAGTTTCCTTTCTCGTCGATGAAGTCGTTGGAGGCTTCTTTATCTCCGTCCCACCCGGACACGTTGCCTGTGTCTATGATCGTGGAGCAGGCGTCCTTAAACGCGTTTGGGGTCCAGGTCTCCATCTCAAAATTCCTTTTTGGCAGATAGCCAAGTTGTTCAACGCTCAAGTTCTGGAATACACCATCAGGCACGGATTTGATCTTTCTATCAAAGAAGTTCTTGGAGACGAACCGGTTATTGCCACCACCAAAGACAACCAGACCGTTTCTATCGAAGGTTCCATCCTTTTCCGACTTGACAAAGCCAACGCCCCTCTTCTTTGGGAGAACATCGGTGACAACTTCATCTCCAAAGTTATCCGTCCTTACTCCAGAAGTCGGATCGCCTCGGCTTTTAGCCAGTTTGACTCCAAAGAAATCGGCGTCGAGCGTTCTAAAATTGAAACTTTCCTCAAGAACGAACTCAACGAACTTTTCCGGGACAAAGCTCTGATTATCGAGAATGTGCTTTTTTCGGAAGTAAAAAAGGTTTAGTTTTTTTATATACTTAATCTATGGCTGCCCCCAAATACTCTGTTTTACAGATTCGTCCCGCCAAAGACTCTCTTACCGGTCAGGCCGCCTTTATTGAATTTCTATCTTCCCTCAGAACTGCCCTAAAAGCCGGTTTTGTGGATCGACTTCTGGGGACTTTCGACACTATCTGTCTGGAAATAGTTAACCTAAACCAAACCACCTACTACATTCTTTCCTGTCCTGAACGTTTGGAACATCTGGTCCGTGCCCAAATCGCGGCTCAGTACCCAACGGCTTTGATCACGCCCATGACCGATTATCTATCCGACTGGCTGAGTCACGGACAGACTTCTTTGGGTCAACTGGTTCTTACCGGACCATCTCATCTTTCCTTGAACAACACTTTGGACGACAAGGTCGACCAGATGGCTTCGATTCTAGGCAGTCTCGCTCGAATTCCGGCTGGACAAGCCGGAATTATCCAAATCTGTCTTTTTGCCGGACCCAAGAACTGGCAAAAAGCTGTCCGTTCTAGCCTTGAAATTGTTACTCCGGCTACGGCTACCGATCCGGCCAAAAGTAAACCCAGTCCCTATAAAGCCATTATCGAAAAGAAACTAGCCTACCCTGCCTACGCTTGTGATATCCGCTTGGCCGCTATCACTCCAAATTTACACACCTCCATCCAGCTTTTGACACAGCTTGCCGCCGCTTTTGGCACCTATGCTCTTTCGGAAGGGAACAGTCTTGCTTTAAAAATTCCCAAATCTGCCGGATCTCTCGAAAAACTTCGTCGCATGATGATCGATCGTTCAGCCAAATACTCAAACCAATATCAGTACTTAAACTATGGCGAGATAACCGCCATGTTTCACTTACCCGGTGTTTTATTGGCTCCCATCAAGGGAATTGCTTGGGGTAAGACCCTCAAGGGCGAAGCCCCGACCAACTTGCCGGTCAACGAGGGTATCACGGCGAGCGAACAAAAACTTTATAATTTTTTCGCCGTCACCGAATACAAAAATCACTTAGCCGTCTTTGGTATGAAGAAGGGGATTGATCGTTTGCGACATACCTACATTCTAGGAAAGTCAGGTACCGGTAAATCTACCTTAATTGGCCATATGGCTATTAATGACATCCAACATGGAGAAGGGGTGGCTTTTGTAGATCCACACGGCGATGCCGCCGAAATTCTCTTAGACTATATTCCTGAAAGTCGTATTAATGATGTTGCTTATCTCGACCCGTCAGTTCCAGGAAAATCATTCTGGATGAATCCGCTTTTTGTCAAAACTCCGGCCCATGGGGAGATGGTCGCCTCGAGCATTGTTTCTATTTTTAGCAAACTTTATGGTAATTCCTGGGGACCCCGTCTGGAATACATTCTCAGAAATACTTTATTGACCTTAGTTTACAAACCGGAAACCACCCTCGCCGATGTTCCCCGCATTCTTACCAATAAAGATTTTCGGGAGAAAGAATGCCTCATTCACGTCACCGATCCTGTCCTCATTAATTTCTGGCGGGATGAATACGACAAATACTCGGAAAAATTCCAGACCGAAGCTATCGCTCCTATTCTAAACAAAGTTGGTCAGTTTATTACCTCTCCGACTATCCGAGACATTATTAATCATCCCAAGAGTACTGTCGATTTTGAGGCAATGATGAACGCCGGGAAAATTATTATTCTCAACCTTCCTCAAGGTAAAATCGGCGAAGACAACGCCGCCTTGCTTGGTGCTATGTTCATTTCTCAAATTCAAATCGCGGCCATGAACCGAGCCAACATCAAAGAAGAAGATCGTCGTGAGTTTTTTCTCTATGTTGATGAATTTCAAAACTTTGCCACCAGCTCCTTTGTCAAAATTCTGTCCGAGGCTCGTAAATACAAACTTGGCTTAATTCTCGCCAATCAATATATTGCCCAACTGCCGGAAGACATCCAAAACGCGATTTTTGGTAACGTTGGTACCGTCATGAGTTACGTTATCGGGGCCTCCGACGCCGACCGCATCGTGAAGGAATTAAACAATCTCTATACCGCCGACGACCTTGTTGGACTGGCTAAGTACCAATTGGCTATGAAAATGTCTGTCGATTCCCAAGTCACCCAACCTTTCTCTGCCAACGCACTACCTCTGCCGGATACCTACATGCACACCAAGGAAAGGGTCTTAGAGGCGACTTACGCCAAATATTATCGCGAAACCAAACCGATGGACATGTCTCAAATCACTGCCCTAATGACACCCCCTGCCAAGCGCTTCACCGAGCCGGCCTACGCCCCCAAAGCACTGAGGGAACCTTCAGCGATTGTTTCTCTTGAGGGCCAGGCCTTAGAGAATCCTCAATCTGCAAGGCCTGGCCCTGCAGGTAAATCATCATTTCCGTCAAAGGCACCTTACGTGCCTCAGCTTCCCCCAATCATCCCCCGCACCCAACCCAACCCCTTCAAAATTCCTCCCTCCGGTAAATCTGTCATTCCGAGCAGAGTCGAGAGCGAAGCGCGGCAATCTATTCCCCAGGGCCAGGCCTTAGAGAATCCTCAATCTGCAAGGCCTGGCCCTGCAGGTCTCTCTGACCCCTCCCTCGCCGACCTCGATGCTCTTCGCAAAGAAGGTCTCCGCCCCAGTATTGTCGGCTGTTTTCTAAACGATAAAAAAATTCTTCTGGCCTATCAAAAGTCTTTCAATCAATGGCTTTTGCCTCAGGGGGGAGTGGAAAACAAACAGAATATTAAAGATGCCTTTTTTAAGGAACTTGCCGAAGAAGTCACCGACGACTTTCTCAAAACCTGCGACACCGACATTCAATTGGTCGCAGTTGATAAAATCGAATTTCCTCCCAGCAAGCAAGGTCTTCGCGACATGTCCACCGATTCGGGTGAACCCGTGGTGATGAAAGGCAAGTACTATTATTTTTTTGTGGCCAACTCCAAAAAAACTGAAATTACTCTTGGTGCCACCGAATTTGATGACCTAAAGTGGCTAAACTTCGACGAAGCGTATAAACTAATAAAAGAGACCAATACCGGAGGAAGATTGAGGATGATCGCCAACCTCCTCCACGTTCTTAAGGACAAAAATCTCTTATCTACCAATCAACCAGAAATTCATGGACCCAAACCCACAACCCAACCTGAAAGATCAAGAGGAAGTCAGCTACACCCCTCCTCAGTCGTGGGGAACCAATCAGACGACCACGCCCCCTCCATCCTCCTCGACGACCCTCTTGCCAACCTCCTTGGCAACCCTCGAACCAGCAAACCCGCAAATTAAACCAGCCACATCTTTCGGAAGACCCTTGTTGGTCTCGTTAGCTCTAATTCTTTTTGGTATCTTATTGGGTGTCCTGGCCGCCCGTTTTCTACCCACACCTAAAACCACAACTACATCTACTCTTCCTGAATCAACTCCCACATCCGAACCAACTGCCACTTGGAAAACATACACCAATCAAAAGTTGGGGCTCGAATTCATGTATCCGAATAGCTGGCTCGATCCCAAAGAATCGTCATCGTCTGCTATCACAACCTTAAATTTTGACGATAAATTAATAATCCTAAAAGGAACTTTCAGTGATATATCATCTCTTAGACCCTTCACTTTTGATGAATATGTAATTCGAAGCTACGGCGATGAAACGCCCAGATACGACTACAATGAAATCGTCGGTTTCGTTGGAAAAAGAGGACTAGAAAAATCGGTTACGGGTTACAGTGATCTTGTTATTCTTGCCAAGGACAACAACTCCACAGAAATTACCTCCATACTTTACCGGTTCAACCTCCAAGACGAAGACGGCAAATTATTCGACCAGATCCTTTCAACCTTAAAATTTACAGTTGAAGGATCGTCACAAGAAATACTTGGAATACAATTAACACGGTGTTGTTCTTGCCCGACAATAATTGATTCTTCACAAATCGGGGAAAATGGATGGATTCTTTATGAACAGGGAAAAGATTATTCCGCTCTGCGGCCAAAAATATGTTCATCTCCAAATATCGGAGTGTGTGCTCCCTGTCCACCGCTCGAGACAAAATCATTAGACTGTCAATATAATGGCAAAACCTATAAAAATGGAGAAACGGTTTCCGTCGATAAGTGCAATTCCTGCTCCTGCGACAATGGACAAGTTGCCTGCACTCTCATGGCCTGTGAATAGCCAGCAAAAAACTACTTGACAGAACTTCCCATCTTCGCTATAAAATAGCAATCGAGATGGTAGACTGCTACCTTTCTGCTATACTCAAACAGCTAGATTATCAATTTATATCTAACTATGGTCAACACCTTAACCGTCAAAAAATTACAACCCGCCCCCGGCTTTCTTCTAGTCGAACCGGCCAAACAAGAAAAGAAAACCGCTTCCGGTCTTTATCTTCCCGATAGTCATTCCGAAAAACCTCAGTACGGTACTGCTCTCGCCGTTGGTGGCAAATTAATTAACGATCGTGGTGTCGAAATCGGCTCTCCCGCCAAAGTAGGGGACACCGTTCTCTATAAAAAATGGGGTGGCAACGAAGTCATGATCGGTGACATCGAATACCAGTTCCTCAAGTTCGACGACATCCTCGCCGTAGTCAAGTAACCAATAACTAATAACTAATAACCAAAAACATGGCCAAACAAATCCTTTTTGCAGAAGAAGCCCGCACTAAATTAGTAAGCGGTGTTAATAAATTAGCCAGAGCCGTCGTTACCACCCTCGGACCCAAAGGCCGAAATGTGGCTATTGATAAAAAATGGGGCGCTCCCGCCGTCCTTCACGACGGTGTCTCTGTTGCCAAAGAAGTAGAGCTTGCCGATCCGTTTGAAAACATGGGTGCCCAGCTCGTCAAAGAAGCCGCTAGCAAAACCAACGATGTTGCCGGAGACGGGACCACGACCGCTACCTTACTGGCCCAACAAATTGTTTTGGCCGGTATGAAAAACATCACCGCCGGAGCTAACCCCATGCAAATGAAGCGAGGTATCGACAAAGCCGTTACTGCCATCGTCGGGGAGCTTCAAAAGATCAAAACCGATCTCTCCGAAAGTGATTGGCAGTCCGTCGCTACTATTTCTGCTCAAAATCCGGAAATCGGCGCCAAGATCGCCGAAGCTCTGAAGCTAGTCGGACGCGATGGTGTGGTTACTGTCGAAGAATCTAAAGGCATGGAGTTCGAGATAGAGCACAAGGACGGTATGCAGTTTGATAAAGGCTACGCCTCTGCCTACTTTGTTACCGACTCTTCCAATATGGAGGCCGTTATCGAAGATCCTTATATTCTTATCTGCGATCAAAAGATTTCCGCCATCAGCGACCTGCTTCCTTTCCTGGAAAATACCATGAAAGTCAGTAAAAACATCGTGATCGTTGCCGATGACATCGAAGGTGAAGCTCTAGCTACCTTAGTTGTCAACAAAATGCGCGGTACCTTTAATATTCTCGCCGTCAAAGCTCCGGCCTTTGGTGATCGTCGGAAAGCTTTGCTTCAGGACATCGCCATTCTTACCGGTGGAACGATGATTTCTGAAGACACCGGTCGCAAGCTAGACTCTGTCACCATCGAAGACCTTGGCCGTGCTGATCGGATTTGGTCCGACAAGGACAACACTCAGATAATTGGCGGCAAGGGAGACAAAAAAGACCTCAAGGCTCGTCTCGATCAGATTCGTCACGAGCTGGAAAAGTCCACCTCCGAGTTTGATAAAGAAAAGTTGGCCGAACGTGTTGCCAAACTGGCCGGCGGAGTTGCCGTCATCAAAGTTGGTGCCGCTACCGAGGTGGAGCTAAACGAACTCAAAGAAAGAGTCAAGGATGCCGTCGGAGCTACCAAAGCCGCTATTGACGAAGGTATCGTCCCCGGAGGTGGTGTCGCTCTCATTCGAGCCGGTCAAGCCCTAAAGAATCTCAAAGCCGATAACTCCGATGAAGAAGTAGGTATCGAGATTGTCAAACAGTCTCTTTCTCAGCCTCTTCGCTGGTTAGCCAAAAATGCCGGCGCCGATGATGGCTGGGTGGTTAAAAAAGTTGAGGAAAACAAAAATCCCGCTTTCGGTTTCAACTCACTCACTCTAGAATTTGAAGACATGCTCAAAGCCGGCATTCTCGACCCTGTGAAGGTGACTCGTTCGGCTCTCCAAAACGCCGCCTCCGTTGCCAGCATGATTCTGACAACGGAATGTCTAATCACGGAATTGCCTGAAGAAAAGAAAACTCCTGCCACGCCGAACATGGGCGACATGGGGATGTGACGTACTCGTCATCCTGAGCGAGCCTTCGCGAGCCGAAGGATCACACTCCACCAAAACATCGTACAAAAAAGACCCCGCAGACGCAGGGTCTTTTTTGTCCCGTGTTATACTATCACTCAGCTCGCACCTTAAAGGAGGAACCCATGAAAAATCGTTTTTACGGAGCTTTGTATGTACTTCTTGGTCGTGACAAAGAAACACTGGAGGATCGTGCCTTCCGCCACGAACGCGAACGAGGACTGCTTTCCTTAGCTCTCTATGCCTTCGCAGGTATTTGTGTTGCCCTCGCTCTCTCGATAATCGTTACCGGGACAATTGTCTGGCTACCGCAAATTCTGCTTTATAGCATCATCGCCGAGATCCTCATTCTCTTTTTGTACAATGCCTTTTTCAAGTGGCACCAAAATAAATACGGCGGAGACTAAACAAATGGCAATGGTAACAAATAAGCCCCCTCTGGTAGGGGGCTTTTATTACTCCAAACTATTATCCCCAAAAAAATCTAGTTATACACACGAGACGAAGGATTGATAAATCAATCTAAAATACATACAAATCTGTTGAAATCTTTATTTAGCCTTGGCTATTCGACCGTTGGACAAATCCAAATAAGGTCTAGGGTTTACCGTGCGATTCTTTTTTATTACTTCCAAGTGAAGATGTGGCCCGGTTGTCTTTCCGGTAATGCCCACTTCTCCCACCGGCATGGCGGGAGTAACCCTTTCTCCTTCTTCGACAAAAATCTTTCCCATGTGGGCATAGCGGGTTTGCAAGCCGTTTCCGTGATCAAGTACCACGCTACGACCGTATCCGGTTTTGGTAACACTCATCAAAACGACCACTCCCTCTTTTAGAGGATATATTTTTGATCCTAGCGAGGCAGTGATATCAGTCCCTGAGTGGCCAAGGTGAAACTCTTGAGATACACCGGTATTATCCGGTAAGACACTTATCAGGCTCCTCTTTGTTTCTATTACCACTTCTTGGTCAAAAGGTTGGAGGTTGGCTAACGCCACAGTAGACTGATCTCCAGGTAACATAAACATTCCCGAAGCTAAGGTGGTCATAGAAATGAATCCACCAAAGACGGCTTTAATATTTTTCTTTTCGAACACCGGTCTGAAGAGCTTGGAGAGGGGATGCGATGTTCTGGTTTTAGGTAGTATTCGTCTCATAGTTGCGGGCGAAAGCCCGCGTAATGGGTACAAAAAATGCTTGAATCTCTCAAGCGAACGGTATCATACCATATCAACCCCTCCAAAGTCAAGCCGTGATACACTAAAATTATGCTTACAGCCACCGATATTCAGGGCAAAAACGTCCTTCTCCGGGCCGATCTGGACGTGCCTGTCAAAGACAGTAGGGTGGAGAACCGTTTCCGCCTCCAAGCCCTTCTTCCCACCCTAAAACTCTGTCTCGAAAATGCCCGCCGTACTTGCCTGATAGGGCATCTCGGTCGACCGGAGAGTAACAATCCTGCTTTTAGCCTCGCTCCGGTACTAGAAGAGCTAAAAAGACTGCTAAATCAAGACATATTCTTTGTTACTTCGGGTTTTTCTCCAGGGGAGTGCTGGACAGGAGAATCTCCTCTCGCCTTGATAGAAAACTTACGTTTTGATCCTCGTGAAGAAAGACTAGACAGGGGATTCGCCGAAGTTTTGTCCCAAGATGCCGAGATTTATGTTTACGAGGCTTTTGCCAACTACCGTCCTTCCACCAGTCTCCAAACTATTCCCGAACTCCTACCCACCCGTACTGGTATTCAGTTTGACAAGGAAATAGCCACCCTCAACCAAGTTCTCCAAAACCCTGCCCACCCCACTCTTCTTATAGCCTCAGGAGCCAAGATGGACAAGCTTGAAATCCTTAAAGGCGTTATGCCCAAGTTCGACCGCACTCTACTGGGTGGTAAATTTGCTTCTCCCGACCATCTTACTTCCGATGGGCTGGATCTTAATCAAGAGACTACTTCCCTATTCCTCCAGGTTATTTCCCAGGCACAAACCATCGTCCTTAATGGTCCACTCGGCTATTACGAGGACGGCATCCATGCCACAGCCACTAAGGCTATTTTTCAGGCACTCAAGGACAGCTCGGCTCTGACCATCCTGGGCGGAGGCGACACTATCGCCGCCATTCCTACTCTAGGCTTCAAATACTCGGACTTTGGCTTCGTCAGCACCGGCGGCGGCGCCATGCTCGACTTTCTGGCCATAGGCACCCACCCCCTCCTAGAAATTCTCGCTCGCAAAGCCTAGTCACTCCTTTTGTGCTATCATTTCCCAAACTGATCCTTAAAACCCCGGTAGTTTATTTAACAAAGAGGTGAAAAATGTTATTCTCTGTAGCCTTGATACTGATTGCTTTCATCGCTTGTCTCCGGATATTGATATTCCCCATTTTCTTACCGTGGATTATCGGTATCATCGCAGCAGTCCCCGTGGCAAATTCCGCCTCAATTACGATTTTTTTAACAGTCATAGTCGCCACTGTACTATTCTTCCGTCGACCCTAATCGTTGCCAGCCTCACCCTTCCGGTAGGGCTTTTTCCTAGTCGGCACCAGCAATTTCTAGATAGTGTCTGCCGGATTCTTTTCTTTGACTCTAAATATCATTACTGAATCTGTGAAGGGTCGTAATTTGCTTGGTTTTTTTCTATCTCCAATTCTGGCAACTCCTGGAACAAAATCAATTTTTCCCCATTGCCACTCAACGGATTCTATAAATTCTAGACCCAAGCTTTCTCCAATTTTTTTCCATTCAGATAATGTATGGTTGCTGTGAGGATTTGTATCGTCACTTTGTGAGTTCCATGTGTTATCAAAGCTGTGTAATTTTTCCTTTTTTTTGATCTGTCCAGCTGTCACCGAGCAAATTTTCCAATAAAACTATGTATCCATTTTGCTTGGTAGTTCTTATCCCTTCTAGCAATAATTCTTCTGGCATTTTAGTATGGTGAAGCATGTCTATAAACAAAGTCGTGTCAAAAGTAGATGCCTCAAAAGGTAATTTCTCTCCTTCTGCAAGCGAATAACCATTCTTTAAACTATCTTCCATTAGAACGTCGCCCAAATCAATAGAAAAAATATTTTTCTGATTCAAGTGGAGCTTTTCAGAAAAAGTTTTTGTTGTTTGTCCCAACCCTACTCCCACATCTAGTATTTTTTGATCAGGTCGAATGTATTTATTAAGAACTTCTCTGGTGTTTCTCCACATATCTTCTGCTCGCAATTCACCAAATATCTTTATAATTTTGTGAACAGGTTGTAATTTATTCAACTTATCTGTAACTCTACTGATTTCATATCCTTGTTGTTCTGTCACTTCAGTCATATTTGAGATGATTTTACACCTTCTGTGCTAAAGTTTAAGTAGTTACATATTTCTGCCCACATGACAAACTTCAGCATCAATGGTTTCGGCCGCATTGGACGTTCTGCCACCAGAGTCTGGCTAGCCAGCCACCTCGATGACTTCAATCTTTGCGCTATCAACACTTCCGGCTCTCAAGACGTCTCCGGCTGGGCCTACCTGCTCAAGTACGATACCGCCTACGGCCCCCTGCCTTACCCCATTACCTCCGAAGAACTTCAAAAGCCCGATCAAGTCACCGATGAAAATCCTCTTTTGGGCTACATTACGGTTGAACATCCAAAAAGAGCCGTAAAAATCCCCATTCTGGCTCAAAGAGACCCGGCCAAGATCCCGTGGAGCCAATTTGGAGCCGAAGTCGTTATCGAGTGTACGGGAGCCTTCACTTCTCTCGAGAAAGCCACTCTCCATCTCCAAGGCGGAGCCAAAATGGTGGTTCTTTCCGCTCCTCCGAATGGCGAAGGTGTTCCGACAGCTCTACTTGGTGTCAACGAGCAGGAAGTTATCGGCAAAGACAAAGTAAATACCATTTCCGTCATTAGTAATGCCTCTTGTACCACCAATAGTATCGCCCCCGTAGCCGACCTGCTTCATGAAAAGCTTGGAATTCTCAAAGCCATGTTGACCACGGTCCACGGCTACACCGACGATCAAAATCTTCAGGACAACTCTCACCGTGATCTCCGCCGGGGCCGAGCCGCCGCCGCCAACATCATTCCCACCAGTACCGGCGCCGCCATCGCCGCTACCCAAGCCATTCCCGAGCTCAAAGGTCTCTTTGATGGTATCGCCCTCCGTGTTCCTGTCATTACTGGTTCCATTACCGACTTCACCTTTATTACCCAAAGAGCCACTTCGGTGGAAGAAGTTAATCAAATCTTTATCGATGCGGCTAATACCCCCAGATACAAAAACATTCTGGCTGTTACCGATGAGCCCATGGTCTCTTCCGACGTCATTGGTCGTTCAGAGTCCAGCGTGGTGGATTTGAAGATGACCAGGGTCGTCGACGGTACCATGGTCAAAGTTCTGGCTTGGTACGACAACGAATGGGGCTATGCCAACCGTCTTATCGAAGAAACCATCAAAGTCAGCCAGTCTCTAGAACCCTAACAGCTGGAACCGAAGCAAATTGCATGATGAATCTCAAGTAAAATAAGTATTAATGATTATTTCGTCTCCAACACTAGAACAGATTTTGGTCTTGGCTAAAAAGCACAGAATCATCGCCATGGGTGAAATGCATGGAGTTAGAGAGAACCCAGAAATAGTACAGAAAGTTATCGACTACCTAAAGAAACAATACTCAATCATAGTTGGTTTTGAGTATCCACAATTACTTCTAGACTGGCTAGACAAGCCATTTGAAGAACTGAAAAACACTTCGCCGGCAAACTTCCTTATCCAAGATGGAAGATTTTCCATTTATCACTATGACCTTCTTAAGAACCTGGTTAATACAGATGTACCAGTGTTTGGGTTCGACCTCAACACCAATGAACAAAACAAACAAATGGCAAACACCTTGGACTGGAGAGACTCTATTATGGCGAGGAATATCAACCAAATATTATCAAATATACCGGAAAATCAAAAAGTCTTGCTTGTGACAGGTGATATGCATTTTCAGACCAAAACTCAAAATGTAATGTATCCAGATAATACGGGAACCCTTCGGCCAGTGAAATACATACCCACAGGAGAGCAAATCAATGTAGATTCAATTCTGGCCCTGCATTTAAGATATCTCTCTGGAGAGTTTTACAATAAAAAGCTTAAACCAATGCCAAAAATAACCATGGTTAAAGAAAGCTCGTTTCGTGATAAAGACGATTTACTGGAAATAGATATTGAATCTGCCCATACCACAATAACCAATTAGGAGAAAAATCCAAATCTGAGGCCGGAGCGGGAATTGAACCCGCGCATAGAGGTTTTGCAGACCACCGCGTTACCACTTCGCCATCCGGCCGTAACTAACACGCACTATTTTAACATTTTCTGATACACTAGGATATTATGAGGACTAGACTTCTACGTACACTGCCCATTCTATTATTTTCTATCTTCCTTGCTGGCTGTCAGCTCAACCCTTTTGCCAAAAAAGCCGGCATCCAAATTACCTCTCAGCCCGACGCTAACGTAGTCATCAACGGTAAATCTGTGGGTAAAACCCCCTACTACGTCGAGAATGCCGACGCCGGTAATGCCAGCATTCAGATGACTGCCATCGGCTCCGGCCAATCCTGGGAAGGCAAGGTTAACTTGGTTAGCGGTACACTCACCACTGTTCATCGTGATTTTGGCGTTACTCCGGACAAATCTCAAAGCTACACTCTCTCTTTCGAAAAGCTCGCCAACAACAAAGATTCATCGATAAGTATTATCAGTCTTCCGGCCAGCGCCACCGTCAGTATTGATGGTAAACCTGCCGGATTTACTCCCATTACCAATGACATTTCTGCCGGCCCTCACGTCTTTTCTTTCACCGCCCCGGGCTATCAAGACAAGATCGTCAACGCTGCTGTTCAAGAGGGTTATCGTCTAGTTCTGAATCTCACTATGGCAACAATGGATGTTGTTCCCACCCCCACCCCAACTCCGGTAGCTACTTCTTCAGCCACCATTACTCCCAAGCCTACCGCCACGGTCGCCATCACCCCACTTCCCAAACAGGCCTCATCTTCTGCCGCCATGGCCAAGCCCTATGTCGAAATTCTCGCTACTCCTACCAATTTTCTAAGAGTCCGTGAAACTGCCTCGGTCAACGGTACCGAACTGGCTAAGGTTAACCCGGGTGACAAATTCGCCTACAAAGAGTTGGAATCTACCACTACCTGGTACTCCATCGAATACATCAAGGGCTCCTGGGGATTCGTCTCCTCTCAATACGCCAAACTAGTTAAATAAGTCACGTCATTGCGAAGTCGCTTAAGCGACCGCGGCAATCTATACAGATTTTCCTAAACTTGAGTTCTTGATTCCTAGAGTTCTAGAGTTCTTTTTTACCCCACGTAATACAACACCCCGATCACCATTACCCCCCACGAAATTACCGTGGCCATCAGCGGTTTGTCGGACAGCAGAATTCTCTCCGGACTTTCACCCTCATTTCTTTCGTAAATCAGTTGTAGATATCTCATAATGCCGTAAACCACAAAGGGAATGGTGACCATCAGCCATTTTTCCGAGATCAGTGTTCTCGGTAGTATGGAAATAATATCCAGAGCTCTACCGTCCGGAATAATTCTCGGGTGATTGAAAGTAAACAAAGCGTAGGTAATCCAAGTTCCGGTCGCGAACATGGCGGTATAAATATCTAAAAGATGTTCGGTGTATCTTTTAAGTGTCGCTCTTGTCTCTGCCTCTTTGTAGTTAAGGAGCAGGGTCATCTCGCTTCTTCTTTTTCCTACGGCCAGAAAGAGCGAGGCCGCGATCACCGTCATTAGAAACCACACATCCATATGCGCCGATATCGTAAAAGCGCCGGCGTAAACTCGGATCAAGTATCCGGAAGCGATCACAATCACGTCCACAATCGGGACATTCTTCAAATAAGAGGTGTAAAAAATCTGCAGTATCAAGTAAGCCAGTCCGCTTATAAACAAGTAGTAGTTTATCTGCATGGCCCATGAAAGTCCCACCACTACCCCTACCACCAAAGAAAAAATGGCCATCGGTATCGGTAATCCCCCCGAAGCAATTGGTCTTGATTTTTTATACGGATGTTTCCGGTCTGCCTCGACGTCGACTAGATCGTTAAAGATATAAGTGATACTGCTAAAAATCGTAAAAACCAAAAACGCCTGAAAGACTAAGCTAAACGCCCCTTCTTGAAAAAGAAGACCCGAAAAAACCAAAGCCGCAAAAAGAGCGAAGTTTTTTACCCATTGTCTGGGGCGGACCGTTTTGAATAGCGCCAGGAGTATTGCCATAGTACGAAAACCAACATTAGTATAACCAATCCTATCATGATGAAGAGCTTACTTCTAGCCTCAAACTTCACTGCCGCTACTCCCAAGATAGCCGTCACCAGCCAATAAAATAAAGCCACTCTCCTCTTTCCCCAGCCCATCTCCAGTAATTTATGATGCAGGTGCCCCTTGTCTCCCCAGACCGGAGACTTTCCGGAAGCCACTCTCTTGATCGTTAGATAAATAAAGTCGATCAAAGGTACTCCCAATACTACCAGCACAGTGCCCACTTTTGCCGTGGCTAAAATTGAGATCACTCCCAAAAGCAAACCGGCCAATGACGTCGCCGAGTACCCGGGCATAATTTTCTGCGGATAGAAGTGAAATACGGTTAGTCCTGCAAAAGCTCCGGCTAGAGCGAAAGCCAGCGTCGCCACCGGCCATTGGGTAATATCGGCGCTGTAAGTCAGAGATATTATTCCCACGATCAAAGCGGCGATCATTACCACCCCGCTAATTTGGCCATCGACTCCGGAGGACCAGTTTATCGCGTTCATCAAAATTGGGATCCACAACAGCGCAAACAGGTCGGCCAAAATCCAGATCTCATGATGTCTACCCAGCAGGTCGAAACCAATTCTTGGTTGAGATAGATCAATAATTCCGCCAAAGGGATTGGAAATAAAAGCGATACCAATCCCCGAAGCCACGATAATTCCCACCGCCAAAAAATTAACGGCTAACCTTAGATATGGATTCATTCCTCGGACATCATCGATGAGGCCGGCCACTACGGTGATACCGGCCGCCAAAGCAATCGCAATTAAATGTTTATCCAGCTTCAAAAGAAGAGCCATGGTCACAAATACTGCCAAGAAAATTGCCAAACCACCGCCCTTAGGCACCGGCACATTATGAATATGAGCCGGATGGGGGCTTTTCTTAGGGTCGATGACAAAACCCATTTTTGTAAAAAACCAAATAGTTAAAGGTGTAACCATCAGACTAAGTAGTAAGGAAATAAAGAAGGGCAAAAAAGTAATTAATGGATTCATAGACCAATAATTATCTGTATAACTCTGAAAAAACTAGCCGCCGCCAAGATTACGGCCACCAGCCCTCCCGTCATGATGGCAATCTCCACCGGAACATCCTCTTTGCTGGCCCATCGGGCAATCGCTCGAGTCATATAAAGCGAAGCAACCAAGCCTATTATCACTCCAATCAGAGTTAATTTACCCACCAACTGTTGTTCACCTGAAGGCAAAGAGTAAAACCAGGGAACTTGTGGGGGGAGAGCTTTCCAAAACCAGGCCAAGGTCAGTCCCATGAGAACAATGACTATCTCACCAGTCAAAAAAATTTTCTTCACGGTCTTATTTTTCATTAAACTTTTTTAGTTGTTACTCTGTACTCCATATATCTTCCCATCATCAGACGGGTATGGGCATCGAGACCCGGCAGAGCCGAAAAGAAAAAGCCCACCACCGGTAGCAGAATAAATTCAAAGGGTGCTAATATTTTTCTCCATACAGGTAAGTTCGTTACTTTTGGTCTGGTTTTTAAATCTATCAATATCATTGCCATCAAGCTGATTAAAGACATGGTCAGGATAGCCGAAGATACCTGAGGCAGGGTTTTCCCGATCACGGTTCTGGAAAAAGTCGGATTCAAAAGTGGCGGCATATTCGCTCCTACTGTAATGATGAACCAGTGAACCGGCCACATAAAATGGTCCTCCATTACCTTAAAAACTCTGATTGTCTTGTCCCAAAAAGGCGCTTCATCATCCAAGATATATCTCTTGATAATGTAAGCATCATCGCTCGCCCCCCACGCCCATCTTTTTACTTGTTCATAGGTATTGGTGTAAGTGCTCCAGAATCCATTGGCTTCCGCCGCATCGGCCGAAACCGAAATAAAGAGCGGCTCTACCTCTACCTCCCCCTTGGTCGCAAAATAGGTTTTAAAGAAAATCCGGTAATCTTCGGGGATGACATCGGTATCCCAGTAGTCAATCTCATTCATCAATCTCAAACTCAAGGTATAAGTGGAAAAATTTATCAATCTATCGGGTCTCGATAGCTGAGCCATATAAATGACACTACTCATCCTATTAAATACTCTCATCGGCCAAGGAATTCTTTCAATATTGTTATAAAAAACAATCGCTCCCTGCCAAATCTTCTTGTATCTGTTTGGATCATCGAGGAAAGAATAGGTCAGCGCCGCCAAATGATTAGGATGCAGAGCCACATCGCAGTCCACCGAAGAGATGGTTAGCTTGTCTATATTCCAATCTCTGTGTTTGTTCAGTTCTTTCCGGAACTCTTTGCCTACCCATGAGGCATTGCTGGACTTACCCACCACTTCCCCCTCCAGATTGGCTGGATGATAGGTAAAAAATAAACTGGCAAATGTATCCTTAAATTTTTCTTTGAGCAACTTTTCTCTTTCCGAGTTTATCTCTGCCCCGGCTCTCTCTTCAAAACCTATTATTGGAATAATTTGTTTGGGACCAATCGTTTGTTTCTTTAACGCCTCCAAGGTTCTTTGTAGAATCTCCCCCGGTTCTTTGAAGGTCGGTAAGACAATCACGTGTTTTACCTCTTTCCAGTCCGCAAAGCCAAAGACATCTCCCATCCAGTCATACTTTTCCCAAGCCTTTATCCGGTAATAAGACATTACCCCCGCCCAGGCCAAAGACGCCGATCGGTAAAGCCAGTAGACGTTGAAGGCGATAATGAAGTAGGCGACGCCAATCGGCCAGAAAATCGACCCCCAGATGGGGAACAAAATAAATGTCCAGCTGGTTAGTCCGGGCAGAATCTCCAAAGCTCTTTGGCTCCCGTTTGGATATCTTTTGATTAAATATCTAAGGAATATAAACATTTTGTATTTTGGCTAGTGATTTCTGCCAATTTAGGCAGGTCTAAGTTGAGTTCGGTAGCGACAAACTCAGCTATTATTTTAACATTCGCGGGTATGTTCACCGTCCCACGAAGCGGTTCTGGCGCTAAATATGGGCTATCCGTCTCCAGCAGTAACCTGTCCAAAGGCACCCTCCTCAGTAGTTCTCTCAGGTTCCCGGCCGTTTTGTAGGTAATGTTTCCACAAAAACTGACGTAAAAACCTCGCTCCAGTATCATTTCCAAAAATTCCTCACTCCCGGCAAAACAATGAAATTGCCCCCGTAGGGGCGCATCGCGATGCGCCCGCCTAAAATTATCCAATTCATCCCTCATCTCCTCCTCCGCCTCCCGCATATGGATCGCCACCGGCAGATTATTCTCCACCGCGAGCTCCATTTGCCTCCTAAAAAGCTCTATCTGTTTTTCTTTCGTCTTTTTCTCTTTATCGTAGAAAAAATCCAGCCCTATCTCTCCAATTCCCACTACCCTCTTCGAACTTTTTATTATTTCCTCTAATTCACCAATTACAACATCTGTCATTCCGGCCAGCGAGCCGGAATCCATCCCATCGTCATTGCGAGGTCGCCTAGGCGACCGTGACAATCCATATAAATCTTCAACATTTTCCGGGTGAATCCCCACCAGGCAATACTGCTGATATTTCTCAGCAATCTCCACCGCCAGTTTGGCATCTTCTACACTGGTCGAGGGAAAGATCACTCTCTCCACTCCGGCTTCTTGGGCCCGCTTCAGCACCTCCCCAATGTCCGAGAATCTCCTGTCCGTCAGATGACAATGCGTATCGATTAACATTTATTTCTCAATTCTCTGGAAAAGGTTTTCCCCTCGTTTAATTTCTTCTTTACCAAATTGCGCCATCAGCTTCTCGGCCGTCTCCGGCATAAAAGGCACCATATCTGCCGCAATTTGCCGAATAATTCTCACGAGGTCCGTCAAGACAAACTCTTGATCTTCCCCCGTCAGTTTCCAAACTTCTCTCTGATTAATTAAAGAGTCCGCCTTCTTCACGTCTTCCCAGATAAATTTCAAGGCTTCGTCAAATCTAAAGATCTTTAATTTATCCACCACTTCCTGGCTGATCTCCATTTTTTGTTCGGGCACCTTCAAACTGATCTTCTCGGCCATAGTCGCCACTCTCGCCGCCAAATTTCCGATACCATTGGCGAGATTCGTTTGGTACGCCTCTTCAAATCTATCAACAGTCACATCCGAATCTTCAAAAACACTCACTTCGGACAAGAGAAAATATCTCAAGGCATCCGCCCCATACTTCTCCGCCCACTCCAGCGGATTAATCGTATTTCCAAGGCTCTTGCTAATTTTTTGCCCACCGGAAGTCAAAAACCCTCCTACCAAAACTTGCTTTGAAGTGGGCAGATCGGCCGACATCAGCATCGCTTGCCACATGGCTGTTTGTTGCCGGAGATTATCTTTGCCGCACACTTGCACCCCCGGCCAAAATTCCTTAAACCTTTTCGTATTTTCTGGCCAGCCAAGGCATGAGATATAGTTCACCAGAGCATCAAACCACACGTAGATTATTTGTGTTGGGTCTCCGTGCACTTCTATTCCCCAGGGCATTTTAGATTTGAGTCTCGATATCGAAAAATCCTGCAGACCTCCCTCTATAAAGATTCTCATCTCATTCTGTCGGAAATCGGGCATGACGAAATCGGGCTGTGCTTGGTAAAGACCCAGCAGTTTCTGTTGATAATTCGAAAATCTAAAGAAATAATTTTCCTCCTCGATATTTTGGAGTTTCTGAGTCGGATGTAGAGGACACTTCCCCTCCTCCAGCTCGGAATCGGTTTTTTCCAGCTCGCACCCCACGCAGTATTTTACTTTGTAAGTTTTTTTATAAATATCTCCCTTAGCTTCACACAGTTTCCAAAACTCCTGCGCCGCTTGAATATGGTGCTCATCGGTTGTTCTGACAAAGTTGTCATATGACAAATTTAGCCCGGTTTTTAGTTGGCCAAACTTGGCCGCATTCTCATCACAGTAGGCCTTTGGCTCTTGCCCCGCCTCCACTGCCATTTGATAAATCTTCTGCCCATGCTCATCCGTGCCGGTATTAAAGAAAACTTCGTCCCCCAAAGCTCGATGCATTCTGGCCAGAACGTCGGCTCTGATTATCTCCATCGCAAAACCAATATGCGGTTCGGCATTTACGTAGGGTAAGGTGGTGGTGATATAAAACTTTCCCATTTCCCCATTTTACCCCAATAAACCCCGTCATTGCGAATCTCGTACTCGAGCTGTGGCAATCTCACTCCACCTATCTGAATATCTTCTTTATCCCCCCTGTTATCTTCTCCGTCCAGTCACTGGCCCACTCTTCAGCCTTTATTCTCCTGATCATCTCTTGCCAGCCTGAGTTCCCCAAATTTTCCGCTACCGTGGCGATGGTGGCTGAGCTAACCTTAATATTATTTTTGATGTCTTCGTAGTTTCGGCCTTTATCAAGATAAAGTGCTATTCCCAGCCTTTTTATTACCGCCGTTCTCTCCCCCTCAGTTAGGACGTCACAGAGAACAGTCTTCAAGTCCTCCGGCGAGTCAATCTCTGCCAGTACCTGGTAAAACATCTGGTCTAACTGCTTCTCCAACGTCTTGTTAATTGGATTTTGTGAAACTTGCATATTTCTGTCCTAAATAATAACCCTGCCTGCCGGTTTACCCGCCGTGGTGGGCAGGCAGGTCTTTAATTAATTAAACCACACCTACATCGTCATTGCGAGGAGGTATTCCGACGTGGCAATCTCACTCCACCTCTTTTTTCGGCCTTGTCTTCATCAAATATATTTCCAAAGAAATCAAGAGCCCCAGTATCAGCACCCCATTCATCACCGACCCTAGTCCCAAAACTCTCATTTGTAGAAATGCCGTTATCCCAAGAGTCCATCGCAATGCTGCTTGAGCCGACATCAGCAAGATAGACAACAGCCAAAAAATGCCTCCCATCACGAGCATCATCATCGGAAAATAACTTCCGGGAATAATCATATTTTTCATTGTCTCCGGATCCACTTTCCAAACGACGAAGCCAATCACCAACCAATTCAACACCGCAAAAAACACCAACCATCCATATCTCTTCTTCTGTCGGTGTTTGTTTACTTCCATCTACTCAATTTAACCACACTATATAATGAACTATGTCTTCCGATACCCTGATCATTGTTTCCTTCCTCGCCATCGGCCTGCTTTTAGTTTACCTTCTTCTCAAACAGAAGCTCGAAGCTCAGAAAACCGATCCGACTCTCAACGCTTGGCTCAAGTCCCTCCAGCAGTCTTTCGACACGACGAACCGTACCACCAACGCCTCTCTTCAGCAAAACTACCGCGAGCTCTTCGCCCGTCTCGATCAGGCTACCGCCGTCATTAGTGACCTCAAGAAAGAAGCCGGCGCCTTCGGCGAGGTCAGCCGCTCCATGAAAGATCTCCAAGATTACTTGAAGTCTCCCAAACTGAGGGGCAACATCGGTGAACAAGTCCTCAAAGACCTCATCGGCCAGATGTTCCCCAAAAATAGTTTTCATCTTCAATATCATTTTAAGGATGGCTCCATCGTCGATGCCGCCATCAAAACTCAAGCCGGCATCCTTCCGATCGACTCCAAGTTTCCCATGGAAAACTTCCAAAAAATCTACTCGGCAACTTCGGCTACCGACAAAGCCGCCGCTCGCAATGCCTTCATTCGCGATGTCAAAAAACACATCAAAGATATCTCCGGCAAGTACATTCTGCCGGAAGAAGGCACTCTCGACTTTGCACTTATGTACATTCCCTCAGAAACCATTTTTTACGAGATAGTCAACGAACAAGAGCTTATGGATCTGGCCCGCGACTCCCGTGTCTATCCTGTCTCGCCCACCACTCTCTATGCCCACCTTCAGACCATTCTTCTGTCTCTCGAAGGCCAGAAAATCGCCGGCAAAACCTCCGAAGTTTTTACTCTCCTAAGAGCCGTTCAAAAAGACTACGAAAAGCTCAACGAAAACTTTGTTCTCATGGGTAAACACCTAACCAACGCCTACAACTCTTTAGGTAGTACCTCCCAAACCATGAACCAGATCGGCACCAAGCTCGACTCCGCTCGCCAGCTCAAAACCGGCCTCCTAGAGGATACAGAGATATAATATATAGAAATGGTCAAAATACTATCAAAGGTTGAAGCAATCAAATTATTGGGATTAGACGACAAAACATTTGAAAATTACTTCAAGAACGCAAGAGAATTTTTCTGTCTTCCTAGAAAAGGGAAAGAAAGATTTCGATTCGACGAGGACGAGTTAAAGCACTGGAAGAAGGACTTAATATGGCGTACTATAAATCTCAACTTTGAAGACTACGCCACTTGCCTAGATTTTGCTTTAGCTCAACATTTTCGAAAATATGTTGGTTCTGACTGGGGAACATCTAGACAAAGAGAATTTGGCCAAAAAATCACAAATTGGGTTAAGGGTCAATTGGGCGAAATTGCCGTACAAAAATTTTTCAATAGGGAATTTGGAAAAGAAATTGAACTTGATTTCGATATTCACCCAAAGATAGTTCCCCAAGATATTATTGGAGTTTTAGAAAATCGTAAAATGAGAAAACCAAAAATAGGTGTTGGTATTAAATCTTCAAAACCAAAAAGTGCCTTTCTTGTTCTTGGAGACAAAGAGATTAAACTTAAGGAGAGGAGGTCGGATATCTATATTTATTGCCGACCAGATATCCCAGATGACCACCTTCTAAGATTGACAAAGGATTTGATCGTCAAAGCGGTAAAAGACAAGCCACTATTCTCGAAATATAAGGACCTGCTTCCTGATTTTAATGATATTCCTTGTGAAGTAGTTGGTTGGTGTAGATACAAGGAGCTAGAAGAAGTATCTTCCATTCCTGGGCAGGCTTTTGATAATGGAACAAGGTTTGTAAAAAAATCTGGTGAACTACACAAGAGTAAATCAGATTGGAAAAAACTTATCCAGCAACTATAGCTGGCTGAAAAACAAACATCTCTTCTTGATTCGATGAAACCTTTTCATTTTTACGTTTGTCTGTGATGTTCGCATAAACCCAATCATAATTTACCCCGGCAAATGTTTTTAATACTGCCTCCGAAATAATTTTAGCGGCTTTTGGCGGTACAGCCATTCCAATTTGTTTTCTTACGCTTTCTTTTGAACCTTCAAACACGAAATTGTCGGGAAAGGTTTGAATCCTTGCTCTTTCTCTGTTTGTTAAGGCTCTGTTTTCACTCCAATGATATCCGTGCGTTCCCCCACCTCCACTTCCAGTAATTGTATATGACGGTTTATCTTGGTGGAGCCTTTTATAGATTTGGCTTAATTTTGCCCCTTTTACATTCAGCTGTAGATATTTAGGAATTGCTGAGTACCAAGCATTTTCACCTGGAGGTATATACTTTAATCTTTCTTCGACAATTTTTGATTGTGCGGTCATTTCGTTATTGGGAGCGTCTCTTTCAATCGGAGGATTTTCTATGGCGTACTTAGCTGAAATATATTTGTTTGCGGATATGGGCGCTGGAACTCTAAATTCCAACCCCAAATCTTTTCTAATTCCTATTATTACCACTCTGTGACGAGTTTGTGGTACCCCGTACTCTTCGAATTTATATTGATGTGCCGTAATTCTGTATCCTTCTCCAGCGTCTTCTAGATCCTCCAATATTTTTTCAAAGGCCCTACCACCATTGGCACTCTGCAGGCCACTAACATTTTCAGCCATAAACCACTTTGGATTATGTATATTTATGGCTTTGACACCAAAGTTATACAAGGGGCCAAATTTTCCATTGAAGCCTTTTTGCTCGCCTACAACACTAAAATCATTGCATGGAAACCCAAAAGCCAAAACATCAAACGACGGAACTTTTCTGAAATCAATTGTTTCGACCGGAGCACAAACTACTTTTGACATGTCACCGTGATGGATATTTTTTGCGTATGTTTTACACGTATTCTCATCTATGTCATTCGCCCAAACAGGCTCAATTTCGTATATACTACCCGTTGAGTCAACAATCCTCGATGATTTTGCTCCAAAGGATAATCCTCCGGGGCCACAAAATAGTTCAGCAAGTCTAAACTTTGTCGAATTGTTTTTTTGAATTCTATCAGCTTTCACAAGATTAAACATTCGTATAATATTTGGATATATATTAAGTAAAGCAGAATAGAAATCACGTGTCAAGCGGCACGCCGTTTGGCCAGCAGTGATTTTTGAATTCGCAAGTGGCACAGGTGGTGTAGACTGTAGTCCGGTCGAACTTTAGCTTCCGAATATCGGCCACCGAAGCTTTGATCACTTCTTTCAGCTCGCCCACTTCCTCCTCCGTGATATTAAAGTGTTCCCTTTTGAAAACTCCTCCCTTATCCGGCTCGATAAAGTCGATCACTGACTGGACCACTTTGTATTTGAAGGATTTGTCCAAGTCAGCCAGTATGGTATAGAAAACCAGCTGACGCTTGTAATCCCCATCGGAATTTTTGGTATTCCCCTCTATCTCATTCCTACTTTTGGGAGCCCCTGTCTTGTAGTCCGTAAATCGAACGTGTTTATCCTCCTTACTCGTCAGATCTATCCTATCCGCCTTTCCCGACAGGGGAATATCACCGAGCATTACTGAAGAAGATAGCGAGTCTCCAAATTTCTTCTCGGTAAATAGACTCGGCTCAAACTCTTTCTCGTATCGATCATAGTATGCCGATAATATTTCTCTCCCGTGTTCCAATCGTGTCTTGTACTCTGCTTCCGTCAGCACTTCTCTCGCGAGAGCCACTTCAAAGTCCCGCAGGAAATCTTTTTTGGATTCCAGCTTCTCACCGTTATTCAGCCCCAAATATAGTCGTTCCAGAGCAAAGTGAACCGCTGTTCCAAAACACATGGGCGGTGCCTTCGCTCGCGGAATCTTGTAGAGGTTATCCAGCTTAAATTTATACGGACACTTGAGAAACGTATTTAAAGCCGTCGGGCTAAGCTTAAAGTCTTTGATGATTTGCAGTAGATACTCTTTCTCACCCTCGTGAATGGTCGGAGCTATTGGTACTTGCATTAGAGAGGCCAGAATCTTGGCCGCTTTTTTCTCCAGTCCTAACGTTTTAATTTTCTTTATTGTTTCTTTTGGCAGGTCTGAGAGAAACAGGGATGGATACACCATCTTTACCGAAGAGCTGTACTTGGTAGAGCCTACTATATATAGCTCCTGCTTCGCCCGCGTCATGGCGACATAAAAAAGTCTTCGCTCCTCCGCATTCTTATCCTCCTTACTCACATCCTGCTCGTTGATGATTCCCGGTGGCAATTTGATCATCTGGCGCCTGCTGGTATTTCCCCAGTGAGTATCGGCGAAGCGATAAATGTAAACCAGTTTCCACTCCAAGCCCTTGGCCTTGTGCGCCGTTGTCAGGGTTACGGCTTTGGTATCCGACACTAGTGTTTGCTCCGGCAGTTTCAGCCCGTTCTCTTCCATAATTCCAAGGTTAAAAACATAGCCAAAAATATCTAGACCAGAAGTTGCCGCCGCTTGTGCCTTAACATCTTCATAGAGAGTGCCAAAACGATTTAACTCGATGATCGGCTGGGGGAGAGCCAGAACATAATCAAGGAGCCCCGATTCTTGAAAAATAATCTGAAACATCTCCGGCAGAGTGTGAGAGGCCGAGCGCGAGTTCCACGACACCAGCAGATTAAACTTCTCTATCAATTCTCTATCAATCTCCGGATGAGCGTCTTGCAGGCTGTCCACCAACGTCTTTCTATTCTCGTGTGCATATCTGGCTGCTCTTAAAATAGGTAGTGGCTTGAGACCTAAATACGGATAATTCAAAATAGTAAAGAGGTCAATATCATCTACCGGACCCTGTAAACCGGTCACTACTTTGAGAATCTTCAGAAACTGGCCGACCAAAGGTGTTCTCAGCACATCCGTGCCCCCTTCCAAACGATACGGAATATTTTTTTGTTTGAAGATATTTATCAGATTATCGATATCTCTGTTTTCTTTGACGATGACCGCCATCTCTTCCGGCGGGATACCTTTCTTTATCTTTTGTTTTATCGACCGGCAAACAAATTCATCTTCCAGTACGGACGAGCTAAATTTGGCCGTCTTCACCAGCACGTCCCGATATTTCACTTTGGGGTTTAAGGGTGTTTCTCCCATAAGGGCGGCGGAAGACTGCAGTAGACTCGGCGTCGAGCGGTAGTTATCTACCAGCTTGACCGAGGTGTGTCCCGGAAATCTTTTTTCAAAGGCCAACAAGTTTTCTTTACTGGCTCCCTGAAAACGGAAGATGGAATTATGAACGACAATGCCATTGGCTATAAAATTGTGAGAGGGGGTGACTTCGAGGTCAAAAACGGTTTTCACCTTGATTTCTTCAGTTCTGGAAATTATTTTTTCATATTTAATTTCAAACCCATTTAATACTGGTAAATAATTTCCTATGAGCAGGTTGCCCATTTGCATGACTCTTGCAGATCTATGTTGAATTGAATTAGTTCCAATGCTTGACTTTATATCGATAAAGCCAGGCAACTCTCTTTCAAGGTTTTCTGCGATACTGAACAATTGTTTTATATCTGTTGAGGTAATCCTAAAACCCTTGCCAATATTTTTGTTTTTCAATTTGAATCCTAATTTAGATAGCTTATCTAACACTTTTTTATTTGATGTTTGGATATTAATTTCGTGAAGAACCTCTGGGTGTTCAAGAAGACCGACCTTGGCATATTTAGTCCTGTAGCTTCTAGAGCACATCATAAAGTTAATCTTCACCCTCCCTTTTCCAAGTGTGGTGGCCTCTCTTGAGTAGTGAGGCTCCATGAGATTTATTCCCAAATCATCGGCCAGTCTTTTTGCATTCGAAAGTGTATCAAATTCTGCAAAAATTACCTTTATGTATTCCTGAGAAACTTTACCTCCTCGCGGTTGAAACACTATGGTAGGAATCTGATATTTTAGAGAATAGATTGTTTCTGCACAGCGAGCTTCCCATTCAGTATTATGTGAGGCGATTCCAACGATTTTATCTGCACCAGATTCCGTTTTAAGTCTAATCGACAGACCCCTGGTAATTCCCAAACGCCAACCAACTCCTTCCTTGAACATCAGATAGTTGTACCAATAGCTGGTTTCTTCTCTCGGTGGAATGTAACAGAACATCTTGTGGTTATCGGTAGCGGTAACAGTTTTACCAGATTCTGTTGTTAGGGTGATTAGTCTTACCTTTTTGGTTTGGGAAAAAACGTTTGTAACCTTAATGTATGAGGTATATCCTTTTCCGACGGCAGACAATACAGATTCCCCAATTTGTATATCCTTAATATTTTTTTCTCCTCCTGCTGTATTTATCTTCGTGTCGCCAGGAAGGCATTGATTGTTGTCTCCCACACAAAAAATATTTGACCTTTCTCCCCAGAAAGACGACAGAGCAAACACCAATCTATTTTGTGCCGAGTTCGTATCCTGATACTCGTCTACCAGAATGTACTGAAAATTTTCTTCGTATTGTTGTAAAAAATCCGCATCATTTTCAAACGCCTCTACCACCCAATTGATCATGTCCTCGAAATCCAGTCTCCCCAATGCTTTTAATTTCTCCTGATATTTTTCGTAGATAAAAAGGAGATCAATATTCTTATTTACCAGCGTTTCCCTTTCGGTTCTCGCCGTCTTGCTCATTCCCCCTTTCTCTATCTCAAACTCGTCTTTGAGTATCGACACCAGCTCGGAAAACTTCTTCAAAGTAATTCCTTCTCTCTTGAGGATTGAGATACTGCCGATAATATCCTTGACATACATCAGGGGTGCATTGACGGGCTTCAAGAGTTTAAAAGAATTTTTTTCCAGAACTTCGGAAATGAGATTGACTCTTTCCAGCTCTGTCACGTTCTGCATTCCCGCCGGCCTAGCAAACCTGTCCGGATTGTCGGCAATGATCTCATTACACAGTGCATGAAAGGTGCCGATCTTCACATAGTACCCGTCCTGACCGATAAGGCTGATGAGACGTTCCTTCATTTCTCTTGCCGCCGCATCGGTGTAGGTTAGGGCAAGAATTGAGGATGGTTCGGTATCGGTTTCTTTGAGAATATTGGCAATTCGTACCGTCAGTACTTGCGTTTTCCCGGTACCCGGACCGGCCAGCACCAGTACCGGCCCTTCGATACTATCGACGGCTTTTTTCTGAGTCGGATTTAATTTTCGATAAGCGGATTCAAAGGCAACCGTTACAGGCATGCCTAATTGTATATCGAAAAAAGTCATTCCTTATTATTTATTTACCGTACCCCCCCCCCACAGTGCTTGTCAAGCTATTATTGATATAAAATATCTACACAGTGAAACAACAAGAACTAGGCGAATTACTGGAATATTTACTCTCACAACCAGGGGAATCTGAATGGATCGAATTCAAACATAATAATTATTCCCCAGATGATCTCGGAGAATATATCTCAGCCTTATCCAATTCAGCCTGTTTACTCGATAAACCGCGGAGCTATCTGATTTTCGGAATTGAAGACAAAACGAAAAAAGTTGTGGGAACAAATTTCAATCCAAATAAAGAAAAAGTAAGGAATCAAGAGTTATTGAATTGGCTGGATACTCAACTCCGTCCAAGCATACAGTTTACATTTAGCGTATTCTCAGAGCAAAAAACAGGATACCAAATTGTAATAATTGAAATTCACCCTGCCCCTGGTAGCCCAATTAAGTTCAAAACCGAAAGTTACATTAGAGTTGGAACATATAAAAAGAAATTAAGAGACCACGCGGGGTTAGAGAGAAGATTGTGGGAAAAATTGAACCGAAAAGATTTTGAATCACAATTAGCAACAGAGAACATTTCTTCAAGCGACGTGCTCCGTATAATTGATTATCCAAGTTTCTTTGACATGTTAAATATACCCTTACCAGCAGACAGGGAGAGCATTCTATCTAAATTAGAAGAGGAGAGAATGATAGCTCGGAGAGGGAAATCATGCGATATTACAAATTTAGGAGCAATTCTATACGCCAAGAAACTAAGTTATTTCGAACATTTGGATAGAAAATCAATTAGAGTAATAATATACAAAGGAGGAAACAGAAATGAATCAGCAAAGGAGCAAATTGGATTAAAGGGATATGCTACAGGCTTTGAGGGTCTTATAAGTTATATTAACGATCAGATTCCTGCAAACGAACTAATTGGTCAGGCCATAAGAGTCAACACAAAAATGTATCCCGAGATTGCCATCAGGGAATTGGTTGCAAACACATTGATTCACCAAGACCTTTCAATTAAAGGATCGTCCCCATTAATTGAAATATTCAACGATAGGATAGAATTCTCAAACCCAGGGAAACCCTTAATTGACACACTTCGTTTTCTAGATCATGCACCTCAAAGCAGAAATGAAAAAATCGCAAAAATGATGAGACGGGTTGGTATATGTGAAGAAAGAGGAAGTGGAATTGACAAGGTTATTATCCAAACAGAACTCTATCAACTTCCTGCTCCAGAATTTGAAGTTGGAGATAGTTTCACAAGAGTAATTTTATTCGCTCATAAAACATTTTCGGAGATGGGGAAAAAGGATAGAATTCGTGCCGCATACCAACATTCATGTTTGAGATATGTTTCGAATCAACAAATGACAAACGAAAGTTTACGTAAGAGGTTCAATATTAGTGACAAGAATTATCCAATAGCCTCAAGAATTATTAACGAAGCTGTAGACGCTAAACTCGTAAAACCATTTGACCTTGAGTCAAAATCTAGGAAATACGCACGATATATACCTTTTTGGGCTTGAGAACTCTTATGTAATCAGATATGTGAAGAATGCAAGCCATTATAATTTTAGATTGACTTATCAATCAAATCTTATGTAACAGATATGTAACCAGATATATCTCTCCTCGACCAACCATCGCAGTCAACCCTATTTCTCTTTCTTGAAAACCTTCATCATTCCCTTGCTTTGAACAAAACCAAAGGCAACCGCCAGAAGTAGGCCTACCCACCAGCCGGAAATACCCAGTCCAAACTGTTCCGAGAATCTGGTAATCACCCACACTCCCACAAAATTTATTGCCAAGTAGCCGATCATCCATTCCTTGGTCGTGAGTGCTCTACCCAGCATTTTTTGTTTCCACTCAAACAGGGGTACAGCCAAGGTCCCGATCAAAGTCAACATCACCATACTGTGGAAGACAGCCCACCACAAATTTGAGTTGGCGTTCCCCAACACTACTTGGGCCGGAAAGAGGGCATTGGCAATCAGAATTACTAAACTATTAAGGACCAATGAGACAAAAAAAGTAGGTGTCATTTGTCGTAAAAATTACTAATAATTCAGTCTAGCACAACCAAACCAAAGTCTTTTGCTATATTTAATCAATGCTGGAATTTGAAAGAAAGAAATTAATTGAAACCGAAATTTATGAAAAACCCCTACCTTTCTTTAACCCAGAGGTTTACGAAACTCACCTTGGTCTCTCTTATCTCCGGGAGCCAGGTGTCGCCATTATTTCCATTCCTTATGTCGATCTCAGAGGTGCGCAGGGTTTCTTAGATGGTTTTCCCCGAGAATTGGAATTTTTTAAGTATCTTGAAGACCCCACTCCCATCCCGTCTTCCGAAGCCCTCTGTAAGTTTGCCGGCCAACTTTGCTTTTTGAGTCATGGCCCTCAGCGGACTATGAACAAAGATGCTCAGAAATATTTTCAAAACATCAAAGAATCTGGTCATGGATCCGTCCTGGAACACGCCAACATTTCCATTCTGCTTTGGGGAGTTTCGCGGAGCCTCACTCACGAACTGGTCCGCCATCGGGCCGGTTTTGGTTTTTCTCAAGTTTCTCAGCGGTACGTCGGAGGTCGCACTCTTCGCTTCATCGAGCGACCGGAATATGTCGACGACGCTTTTCTCCATGAACTTTTTGAAGATCGAATTGAAAGGACTCAGCGAGAATACGAAGGTATTACCGATTATTTACTGGAAAAACAAAAAGCCGGTTCTGAAATCCTCAGTGCCGACCGTAAAACCGATCTCCGTAAAAAAGTCCGCCAGGCGGCAAGGTCTCTCTTGCCCAATGAAACCGAAGCCCCGATCGTCGTCACCGGGAATGCCCGAGCCTGGAGACATTTTCTGAACATGCGGGGTAGTGAACATGCCGAAATCGAGATTCGTCGTGCCGCTTTCGAAACCTACCGCTGTCTCTCTCAAGTGGCTCCGCTTCTCTTCGAGGACTTCGGCGTGGCTCACTTGCCGGACGGCACCCACGGGCTCACCACCCACTTCCCCAAAGTTTAGCTCTTATTTCCAAACGCCGGGGAAACTGCAAAAGGAATTTCTTCCCAGTCCTTTGATTTTCTTACCTTTAGGTTTTTCGCCCAAACCGCGTCCAGAATTTTGGTATCTACTCCCTTGCCCCTTGCCATAGCCCTCAGAGCCAGCAGATCTTTCGGGAAACACTTCCCTCCAAATCCCTTCAGGGTGGTAATGTCCAAGTGACCGTCAAGAATTCTTTTATCCGCCACCACCATTTTCTTCACCTCTTCGTACTTTATCCCCAGCTTTTCACAAATCTCCGCCATCTCATTGGCAAAAATAACTTTAGTCGCCAGAAAACAGTTGGCCATGTACTTCACCATCTCGGCCGAAGTCGGATCTGTTTGGTATATCGGGGCCAGCGGTAGCACCGCCTGGTACATCGCCGACACTCTTCGGGATACCTGATCGTTGCTCGCTCCTATTACAATCCTGTCCGCATTGACAAAGTCTTGTAGAAATGAAGCTTCCCTCAGAAACTCGGGGTTAAAACAAAACAAACTCTCCGGATACTTCCTGATGTAGCCCGCCGTCGTTCCAGGAACTACTGTCGACTTGATAATGATGATTTTATCGGTACCCTTAGTCAGTTTAGCCAGGATCTTCATATTTTCATCCATAATCGATAGATCTATTCCCGACTCGTCTTCCCTAATGGGGGTTGGTAAGCAAACGAAAATATAATCGGACTTATCTACCACCTCTGCTAAAGACTCAAAATCTTTATATTTATCGTAAACATGGATCTCGTGATTGGAAAAGCCATACTCCACCGCCTGCCCCACAAAGCCGTAGCCAATAATCCCAATTCGGAACTTTCTCTTAGTACTAAAATTTCCGCTTTGAATCACCGGCATCACCCCTCTGGCACCACCACTGTTTTGCTGTAATCTTCCCTTATCAATCAAAGTTTTTACATACTGGTGAATGGTGGGGACGCTTCTTTTAAACTTCTTGGCAATTTCCTCCAAGGTTGGCGAAAACTGATTTGCTTGATAATATTCTTCGATGAAATCAAGAATCTGCTTTTGTTTGGGGGTTATACCTAACATATTACTTATAATTTACTAATATTATTCATATTAATCCTATATTTTCACTCTGTCAAACAATTTTTTACCGAAATGGACCACGCAGATTTTCCGGTAAATACTTCGCTATCTCAAACATCGCTTCCGTGGACGCCAAACTTGCCTTCTCGGTCGTAATAAAAAAGGGTTTCCCTACTACCATTTCAACTTCCTTTGGTATTTCGGCCCAAACCGCCACCGGCACCGTCGGAATTCCCATTTTGCTCGCCAGAATGGCGAGTTTCCCCGATCCTTCATGATAAGTTTCTGTCGGCGAGATCTCTCCACCCTTTTCGATGTGTCCTTCCGGAGACATAAGGACTATATTTTTTTCTTTTAATGCTCGCATCATTTTCCTAACCGCGCTTGTCCTGCCGCCTAGAAAATCTTTCCTGTCTTCTGCTGTCGGCACGGAAATAATATTCTCCGAATACATGCGGTGGAATCTTTCCAGTAGCTGTACCGAGCCTGGTAGGGTAGTTTTTCCATTAAAATTGCTGGTTGTCAAGGATATTTCCGAAGCCATAGCTAGTTTTACTTGTTGGCCATTTACGTCATAAATCTGGACAAATAATTTCAACATGGCCGGCAAAAGCACATCCATGTTTGGATGGTTAAAAACAATCAGACAGCCGGTGTCTTTCGGAATATTTTCCAAGCCACTAAAATTCACTTTGGTTTTTGTTTCCAATTCCCAAAGCAATTTTCTCGCATCTTCTACCAAACTTCTTCCCGTCTCCTCTTTAATCATTCCTGTCACCAGTTCATTCAAGAGCCCCGCTCTATAAAACGAAGCGGCAATTCCAGGCAGTCTTCTGAGTTCTGGCGACAGAGGCATGGCATATAAGATAACATAAACTTTATAGATATGGATATCACTGCCGCCCACCGACACTTAAAAAAAGACTCACGGCTTGCCCCGCTACTGTCCAAGTACTCCCTATCTCTGTCAAAGATTTCCACCGATCTCTTCCGTGACCTTCTCGAGTCGATCATTGGTCAGCAACTCTCGGTCAAAGCCGCATCGACTATCATTAAACGCTTTGTTGCTCTTTTCCCCGATCCTAAAAACATCAAGCCGAAAGATATCCTGGCCCAAAACGCGGACACTCTCCGGTCCGTCGGTCTTTCCCGTCAAAAAATCTCTTACCTCCAGTCTCTTTCCGAATTCATACTTTCCGAAAAATTAGTTCTGGCTTCCCTTAAGGACTTGTCAGATGAAGCGGTCATCGAGAACTTGATTCAGGTCAAAGGTATCGGTCGCTGGACCGCCGAAATGATATTAATTTTTTCTCTAGGTCGAGAAGATGTTTTTTCTGTTGGAGATCTTGGTTTGCGGACTGCCGTTTCCAAAATTTATGGCGTCGATCGTGAAGATAAAATAAAAATCGAAAATATTGCTAAGAAATGGAGCCCTTACCGCTCTTTAGCCAGCCTCTATCTCTGGCAGAGTTTGGACAATAAATAGTTGCTATAAAAAACCGGGTGCTCATGACACCCGGTATCCAAATTATGGGAAAACGACTTCTTTCTTCGCTATTTCCAAAGTTTCAGCGGCTCTTTCCACCCCTGCCCGATATTTTTCAGGGATCCCGTTCCGGTAAAACAAACTTACCGCGTTTGGCCGGAACCAAATCAAATGATAGGTATCCAACCATTCTCCACCCCGATAGTCGTCTACCGGTTCTTCACCCCAGACGGTATAACCTACCCTCTCCAGAGCCTTACGAGAAGCTTCGTTTACCACCCGCACCGTGCTCCGGATCGTAAAACGGTTAAGAAAATTGGCTGCGAACATAGTTCTACCTAAATGAGCTGCGGATGCCACTCCTTTTCCCCACCATGCCGGATCCCAAATAATGATTCCCGAATAGCAGGAATTTTCTCTGTTACTTAGTTCATGAATCCCCGATACCCCAATAGGCACGTCAGACCCCTTGGGTTGTATCGCCCACAGGCAGCAGCTAGGATCAACTCTTCTCTTTTCATACCACTCGGTTTCGTTTTCCAGGGTCTGAGCAAACATCCCCTTGGTATGCATGTGAACCTTCATTGACGAAAAATTCTTCACCAATATCGGAAGGTCATCCTTAGAAAACGCTCTCAAGACCACTTCTTGTTCCTTGTGTGAAACTACCATAGTTACTCCAAACATTTATGCCTCCTTTTTTAGTGTGCCAGCCACGTAAGCTACTCATGAGATAGCTTTGTTTGGCCGGTTAAAACTCCAAAAAGAGGAAAAAACGAAAAAAGCCTCCATTTGGAGGCTTAAACAGTAAACTAAGTTTGCTCTTATGCCTCCATATAGGTATCACAAAGGACACCCATAGAATGGGTTTCTTTATAGGCATTAGGATGCATGCTTCTTATCATGCGCATATTATAACACATTATAAGACAGATTCGTTCTCCGCTTTAACTTTGGGATATATTTAAAGTATGAACCAATCCTCTACCTACCTCTGGTACCAAACCCTGATAAAACCCTCTTGGGCGCCTCCATCCTGGCTCTTTGGACCCGTCTGGACAGTTCTCTACGTTCTCATCGCCTTTTCATTCGGAACCGTTTTTTACCGCATCTACCGGAAAAAGCTCAAGCCACGACTCGCTCTGCCCTTTGTTCTTAATCTGATTTTTAATTTTATTTTTACTCCCATTCAGTTCCGTTTACAAAATAACCTTCTGGCGGCTCTGGATATTCTTCTCGTTCTTACCACCTTGATCTGGGCTATCAGAATAATTTATAAGAAAATCCGTTGGGTAGCCCTTATTAATCTTCCATATCTGGCTTGGGTTTCCTTTGCCACCATCCTTCAGTTCACCGTCACTTATCTAAATCGATAAACTAAAATAACTGCATGGAAGTCCGCTTGGAACAATCATGGAAGAGCCTCCTCAAAGATGAGCTCGAAAAGCTTTATTTTAAGGAGTTAACTGACTTTGTCAGAAAAGAATACCAAACCACCACCGTCTACCCCCCTCCCAAGTTTATTTTTAACGCCCTTGATAGCCTCTCCGTGGATAAAGTCAAAGTCGTCATTCTCGGCCAGGATCCTTATCACGGTCCCGGCCAGGCCCACGGTCTCTCCTTTTCGGTACCGGAAGGAATCGCCATACCTCCATCTCTGCAAAATATCTATAAAGAAATTGAAACTGATTTGGGGAACCCTCGCCACGCTTCCGGCAATCTGGAGCGTTGGGTCAAACAGGGAGTCCTGCTTCTAAATGCCACTCTCACCGTCCGGGCAAATCAAGCCGGTTCACACCAAAATAAAGGCTGGGAAACTTTTACCTCTGCCATCATCCACCATCTAGCCGAAAAAAAAGACCACCTCGTCTTCATCCTCTGGGGAAACTATGCCCAAAGAAAAGGCTCTTTTATCGATGAAAAGAATCATCTGGTTCTCCGCTCGCCCCACCCCTCTCCGCTTTCGGCTTACAGCGGCTTCTTTGGCAGCCGCCCCTTTAGCCAAACCAACAAATACTTGGTCAAAAACGGCCAAATACCTATTGACTGGTAACCTTATCTTGCGTTCAAACCCGGTTGTAACTTTGGTGTCGGGGTTTTTATCGTTCTGGTCACGATTGGTTTGGTCGTAGGTGTTGGGCAGACAAGAATCTTTTCACAAGGAGCCTGGATACACTGTACTTCTTGATAATAACAGCCCTTTCCTAACTTTGGTGTGGGTGTCGAAATAGGTAATATTTTATATAATTTCTTCAAGCGATCGTAAAGTGTCGTAATTTGAGCGCACCTTACTTTAATAACTTTCTCAATCGATGCCAGTTCTCTGGTGCCGGTCTTATCTTCACTCCATTTCCCATCCTTGAAATTGTCGCCCGCCACAATGTCATCATCAGTCGTTTTTTCTATTTGTATTTGAGGTCCGGAAAATCGATCACAAGCAGATTTCATTGTACTAAGTATGCTGGCGATAGCCTCATACCGATTTCCTGGAGCAATATCCGTCGTTACTGCCTTTACCTGACCCTTACTAAACAGAGCGTCAAATGGCCAGAAAGACGAAGCCGAAGAAGCAAACACCACCGAGCCGGCTATCATCGCCGACAAAAAGCCGATTATTATAGTTTTTTTATTCATACGACAGCTAGACTTATTAATACTTCATTATATACACAAATAAAAACCAGATACAATACAACCCATGGAAATTCAAAAAAGGTTCAATCGTGAACGTTTTTCCTTTTCCGGTCAGGGAGAGGTCTATTCCTTTACCATCATTTACGACGCTCCCAGAGGCTTTACCCAATTTGCTCCTTACCCAATCGCCTTGGTTAAGCTCAAAGAAGGCAACCTGATCACCGCTCAGCTAACCGACGTTGACCTAGACGATATCTATATCGGTATGCCGGTCGAAATGGTCACCAGAAAACAATCGGAAGATGGCGAGCGTGGCTTGATCACTTACGGCTACAAATTCCGTCCAAGAATGTAGAAATCTAGAGCCAGCGGAAAAAACTACCCGGGAAAGCCACTTCGTCACCCCCGAAACGTCGTTTGAACTCCGTAAAACCAAGCCATCTTTTTTGGGGCCAGCGTTCGTCATAAATTCCCTCCAGGTCAAAAAACTTGAGTCCTTCTTTTTTTGCCCTCAGAATCTCTTCCCAAACCAATTTGTAATGGGCTCCGGAAGCTCGTCCTTCACCACTCGTCCACGTCTGATAGTAATTCGCTGTGTCACTTGAGTACATCACCAGCAATCCGGAGTGATAAACCTCACCGGATCTGCTAACGATCAGCTTGGCTTTTCCTCGGAAATGTTTTTTAATACTTTTTAATTCTTTAATACTCATAGTCCAAACCTTACTACTTTTCTTCCATAGTTGGTGAAACTTCTCCACCTCGACCTCCTCGATCATTACTTTTTTGTTTTTTACTATCTGCCGTCTGGCGTTCTCCGACAAGTTTTTCCATAACCGTTCTTCCGTCTGGGTGAGGTCCGTGATGTAAGTTTTGGTGGCGAGATAGGGGAAGCGGGTAAGGTGGTACCCCGCCATTTGATAACCCAGACGATCCTGCACTCTAATTGGTTCAATCACGGAACTAACCACCCTATACTTTCTTTTTACTTTTTTAAGTTCGTTCCAGTTTGGGTCATACGAGGATCTCTGTAACTTCATCATCTTCAAACCAAAAATTCCCAGGGGAATGATAAAGGCTCTCATGCTGTGCTGTTTGTCTTCCGACCCAATGCTCACCACTTTCCATCTCTTGTCGGTCAAGTAACCTTTCCAGCCCAAAGTCTGCCTTAGATCCTCCATTTATTTTCTTATTTTAGCTACCAGTTTGAGGACTACCCATCTCAGCTTTTCCGCCCAGTTGTAAATTAAATACTCAAAGTTGTTAATTACCAGATCATATGTTCCTACAAACTCAATCAGTTCCGCCCCATAGCCTTGTTTAAATCGGTGAAAGCCGTACCATGGGTCCGTGGTGTCCGGTTCCGGCCCCAGGCTCCCCCAAAGGTCAAACAATTTACATCCTTGTTTTTTTCCAAACTTGATTGCCTCCCACATCATTAGATTATTAGCCATCACTTCTCGATGAGTATTACTCGATGCTCCGTATGGATAATACAAAACCCCATTCAACTCAAACAATACCCAAGTAGTCAGAGTCTCTCCCCGATAAACGGCCTTAAACAGGTGCCCGCTTCCCGATTCAACCATTGTTTTCCACATCTGTTGGTGGTAATTCTTTGAGTGGGCAAAAAACCCTTGCCGTTTGGTAGTCTCCTCCATCAGTTTCCAGTACTCTTCAAAACCTTGTTCCGAGTTATCTTCTACAATCTTCACTCCTTTTTTCTCCGCCAAGCGAAAGTTATATTTGGTCTTCGGGTGCATTTTCTTCAACAGCTCCTCCTCGCTCACCGAGATATCCAGCTGGAACGAGTACTTAGTAAACAACGGTTTCCCCTTTACCAATTTAAAGTCCAGGCTGAGATTTTTTATTCTTTCCAGCTCGGCAACTCCGGCTTTTTCATTTGGTTCAAACTTCACCACCAAGGCTCTCATTTTTTTGGCTATCTCCGCTATTGCCTCCAGCGCTTCCCGATCCGGAATCGCCGATTTGGGGCAATACCCAATATATCTATTTATCTTGGGAATTTTGTGCCAGGTAATCTGATAGACCTCCTTCTTCGCCTCGCCGAAGTCTTGACGAAGGCGGGTTACCCTTACCCCAGTTTGCTTCCGAAACTCTCCCCACTGCCACGATTGCAACGGATGCCTCGCCGCTTCGTTAAAATTTTTCTTATCAGAATCTGTTACCTCTCTTATCACAATCTATTCTAAACTACAGTTCCCGATATTATATCCCCTCCACTGGTTCTGGAAGAGCTTCATCCAGTATAATTTGATCTTCTGTCGGTTCAAATAGAGTCTCGTCAACCACACTTTGATCCTCCACCGGTACTTCTTGATCAACCTCTTCGGTCGTAAAGATTTCTTCGGTTATTGGTTCAAATGCCTTGGGAGAACTTTCTGGGGCTGTCGGTGCTACCGGAGTTTTACTGGCAACTTTTGCCGAAATAATTAAAGTGGCGAACACTGCTGTAACTACTAGAAGTAAAGTCACCAGTCCCCAAACAATCATTCCGCCTTTTTTCTTCGGAAGAATAACCTCACCGTTTAAATTGTTTGAGTTCAGGGGAATATTTATGTCATCCATAGCAATTCGTTATTTAATGTTAATTCCAATATAACATAATCAGGTCACCAGCTGTCAATATCTTCAAAATCGTCTTTAACCGCCTCCTCAATCTCCCAATCCTGCACAATAATCCTCTTTTTTTCCCCAAATTCATCAAAACCGTCATTGCGAGACGTAGGGGTTTGATTTATCAAACCCGTTCGGCGTGGCAATCCAGTGTCTTGAGTTCTTGGGTTCTTGATTTCTTGAGTTCTTTGGATGTTCTCATCCGATATCTCGGATAAAAACCTTGACGGTATCGATTGATGCCTCCCCCCAAAACTAAGTCTTGATCTGGCCCACGAAAGGGTCAGATTCTCTTTTGCCCTGGTCATGGCCACGTACATGAGTCTCCTTTCTTCCTCGATCTCTTCTTTACCGCCCTCAAACATCGAGCGGGAGTGGGGGAAAAGCCCCTCTTCCAAGCCCACTACAAAAATCTCGGGAAACTCCAGCCCCTTAGCCGCGTGCACTGTCATCAAAGTCAGCTTTGCGTTTGATCGGTGTTGTTTAATCTCCGACTCCGAAAGAGCCGCGCTTTCCAAAAATAGCGCTACACTTTCGTACTCTCCGGCCACTGCCAACAGCTCGTTTATATTTTCGATTCTTGCCACATCTTCCTCATCCCTCTCATCAAATCTTTCCATGTAATTAATCAAATTAATTATTTCCTCCAATAGAGGTCCCGGTCGCCCTTCACTCCTTCTCTTATCAGAAAGTCTCCCGAACCATTCATCAAAAATGGCGGCTTTTCTTTTTCCGATTTTTTCAATTCTCTGCCGGCTGATTTCCTCACCCGGGTTGTGAATTAGTCGTAAATAGGCGATCAAGTCTTTTACCTCCGCTCGATTATAAAACCGCAGTCCGCCAATCAACTTGTAGGGAATATCCCGTCTTAACAGTTCATCTTCAAACGCACGGGACTGGGCATTTGTTCGATAAAGAACTGCTACTTCCTCCCCCCGGTCACCGATTTTTTTAGATTGATCCACCACATATCTTGCTTCGTCTCTTTCATCCAGGGCTTCAAATAAATTAACTTTTTGACCCATCTCTCTGGTTGCCGAAAGTTTTAAAGTCGGATGATTAGTATTATTGCTCACCACCCCATAAGCCGCGTCCAAGATATACTGGGTGCTCCGATAATTCTTAGGCAGTCCGACCGTGGTTAGTTCGGGGTAAGTTTCTTCCAGCAGTCTCAAATTTCTATAATCTGCCCCTCTAAAAGAGTAGATGGCTTGGGCGGCGTCTCCCACCGCCGTAATATTTCGTTTTTCTCCGGCCAGCAACTTTGTCAGTTCAAACTGAGCTTTGTTGGTGTCTTGATACTCATCCACCAGTATCCACTCAAGTCGGTCGTTTACCTCTTTTCTAATCCTGTCGATTTCTAACACTTTCACCGCCTTAACCAGCAAATCATCAAAGTCCACCGCGTTGTTCCGAACCAGTCTACTCTGGTACTCACTCCAAACTTTATTAATCTGCCGGTGAAAATAATCTCTCGACACGTTTTCGGCCTCTTTTAAAGTTACCAAATCGTTTTTCATCTTACTGATCATGGCCAAAAACATCCCCGGTTTGTTTTGCTTCGGGTCAATAGAGAGATCTTTAAGCACCTTTTTCATCACGGACTCGGAGTCTTGACTATCAAAAATTACAAAATGGGGGCTCACTCCGACCTCCACTCCGTAGTTTCTCAGCAGTTTGGCGCAAAAAGTATGAAAAGTACCGGAAAATCCCAGATCAATCTTTTTGCCCGCCGAATTGGATGGTTTTGTGCCGATCTTTTTGATTCTTTCTTTCATCTCACCGGCCGCTTTATTGGTGAAAGTTAACAAGGCTATTTTCGTTGGGTCGACATTTTTTTCTTTGATCAACCATGCCACTCGGTGGATCAGCACTCTTGTTTTTCCCGAACCTGCTCCGGCCAGAACCAAAAGAGGACCTTCTCCATGAGTTACCGCCACCAGCTGTTCTTTATTGAGAATATCTACCACTCAAACATTGTAAGTCATTTGCGATGGTCTAAGTGGTGCAGAAGTATAGCCAAACAACCGCACGGACCATGTACATGCGAGCCGAAGGGTACTGCTGCGAGACAGTAACGCGGGAGTACGGTTTTTGGCGGACTTCGAACCACAGCCGCTGTATAATTAAAAAAGTGAAATACGTTATTGGCAACTGGAAAAGCAATCAAAATATCAGCCAATCTCTTATTTGGCTGGATGGTTTGTCCGCTCTCCACCCCAAGTTCTCTCCCGAAGTTACCGTTATTCTCTGCCTGCCTTTTACGGACATCGCCTCCTTCAATCACAAAATTTCCGACCTGAACTTACCCATTATCTCCGGCTCTCAGAACGTCTCTCATCTGGCCCCCGGTAAACATACCGGCGAAATCACCGCCAACATGCTTTCCGAACTGGTGAACTACTGTATCGTCGGTCACTCAGAACGCCGTCAGGAATTTTCTGAAACCTCTGAAATAGTCGCCCAAAAAGCCCGCCTCTTACTCGAAAGCTCCATCACCCCCATTATTTGTTTGGACACTCCCTATCTCGATGAACAGATAAAAGCTCTTTTTACTTGCGATGTGGACGTCTCTCGTTGTTTCTTTGTTTATGAACCTATCTCAGCCATCGGTATCGGGAAACCTATCGATTCTGTCTCAGCCAATCACATCGCTAACCAAATCGCCTTTTTAACAGACAACGCCGCCCCGATTCTTTACGGTGGCTCGGTTAGCTCGGACAACGCCGCCTCTTTCGTTCGGGAAAACTGTATCGATGGCGTCCTGGTGGGTACCGACAGTCTCGAACCCACTTTATTTGCCGGTATTATTACTAGTCTTTCTTGAGTCTCATGAAACTTAGCCATGTCAGACCCATGCGCCTTCTCGTCAAATTCCTGTCCGGAATTAAAAATCATCTTTGGTTAATATTTATTGTTTTTGCCGCTTCCATCCTTGTCGCCCTGGGTGTCGTTGGCTATGGTTATTTATTAAAATTAAATGTCCGCCCCCAAAATCTGCTTAATTTTTTTGGCACTCCAAAAGATAATCTGGAAAGCACCGGTGGTATCACCAATTTTTTAGTTTTGGGTATTCGTGGTGAGGGGTCGGAGTCTCCCGATCTTTCGGACACCCTCATTCTGGCGTCGTATAACCACGAAAACAATACTACTTCTCTGATCAGTATTCCTCGGGATCTCTGGGTTCCTTCTCTAAAAGCCAAAATTAATACCGCTTATTACTACGGTGAGCAAGCCAGCCCCGGAGCCGGTATCAATTTTGCCCAAGCCTCCGTTCTGGAAGATCTGGGTCAACCCATCCACTATACCGCCATCGTCAACTTTACTCTCTTTACTCAGGCTATTGATCTGGTTGGTGGTGTCGACATTGAAGTTAATCCCGGTTTTTCGGACACCCAGTTTCCCATCCCGGGTAAAGAAAAGGCCTTGCCAATTTCTTCCCGTTACGAAAAAATTTCTTTTTCAGGAGGCATAAATCACCTAGACGGCCAAACAGCTCTCAAATTTGTCCGGTCACGTCACTCGGTCGGTGATGAAGGCACCGACTTTGCTCGAACGAATCGCCAACAACAGGTAATTTATGCCCTTCGTCAAAAAATTATCAACCCAGGTTTCCTCCTCGATCAAAAAAAGGTGGACGCTCTGCTTAACATTATCGGAAAAAATCTCAAATCAAACATTGATGGGGATCTCTATCCAACACTGGCCAAACTCGCCTTGGATACTAGAGATAAACCTATCCGCACCATCTCCCTCACCGACACCCCCGACAAAAATGGCGTCACTATTCTCGAAAATCCTCCTATATCAAAATATAACGGTGAATGGGTCCTTATTCCCAAAGATAACAACTGGAACGCTCTCAAGCAATATCTCAAAAACGCCCTCTCCCAATAGGGCCAGGCCTTAAAGGGCACCAATCTGCAAGGCCTGGCCCTGCAGGATCGCGATGACAAATTACTTTACCTTCACCAAGTAAGTCTCCCCATTTTCATAAACCATCTCACCTAATTCTTTTATCTGTTCCTCATTCACCTCATACATTCCTCTTTCATCGGCTCCCACCAATATCCAACCGATATTATATTTTTTTAAGAGCAAGCTTCTTGCACCTTGGTCTTTCGTTTCATAAATCGTTCTTACCTCGACCTCTCGTGCGGCCACTACCTCAAAACCACCTCGCCACAGCCACTCATGCACTCTCCAGCCCTCTATCGTCGGCACTCCCGAAAAAACCGACACCGCATTAAAATCTGTATAACTGTCTCCCACTGCCTCCACCATATTTTTTTCACCCTTATTTTTTTGTAGATACTTAATCGCCTCGTATTTTTCCGGCATCTCTGTTTTTATCCAAGTTTCCCCGTTCAGTCCTTGGTAATTTTTAAAATTATTGTAGAAGTTTGGAAAGGACACTGTCGGGAATATCATCGTTCCTAAAAAAATCACTCCGGCCACCGATATCCCCAGCCATCTCAATGGCCAAAGAATTTTTCTATCCGAATCAAACAGTTTTCCCCAAAGAGCTCCGGCCAGTAGCCCAATCATTATCGAAGCCTGATAAGTTAGTTTAAACATGGTATTGGCTCTCGGGTGATCCGGATAAATATCCTTGGCATAAACCAGTTCAGGAATGATTATCAAAAGAATCAGTGTCAGGGTAAGTGTCCGTATCATCACCTTCTTTTCGCTTCTTCCCTCGATCAAAACCGCCAGAAGTGAAACCGCCGCCCCTCCCGCCCAAAGGACGGCCAACTGCCACAAGGGTGACCGTTCCGTCACCATTTTGATGCCGTTTGAGATCGGCTCAAAGGTCGCGAGCCACGGCAAGGCCGCCAGTATCATGAACAGCCCCATCACTCCTGCCGATCTCATCAAACGTAAAAAGCTTTTTGGTTCCCCGATGACTATCTGTAACCCGGCCACCACCATTAGTAATCCGTAAACCGCCACATCCCAAGTATTCGTCATCATCATCACCCCAAAGAGAATGCCCATCAAGACTTCAAACATTATTTTTCGATTCTCCAGCCAAAGTAAAAAAACCAGTATCAAAAGCAACACCGCGGGTAATCCCAAAACATGGCCATGGAGATCGGCCACCACAAAACTGTATCCGGGAAACTCGTGAATGGTGTTGTGAATAAATCTAGTGGCGTCAGCATACCAGTAATTGGCTAGACCGCGATTGGAAATAAAGTACCAAATAATCTGACTATTACCGGCGATCACCGTAGTCATTGCCCCAATGAGTCCGGCTATCATCCCGGCCAATGGTTTCTTCGCTCCGGCCAAAAAATGCGCAATTCCAAAAGCTATTGACATCGACAGCCCGGCAATAAATCCCAGCACCAAGTTGTATCCCACCGCCGCCTCCACCATAAACAATCTGATTAAGCCACTAGCCCAGAAGTGGCCAAAAGAATAATAGTTTATCGATTTTCCGGCTTGCCACATGTCCATGGCCGGCAAAGTGGAGGAGACCAGGTATCTATTGATAAAGCCAAAGTCCATAAACTTCTCCAAGCTGTCGATGTTTGGTAAAAAACCTCTGATTAAAGTAATTCCCAGTAGTCCCACGAAGAACAAGTACTCTTCCATCACCATAATTTTTATACTTTCTTTCGTTAGTCTGTTTTCCGGTTTTTTTGTCATCCACCACCAAACATTAAACAAGGCCAGTCCGGACAAGACGGCCACCAAGCCAACATTGGTATTGACCGGCAAACCCAGGTGAGACAGTTCCCAAATAATTAGACTCGCCGCCAGTGTTGTGATCAGTCGCGAAACCGGCCAGCCTTTGTCGGTGAGTTTGCTAAAAAACGATCTGGTTACCGGCCAGCAGACTAGCTGTAGAACTAAACTTATCAGATAAACTTTCCCGATGGTGATTAAATCTGTGTATATCATAAAGAAGTGTATAATCCCTTCCTTGTCATTCCCGACCTGATCGGGAATCTATATAAATAATCCATATTTGGGATGGATCCCCGCATTCGCGAGGATGACAAATCGTGTATTGTCATCTATTTTTCATATCTTCTATAACTGCTTTTGCCACCTCATTCCCCATTTTGACCGCGTAGTTGGTTCCCCTGTCAAACGGATAAACCATACTCATATTAGCGAGGTATACTCCCGCAATCGACGTCCTCATGTCTGGAAGCCTTGAAGAGTAGTTTATCGGAAAGACCGGCTGGGCAAAAGGCTCTCGAAAGAGGTAACTGCCTTTAACTTGATTTTTCTTGAAACCATGATTTATTTTTTTTAAAAAAGGAGAATAAATTTTTAACAGCTCTTCCTTAGTCATCTCTAGCTGTTCGTCACCTTCCGGCAGATAGTTCCCGAGATACACCAGGACGTTTCCTCCATAATATTTTTTGTCAATCATGTTGGTATGTTCCACCACCACCAGAAAGGGCCATTTATCCTCCAGTATGTTTAGCCAATAACCCCGAATAAGTTTTTTAGAAAGTTCCAAAATTAACGTTTGTCCCCACAGATAATCTAATTTCGGAAAATCGATTCTCGGAACCATCTTCTTAATGATCGGCGCCGGTACAGTCATCACCACCACCTCAAACCTCTCCCCATTCACCAACATGTCATCCTGAGCGAAGTCGAAGGATCTCACTTCACTATTCACTCTCACCTTTCCCCCTTTCCTTTCTATACTCTCCACCATTTTCTCCACCAAACCACCAAACCCTCCCTCAAAATATCCCAATCTTTGTGTTCTTTTGGCCACTCGGCTCCAAAACCACGCCATGTTAACCTGCTTTACAAACGGTCCAAACTTAGCGGTTAACAATTTTTTCCAAATCGTTTCGTAACCGCCTCTGCCCAAAAGTTTCGGAAGAAAATCCACCACTTGATACTTTTCTAGAAATAAGCCATCGGGAATTATTTTTAGCACTGTCAAACCCAAACCCATCCGAACTCTCTCCCCCAAACTTATTCCCGAAAATCTCAACAAAGACAGTGGAGAGTCTAGCTGGATTTCTTGGTTGTCAATATAACTACTGGTTACCGGACTATTTATCTGCACTGGACAGTTCACCTTCTCGGCTAACTGGATAATCTCCTTATCGTTTGTAAAAACATGATGATAAAAGCTCTCCAAACTCCACTTCCATTTAAAGTTTCCCAAAAACCCCGCCGCCAGCCCTCCACACTTATCACTAGCTTCGAAAATCGTCACTTGAAATCCTTGATCCACCAAACTTAGTGCACAAGCGAGACCGGTAAAACCTCCACCAATAATAGCGATCTTTTTCCTCACCTCTTACAAGGCTAACAGTATTCCAATGATAGCGAGCATCAGACCACCTCCAAAAGCGGCCACTCCCGGGAAGTCCAGAATGCCGGCTTCGGGAAGCGCTGTGGGTTCAACTGCGGCCACCGGTCTCTCGGTGGGTAGAGGAGCTTCGGTCACCACCACCTCACCGACCACTCTGGTTGGTGCCGGTGTTCTGATCGAAGTCGGTCTTGCTGCCATCGGTGCGGAACAAGTATCAGATCCCAAATTTGTAGCCAGTCTACACTTACTTGATCCGGTGTCACAAACCAATCCAGTATTGCACTCCGAATCTCCGGTGCAGGTATGGTCGCATCCTACCACCGTACTAATAGTTAGTTCGTTTGCGGCATTGATGTCCGTTCCAACCGCATTTACTATCGCCACATTTTTTATAATGTCACCGTTGACCGCGCCACCAGCCACCTTCACCTTGAAAGCGTATACCCCCTTCTCGCCGGCTTTTACCGTCAGTCCGTCGCACTTCACTCTCCGGTCGGAAGCTGAATAAGTACAGCCACTCTTGGCGTCTACAAAGGTTAGTTGGTCTTGCTTTTCCCCGTTAAGAGTATCGGTGATGTTTACATCGGTAACATCGACCTCTCCAAAGTTTTCTATGGTTATAGCGTAGATAAAGGTTTGGTTTTTGGCCACAGTGTCAATTTCCGTCGTGTAGGCGTAGGTTCCACCGACATATTTATAAGCCTTTTTAGTCACCTCAAGATCATCGGTACAAGCCGTTGTGGCAGCGCAAATGTCAGTCGCCACTCTTCCACACGCATTACTACATAAAACCAAGTCTTTTGTTGCCTCTTTAAACTTGTCTAGGTTGTACCAGACTTGCGCCTTGTTTTCTATTTTTTTACCGACTACTGCATCATCACTTGCCTTCACCCTAAAAGCAAAGACTTTCTCTTGTCCCGGGTTCAGCTTGATATCGTCACAAATTACAGTTCCCATGGTATCGGTATTCTGAACATATCTACAAGCTGAGGTGGTGTCTAAGAATGTCAAGAAATTAACATCCTTCTCGACGGAGTCTTTGATATAAACACCTTTGGTAACTGCCACCGAGGTAGTATTCTTCAAATATATGGCGTACACGATTGTTTGCCCCGGAGTTGCGGAGCTAATTTCAGTTTTTAGATCATATGATCCTGCTTTGTTTGTGCTCTCATTTTTAAAAGCTTTCTTTACAATGGTGATGTCTGCACAAGCCGAAGTTGCCGGACAGGCTTTGGTCGTCGCTATTCCGCAGGAGTTTTTACATGTCGAAATCGTCGAAGCCGCAGTTCCGCACGCCGTCGGACAGTCCGGATTGCAAGTAATTACGTCGGAAGCGACACACAAACTGGTGGCGGTCACAGTACACGCCGCCGACCCAACCCATTTGACCTCAGCCGCCTGCGGCTCGCTTTCCGGTGCTGTAGGGGCTATCGCCTGTTCTTGACTTACCTTGGATGAGATAAATATCGTCGCCACCCCAATCAGTAATATGACTAGAATTAAGAAAATCGATAGTATGGCTTTGTTTTTTTTCATTTTGTCTATGGTTCGGTTGTAACCTGTCCCTCAAACTTATAACTACCCGATTTCTTAATTTCGTAGTCGCTATACCACATTGTTTTCTTATCGGCTCCTGAATATCCTTGGCCCAGTTTCCACACGGGAGTTTCCACTACACCGTCTATAAAAACTCTAAATCTAGCTTTCAAGTTTGCTTTGTTACCGGTGATGGCAATTCGAATCTTGTCACCAACGTGTAATTTGGCTCTCTGAGCCGCGGTCATTGGGGTCGTTTGATATCCCTCCGCCAGACAAGTCACTCCACCCGGAGTACCCGGTTGACAAATTTTGGCATACAAGGCCACTTCCATACACGCTCCAACTCCCGGTGTCGGAGTAAGTGTCGGTGTTATTGCTGTTGTTGTAAAAGACACTGTTGGTGCTTCCTGATCACACCCAGATTGTTTCCACATTATCAGTCTCCAATAGTATTTTGTGTTTGGCTTCATCCCCGTTACCTTATAAGTACTCGGAACCGCCTTAAGGTAATAATCGGTGTTTTCATTTGCCACACACACAGCATCAGTCTTTCGAGACGGAAGTCTGCCACAATCGTCAGTTGGGTTTCCTTTTGGATTGGAACTTACCCATAATTTTATATAATTACCACCGGTTCCCGGTGTCCACGAAAGAGTCGCACTCGTTCCGGTAATATTGGTAATTTTTAGACCTTTTGGTGGGGTTATTTTACAAGCTCCTCCACCACACTTCTTCATATCGGTCGTCCAGGCTCCTCCGGCCGAGGGACAGCAGTATGGCTTATTTCCACAGCTCTCCACTCTCCCGGCCGTATCACAATTACTATCTCTGCTAGATCCATCATCTTCAGGTGGAGTACAGCTTCTCAGCACCCCATCACTACCCGGACACTGCTCCTTACAAGATCCTCCACCAGGCTTCTTCGTCGGCTTTGTCGTCGGCACGACGGTGGGGCAGGATTGTTTAGGACATATCATGGTACCATCGGCACAAACTTTCGTCTTCTCGCAGGCAGCCGTCGTCGGCGTAGTACCACATTCCGAATCTGAAGAACACTCTCCCACTGATAATCTATCACCGGTACAACGAACACATTTATTACTAGAACAATATTCACACTTACCTCCTTCAGTCGGCGTCTTCGTCGGTGTTATCGGCGGCTTCGTCGGTATTGTGGGCGAAACGCAAGCATCGCCTTCGTCCACCCATGATCCATTTTCACAAGTTTGCCGCCGATTATTACTACACCTAGTCGCGCCATCAAAACATTTCCATGCCAGGGGTTCGCTTTCCGGCGCGGTCGGGGCCACTGCCTGCCTGCCCGAAATCCTATTTGACACAAAATAAGCCGCCGTGGCCACTCCGACGACTAGAATAATCGCGGCGATACCACCCAGTATCTGAGGCATTTTACTTTTTGGTTTTGACCCTGGCCATTCGGGTTCCGGGGGAGCACTCGGGGCTGGTGGAGCTGTTACGGGCAAAGGTTGAATCGGGGCGATGGGTGGAACAACAGGGTTTAGTCCCTCTGGCATTGGAGGAGTCAATGGAAGAACCACCGGAGTTACGGGCGCTAAATTATTTTGATCGTCCATCTGTATTTAACTATACTATTTGTTTAATCACTGTCAACAAGCAGTCCTTTTTGTAGTTGTCAGGTGATAGATCCTCCCCAAAAATAATCTTCAAACCGTGGTGATGGATGACGAGACACCAGTCTGAAATCTTTAATACCCGCAGTGGCTGACAGTCGAGATAAAGTTGCCAAATCACCATCTGTAGGAGTCTCTTTAGCTTCTATGGCTATTTTTCCATCTAAGACGAAGTCTATTTCATTTCCACTCTTCAAAGCATAGTACTGTATAGATCCATGTTTTGACAGTTGATTGTAGAGCGTGTTTTCAAACTGCGATCCACTGGAAATATCAGTCAGTGTATTGGCAAGTCCTGTATCACAGAAATATAATTTTCTCGACTTGACGATTTCTCTACTTGAATTTTTAGTAAAAACAGGCACTGTATGGATGAGATAAGTTTTTTCGAAAAAAGTGATGTAATTGGTTACGGTCGGTCTGGATATCCCCGTTAGCTTAGAGATGGTGTTGTACTCTGTTCGGCTTCCCACTCTGTTGGCTAATAATTTGGCCAGTGAAAAGAGGTTCCTTTCGTCGGAAAAATCTGCCAACGAGCGAATGTCTATATTTATATACGAAGACATGATGTCGAGTAGGATATCTTTCTTGGTTTCTTCCGACTCTGCTAGAACAACCTGGGGAAAGCCTCCAAAACGGATGAATTCTTCGTAATAAGATGTCAGCCGATTGTATTCATTTTTATCAAACGTTTTCTCTCTCCAGGCGGTATTAGCGTGGTTTATGCCTTTGAATGTCAAAAACTCTCCGAAGTCCAAAGGAAACAGTTCGAATACTTTTTTCCTTCCGGCCAGAGATTCTGTAAATAGATTTTTTAGATAATAAGAACTAGACCCTGTGACTATGAACTTAATTTTTTTGTGGTCAGAAAGATATTTAATGACACCAGGACTATCTGGTGCCAGCTGGATCTCATCTAGGGCAACCACCATGTCTTGATCCTTGGATAGTCCTCTTTTGACAAAAGCCTCGTAAATTCCATCGTAATTTTTTTGATGGAAGAGCTCTCTATTATCTGGACGTTGAAGGTCAAGGTATAAAGAATTTCTATTTGGGATATCCTCCAAGAGTTGAATGACCAGGGTGGTTTTTCCGGTTCGCCTCATCCCTGTAAGGACCGTTACCAAAGGGGATCGGGTATGAGATAAAAGGTCTTGATATATTTTACGTTTGTATACCATATGTTAACCATACTTTACAAAAAGTATCACTATTTGTCAAGTTCTGTCTAGTCTCGGTTTTCACCCAGCCTCTTTTTAGTCACCTTTCCGAAAACCAGCAGACCAATACCTAGCATTGCCAGTATCAAAGAAGTCATCAAACCACCGGCATCCTCCAATTCTTCGGAAGTCGTTGGTGGCATGGTGGTTGCTGACGTGGGTGTGGGGGTTAGGGATATGGTTGCCGATGGAGTAGCCGTGAAGGCGGGCAGTCCACTGCCGGCCAGGACGGTAAATGTTCTGGTAATTGTTTGCAGTTTGTTGGCCCCATCGGTAAACTCGGCCGTTAACACATGACCGCCCTGACCGAGTTTTTGTGGCGGTGTCCAAGTCCAGTTGCCATCGATATTCGCCGTTACCACTTGAGTCAATTGATTCGGAGTATCCACGGTTAGTTTCACCGTCGATCCGGTCGGAGCCTTACCTCTAAACTCCGGCAAGTCCGTCGCAATGATTTCTCCGTTTACGGCCGGATTTAAGATTTTTACCGCACTGGTTGCTTCCAACTGTTCCGATAAAGACAGTTGAGCCTCTACCAGCTGAAAACCGGCCCCTGTAACCGATCCGGAATCGGAGACGACGAGACCGGAAACGAGGGAACCGGCCTCGATAAAGCTCTGATTTTTCCCTAAAATGATGTCCGGCACCGGCGAGCGCTTGCTGGTATCCGTGATGGCTGTAGCCGTACCGGCGCTACCAGCCTGGACAAAGATAGAGAGCAAGGTGGTTTGGGGATCATAGGTCAAGACCTTACCGCTTTTGTCGCGCGCGTTGGCCAGGTTAAGTCTCCAAGTTCCATCTGTTTTCGTCATCGTCGCCAAAGATTCACCTCCTTCGGCTTCCACGAATACGATTGCCCCGTTCACCGCCTCACCACTGGCACCGACCACTTTACCAAAAATCACCTCTTCCGGAGGAGAAATTACCTGAGCCGGTGTTCTTACTTGAAATGGTTTGCTGTTGTCGTTATAACTTGCCGATCCGGACACGATTAAAAAGTAATAAGTTTTATTCGCTCCCAAACCGGTCACGTTTACCAAATGGTTGGTGTAACCCTGTGATGTTCCGGAAATTTGGTCTCGTACATCTCCCGCCGGAGTATTAATTTTCGCCGGATCTTCGGAATACTTTATTAGTCCGGTCAGTGGCACATCGGTCGTCCAACTGGCGCTAAAGGTTGTCGAACCCAAGTTGGAAACCTTCACATTTTTCGGACTTTCGGTTGGACCGGCCTTGGTTCCCAAACCCTGTCTCATATTTACCAAAATTACGCCGGCCACCAAGCCTCCGATAAGTATCAAGATACCCAATAAAGTCGGAATTCGTTTGTTCATTAATCCTGATTTTGCCATATTATTGTATTGGTGCGTCTGATGGTACCGCCGACGGCGTGGCCTGCCCGCCTAACTGTTCCACTGTTGGCGTGGGGATCAAAACCGATCCAAGTTCCGCCTCGGTAATAACATCTCTTTTTACTAAATTATCCACCACCGTTTGAACAATAGTTCCATCTATCGGCTTTACCGCTTCTTTCTGAGCTGCTGTCAGTTGACTTTTGACAGAGGCAGAAAAAATCTGGAACGCCAAAACTCCTCCCACAATAGATAGTCCCATCACTCCTATTAATAATACATAAATCGACAGTGTCTTTCTAGGTTTCATTTTCTAAGTAGAAATAAAAGGATACTTGTCCGGTCGCTTTGATACTCGATGTCTTACCTGCCTGACCCGTTTCTGTCGTCATCACAATACTTTCCAGCAAGGTTGCTCTGTCCAGGTTTTCTAAATTCCCCAGAAACTCTCTTACCTTTTTTGGATCTCCTGACACCGCAAATGACACGCTGGATCTAACAATGTTCGAAGCGCTCTTGGTCAGGAGCTTTGAAGCCCACCCCCCATTACCCTTTCCGGTTCCAAACAGCCTTATACCGGGCATACTAATGGTTTGTATAGTTAGTCCACTTTTTCTGGCCAACACTTCGATTCTCCCGGCCATTCCTTGATATGAAAATTTATCCGGCACCGCTTCGTCAAAAAGTTTCAGTTTGTCTTGAAAGACACTGAGCTGGTTTTGTGAGTCAAAAACTTGGGCAATCTTCAAGTCCGCCTTTTTATTAAATGAGTTGAGATCCTCAATTCTTTTTTGCAGCGCGGCTATATTGGTTACTGTCGGTCTGATAGCGAAAAATATCAATCCGGTCACCATAAATACTGAAAGAACTATCTCCAGCGAAGCTTTTACCTCTGGTCTTTGGTAAATTAAACTAATTTGTTGATAGTAGAGCGAGTACTTTTCGTTGTTAATTAAGGCCATTATTTAAAAGTTGCCTGAATATTAAATTTTACCGCCCCCGAAGTTTGGTCGAAATTGGTGTCTTTCATTGAAAGATTGGCAATCCCCTCCATTTTCTTCAAACTTCTCAGTAGCTGGGCAAATCCCAGCTCCGACACCGATTCACCGGCCATTCCGACACCGCTATCGTCGATAGTCAGCTTCTCTAGGTGAACTCCGGAAGGAATCAGCTTGGAAAGGCTATCGTATCGTCCACCAAAAGAAATGTTCTCCGCCAAGTAGTTGCTTATGGGGGCTTGCTTGGCCAAAATCTTCCTCATTTGTTTTTCCGTTTCGGCAAATGACTCAATCTGAACCTGTTTCTGGTCCACCTCTTCTGACAAGTCATTGATTTTTTTATCAAAGTAAAATCTTGATCCGAAAGCGAGTAACACCACAAACTCGGTCAGAACCACCAAAACTCTTCCGGTCGTCGTCGCCCACGACAAAAACTTTCCCAAACCGGAAAACTCAAAACTATCTTTCGGTATTAAATTGATCTGAAAAACACCTTGCTGAGTAGCCACACTTTCAGTTTATCAAATGGATCTCTCAAACACAAAGAAACCTTTACTTAACCTTCTTCGACAACCGCGCCTTGATCCTATCTGCCTTGCCCTTTTTGATAACACCTTTTTTTGCCGCTCGGTCTACCGCGGAAAAAGCCTTACCGAGAGACTCCAGTGTCAGCAAACCTTTAAAGGTCTCGATCGCCGACTTCGCTTTGGTTCTGGTGGCTTTATTAAAAATAGCCTTCTTCTTGTCGGCTCTGAATTTTTTGATGGCTGATTTAGTTATAGGCATGGCCTTATTTTAACACGCCCATTCGCCTCTGGCACAAGTGTGTCTCTTGAATTAAAATTGATAGGTGGTAAACAGGATTATTTCCAGCTCTCAAGAGTTTTTCAATCGTAAAAGCAGTAGCATTCTTTCTGCCGCGGCTATCATCGGTATTTCTTATCTCGGTTCAGCTATTTTGGGGCTCATCCGCAATCACCTTTTGGCCGCCCGTTTTTTTGGCGGCCTGGAAGCCGACCTTGACGTTTATTTTGCCGCCTTTGTCATCCCCGACACGGTTTTCCAGCTTCTTGTCGTCGGCGCCGTTTCCGCCGCTTTTATTCCCGTTTATCAAGAATATTTTGAAAAATCCGCCGAAGAAGCTCATGACTTGGCCAACGCCGCCCTGACTTCAGTTGGTTTCTTCTTAGTTATCCTTTCCATCGTCATTGCTATTTTTGCTCGGCCATTAGCCGGCCTTTTGGCTCATTTTCCTCCCGAAAAACTCGACTTAATGGCAAATCTCATCAGATTTATGTCGGTAGCTCAGATTCTTTTTGCCGTCTCCGCTTTCCTTACCGGAGTGCTCCAGTCCCAGCGACGTTTTTTAATCCCCGCCCTGGCTCCTCTTTTCTACAATCTGGGCACCATTTCCGGTATTTTCTTCCTTTCGTCTCGTTTTGGAATTTACTCGGCCGCCATAGGCGTTGTTCTGGGGGCTCTGCTTCATATGGCCATCCAGTTACCTACTGCCCGCTCCGTCGGTTTTTGGCCAAAAATTAATTGGCAACCAAAACACCCCGGAGTTCTGTCCATGATTCATCTGATGCCTCCCAGAGCTTTGGCCCTTGGCTTAGACCAAATAGAGCGTTGGGTGGCGGTCAATCTTAGTTCTCTCATGGCCGCCGGATCTCTTTCGATCTTCAATTTTGCCCGCCAACTTTACGTCCTCCCAATTTTGCTTTTTGGAGTTTCTCTAAGCCAAGCCTCTTTTCCTTCTCTAGCGAAAGAAGCCCTGATCGAAGACAAAACTCGGTTCAAGTCCACTTTATCAAAGTCTATTTTACAAATTTTCTTTTTTGCTCTCCCTGCCAGTGTCATCATTCTAGTTCTTCGCATACCCCTCGTCCGTCTGGCTTTTGGAGCCAAAAACTTTCCCTGGGAAGCCACTCTACTCACCGGTAAAGCTCTGGCCTTCTTTAGTTTGTCTATTGCTCCACAAGCAGTCACCAACACTCTTACCCGCGCCCTTCACGCCTTGAAAGATACCAAGACACCTTTGATCATAGGCTTTATTACCATGGTTGTTTTTGTTAGCTTGGCTTATTTTCTTGGTCTGATCACCGAAAAAAATGTGGCCGGTATTACCCTGGCTTTGACCCTAGGTAATTTACTCGACTTTGTTCTCTCTTACTGGGCCGTCCGCCGGAAAGTCGGCTCTCTGGGCATCTCCGTCAGAATGATAAAAATGTTTATTGTCAGCCTTCTTACCGGCGTTTCTCTCTGGCTCCCTCTACGCCTTCTTGATCAACTAATCTTCGACACCACCAGAACCGTTCCACTTATCATCCTTACCTTAATAGTCGGCTCTGTAGGTTTCAGTGTTTATCTCTTTTTCTGTTGGCTGTTTGAAATTGAAGAACTACAGGATGTCGTTAATATCGTGAAAAAGGTTGGTAACTGGCGTAAAATACTGGCGAGTAGTGACGAAGTCCTTGAGACCACTCCCACTAGTAACTAAGTATGTCCAACTCAACTCGAAACTTCTCTATTATTGCTCATATTGATGCCGGCAAATCTACTTTGGCAGATCGTATGTTGGAAATCACCGGTACTGTTCAGGCGGACAAAATAACCCCCCAACTTCTGGATAGCAACCCTATCGAGCGCGAACGGGGAATCACCATCAAACTAGCCCCAGTAGCCATGAGCCACAAGGGTTATACTCTCAATCTCATTGATACTCCAGGCCATGTAGATTTTAATTATGAAGTTGAGCGTGCTCTCCAGGCCTGCGAAGGCGCCCTACTACTAGTAGATGCCACCAAAGGGGTTCAGGCTCAAACTGTCGCCAATCTCCGTCTAGCCAAGAATCTTGGCCTTACCATTATTCCGGTCGTCAACAAAATCGACGCCCCCCTAGCCAACACCTCTGCCGCTATTCGTCAGTTAAAACAACTTTTAAATATCGATATCGAACCATTTCTGGTTTCCGCCAAAACCGGAGAGGGAGTCAAAAATCTATTAGACCACATCATCTCCGACCTCCCTAGTCCGTCATTGCGAGGAGGTACACCGACGTGGCAATCTCACTCCACCCACCCCTTCCAGGCCCTCGTCTTCAACTCCACCTTCGATATCCATCTGGGAGTCATTGCCTTTGTCAAAATCGTTTCCGGAGACCTTCATCATGGCGATAAACTGGAGTTTCTAAACTCCGGCCAGTCGCTGACTGCTTCCGAAATTGGCATTTTTTCGCCCGGAAGAACCGAAAAAAAGATCATTGCCTCCGGTAATGTCGGCTATATCATCACCGGCTTGAAAGATATTCGCCGAGTTTTGGTCGGGGACACCCTCTGTCTTTCCACCCAGATAAAACAGGTCAGCCCCATACCCGGCTTCCGAAAAATTCACCCCAACGTTTTTTTGGATCTCTACCCGGCCGAGGGTTCACAGTACCGGGATCTGGTCGATGCTTTGGAAAAATTAAAACTTAATGATTCTTCCCTCACCACTCAAGGCATCAACTCTCCCATTCTCGGCCAAGGTGTCAAGGTGGGTTTCCTGGGGATGCTTCACGCCGAGGTGGTGGGTGAGCGACTGGAAAGAGAGTTTGGTCTGCCGGTCATCTCCGTTTCTCCTTCGGTAGAGTACAAAGTTCAGCTCCGTTCCGGTGAAGAAAAATGTTTTAGTTCTCCGACCGACTTTCCAGATCCGGCTGTAATTACCAAGAGTTACGAACCCATGGCCGCGGTCAACATCGTGGTGACCTCACCCTACGTCGGTGCCGTCATGGAACTCTGTCAGGATCTGCGAGGCAGTCTGGTCAACGTTTCCTACCTTGATGAGTTAGTCGAGATCGATTATTTCCTACCCCTAATCGAAGTTATCACCACTCTTCATGACAGCCTCAAAAGTGTTTCTCAAGGCTTTGCTTCCATGGACTACGAACTTTCCGGTTGGCAGGAGGCCGAATTAGTTAAACTTGATGTCCTCCTCAATCACGAACTCTTCACCCCCATGAGTGTTATAACGGTGAAAGAAAAAGCTTACTACAAAGGCAAAAGAATTTCCGAAAAACTTAAAGAAGCTATTCCTCGTCAGCAGTTTGAGATCCCTATTCAGGTGGCTATTGGTGGCCAGATCATCGCTCGAGAAACTATCAAGGCTTACCGTAAAGATGTCGACGCCAAGCTCCATGGCGGCGACTTTACTCGGAATCTGAAGCTTCTCAGTAAGCAAAAAAAAGGCAAGGCCCGCATGAAGCAATTTGGCCGTGTCTCCGTTCCCCAAGAAGCCTTTCTCGCCATCGCCAAATCCTAGTCAATATACCCTATAACTTGACTTTTAGCCTGATTTGTGCTATATTCGGCCTATTGCATTCCTTATCCCCTCCGGAGGAGTAGTACATGAACAAAACACTTTATCTCGCCAATATCCTGCACGAACTGATGTGTAAGCACAAGTTCAATGAAAATTGTTCGCTTTACTATAGCCGCGACTCAAGCGTATGGAACGATCTCAATAATTTCGAGGTCAAACAATACAGAAATGAAGCAGAGGGAATGCTGACGAGATGCGAGGGTGACTGGGAAAAAGTCAATGAAGCCTTACGTCTTGTGTTTGGCGAAGACGTTGACCAAGTTCAGTAAAACCCAATCAAAACACCTCTTAACCGGGGTGTTTTTTGTCATTCCGGGCTTGATCCGGAATCCATCCTCTGGTATAATACCCCATAACTTCTCAAACCTGATCTTTTACAAGGAGGCTTTCATGCCTAATACCGAACTGACCAATACCCAAAAGCTTGCCGAAATGTTGCACGACAGAATTTGTCATAAAGACATAGGTGGAGCCTGCTCCTGGAAATACGCCTGGAAATGCGTTGATAATCCCTGGAGCGACCCCAAATACTACGAAGACGACTATTGGCCTCTTAAGAGATACCTCGAGAAGGCCAATCGATTGTTAACCGCCTGTAACGGTTCATTTGATAAAGCTAACATAATGATCGTCGCCATTTTTGGCTATTAAGACTCAACACCCCTCACCGTGTTTTTTGCCTGCGAGGAGAGTCCTCGCAGATCATGCTAAAATATCGTGGTAATCCTCGATCTTTTACAAGGAGGCTCGATGCTCGGCTCATACTTAAACCCTCATGCCCTTCAACCGGCAGAAGTTCTTACCCCCCAGTTGCTTTTTGATCGATTTCTGAGCTGGAATGAATACCGCAAGGAAACACTCGCTTGGGAAAAAACAGAAAATTGCGACCCAGACCTTTGGAAAGGTCACCTTTGTTGCGATGGCCATTTCCGCTATTCTCACGAATATGACGATTTTATGCGCTATTTCTGCCATCTAGATATGATGACATATGCCGACAAAGGTTTCGATCGTGATCTGCTCAAGGGTTTTATTCGCCGTTTTAATCTAAAATACGACACCAATAGAGTGGCAAAAATATTTAATATGTCCGCAATCGAATGGTTTAATCACCTCCAAAAGTAACGACCTCAACACCCCTTCACCGGGGTGTTTTTTGTAGTCAATCCGCCTTTGGTGGATTAGAACTCCACTGTAAACATTGCCGCGGTATTGGGAGAGAAAAATTCGGACGTCTTCCAGGTTGCCGAAGTTGTCGCTACATTGAGAGTTCGGCTACTGCCCATAAAATCAGTTCTGGTGATCTTAAAGTTTCCCTTGGGCAAATTCTCGAAAGTCATCGGTACCGCTTCACTGTGAGATCCCTTGGAGTCGTAGTTGACGATCATTATTTTCATATTTCCACTATCATCCGTCGAAGCGATACTCTTTACCCACGATCCTTCTCCGGCCACACTTAATCTGTAGGGTCCAAGTCCATTAAGAAACTGTAAGGCGTAGTATCGAGGTTTCTTTTCCGGAGGTCCAAACTTCTCGTGGGTTAGTAGTCCCCATCTGCCCCAGTACTTTTCTACCCCGGGGCCATCCTTAACTTCAAACAGAAAGGCTCTATCAATAGCTCCCATCATGGCTCTGGCTCCGGCTAAAGTGTGAATCGCCCCAAACTTGCCGTCATATCCTTTATCTATCTCGCTATCATGTCCCCATTCGGTGACATAAAACTTTAGGTTAACCAGCGCCGGAATATTTTCGGCCCACTTTCTGGCTTGTTTAGCGTCTTTCTCGTACTGTTCCAGATCATAAGAGTATCTATGCCAGCTGACAAAATCCATTCTCAGATTATTCGCGTCGGCATACTTGATCAGTCTCTCCAGCCAGTTTTGATACAGACCAGTGGTTGCCGGTCCGCCGATTTCAAACAAATTTGTTCCCCGGACCCTAGCCGCCGCCCTAGCAGACGCGTTATACATATCCAAATAATTTTTGTCCCCATAAGTCTTGAAACCTCCAAACAAATCCGGCTCGTTCCAGACTTCATAAATTACCCCGTCAATATTTTTTTGGCTTCTGCCGCTATAATGTTCGATCGTTGCCTGCACCACCTGCCCCCACTCACCCCAGTCCTTGGCCGCCGAGATCATGTCTCCCACTCCGATAGCCGCCGGCATATACGAAAGGGATAAAAATGGTTTGGCTCCTGTCGCCAGAATGGTATCTACTGCGCTGTCCAGTCCGGTCCAGTTAAAAGCCAGCCCTCCTTCGGCGCGTGACACTACGTTAAAGGCATCATAAATATGATCCAGCCTAATATATTCCGGTCTCAGTGCTTTGACAGCATCCACTACCGGAGCCAGCATTTCTTTTGGCTCTTCTCCTCCCTGACCAAGATTTCTCCAAGGTTGAGGCATTTTTCCCAATACCCCTTCATAGTTAAATACCAGGTTAGAGGTTATTCCTGAAGCCTTGCCCACTAACTGAAGTGCCGACGGAACCGCCACGACTACGACGATAATTATCAAAAGCCCAACAATCAAGGGTGTCAACCCTCTTGTTATATCTTTTTTTGTCGCCATTAATTAACTTTACCACGACCGACTTGACGACTCATTATCACTCATGCTATTATACTGCTAATATGGACTTAACCGAGCGTCAGATCCAAATAATCAAGACTATCGTCGAAGAATTTACTGCCACCGCCGAACCCGTGGGTTCCGTGGCTTTAGAAAATAAATATCGCCTTGGAGTTTCTCCGGCTACCTTGCGAAACGAGATGGCTACTCTAGAAGAAAAAGGTTTTCTTTCTCAACCTCACTCCTCCTCCGGTCGTGTTCCCACTCCAATGGCTATTAAGTTTTACGTCAACGACCTCATGAAAGAAAAAGAGCTCAGTGTCGCTGAGGAAGTCAATGTTAAGTCCCGCGTTTGGGACCATCGGTTTAATCGCGACGATCTATTACACGAAGCCACCAAAGTCCTGGCCGAAAGAACCAAAGCTCTTTGTATCGCCGCTACCGATGAAGGACTTAGTTTCCATTCCGGTTACGCTAATATTTTTAACTCAGTGGAGTTCGAAGATCTAGACATTACCAAAGAAATCTTTTATTTACTCGACCAGCATCAAAGTCTGATGGACATCTTTGGACGAGCCGCTGGCAATACTCCCATTCATATTTTGGTCGGAGATGAAATGGG
>LCKO01000003.1 GCA_001001485.1 Candidatus Collierbacteria bacterium GW2011_GWB2_45_17
TCTCATGAGAAGAAGGCCTGCATCGCTGGTCGAGGCAGGCCAAAAGGAAACCCCGTACAACGCCAAGCTGAAAGCTTGCTGTGCGGGGAGGACGTCATTTTACATCTATTTCTTTTCAACCATCGCATCATCAACAATCTCCTTTATCGATTTTATGATGTATTCGACCTCGTTATCTGTGAGTTTAGGGGAAATGGGAATACTTACTGTCTGCCGTCCCACTTTCATGGCATTTGGATAACTTTCTGGCTTCCATCCATATGTTTTTTGGTAATATTCATGTTCAGGGATACTCATATAATGGACACCCACGCCAATACCCCTCTTCGTCATTTCATCCAGGAAATCATCTCTGCTTATTGAGGTTTTTTCCTTATCAATTAAGATGGTATAGAGATGGTATGCATGTCTCGTATCTTTTTCTATATCCGCAGGTATCCCTAGGGGTAATTCTTTTAAAGCCTGATTGTATCTTTTCCAGATTTTTTCTCGTTTCAGCCAATTTTGAGCGACTCTTTTCAATTGATGAATCCCTATCGCAGCCTGAAGATCCATCATATTATATTTGTATCCACACTCCACCACCTGATAATGTTTAAAACCCGCATCACCAAATCTCTTCCATGCATCTTTCGACATTCCATGCAAACCCAAAATTTTAATTTTGCTTGCGTCTTCTGCGTTTTTAGCTAACACCATTCCACCTTCTCCCGTAACCACATTCTTTGTAGAATAAAAACTAAAACATCCAAACCTCCCAAATGTCCCAGCTTTCTTGCTATGATATTCAGTCTCAATTGCGTGAGCGCAATCTTCAATTATATGAAGATTGTGTTTTGAAGCTATGGATAGTATTTCGTCCATTTCACAAGCTCGACCGGCAAAGTGTACAGGGATGATTGCTTTTGTCTTTTTTGTGATTTTTTTTCTAATTTCATCAGGATCAATGTTATATGTCTGTGGGTTAATATCTGCCAATATTGGAATTGCTCCTGCATGAATGATTGTATTTACGGTTGCACAAAAAGTCATAGGGGTAGTAATGACTTCATCCCCCTTACCGATGCCACAGGCCAACAAACTTAAGTGCAAAGCAGCTGTGCAAGAGTTCACCCCCATCGCATATTCGGCATTTTCGTATTGTCTAAAATCTTCTTCAAATTTAGCCACTCTTGGGCCAGTCCCGAGCCAGCTACTTTTCATTGTCGCAACCACTTCCCTTATTTCCTCCTTCTCTATCAGTGGAGATCCAAAGACAATAAACTTCTTTGGCTTAAATATCTTATTCATAAAAATAAAAATTTAATATAATCAGTAGCATATCACAGAAGTCGGGTAGTACAATAACTACTTATGACTAAGACTAAACATCCTAAGATCAAGACTCTTCCGTTAGTGTCGTTTGTTACCCCAACTTTCAACAGTTCCCGATATATTGGGGACAATCTCAAATCAATCCTCATGCAAGACTACCCAAAGGAAAAAATCGAAATTCTGTGGGCAGATGGAGGATCTACTGATAATACGGCCGAGTTAGCAAAAAAATATAAGGTCCGTTTTATTAAGAATAAATATATTTTAGGAGATCCTGGTTTTGCTGTTGGAGGTGAGACCGCCAAAGGCGAGTTTGTCGTCTTTATGGGGCACGATAATCAACTAGTTCAAAAAGACTGGATAAGAAGGATGTTAAAACCATTCATGAATGATCCGGAAATTGCCGCAGCCTATCCCCATCTCGACAATAAAGATACTGATAGCTGGATGACCCAATATGTTAACCGCTTTACCGATCCCGGAAATCATTTTGTCTATGGTTATGCCAACAATCCTCTAACTTTTGGGAAGGTGTACAAAACTCTCAAAAAGGGTAAGGGGTGGGTGGTCTACGACTTCCAGCTTAAAAACCACCCCATCCTTGAATTCGAGCAAGGCTTTATGCTTAGAAAAAGCGCTTATAAACGTGCCAAGAGCACTTATTATTGTGGCATTATGGCGGTCATTGATATGATTAGACTGAAAAAACAATTTGCTTATGTCCCCGGGGCCAGTAATTACCACGAAACTTTGGACGGAGGACTCAAACAATTCATCAGTAAACACCGCTGGGCGATCGATTATCAGCTGGATAGAAGAGAAACCTTCGGTATGTACAAAGACAAATTTGGTCTTAAAGGAAGGAAACAATATATTTCTTTAGCAAGAAAGATCCGGATGTATTTCTATCCTTTTTATGGAGTCAGTATTGTCCTTCCTGTATTGCGTGCACTGTTTATGTATATTAAAGACGGTGATAAAGAATGGATGTACCATCCGTTAATTACATTTGTTTCCGCCTTCACTATTTGGCAAGAAGCCTTTCGTATCATTATCCTTAGACGTAGCCCAATAATGGAAAGGTATGCCTAATGTTCAATAAAATCCTTTTAGCTGTAAGATCAATTAGAAATATTCATCGATTGCTGATAGATTATTTAGGTCTGGTTAAAGGAGATGTGGTCTATCGACTCTGGAATGGTAACTCCTTTGCTGCGAGAGCAGGAACTACAGATGTATCGGAAATAATCATAAATAACGCTGATTCGGAGTACCCCAGCAACTTTTTTCCGGCTAACTATAGACCGGTAATTTTTGATGTTGGCGCAAATATTGGTGAAACTGCCCTTTTTATTTACCGGAAGTTAAGGCTCAACAAACCGTCAATCTATGCTTTTGAACCAAACTCAAAAAACTATACATACTTATTGAAGAATATAAAAATAAATCACTCGGGGTGGAGTATAAAACCCTTCAAGCTAGCTTTGGCGGGAGAATCCGGATCAGCTAGACTAAATTTTAACAGCTACCACTATGATGGAGGTTTCATTGAGGATATCAAAAACAAAAGAACAACTTCAAATTCGGAAAAAGTAAAGACTGTTTCACTGATGGAATTTTGTAAGAAAAACAAAATCGAGTCTATCGACCTTCTAAAGATGGATATCGAAGGTAGTGAATATGGGGTTTTCAGCTCAACCATTGGCTTCATTAAAAAACATGTAAAATCAATTTTTGTGGAGCTACACAATCTAGACAAAGTCAATAATTACAGCAACTTCAAAAAACAAATCGTCAAACAAGGTTTCGTCATAAAGGCCGAAATCATGAACAGAACCATTTTCCTTAGCAATACTTTTTATAATGAAAAAATATAGTAATTCCATTTCCGAAAGGCTTACCGGTCGACATAAATTCAGTTTTGTCTGGTGTGGTGACATCAAAGGTTTGTCCATACTGGATGTCGGTAGCTCCTTCGGCTGGTTTGAAAAGTTCGCTGTTGAAGCCGGGGCTAAAAAGGTGGTCGGTATTGAACCGGAAGGTGAATCTTTCTACAAAGCACAAAAGGAAGTGCCCAAAGCAGTTTTCAAAAGAGGCACAGCTTTAAAAATTCCGGAAAAAGATTCTTCTTACGATCTCGTGGTAATGTTCGATGTTATCGAGCATATTCCTGTGGGTACGGAAGATCAGGCTTTAAAAGAAATTTACCGCGTCCTTAAAAAGGGTGGTTCGTTCATCATGTCCACCGATTATGATTTATGGATCTCCAAAATTATGGATCCTGCCTGGTATTTCGGTCACAGGCATTACAGTCAACAAAGATTGGAAAAATTATTTCGTAAAGCTGGATTTCGGGTCGAGCAAGTTGAGCGTAGAGGCGGCTTTTTTGAAATAATCGGAACCATCCTACTATATATTTTTAAATGGATCTTTAGATCAGAGGTGCCCTTTAAAAGCTTTATTAACCGGCAAAAGGATAGTGAATATTTAGACAAAAATGATGGCCTTGTTACTATTTTCGTAAGGTCCTCCAAACAATAAATTCATGTACAAAACAATTATCCCCGGGCTAGTGTCGGTAGATACAGAACTCAGGAGCCTGAATGGATTTGTGATGTGTCAGAATTTTGATTTTTTTCCAAAAACCAAAAATAAGCTTAAATTTCATTACACTCTAAAAGTGGAGAATGATATAAGTATCCCTGAAGAATATGATCTTAGGAGTGAATATTATGTTAAAAAGGGGGAGGCTTGGTATTTTTCAAGAAATATTTTCTTCTGGCATCCTTCATTTAAATTCGATCAGTCAACAAAAACTTTGTCATTTAATCGCGACTACTTACTAATGCCAATCAGCCTTGGGGGAATATTTACCGTGGGAGAACATTTATCCAATCTCATAGATCTAGATTTATTCTTAAACGAATATGTAGTCATGAGAGGCGTCGCTTTTAAAAAAGACAATAGTGTAATTGGGATCTGTGCACCAGGTTTCAACGGAAAAACAACTCTCTTAAAAAAGATGTTAGCGGGTGGTGCGTTGTACTTAGCCGAGGATTATCTTATTCTAGATACGAAAAAATCTATAATTTATCCAACCTGTCCACTTGCGAAAGAAAATTTTTGGAGAAGAAGAAAAATCTCAGGTAATATTTTCCACCTAATATCTAAAAAATCACAAGCCTATCATCCCTTAAAGCTAGACAAATTAATTTTACTTGAGAATACTCTAAATCAACAAACAACCAAGACAAATAGAACTGTGGAAGATTTTCTAATACTAAACTCACTTTATTTTTTGAATAATTTGTTTATAAAATCGATAATATTTGACCGTAGTTTAACTATAAAATTACTGGATACAATTAATCTAACGGCTTCCCTTCTCAACAGGGCTAGCAAAAGGGTTACTTATAACTTTGACGATACCTTTATAACTAGTTTATGAAATCATATAGTACCGAATCCAATATAAAATATTGGGACCAGTGGAATATTAAGTATTCTGATGTTTGGAAAACAACCGCTCGGCAAATAATGTCCAAAAAGGAAACCGGACTTATTTCAAAGGAGTTAAGGAAACTTAAGGCCACGAACATTCTAGATATTGGAATCGGGAATGGACGCATTCTTGAGATTTTAAACAACAAATCCGTTCCGAAAGCAAAAATTTATGGTATTGATATTTCCGGAGAAATGGTCAAGATTTGTCAAAACAAATTCACGAATCAATTTAAAATTGTCCAACTAAAGACTTGCGATTTATCGGTACAAGGCCTGCCTTTTAAAGTTAAATTTGATCTGGTTACCTCTATAAGAGTTTTAAAATACAACGCTAATTGGAAAAAAATGATTAAAAGAGTTTTTGATAGTCTAAATCCGGGAGGAGTCTTTATCTTTACTATGCCAAATAAACTCTCGGTTTCCGGCTTAAGCGGAGATACGTTTTCGGATAATAATTCTCCGATAATCTATTCCAATATTCTGGAGCTTAAAAAAGTAACTTCGGATACCGGCTTTTCCGGTTTTGAGGTACTCGCTTTTAGCAAACTTCCCAACTTCTTATACCACATGAGCAACAATCGTTTTTTTGTAAAGCTCCTTCTATCGACAGAAACAGTATTGGAAAAAATACTGGGACAATCACTCTTTGGGAGAGAACTCTTCGTAATCTGCGCCCGCTAATATGAATCCTCGAAAAATTTTGTATATAAACTTGGGTGACAATGTTCCCTATACTTATGACAAAATTGCCGGACGAGTGTTGTACTGGGCATCGAAAAACAACAAAATCACCTTGTTGGTTCCCGAACTTAGTGCTAGTAATATTTTCAAAGAAATCTTTGAAAAAGCACCTAATAACATTCGTCTTCTAAAATCACCTTATAGCAATAAAGTCGCTATATCAACACTGTCGATTGTCTTTAGTTATCTGTTACGAATAATTTTTGCTCCATTCATCTTATTTGATCGCAAATCTGATTTCGATATTGCAATTTCAAACTCAGCATTTTTTGTAGATATTTTCCCTGTGTTAATTCTGAAACTTTTTTACAGATGTAAACATTGGGTGTTAATCATGGATAGTGTAGTGCCTTCACCGGAAATGAGAAGCGGCAATAAACTCATTAATGTCCTCACCTACTATGAATCACTCATCGTTGGCAAGATTGCCAATCGTTTCTCCGATAAGATCCTCACGGTCAACGCCGAACTGAAGAAAGAGCTGATTAGTCGAGGAATAGATTCAAAAAAAATAGCCTCTACAAAAAACGGCTTATTTATAAATAATATCGCCAGTGCCAAACAAAATCAAAAATTCAAATCAGACGCTGTATATCAGGGGAGAATTAGCCCCAACAAGGGCGTAGATGATCTATTGTATGTTTGGAAAGAAGTAGTGAGGCAAAAACCCAAGTCCAGACTTGTTATTATGGGTACAGGTCTCAAACAGCATACAAGTCACCTAGAACAATTACTTCGGAAGCTAAATATTGAAAATAGTGTACGGTACTTGGGTTTCACTCCAAATCCAACCAAGTACGAAATCATGAAAAGTAGTAAGCTATTCCTTTATCTCTCTAAGGTTAATGCCGATGAAAGCTGGGGAATCAGTCTAATGGAAGCTTTGAGCTGTGGCTTGCCGGCAATTAGTTATGATTTGCCGATATATGAAAATATTTATCACACCGAGAGCCTGATCAGAGTGTCTAATGGGGATATCGGTCTTGTTGCAAAAAAAATCATCGGATTGTTGGACAACCCTAAACTAAGAAATGACTTAAGTTCAAAATCTCAAACATTTTCCTCCCAATTTGACTGGGATAATATTGCCAAGAAGGATTTGCGATTACTAAATGCTATTATGAAGGATGAAAATAACCACCAAAATTAACAGCATCGAGTTAAGAAGAAGTTTTGTTTGTCCTTACGATCACCACAAATTACTATTTCTGTCAAAAAACAGTGAAGGAAAGAAATATGTGTGTACTTTGTGCAAAAGAGAATATCCTCTGGTAAACAAAGCCCCAAATTTTTTGCCGGATGGGTTACGAGAATGGACAACGAACCAATACCGGTCAAATAAAACTCTAAGTAAGAAATCAGAATCTATGATCGGAAAATGGAAACCTGGTTTTAGAGGATGGTCTCCCAACTGCTGGATTAAAATCCTCAGTTTCGGGGTTGGAGAAGGAAGGATTACTCCTATCCCCAAAGGATCTTTGTTGGATGTTGGTTGTGGGGATGTAGCCAAAGGTGATGTAAATACCGATGTGTATTTCCCATCACCACTCCCGGAAAATTTTGTTTTAGCAACAGCCGAGCAACTACCCTTCAAAGACAATTCGTTTGACATGGTCCGCAGTGCATATGTTATAGAACATAACCTATATCCGGTAGAAATGATTAAGGAACACTTCCGTGTTTGCAAAAAACAGGTCGAGATTTATACTGATAATTCAGACTGGTTGGGTGTTTATATTTATAGATTATTAAATATTGGTTCTATCTTTCACGACGAGCATTACTTCAAGTGGTCAGTTGAATATTTTAGGAATATCTTAAACCGACTAAACTACAAAGGTAAGGTAGAAGTCTTTAACACAAGTCCATCTATTTTAGTTAAAATGATGTCATGGTTTGGGAAATTGCCCCGGATCGGGATAGTTTTTTACAGAGATTTATATGCAGAAATATACAAAAAGTAGAGAAGTACTATTGGTTTTTCTTTTCTTCTTTATACTAACTACCGTCTTTTTTAGAACGATTATTTTCTCTAAAGGAATCATAGTCGGCCATGATTGGATGCTTCCTTACAATAGTCCGCAAATGGAGCGATACATAGAGCACCTCTTCTATACATGGACATACGATATGAACCTCTTTGGAGTCAAAAATCCATTCTTCGTTCAAATGCCCTTTATACTATTAACAAAGATATTTTTAGTGCTTGGCTTGAACGGTGAACTACTATCCAAGACCCTACTCATTTTAGTTTTTACACTTTCTGGGCTATCAATGTTTCTTCTACTAAGATATCTAAGGCTAAACAAAACAAGTTCAGTTTTAGGTGGTTTTATCCTAATTACCATGCCAGTTTTTTTTGATTACACTGTTATGGGATGGTTATTTGTTCTTTTCTCCATAGGCGTCATCTTGCCAATTTGTCTTATTTGCTTTATCAAGTCTATTGAAGAAAACAACACATTCTACTCCATGTTAGCCGGCCTCTTGTTTTCGATTGCAATTCTACAGAGTCAGTCTTTGGTGTGGTATCCAATGGTTTTTCTTGCTCTGTCGATTTCTCTTATAAAAGACAGAACTACATTTGTTAGATATTTTAAATCATCTGTCATTGTTATGGTTATAGCTTTATCTCTACATGCAAGTTGGATACCAAATCTCTTTATATATAGAGACTCTGGTGTTATTAACTCTGACTTAGCATTAGATTCAGTTAGTCTTGGAATGAGATCTCGTCTAAGTTATGTAAACATACTTAGGGGGTGGGGGGGATTATTTAACTACCACTATGAAATTAGTTACCCCAAAGCTCTGATGTCTATTTCGTTTTTGATTCCTTTTTTGGCTTTTGCTTCCATAATGATAAAAATAAAGAATCAAGTGGATATTCGTTTCGGAATGACAATCTTAATTACCTACATGTTTATACTATATTCAATTAGCCCTCAAATGATGTCAAAAATTCCGTTCTCTAATATAATTAGAGATACTGGTAGGTTCACCGCACTAACCTCATTTGCTTTTACTGTTTTGGCTAGTTATTTTATAAACTTCATGTTTAGGATAGAAAACAAAAAATACAAGATCTTGACATGGGGACTCGTCGCCTTGATCATTATTAATGCCACCCCTTTTTTAAATGGTGAATTGTGGGGTGAACCTCAAAGAGGATATGATGTTAGACTAAGAAATTATGTTTTTCCGTATGATTACACACTGGCAGAATCCTTTTTATACACCAAAGTTACCGATTCAAAGGTCTATTATCCTCCAAGCGGCACCAATATTGGCATCATAGATAAAACACCTTTCTTTGGTGACTTTCGAGAAATAAAGGACCCTTTCAGGGGGTACTCTCCCTCTCCTGGGACTATCTATATGTACTACAGCAGTATGGGAAAACCTTCTAAAATAGCCGCCCTGCTTGATGCTATTTTTGATAAAAAAGTTGATACTGCCTCTCTTAAACTTCTTGGACTAATGAATATCGAAAGTGTCATCTTGAGAGACGATATTTTCTATCCAGAAAACCAGGCACAAAATATTAAGGATCTGACAAAAGTAGGTTCAGAATTTGATTTTGTAAAATTTGGGTCCGTCAAAATATTTTCGAATAAGAATTTTTTGCCACATTTTTACATTCCAGACGACATCACCTACTCACCAGACGACATCAGTACTATACCTCAAATCCTGGATTTAAAGTCTAATTCAGATAGACCAGGAATATTCCTAGGTACGGAAAGAGAAGACGAGGTATTATCCAAGACAGCAAATGTTTTTATCGTCAAGGGATCAAGAGTAAAAACACAAACTGATATAAATTCTTCCGGTGAAGACACTAGGACCTACGAGTTTCAAATTCCCAAAGATGGAGAATATGAAATAAATACCAGTATCAGATCAACATTCAATCTATCAGGGCTTAAAGCAATAAATATAAAAAAGATTGGGACAAGGGGAGAAAAAACATTTCAAACAATATCAATAAATAGAGGGACATCTTTAAAATCAGAAAATGACAAGTACATTGAATGGGGGAAAATTAATCTTGGACAAGGGAAAAACTTAATAGTGTTTCCTTATAGTAAAAAAACAAACCCACAGAGTGAAAAAGATGATAACGATCTAATTTTATTAAAAAATATTTCTCCAACCGATGTCTACTCCTCAGATATGCCAGAGATTAGTTTTGAGCGAATAAACCCCACTAAGTATAAAGTGAGTATTTCTGAGGCGACTAATCCATTCGTTTTGGTTTTTTCAGAAAGTTATCACGAGGGTTGGAAAATCTTTTTAGATAACTCTGTAGACAGGACAACAAAAATGGACAGAACCTACTTCAACGGTGAGATAGGTGAAGGTAATCACAAGACGTCATTCCTAGACCTCAACACTTTTGAAACCTGGGGACAAAAGCCAATTTTAGATGACTCGCATCGAAGCATCAACGGATATGCAAACTCCTGGATCATTGACCCAAATAAATTGAATGGAGACAGATTTCAACTAGTCGTCGAATATCTTCCGCAACGAAACTTTATACTTGGGCTAACATTTTCGGTCATAACATTCATATTATATTTAATATATATTTGTTATTTCGTAGTAAATAAATTTTACAAAACCCATTCTCTGTGAAAAAAAACATTATTCATTTCCTTATTCTGATCACGCTAGTTTTATTCGGATTGTACAATCGTTTACTTTATTTAAAAAATGAAGAGTCTGGTCTTCTAAACCTTAATATAAGAGGAAGTTTTTCTAACATAACCGCCTCTACTTCAGGTGAATTGTTGGCTGGGGATACTGTTACTGGTATATTTCATTCAAAGTATCCAAACCTAGGAATTATCTCTATCAGATTTTTCAACATGAACCGAGACAGTAGAGATACTCTATTGTTTCGTGTAAAAGAAGAGGGTCAGAGTAAGTGGTTCTACGAGGCTCTCTACAAAACTGATCAGTTTCAACCCCACAAGCTTTTTCCATTTGGCTTTCCGGTTATAAAAGACTCTGCAGGAAGATACTATATATTTGAAATAAAATCTCTGTATGGAGAAACGGGGGATGGTATTTTGGTGGATTATCAAACACCAGTTTTTATGGCTAGATCTCAGTTTACCAAAAGAGAGCTCACTGATGACAACAAAACCATGCGTTATTTTATATTCAATAAAATTATCAATATTTTCAGTGGATCAGAGGTGATCTCAAATTCTATTTTTTACTTTCTTCCTTCTTTACTGTACATTGTTTATCTTTGTACTGTCGGGATAAGCTATCAATTTTTGTCACTCTTGACAATGTCGATGGTTTTTTACGATATTTTTTATTTAAAAAAGCAAATATTTATTAACTACATCGCAACAATGCTTCTCTGGTTTCTAGCCTCACTTCGTTTCAAAATATCTTTTAAGGTGTCTATATTTATTTCTATCGGGATTCTTATTCTAATTCCCGCATCACTTACAATAGACAGTAATATTTATACCGAAAAAACAGCCATATGGGTGAACTTATTTTTATTGTCGGCTATTCTCCAACACATATTTGAAGTGTTACGAAAAGACAAAGATACTTTATCCGCGAAGCAGTTCTTTAAAAATATTCTCAACATAAAGTTTGAACCTATTTTTGTAGCTCCCAAGAAAAGATCACCCGTCGCAAAATTTGTATTTTTCATCTTGTCAACAGTACTGTTAGGATTAGCGTTTTTTAACATTTTCAACAAGTTACCAATGTTTAAATCGTTCTACCCAAAACACTATGTCGTTGTATTTACAAGCCACTTGGTGCTTCCGCAGATAATTTTAATATTATCCCTGTTTGTTCTGTTTTTAGCCACAAAGAAATATTTCAAAAATGTATTCTTTGCGGGCATGGTTCTCTCGCTCATATTTTTTATCGGTTCCAGGAAGATCGTAAAAAACTCTTTGTGGTTTGAAAAATCATCCAGGATTATTAGTGTAACACCAAGTAAAATTAGCGAAGCCTGGACAGATGTGGTTATAACAGGGAAGAATTTTAGAAACATTCCGTTCGTTGGCAAAATTCAAATTGATGGTACTGAGCAGGGTCAATATATGGTTTATTGGTCAGATGAAAAAATTGTCTTCAGAACAAGTCCTGATTTAACACGTTCGGGTGATGTTCAGGTTATTCCGCTAAACAGAACCCCCTCGAATAAAGTGCCGTTTGTCTATTCCTACAAATAGACTAAAATATATCTGTGGCTTGGATAAAAAAAAATATTTGGGGAATAATACTTGTTTTTTGCATGGTTCTAGTCGGTCTGATTTTCCGCCTTAGGGGTATCAGCACAGATCACTCCTTCTGGTCTGACGAGGCGTATATCTCCGGCATCAGTAAGGATATCTTTGCCGGCAAGGTTTCTTTTATCGATGGCTTAATGGGTCTACGTTATCAGCTTTTTCAAGTGCTAACTCTTTTAGGATCCTTCCAGCTTTTCGGAGTTACCGAGTGGGCCGCTAGGCTTCCAGGTGTTATCTGGGGAACTCTAGGAATCCTGGGCACATTTCTCGTTACCAAAAAATATTCAAACCACTGGGGGGGAATTTTAGCAGCATTCTTATCTGCTTTTTTACAGATAAATCTAGCAAACTCTACTCAGGCTAAACCCTATACTGCCATTCAGACTCTTTTTCTTTTTACTATTTTCGGCTGCAATCTGATATCCGAAAAAAATAAGTCGAAAAACACATGGATATATCACACTCTAATTCTATTTGGAGCAGTTATGGCTGCTCTGTACCACACCCTGGGTATCATCTGCTTGGTCTATTATCTTGTATATCAGCTTCCGAGTCTATATAGACTGTCCTCTAGGATTCCTAAAATATTTTTGTACCCAGCCATAGTAATTGTGGCATTGGGTGTGTTTTATTTTCTTCAGATCGACATCATTATTTCACTTTTCTTCAGACCGCTACTAAATAATTTCACTTATTTTAGAGAGCTTCTCTGGAGGCAGTACGGATTTCTTACCCTGCCTTCATTATTTGGACTTCTGCTCATTCAAGATCGAAAAGCCAGGATTGGATTGGGCCTTTCACTTCTACCCATTCTATTCATGTGGATTTTTCTCCAAGAAAGCAAAAATATTCGGTACCTACTCCCTCTCTTTGCGCTGATACCGGTTGGTTTTGGAATTTTTTGGGCTAGAGTGGGGGAGAGTCTTTACAAAAATTCCGCTCTGGTCTGTATCTCCATAATGATTCTCATTTTTGCTGGTGGATACAAAATTGTACGTAAACCAGCTGTATATTACTCACCCAATGCAGACTTCTTTGCTGATGTGCAGAACGCAGACTATAAATCATTCTATGCGCAGATTTATGAAAAATATCCGGATTTCGATAGTATTCCTTACTTCACTAATGGTTTTGATCACGGATCTTGGTATACCTCTCACATCCCGTCAGCCATTTTTATAAAGATCAACACACCACCCGTTCAGCACGATTATTACCCCACAATGATGTATCCGAACTTAAACTACTTTTTATCTGAGCAAAAAAAATACCCTCGGGGGCTTGTCATCGTGGAGGACTGGCAAAGTTTAATGCCCGATGATATCAAGGATTACATCAAGAAAAATTTAAAATTGGAACTTCGTGTGGAGTCCATGCCAGTCTCACCGGAAGAGAAGTGGCCACTGGAGCTTTATTCCTGGGGCTTTGACGCAAAAAAAACAAAATGAAAGTCTCTGTCGTTATTCCCACCTACAACCGTCCCGGACTAGCCCTTAACCTTGCCCGGCAAATAAGAAAACACGCGGCCGGTGTCGAGATCATCATTGTTGATCAAAGTGAAAAAAAAGAAGACCCCCAAAAAATAAGAGAGTCCTCCCTTAAATATATCCTGAACTCCAGAGTAAACACTTCGATTGCCAAGAATATTGGATTCAAAGAAACCACCGGGGATATCGTAATTTTCTTTGACGATGACGTGGAGATTACCCCAACTACGATAAAAGCCCATCTGGAAGAGTACGGTGACCGCGGAGTTCTCGGAGTCGCCGGTCGGGTTATCAACGATGGAGAGCCGATTCCGTCTAAAACAAATATCGAAACTGGCAGAACCAATAAATATTTAACTGCCTTCACCGGAAATTTCTGGGGAACCAGTGAACAAACCGTTCAGTTCCCATACGGGTGCAATATGTCCTTTCGCCGAACCATCTTTGAAGAATTTGACGGCTTTGATGAGAAAATCTTACCCCCCGGTTTTGAGGAATACGATCTTGGTTTGAGAATTACTCGTTTAGGAAAAATGGTATTCTCCCCAGAGGCACTGGTATTTCATCACAAAGCTCCCTCGGGTGGAACCAGGACAAATAAAGACATCTGGTTCAGGAACTACTATTGGAATTACGGTCGTCTTGTCAGGAAACACGTACCGCTTCCTTTTTCCATTGCCTCTCTTCTGCGCCTATCAGCGAGGATATTCAAAGAATACCCTCCGGCTATATTTTCCTTTTTCAATGGTTTTGCATCCGGATCAAGCACTGTGTAAAATTGAATGGTGAAGTCAAATCAACGTATATCTAGAGGCTCTTCAAGGCCTGGCCTTGAAGGTTAATGTGACTTTGACATTCGGGTAATGTTAGTTATATACTAAATTTGGAAATGGCAAAAATACCTGACAACCAAATCTCTTTTTATCAGTCTGTGGACGGCTCAATAAATATCGAGGTCATGTTTGCGGAAGAAAATGTCTGGCTAACTCAGAAAAAAATGGCCGAGCTTTTTGGGGTCGATAGGAGCGTTGTTACCAAGCATTTGCAAAACATTTATGAAGAGGGTGAGCTAGATGAAGAATCAACCTGTGCAAAAAATGCACAAGTTCAAACTGAGGGAGCGCGGGACGTTAAGCGAAGCACAAAAATGTATTCCTTGGAAGCTATTATCGCCGTTGGTTATCGTGTAAATTCTGAACGTGGGACCGAGTTTCGTCAGTGGGCAACTGGGATTTTGAAGAGTTATATTCACAAAGGATACGCTCTAGATATTAATCGCATGAAATACGGATCTCGTTTCAGCGCAAGATATTTTGACGAACTATACGAGGAAATTAAGGATATTCGCACCAGCGAACGGATGATTTACCAGAAAATAACTGATATTTATGCGACAGCCCTAGATTACTCCCCCAAGGCATTTGAGAGCAAACAATTCTTCGCCACCGTACAAAACAGGCTTCACTTCGCCATTACCGGAAAAACCGCAGCTGAAATTATCGTAGGCAGGGTTAATAGTAAAAAAGATAAACTGGGGCTGACATCATGGAGACGCTCTCCAGAAGGAAAAATAATGCCGAGTGATACCGTAATAGCCAAAAACTATCTTGATAAAAGAGAATTGGGACATCTGAATATGATCGGAAACATGTACTTGGATTATGCTGAGATTCAAGCAGCCCGTGGGAAAGCCATGACCATGCAAGACTGGGCAGAGAAGCTTAATGCTTTTCTAAAGTTTAGTGAATACGAAATTTTGACAAACGCCGGTAAAATTAGTCATGAAGTTGCTGAAGAGCTTGCTCTTAAAGAATATGAAAAGTTCAGAGTCGAGCAGGATAAAAACTATATTTCTGACTTTGACCTGATTGTCAAAAAACTTCTTCCAAAATCTAAATAAAGGTAGGGTGTTCAGGGATGGATCTCCCTCATCAGATCGGGACTTACAGCCCACTTCGCGAGGATGACAATATGGCATAATCAATTTGTGAGGATAAAACCTGCAAACTCTCTCAAAATATTTCTTTTTGCCTTTTTCGTCACTACTTACGTACTCCTTTTATCTTTTTATGTTTCACACCGGGACCAAACGTACACGGCCGTCAGTCCGGTTACTCTGGCCGAGCCGGCTAAATCGACCGAGAAAGTGATCAGGGTCATCGATGGAGACACTTTTGAAATAGAATGTGTCCTGCAGGGCCTGGCCCTGCAGGTGAAATACTCAAGATTCTATGGCTAATCTTACAAACAAATTCAGCTGGATCGGACAGTTCTCATAGTTTTACCAATGATTTATTGATATCTTTGCAAGGAATGAAAAAGGAACGTGTAAGGAATCCTTACATGTTCAAAAAGAAGAGATGCGGACTAAAGTTCCACGGGTGACTTGCCCTTGAGTTTTTTGTGCGGAAAGTGATTCCATATGTCACCAAAAAGCTGGTAATGTTTGAATAAGACCTTCTCCGGTATCCCCATTTTGATTAGGTCGGTATAAAAATCGGCTTCGTTATGATTGTAGTTTTCAACAAAAACAAAATGGACGACATCATCGAAGGTGGGGGTGAATCCATGACGACTCGCCAAGAGTGAGTATCGTTTTTGGATCTTCTGGCGAGATATTTCCAGCTCTTGAGGGTTTTGGGGCAGATCCTCAAAGGGATCTTTTTCTTTCCTCTTGGTCATCAGTAAGTCGAGGGCCATCTTGGCGGTAAATTCAGCCCCCCCATTTTCTTTCAAAAAGATTTTTCTTGCTCTCGGAGTGTTGGTGATCGGAAAAAACGAAGGATTGCCCCCAACAAATATCCGTCTACCATCCACTATTGCCGTCCTATTCCAGAAACTTCCCTTCCCGGGAAAGTTCGAGGAGAGGGCTTTGTCAAAAACCTTATAGGTATCCCCGTTGTACAAGCCGTAGACGGTGACATATTGTCCACGTTTACTTTCGATTTCAAACATCTGGAAAGTTTGGGTCTTAATTATTTGTTCCAGTTCGGCTAGTTGGTCCGCCGGTAGCGCGTCCGGGTTCTTGAGGTAGTACTCCGTTACCCAGTTTCTCGACTCCTTTACCTTGAAGTCGAAGATAAGCCATTCATTGAATAATGAAGAAATCTGTTCAAAATTGGGCGAACTTTGATCAACGTGCCGCTCGCCAAAAAACTCAGCCACCGCCCGTTTCATTAAACGCTGATCGCGATTGGCATAAATGACAACTTTACCCAGCCTTATCTTGAGCATAATCTATAATTATAGTCCACGCAAGACTGGGGTTGGTGAATTTCATTACTCTTCACCCACAATGAAGACTAATGTCGAGATGTCTTCGTTGTCAGTGAAGACTACTTATGGTATGATATATGTACATATGCTACAAAATGTAGACCTCAAAACCGTTCTGGCAGAACAACAAAAATTCTTTGAGAAGAAGTCTTTGGGAGTAGAGAGAGATCAACTTACCAAGATTTCAAAACTGGTTAAGGCTCCTTTTGCTGTGGTAATCACTGGATTAAGAAGGTGTGGAAAATCTACCTTGCTAGCGCAAATCGAAAATAAATATCACAAAGGAAGGGGGTTCTTTGTCAATTTTGAGGACGAAAGGCTCACGGGCTTTGAGTCAGAAGATTTCAACAATCTTCATTCTGATCTTGCTGAACTTTTTGGAGAAAAAAAAGTATTTTTTTTAGATGAAATCCAAAATGTTTCGGGATGGGAAAGGTGGGTTAGAAGAATGATTGACGACGGATACAAAATTTATATTACAGGTTCGAACGCTTCACTGCTTAGCCAAGAGTTGGGATCAAGGCTCACGGGCAGGCACGTAACCGTTGAAATATTTCCCTTCTCTTTCAAAGAGTATCTAATGATGATAAAAAGAAAATATAAAATAGGCAAACAAGCGACCACTCTAATAACAGCCAGGCACCGGAGCTGGCTGAAGCTATTTTTGTTATCTGGAGGAATTCCAGATGCTGTTTCACAACCATCAATTCAGTGGCTTAAAATTTTGTACGACGACGTGATGTATCGAGATATTGCCGCTAGATATAAAATCGAATCTCTCAGTAGTTTGAAGGCTTTAGGGTATTATCTCATGTCGAATATAGCTGAGCTGACTTCATATAATAAGCTGAAACAGCTACTTTTCGTTTCAAGCCAAAACACTGTCAAGGACTATGTAACTTATATGAATAATGCCTATCTAATTTTTCCTCTCAGCGTATTTTCATACTCGGTCAAGAGACAGTTGATCGCACCCAAAAAGATATATGCTGTCGACACTGGTCTGGCCAGAAGTGTTTCTCAGTCAACCCTGGAAAACACCGGCGAGCTGTTGGAAAACGCGGTTTTTCTGGAACTAAAAAGACGGTACGGGAATAACGTATATTACTACAAGTCCGAAGCTAATCTTGAAGTTGATTTTTATATACCATCCGCAAAACTGTTGATTCAAGTTTGCGAAAAACTAGATTCACCAGACACCATTGGTCGAGAGGTCAAGGGCTTAAATTCGGCCATCGCAGAGACACCCAGGGGGACAAGAGGGATAATACTGTCCTCTTCGTTTGTGGCGTCTAATATGTCTGAATATCCGACATTCCAAGTTGCCGACTGGTTGTACGACTCCAAGAATATGGCATAAAATAAAAGGGTCTTGCAAAGCCTGGCCTTGAAGGCTAAGGCCATTCGTGTCTGTGTCATAATTGATCTGTGGCAGACAAACCTGCAAATTTTCTCAAAATATTTTTCTTTGCCTTTTTCATTGGGACCTATCTCTATTTTCTAGGATTTTACCTTACTCGTTCCAGCCCTTCTTTCGCACCAGCCACTAGCAACTTCGCACAAATCACCGACACCGTCGCCACGTCTACCGAGAAAGTTTCCCGCGTCGTCGATGGCGACACTTTAGAGATCGAGGGAGGGGTCAAAGTCCGTCTCATCGGTATCGATACTCCGGAGATGAAAAATAAAAATAAAACCATCGACTGTTTTGCCGCTGAAGCCAAGAAGAAGGCGGAAGGTCTTCTGATGAACAAAGATGTCGTCCTGGAGAAAGACGTTTCGGAAACAGACAGATATGGAAGACTTCTTCGTTATGTCTATCTGGATGGTGAAATGATCAACGATAAGTTGGTAAAGGAAGGCTACGCCAAGATGGCCACTTTTCCCCCGGATGTTAAAAACGCCAAAGTTTTCCTCGCCAGTGAGAAATTTGCTCGAGAAAACCAATCCGGCCTCTGGCAGGCGTGTAAATAGGCAATGCGGTAAATTTGACCAGAGGAGTAATTAATGATATATTCAATGTAGTTCCTAAAAAGCGGAACAAAATTGATTACAACCCATGAAATACTTAGATTTAAAGGAAAACCTTAGAGATTTTGTCTCTTTCTCGGTTTCTGACATCCTCAAGATAGATGCGAAATTTTATGCTCAAAGGCTCAGCGAATGGCAGAGAAAGGGCTATATCAAGAAAATAACCAAGGGGTATTACACTTTCTCGGACACCAAGATAAACGAATCGGTACTTTCTATAATTGCCAACCGACTGTACTCGCCATCATATATCTCTTTAGAGATGGCCCTTTCCTTTTATGGAATCATACCTGAAAGTGTCTACACCATCACCTCAATCACCTCAAGAAGAACCAGAAATATAAAAACAGAAATTGGACAGTTTTCCTATACTAGTGTCAGGCCAGACTTATTTTTTGGATACAGACTTGAGCCTCATAAGCAGCACAACTTTATGATAGCCGAACCGGAAAAGGCTATCCTCGATTTTTTCTATAACAATCCTGGAATAGATAACCAAAACAGTTTCTACGAACTGAGGATTAACAAAGATTCCTTTTCAGAAAAAGTAGATGTTAAGAAATTAAATGGTTATTTGAAATTATATAAAAACCAAGCTCTGGAACAAAGGATTAAGAAATTTATTGAATTTATCACCCATGCTTAATTTACAAGAAATAGAAAAGAATTATCCGGATAACATTAGAGGATTTAAAAAGAATCTTCTTAGAGAATACCTGCAATACAAGATTTTGCAAATTATCTTTAATTCAAAGTATTCCGGTAAGCTCTCCTTTCTTGGGGGAACGGAACTGAGAATCATCCATAACAACTCTAGATTTTCAGAAGATCTTGATTTTGATAACTTTGGTTTGGAAAAAAATGAGTTTGATAAAATTTCAGAGATAGTCAAGAAACAATTGAGCTTAGAGGGCTACACCGTAGAAGTAAAAAACGTCTTCAAGGGTGCCTACCGATGTTATATTAGAATTCCCAAGATATTGTTTGACAGTAATTTGTCCGGCTATGAAGAAGAAAAGATTCTGATTCAGCTGGATACGGCCCCTCACGGCTTCCAGTATGAACCTGAAAGGGTCATCCTTAATAAATTTGATATTTTTACGGAGATAAGCGTCACTCCGATAGATATTATTCTTTCTCAAAAGATATACGCCATTTTTAATCGCCAGGTCCAGAAGGGACGGGATTTTTACGACACGGTATTTTTGCTATCCAAAACTAAACCGAACTACGCTTATTTAAAAATAAAACTTGGCGTAGACAACAGCGACTCTCTTCGGACAAAATTACTCAATTTTTGTGCGGGACTAAACTTTAAACAGTTAGCCGAAGATGTCAGACCATTTTTGTTCAACTCTCAGGACAGCGATAAAGTTAACTTGTTTGAGAAATATATCAAAACTGCTGACTTGGGGTAAAATCTATTCACTATGGCCAAACAAAAAACCGCTGTCATTGTCGGAGTTACTTCTCAAGACGGATCGTATCTCGCTGAGTTACTGCTTTCGAAAGGCTATAAAGTGGTTGGTACTATACGCAGAACCACCTCGATGGTACATGAAAATATAGAACACCTTAAGGGAAAAATTATTCTGGAGACTGCCGATCTAATTGATCCAGAATCTTTAAATAAAGTGATGATTGCTCATCAGCCGGATGAAGTTTACAACATCGCCTCTCAATCCGTTCCCGGCGATGCTTGGACACATCCTTTCTACACCGGTGAAGTCACCGCCCTCGGACCCGTTCGCGTTTTTGAGGCAGTGCGCCACTTTTGCCCTAAAGCTCGAGTCTATCAAGCCAGCTCTCGTGAAATCTTTGGTGGTGTCACTGGAGTAGACCGCGCCGATGAATCGACTCCCATTTTTGCCAACAATCCTTACGGTATCGCCAAGGCCTATGCTCACATGATGGTAGACTGTTACCGCCAGTCTTACGGTATGTTCGTCTGTGCCGGTATTCTTTTTAATCACGAATCTCCCCGCCGCTCTCTTCACTTTGTCACTCGCAAAATCAGTATGGGTGTCGCTTGTCTCAAACTCGGAATTAAAAATCCCCCGGTCAATGAGCTGGGTGAGCCACTTATCGACTCGGCCGGCAAACTTCACCTAGGGGACCTCAACGCGATGCGGGACTGGGGCTACTCCAAAGATTATGTCGAAGCCATGTGGCTCATGCTTCAGCAGGATGAACCCAAGGACTACATCATCGGTACGGACACCAACTACTCTATTAAAGACGCCTGCAAAGCCGCCTTCGACCATGTGGGTCTCAATTGGGAAGAGCACGTCATCAGTAATACCAAACTTCTCCGTCCTACTGAAATTACCGATATGAGAGGGGACTACTCCGCCGCCAAAAGAGATCTTGGCTGGGAGCCCAAAGTCTTTATGAAAGAACTTATGGAGATCATGGTCGACTCGGATGTCGAGTGGTTAAAAGTACATAATATTAAGTAAATATGCCCGAAAGAAGCATTTTAATAACCGGAAGTGGGGGCTTTCTGGGTGGTACTGCTACGGAGACCTTGCGTAAAGCCGGTGAAAACGTTATTGGAACCGATGTAAACGTTGAGAGTGAATTGGCTCAGAAACTTAAGCTCAGACGACTGGATATTACCAACAGAGAAGAAACTTTAGCTTTCATTTGGAATAACCTACCCGAGACAATCCTCCATTTTGCTGGAATTTCTGTCCCTAAAGAGGTCGCCAATAACGAAGCCTTAGGTCAAAAAGTAAATGTTGAGTCTGTCATGAATCTCCTTGATGCCGTAGTCAATGCTAGAAGAAAATATCCTTCGTACAATCCTGTGATTTTGGTTGCTGGCACCGTAGAACAGTTCGGAGATCCAGCAGTAGAGGGAGAGGTTTTAACCGAAGAGTCAGCTAGAAACCCAATTAACCACTATGGCAGACAGAAACAATTGATGGCTGAGAAGTTTTTAAATCGATGTCTCAAAGAGGGGATCGGAGGATATGTAATCATCGAAGGTCAGACTGCGGGGGTAAGTCCCAGTGGAGAAATCAGCCAGAAAAAGGGATTTTTAATTCCCGATCTAGCCTCTCAAGTTGCCGAAATTGAAGCCAGTGGCAGAGATCAGGGAATCATTGTGACCGGAGAATTAAGCCATCAAAGAAATATAATCGATTTAAACGACGCCATTAAAGCCTGGATTGAAGTCGCTAAAAAAACCCCCAAACCCGGCGAATATATTGTCTGCGCAGAGAAAAGCAGACCTCTAATTGATGTGTTAAAAATTCTTATCGAAAATTCTAGTGTCGTTAGTATTGTCCACGAAATTGATAAGAGTCGTGGGTCTGGAGGAACAGATAGATTTTACAGTCCTGGAAAAATAATGGTTGCTACCAAGGACTGGCGTCCCGAAGTCGAACTAGAGAAAACCATCAAAGACGTTCTTGAATTTCAACGCCGTCATTTGGTTAAAGGAAACAAATAACCGCACTTAAGGGTAAGATAAATAAGTGAAAAGAATTATCGGCATACTAAAAACTCAGACGATTAAGGATTCGTTTGTAATCTCTTTAGGTCTCGGGGTTTCCGCCGTCATCGGCTTTATCTTCACCATATTGCTTGCCCGTAGTCTCGGACCGATCAATTTTGGTGTCTACTCTGCTCTCACCGCTCTCGCCGCCATTATCTACAGTCTGGGGGACATGGGGATATCCAACTCCCTGATAAACTTTTTACCCAAAAAGATTTCCGAGAGATATCAATATCTTTCCACCAGTTTCTGGATGGAGTTTGTCGTAGGTGTCTTTATCCTTCTGTTATTTGGCATTTTTTCGTTTTTTCATCAAACCATAGTTCCGGGGTCACTGAGTACGGATCTTCTGTTGGCCGGAATAATCTCCTTTAACTACCTTCTGATCATCTACACCCAAGGTGTTTTTACTGCCGGCCGAAAGTTCTGGTCATACACGGCCAGTCAGATACTGGACTCCGGTGTCAAGATCGTGATCGTGTTTTTTATTTTTAAAATGGGAAATCTCTCCATAGGTACCGCCCTTATCGCCAATATAATCTCCACCTTCATCGCTTTACTAATTACCTTTGGGAAAGAGCTTTACTCGATCGAGTTCGACTTCTTCAAAAAACCTTTTTGGAATATCTTCCATTTTGCCAAGTGGATTGCGGTCTCACGTCTTTTTACGGTAATGATCTCCCGTATCGACATAATTCTATTAAATCTTCTTGCCGGAAGTTATGCGGCTGGTATTTTTTCCGCAGCTAGTCGGGTTACTCTCCTCTTTGCTATGGCTGCTGCCGGTCTCGGAACGGTTATCAATCCACGGTTTTCTTCCTTCGATTCAAATTCAAAAATTCTCACCTATGGCAAAAAATTGCTACTGCTGGTCACGGGAGTAGCTGTTTCTATGATACTAGTATCCTTTTTTGCCGCTCCCATTATTACTTTGGTTTATGGTCAAAATTATCTCGAATCAATCACCGTCTTTAGATATTTAATTCTGGCCATGATCCCATTTTTATTCACGATCATTAGTAACTCCACCTTGGTATATGCTTTCAATCAGCTAACCTTCTATACCAAGATGATGGCCATCCAAACCACGATCATCGTAGTGGTTGATCTACTACTCATCCCCTGGTTGGGATACAACGCCCCGGCAATTGCCCTCTTCACTTCTAATATATTTGTTCTCTTCGCCTCATTCCTTAAGGTGAGATCTCTAGTCTATGAAAAAAGAAAAGTGGACAGAGAATAGTCACCGCATACTGGAGCAAGCCGATGGACTAACCAAATACAATCGCTGGCTCATCTCACACTTTTCTCTCTATTTTGGACGAGTCATTCTAGAAATCGGCAGTGGCCAGGGCACTTTATCCAAGCTACTCCCGACCAACTCAATTATTATTTTGTCAGATATTTTTCCAGCCTACCTAACCCGACTCAAAAAAATATTTACCGATCCGGTCATCAATCTGAATATCGAGAAAGAAACCCCGGCCAATCTGATCGGAAAAATGGATACCATTTTTTCCTCTAACGTCTTCGAACATATAGAAAACGATAAACAAGCTTTCGCCAATTGTTTTAAATTGCTCGAGCCACAAGGGAGATTGTTGCTTTTTGTTCCAGCCCGCCCGGAAATTTTTGGAAAACTGGATGAACAGATGGGACATTATCGCCGCTATACGAAAAACGAACTACGCAAAAAGGTCGAAGCGGCTGGATTTGAAGTGGAAAAAATATATTATGCCAATCTGCTCGGATATTTCCTGTGGTGGGGTAGGGGGAAAGTACTTCCACTAGTTACTAAAGTTTGTCATTCCCGACCTGATCGGGAATCCATACGGTTAATCAATATACCCAAATCAGACAAACTGTTTTCCAGGGTTTTCGAATGGTTAATTGTTCCTCTTCTTTACCTGGAAAAATATATTCATCCACCCTTTGGCCAAAGCCTCGTCCTCATCGCGAAGAAAAGTAATATACAGGCTCACTAAACGCCACCGATTTGGGAATTGTCGTTAGTACTGGTACTCTTTGAGACACCAACCTTGAAGATAAACCAGTATCTATTGGAAGTAGTTCCTGTAAGCAAAAATCACCTGTTCTAGAAAAATTTTCTTAACGTGGAAAAGACTTCCTTGTTCATAGAATAGGATTAGTGCTTTTTTATATTCGTCTATATCGACACTTCTATAAGAGAGCGGGTAATTATCTCCTGCAACTAAAATTGCATTGACAAGCATTCTACTGGTTCTTTTATTACCGTCTGAATACGGCTGTATGTACGGGAACATAACAGAGGCAATAAATGCCTTCTCAAGTGAAATTTTATCGTCATTAATTATGTTTAGAGTTTCACGAACCACATCCTCAATCTGAAATTTATTATCAAGTGGTTTATAAACTGTGCCAGTAATTCCCACTGCTTCATTTCTAATACCGGTATTTATGTTTAAACCTTGAACAATAATATTGTGTAACTGATTTACTTTTGAAACTGACAACTGACTGAAATCATCCCTATTTTTCAATATCGTATCAAAAGCTTTTTTATGGTTTAAAATCATTATTACTTCATCTTTTGAATGTCCCTCAGCCAAGACACCCCTCTTAATCAGCTCTTCAGTTTCCAGCAAAGAATAAGTATTGCCTTCAATTTTTGATGATTTCCACGAAAGTTCAATGACAAACCTTTCAAGTTCATTTTTGTAAATATCAAAACTTAATTCTGATACTTTATTTGAAAAGCTTTTACTAATATCTCGAATTTCCTTTAGCTCAACTTCCGAGAAGAGGTTTTTCAGATGTTTCAAAACATCAAAATCAAATGATTTCTTAGCTCTAACCCTCTGATCAGGATCTAATTTAAAATATGTTTCCAAGTCGAAATATCTCAGAAATGGGTTATTTTCTGTCGAGAAATACCTTGTACTGGAGGCCCTTCCTTCAACTTGTATCAATTTTTTATCTAACAGAACATTTAAATCACGAATTAGCGTAGGCCTTGAAACAGGCTCTACTTTTTCCAGAAGCATTTGAATATCTTCACGGGAGATGCCGTTGGATTGACTAATGATGTTTAAGGCCGATTTTTGCCTATTCGTTAGTATCGTCTCATTCATATACCAATATCGTCTCATTTTGAGACGATCCTGTCAAGGTCAAAGTGTGCGAATAGACAAAAGGTTGTACTTAAAAATACACCAGAGGGCCCAGAGACCATCTTTCCAGTCGATTTTTTTGCCCTGCTCGTAGCTGCGGCCGTGATAACTGATACCGACTTCGTAGACCCGCGCTCCCATCCTCGCCACCTTAGCTGTAAACTCCGGCTCTAGTCCAAAACGATTTTCTTTTAAGTCAAGTTTACGTGCCACCTTGGAAGTAAACATCTTGTAGCCGGTTTCCATGTCGGTCAGATTGAGATTGGTACAAGTATTGGATATTAGTGTCAGAGTGTTATTTGCTACCATATGCCAGAAGAAGAGTACGCGGTGCGGTTTGTTTCCCATAAATCTGGAGCCGTAAACTACATCTGCGTCACCATCGGCAATAGGTTTAAGTAAGATGGGGAGTTCTCTGGGGTCATACTCAAGGTCGGCATCCTGAATGACCACCACGTCTCCGGTCACTTCCCTCAGACCCCTCCTGATCACCGCTCCCTTCCCCCGATTCTTCCTTATCGTAATAATCTTTATAGAGTCTCCTTTGGTCTTGATTCCTAGATTTCTTGAGTTCTTGAGTTCTTTACCGGTGTCGTCGGTTGATCCGTCATTTACCACAATTAATTCTTTGCTGACTTTTCCCAGGTTGACCGCCAGCACTTTCCGGATAGCCTTGGCCACAAATTTTTCCTCGTTGTAGACAGGCATGATGATCGACAGTTTCTTTATCATGCTCATAGTGTAAACTGAAAATGAAATAATTTGATTATGCGATTATCTTAACATTGTGGTTTAATAAATACAGATGTTAACCACTGCAGATAAAAATTGGATCAAAACTAACTTTGCCACCAAAGACGATCTTTCAAACTATGCCACGAGGGCAGAACTCTTCAAGGAAATTGGTGAATTTAGGCTAGAAATGAAAGAGTCATTGAACGAAATTAAAAATACCCTTGATTATGTTGTTGGTGAGATAAAGGAGAATCGCCAAGAGCGAGACGTAATTAGTCATCGTGTCTATCGGGATCACACCCCAAGGCTCGAGGATCACGAGAAACGGATTGTCAAAATCGAATCTTATCCTCGGATCATTTCCTCGACCGTATAATAGTCTTAATGAAGCATGGCTTCTCCATTCTGATCATGTCTCTATTTATAATTACTTATGAACTTATCTGTCGTCATTCCCACCCTTAACGAAGAAAAAGATTTACCCGAGTGTCTAGAATCACTAAAGGGGTTGGCTGATGAAGTAATTGTTGTCGACTCGGGATCTACCGACAAAACGGTCGAAATTGCTACGAGGTTTGGGGTAAAGATAGTTAACCATCCATTTACTTCATACTCGGGTACCCGCAACTTTGGAGATAGTCAGGTTAGGGGGGATTGGATTCTTTCGATCGAAGCCGATGTGACCATTTCGCCGGAACTTTCAGAAGAAATCACTAAGGCAATAAATTTAGAAAAATTTGACGCCTATTTCATTGGCCGGGTCAATATTATCTGGGGAGCCAAAGTATTGCACGCTGATTGGAGTCCCAAGGATGATTTTCATATCTGGCTTTATCGCCGAGGAATAGGGGAGTGGCAGAGTTTAGTACATGAAGAATTTGTCACCGATAAAAAAGCCGGTATGTTAATAAATTTTCTGATGCACAAAAACTACGAGACGGTTTCTGAATATATCGACAAAATAAACAAGTATTCTGAACTTGCCATAAGACAAAAAAACTACTTCCCTGACTGGTGGTTTCTCCGGGATTTTTTCAAAAGATATTTTTATAAACTTGGTTTTTTAGATGGTTATCGCGGTTTATTTTTGAGCTATCTCCAGTCTGTCTATTACCTGACCTTGTCGGTAAAAAGATATACTAAAACCAGCTAAGATATGCTTATAGTTCTAATTACCATTCTCGGGTTGGTCATGCGTTTGATTCTTGCCAATCAAAGTTTTTGGCTGGATGAAGGAGCCTCCCTCATGTTTGCTAAGTTACCGGTAAATCAGCTATTCGAAGCCATCAAAACCGACTTTCATCCACCAATTTTTTACGGGTTACTTCATTACTGGCTACCACTGGCAGGAAAATCAGAATGGCTCATCCGTCTGCCCTTTATATTATTAGCCACCTTAACAATTCCGGCGCTCTATCTCCTGGCTAAGGAAATTTTTGGATCCAAATCGCCAGTTCCAATTTTAGCCTCTCTCTTCTTGGCCTTGAATCCGCTACATATTTATTATTCTCAAGAGTTGCGCATGTACTCTCTGGTTACTTTACTAGTGGTTCTGTCGTGGTATTTCTTACTGAGGAGGAAATACCTTTTAACAGGGCTTCTTAGCTTTGTTGGTTTCTTCACTTTTTACGGGGCAATTTTTAATATTATTTCTCAAACTGTTTATCTTCTTTTAACCAAAGAAAAAAATAAACCAAAAACCTTTTTCTTTCTTGTCCTTCCCGCGCTAATTGGTTTTGCCTGTTGGTGGCCTGTGTTTTCAGTTCAGCTTAGTAATGGAAATTATTTACAGACCGCCCTTCCGGGATGGCAAGGTCTTTCCGGAACTTTAACCCTTAAGTCTCTCTTTCTGATTCCTCTCAAGTTCATCCTTGGTCGCATCTCGTTTGACCCTCAAAGACTATATTTGCTTGTTGGCGGTTTTATGGTGTTTATCTTTTTCACCTTAGCCGGATATTCTGGTAAAAATAAAAAAACCTTACCCGTTTGGATCGCTTTTATGGTGCCTCTCATTATTGGAGTTTTAGTTAGTTTAAAAACTCCGGTTCTCGGTTACTGGCGCTTTCTTTATATTCTGCCCTTCTTCATCCTACTTCTGGCTGCCGGCGTTGAGGTCTTACCCAAAGTAGCTCGTACGGCAACAATCGCCTGGATCTGCGGCACCTTCATCTTTTTTAATATTTTCTTCTGGACCAATATTCAATTTCAGAGGGAAGATTGGCGAGGATTATCCGACTTTATTGGTAATAAAAACGCTTTAGTCGTTCTACCCTTTTCCGGCATCTTCGCCCCCTTAAACTTTTATGAACCGAAAGCCACCTATCTCATTGCTCAAAGCTCGCTTGGAAAAAACAATCAAGACTTACTTCAGTCTGCCAAAAGAGATTTTGTTTCTAAGGACAATCTCTATGTGATGGATTATCTGGCTGATCTGACCGATCCAGATCGAAAAATTCTTAAAACAATCCGGGAAATGGGGCTTCGGGAACTCAAGGTCTATAATTTTAACAATCTGGGACAAGTCTACGAGTTCCACCATTTATGAAAATTGCCATCGACATTTCTCAAGCCATCTACGGTACCGGTGTCTCGGTGTATACCAAGAATCTGGTGGCGAACCTAATCAAACAGCACCCTGAAGATGAATTTATCTTGTTTGGCGGTTCTCTCCGCCGACGAAAAGAATTGCTGTCCATGGCCAAAAAACTCAAAGGTACCCCCAAAATCTACCCCTTTCCGCCAACCCTCATGGACTTTATCTGGAACTCTCTCCACATCTTACCCATCGAGAAGTTAACCGGACCGGTAGACCTCATTCATACTTCTGACTGGACGGAACCCCCATCTAAGTATCCTAAGATCACCACCATGCACGACCTTATTCCTTTCAAATATCCTCAAACCACCACTAGCTCCATTAGGAACGCTCATAAAAAGAAATTGGCTTGGGTTATTCGCGAATCAAAAAAAATCATTGCCGTGAGTGAATCAACCAAAAAAGACCTAATGTCTATTCTAAGAGTGCCGGAAGAAAAAATAGTCGTTATTCCTGAGGGAGTAGAGGAGCGCTACACACCCCAACCTCTGGAAATCGTGGACTTGGTTAGACGTCGCTACCAAACCGGAGAGGACTACCTTTTTACTTTATCCACCCTCGAACCGCGTAAAAATCAAGAGGCTCTGATCCGCGCTTACGAGATAGTCCGCAAGACTTTCCCTGATCTAAAACTCCTCATCGCCGGCCGCGTTCGACAAGACGGGAAATTACCGCCTGCGGAAGGGGTGATTATGCCCGGCTATATTCCCGATGCCGACCTTCCATCTCTTTACTCCGGTTGTTTAGCTTTCGTATTCCCCAGTATTTACGAGGGCTTTGGTCTGCCCCCGCTTCAAGCTATGGCTTGCGGAGCTTCCGTGGCTGTTAGCAACGTCAGTAGCCTCCCGGAAGTGGTTGGTGATGCCGGCATTCTTTTTGACCCGGAGAGCGTGGAATCAATCGCGGCTGGTATAATAGAGGCTATCCAAAACAGGTCGGTTCTGAGGAAAAAAAGCCTGATTCAGGCATCAAAATTTACTTGGGGCCAAGCTGCCGAGGAAACTTATAAGGTATATAAAGAAGTAAATAATGATAATAGGATTTGATATCAACGAAGCCAATGTTCCTCAACGTGTTGGGGTTAATCAAGTCGCCTACTCTATTTTTCTTCATCTGGTAAAGAATCTTCCAGAAGGAGATAGAATTATTGCTTTTGGGAAAGAACGACCACTTCCCGATATGCCCTCTGCGAGTGAAAAATTGACCTACGAAATCTTCGGTGCCAAAAAAGCTTGGGTCCTTACCAGTCTCACCAAAAGACTTTGGTTCGGGAAACCCAGAGTTGATGTCTTGTTCTCTCCTAGCCACTATTCTCCACTATTTTCTCCCGTCAAAAGCGCTATTTATCTTATGGACATGTCTTTTGAGCTTTTTGGTACCGAATTTTTTACCAGTTACGACATCAATCAGCTAAAACGCTGGACCCCTATTTCCGTTAAAAGAGCCAATAAAATCTTTACCATTTCCGAGTTTAGCAAAAACGAAATTATCCGTCTCTACCATACGGATCCTAAGAAAATTGAAGTCGTTTATCCCTCGTTCGATAACGAGTCCTTTCATGGAAAAGTTCCCAAGACCAAACAGCTCGCCGTCAGGAAGAAATATGGCATTAACGGCAGTTTCCTTCTTTACTGGGGGACTCTTCAGCCCAGAAAAAACATCACCAAATTAATCGAAGCTTTTTCTAAATTAAAAGAGACTCGCTTAAAGCTAGTGATTGCCGGCAAAAAAGGCTGGCTTTATGATCAGATACTCGATCAAGCTAAAAAACTTGGTATAGAAAACCGAGTTTTCTTTACCGGATTTGTTGGCCCCGATGATCTCCCTGCCCTCATTAAAGCTAGCCGCGCTTTCGTACTGCCAAGTCTCTACGAAGGTTTCGGTATGCCGGTCATCGAGGCGCAAGCGGTCGGCTCTCCGGTGGTTGTGTCGCGAGTAAGCTCTTTGCCGGAGGTAGCCGGGGACTCAGCCATCTTCATCGAAAATCCCCAATCTGTTGACAGCATCCAAGAAGCCCTCGAAAAAGTCATGGCTCTGTCCCTTTCGGAAAGAATCGACATTATTAAGTCCGGCAAAGAAAACTCCAAACGTTTTGACTGGGATGTGTCTGCCCAAAAGATTTTGGCTATACTAAAGAATATATGAACATCTCAAATTTAAACTTCTCTGGGGAGGGGATTGCCTTTGTTGATAAAGACGGGCATAAACTACCGGTCACTTCTGCCTTTAAAAAAATCCTTAATCGTATTGCTAATTATTTTTTGGATATCGAACTTTATCTACTCTGGATTGTTGGCTATATTCCGAGCCACTTCATCAGAGGTCTTTTCTATCGGCTGGCTGGCATCAAGCTAGGTCGCCAAGCTACTATCCATATGGGTGCCCGGTTTTTCCTCCCGAAAAATATTTCCATCGGGCAGGGAACTATTGTCGGCGATCATGCATTTTTGGATGGCCGGGCCAAAATTAATATTGGTAAACATACGGACATCGCCTCAGAGGTGATGATTTACAACTCGGAACATAATTTATCCGACCCCGCCTTCAAAGCGATTGAAGAACCGGTTACCATTGGGGACTATTGTTTTATCGGACCACGAGTAATCATCATGCCTGGGGTTAATGTCGGTAACGGAGCCATCGTTGCCGGCGGCGCCGTTGTCACCAAAGACGTTCCGACAGGAATGATCGTTGGCGGTGTGCCGGCCAAAGTTATCGGAGAAAGGCCCTTGAAAGAATTAGATTATAAATTAGGCCGCCCCAGGCTTTTCCAATGAAAAAACACCATCTTTCAGGGCCAGGCCTTATAGGGATTCAAATCTTCAAGGCCTGGCCCTGTGGAATATTAGTGATTTTCATTATCGGAGCCATCTATCTGAGCGTGCCCACTCCCGCCCTTCCGGATCTGCGCGACTCGGGTAGATCTGATGAAGAAGGGGATACCTGGCAGAACCCGGACCAAAAAGGCTTTTACAGCGATCTCACCAGAGCGGAAGTTCTTTCGGATATTCAAAGTAAGTCTTTAATTAAGTTTTTTTCATGGACCATACCTCCATACAGACTAAACTATCCTCCGGAAGAAGCCTTTCCTCTAGTAAGAGATCAGACTAAAAGTAACTATCTCGAAGAAATAGTTTATCCCATGAGGAACTCGACTTTTGTCAACGGCTGGGAACCCAAAAAAGCCCCTATTAATGTTAATTTAGATCCTGAAGATATTCCCGAAATCTCACTTCATGGGGTCTTCTACGATGCAAAAATTACTCTCCGTCCAGTGAACTCTGCTATCTGGGCCAGACTGCTGATTTGGACTCTCATCTTTCCTTCCACTTACCTCGTTTACTTATCAATAAAAAATGCCTAAAGTCGATCTTTCTATCATCACTATTTCGTACAACACCAGACAAATCCTCTTGGACTGTCTCAACTCGATCATAAAAAACACCAAAGGCCTAACCTACGAAATTATCGTCGTTTCGACCGGCTCTAATGACGGGTCACTGGAGATGATCAGAGACTTTGCCACCCAAAACTCTCAGGTAATCCTCGTCGATGCCAAGGAAAATATTGGTTTTGGTCGAGGAAACAATCTTGGTGCCATCAAGGCAAAGGGGAAGTATCTACTGTTTCTCAACTCGGATACTTTAATCTTCGATAACGCCCTAAAAAAGGCTGTAGAAATCGTCCGGAAACATCCCAAAATTGGTGCCTATTCTTGTCGCTTGTTAAATGCCGACCGTTCATTCCAGCCTTCGGGTGGTCACTTCCCGACCTTTGGCAGTCTTATTGCCTGGCAACTTTTTATCGACGATCTTCCCTTAATTGGCGACCTCATTCCCTCATTTCATCCCAAACAAAGCCAATACGATAAAAATCAAAAGATGGACTGGGTTACCGGAGCTTTTATTATGGTGAAAAAAAGTGTTTTTGACTCTGTAGGTGGTTTTGATAAGACCATTTTTATGTACACCGAAGAGATGGAACTTTGTTACCGCTTAGCCAAAATAGGTTACTCCACTTTTTACACCAATAGCCCAGCCATTATTCATCTGGGAGGTGCCTCGGGTGGGTCTTATCTGGCTCTCACCGAAGAGATAAAAAATATGCTCTATTTTTGGCGCAAACACATGCCCAGCTGGCAGCTACCCATGGTCAAAATATTTTTTTGGATTGGTTCATTGCTTAGATTGTTAATATTTGGGATAATCAAAGGAGATGCAAAAGCACGACGCGCCTATTTCCACGCTCTTGGATTCATTTTTTAAATATCTTTTTGCTGCGGTATTGATATTTATTCCTTTGTATCCGAAGTTTCCATTATTTAACGTGCCATTCACCTATGTCTCCATTCGGGCCGAGGATTTTTTGATTGGTTTGGTCTGGCTGATTTTTATTGTTCGCTTGATCGTTCAGAAAAAAATTCATTTTCCCAAAATTACCTTTCAGTTCATGGTTTTCTTTTTAGTTGGACTTGTTTCGTCTATTTCCGCTATCTTAATCACCCGGAATGTTCAGGTACTTTTAGTGCTACTCCATTATTTCCGCCGCCTTGAATATATGTCCGTCTTTTTCCTTATCTACTGGGCTTGTAACGACTCTGGTACGCGTAAATACTTTTTAGAACTAGCCATCCTTCCTGCCATCGGAGTCTTTTTATATGGCATTGCCCAGATTTATTTTGAAGCACCGGTTATATCAACTATGGACTCTGAATCCAGTAAGGGTATCGCCATGTATCTGCGCCCCGGGGTGACGCTTAACAGCACTTTTGCGGGACACTATGACCTTGCCATTTATCTCACCATGATGATGACGTTTTTAGTCGCCATTTCTTCCTCGATCGGTACTTGGATAAAACGCCTACCATTTTTGGGCCTATTTGGTATCTTACTTTGGCTCTTCATGCAGGCGGGTTCCAGAATCTCTCTCGTTAGTCTTATACTTGCGGTTTGTGTGGTTACCTATATCTATCGTCGTTACCTGCTCGGTCTGGTCTTTCTGGGAGTTATCTTTGCCTTTATCGCCACTTCCCAACAGTACATCGACCGATTTAAAACAATTTTTAAAGTCTTTACTGTCAAAACCTCTCAAATCTGGACATCCCCGGCTTACGCCGCTACAAAAGGGGCAACTGAGATCTCACTCACTCCTCGTCCCACACCAACCGCGGAGCCGCTTCGTCCCATCCAGCAAGACCGTTCTTCCAGTATCCGTTTTGACGTCGAATGGCCAAGAGCCCTAAGAGCTTTTTACAAAAATCCCTTACTCGGGACTGGCTACTCATCGATTACTCTGGCAACCGACAACGATTATCTACGAGCACTCGGAGAAACCGGCCTACTTGGACTACTTTCTTTTCTGGCTTTGCTCTTGGCTATTGGGAAATTCCTAATAAAACAAGTCAAGGAAACATCTGGTATTGATAAAATTATTGTAGTTTCAACCATCGGTATCTTTGTTTCTTTTTTAACAACGGCAACTTTTATAGACGTCTTCGAATCGAGCAAAATCGCCATTCTTTTCTGGGCCTATATGGGTTTAGCATTTAGCACCAAAAAATATGATTAAAAAAATTCTCATCCTCGGTATTCTGGTTCTGGCTCTACTTCTAAGACTTTATAAGCTCGATAATCCGGTTGCCGACTGGCATTCTTTCCGCCAAGCCGATACTGCCTCAGTCACCAGAAATTTTGTCGACAAGGGAGTTAATATGTTAGTCCCCACCTATCACGATAACTCCAACATCCAGTCTGGAAAAGACAATCCAAACGGCTATCGCATGGTCGAGCTTCCTTTATACAATCTACTTCATTACTCGGTCTACGAACTCTTTCCGTCTTTGGGAGTTGATCAGGCCGGCAGGCTGACATCTGTCATCTTATCTCTGATATCTATTTACCTGGTTTATCTGATTGGAGAAAAACTCTCGGGCTTTTTTGTCGGCTGGCTGGCCGCCTTGTTTATGGCGGTCTTGCCCTTTAGCATTTATTACTCTCGGGTCATCCTTCCGGAACCACTGATGATTGCCTCGATACTAGGATCTTACTGGTATCTCATTAAAATGTCGGAGTCCACCGGAGTTAAAAAAAGATATAACTTGCTAATTAGTTCTCTTCTCTTCGCCATTGCCCTACTGGTTAAACCTTTTGCCATTTTCTTTGCTCTTCCCAATGCGGCCATTGTTTTCCGTTCCTGGGCAAAAGGCGAACTCCACACCCTCGACGTTATTTTCTTCAGCATCTTAGGCGTCGCCCCCTTCATCTGGTGGCGCAATCATATTTTGAGTTATCCCACCGGCATTCCGGCCAGTGACTGGCTCATAAACTCCACCGGCATTCGCTTCCGTCCCGCCTGGTTCAGATGGCTCTTTAGTGAGAGAATCGGCAAACTAATTTTAGGTGTTTACGGCACGACCTTTCTGATGCTCGGGCTAATTGCCAAGCCCAAAAACGAGGGAGTAGCTTACTGGCTGTGGGCTCTAGGAATTCTTCTTTACTTTTCGGTCATAGCCGGAGGTAACGTCCAGCACGACTATTATCAGGCCATCATTATTCCCTTCCTCTGTTTCCTTCTAGCCAAAGGAGTCGCCCTGGTACTAAGTCTCTCTAGAACTACTTACTCTCGTCTTCTAACCATCATTATGACCTTGGTTATTTTTGTCTCCATGATTTCTATCTCTTGGTACGATATTAAGGGCTACTACCAAGTCAACAACTGGCCAATAGTAGAAGCCGGAAAAGAGGTCGACCGACTTACCCCAAAGGACGCCAAAGTTATCGCTCCCTACAACGGCGACACGGCTTTCTTGTACCAAACCCATCGTTCTGGCTGGCCACTAGGCTACGACATCGAAGACAAAATGGCTAAAGGAGCCACTTACTACGTTTCTGTTTCTTACGACGACGAATCCAGAACCTTGGAAAAGAAGTACACTCTGATAGAAAAAACCGATCGTTTTATCATCATCAAGCTAAGTAAGTAGATGAAGATTTTGATGCTCACTCCGTATTTACCGTACCCGGATAGTTCCGGTGGTCAGATACGCACTCAAAATCTACTCAAACACTTATGCCAAAGACATGAAATTACTCTGATATCTCTCATCAAAGATCCAAAAGAAAATGACAATGTCAAACATTTGCTAAAGTACTGTCGGAAGGTGATGACTTTTCAGAGAAGCGCTACCCCCTGGACTCTAAAAAATATTTTAAAAACCGGATTTTCTTTCGACCCGTTTTTAATTGTCAGAAACTTCGCCCCCGGAGTTAAAGAAGCCGTTACCAAAGAGCTGGAAACGGGAGAATATGATCTCGTTCACGCCGAGACTTTTTACGTTATGCCCAGCATCCCCAAAACAGACCTGCCGATTATTCTGGTTGATCAAACCATCGAGTATCTTGTATATCAGCACTACACCAATCAAACAGCGGCTTGGTTCCTTAAGCCCCTTCTGCAAATAGACGTCGAAAAAATGAAGTACTCGGAAAGGTATTACTGGCGCCGCGCGACTCAGGTAGTGGCCGTTTCCGAAGCCGACAAAAGAGAAATGCTCCTACTGGAGCCGGACATTCGAGTCGAAATTGTCCCCAACGGTGTTAATCTTGATCTTTTTAGAAAAAAAACCAACTGGAACACTCAAGAAAAAGCTATCTTACAGATCAGTAACTTCAAGTGGCTCCAAAATGTCGAGGCCGCTCATCTTCTCATTGAAAAAGTCTTTCCTCTAGTTCGGAAAAGGGTACGAGGGGCCAAACTGTGGATAGTCGGCCAACATGTTCCGAAAGAAATGCTGGAATTAAAAGATAAAGACATCCTAGTCAAGTCTGTTCCGGAGGATGATTCCAAGAGCTTGGTTGATGCCTGGCACGACGCTACTGTCTTTGCTTCCACCATAAAAGGCCCGGGTGGAACCAGACTCAAGAACCTGGCAGCCATGGCCAGCCAGCTACCGATCGTCTCTACCAAAGTTGGAGTTGAAGGACTGATGGTGGTTGATAAAGAACACATTTTGATCGGTGACTCCCCCCAAAAAATCGCTGACTTGATCATCAAGGTGATAAAATCACCCGACTTGGCCCGGAGACTGGCTCTGGCTACCAGAAAACACGTTGAAGAAAAATTTGATTGGAAGATAATCGCCGGAAACTTGGACTCTTTGTATAACAAACTTGGAAAAAATGAAAAAAAATAAATTCGATCTAGCCGTAATCATCGTTAACTACAATACCAAAGAGCTTCTCGAGGACTGTTTAAACTCGGTTTTTAAGGCCGATTCCCCCAAGGATGGTCTTCAGGTGATCGTGGTCGATAATGGTTCAAAAGATGGCAGTGTGGAATTTCTCCGTAAATTCGAAAAATCTCACCCCCACCTAATATTCATCGGGAGTTCCGTGAACCTCGGCTTTGCCAAAGGCAATAATGTTGGCGTAGATGCGACCGATGCCAAACATCTGTTATTTCTAAACTCGGATACTGTCGTTAGACGATATGCTCTGGTAAAGCCGTTGAAGTATCTTAAGGCCCATCCCAAGGTGGGCGCGGTTACCATCAGACTCTATCTCAAAGATGGTGGTATCGACTACGACAATCACCGAGGCTTCCCTACGCCTTGGACCGCAATCACCAAATTTTCCGGTCTAGCCGGACTATTTCCTCAGTCGACCTTCTTCAATAGCTATCATCTCGGTTTCAAAAAGCTGGACAAGATTCATCAGATTCCGGTCGCCGCCGGTTCGTATATGATGATGCCCACCAAACTCTTTCGTCAGATAGGGATGTGGGACGAAACCTATTTCTTCTATGGCGAGGACATTGATCTTTGTTACCGGATCAATTCAGCCGGCTATAAAATTATCTACTATCCCAAGGTCAGCACTCTACACCTTAGAGGAGCCTCTTCCGGACTCCGAAAAGAAAATGCCAAAGGCGCCTCTTCCGGAAAAGAAAATCGTATCAAAGTTGCCAAGTCATCGACGGACGCTTGGAAGATTTTCTACAAAAAATTTTACAAAAATAAATATCCCTTCTTTGTCACCGCCACCGTCCTAGCTGGTATGTCTCTAATCGGCAACTTACGAGTCTTAAAACATAAACTTACAAAATGAGAATTGGCATCGACGCTCGTCTTTATGGCTTGGAACACGCTGGCTTAGGCCGGTACGTTTTGGAGATGGTTAATCAAGTTTTAAAAACAGACACCAAAAATGAGTATGTTTTATTTCTCACTTCCAGGCATGCCATGGAGTTTCAAAATAAAAAAAGAGTTAAAGTTGTCATTACCAATACGCCAATCTATGGTTTCCTGGAACAGATCGTTTTACCTTTTGTCTTTATGCGGGAGAGACTTGACCTTTTGCACATACCCCACTTCAATGCACCATTTTTGTACCCAGGAAAGATTATCCTTACTATTCATGATCTGATCAAACATCAATCCAAGGGTAAAGAAACTACTACTAGACAGCCTTGGTTGTATTTTTTTAAAAGAGGTGGTTATTTGTTTTTGACCAACATTATCGTCCATAGGGCGTCCCATATCATCGTTCCTTCAGAATTTGTCCGGAAGGATGTATCCAAAAAGCTTCACGTCAAGGTGGAGAAAATCACCGTAACCTATGAAGCAGTTTCTGGTAACCTTAAAAAGATCCGGCTTTCTGATTCGGGAAAACGCTTGATTCTTTCCCGTTACGGGCTCAGTCAGCCCTTCGTCGTCTATACAGGCAGTACTTATCCCCACAAAAATGTTGAGCTATTGATCGACGCCATTATCAAACACAATGAAAACAAAGAAGCCGATCTTCAGCTGGCTCTCATTGGTGCCCGACCGATATTTTGGGAGAGAATGCAAAAGAAAATTGAGGATCAAAGCCTTGGACACTGGATAAAACTTCTTGGCTTTGTCGACGATAAGAATGTCTCCAAACTGTACAGTCTGGCTCTTGCCCTTGTCCACCCCAGTAAGATGGAGGGTTTTGGTCTTACTGGTATGGAGGCGATGAATCTTGGTCTACCGGTAATTTCCAGTTACGCTAGCTGTTTACCAGAAGTTTATGGGTCTGCCGCTCTGTTTTTTGATCCAGACAACGTTGAGGACTTGGTGGAAAAAATGGAAACTCTGATCTCAAGCACTGAATTAAGAAAAAGCCTTTCAGAAAAAGGACTGCTTCAAGCCAAAAAATATTCTTGGGAAAGAATGGGTAAGGAAACAGTTGCTGTCTACAACAGTCTTCTCAAAAAATGAAAGTTGCCCTCGTCTACGATCGAGTGAATAAGTTCGGCGGAGCCGAGCGCCTTATGCTGTCTCTACACCGTCTTTTTCCGGAGGCACCCATCTTTACTCTGGTTTACGAACCCTTGACCTCCGACTGGGCCAAAAGTATTACCGTTGTGCCAACCTTTCTTAACCAGATTCCCTTCTTCAGGCAGTGGCACGAATGGCTGGCCCCCGTCGCCCCGCTAGCTTTCGAAACCCTTAATTTATCCGCCTATGACGTGGTTATCAGTGTTACCAGTAGTGATGCCAAGTCGGTTATCACCAAGCCTCACCAGTTACATATTTGTTACTGTCTCACTCCTAGCAGGTACTTTTGGAGTGGAGGAGGGGACTACGCAGACGATATAAAGTTTAAATTAATCCCTAGTTTTTTAAAAGAATATTTTAAATACGTTGATCTGGTTACCTCGGTCAGACCGGATCAATACCTCTCTATTTCTAACGAAGTTAAGAATCGAGTAAAAGATTACTACAAAAGAAATTCCATCGTTATTCATCCTCCAATTGAAGATAGATTTTATACGAAACAACCAATTTCTCTTGATAACAGAGACTATTACTTAGTGGTATCTCGCCTAGTTCCTTATAAGAAAGTCGATCTGGCCATCTCCGCTTTCAATAAATTAAAGCTACCTCTGGTAATTGTCGGCACGGGCACAGAGATAGAAAAGCTTAAAAAACTTGCTTTACCCAACATCACTTTTGTTGGCTCGGTCGATGATCATCGACTCGCTCAGTATTATCGCCACGCTCAAGCAGTTATTTTTCCCCAAGTAGAAGACTTTGGTTTGGTTCCTCTTGAAGCTCAGGCCTGTGGTACTCCGGTCATCGCCTACGCCAAGGGAGGTGCTCTGGAAACCGTCGTCCACCCAAAAACCGGTTATCTTTTTAAGGAACAAACCGTCGAATCGCTCATCTTCGCCGTCCGTGAATTCAGAAAGATAAGCTTCAACCCCAAAATCTGCCAAGAAAATGCTAATCGCTTTAATTACTCCCTCTTCTCCCAAAAGTTCTCCGGAGAGATAAATCGTCTTTGGAAAGAGCATCAAGCGAGCATCAATTAAATTTTTAAGTTAAAATAAACATACCTTTTATGTTCTACGACTTTCTAAAGCGCATCATCGACATCCTTTCGGCGATCATTTTAGGTATTTTATTTTTACCCATTTGGATCATCATCCCCATACTTTTGAAAATAGATTCACCCGGTCCGGTCTTGTACCTGCCGGAGCGAGTCGGCCAGAACGGCAAAAAATTTGGTATGTATAAGTTTAGATCCATGAAGATGTTTGAGGTGGACGGAGAAGTGGTTCACGCCGTCGAGTTTTGGCAACACAACCCCAAACTATTCGAGAAATACAAGAAAAATGGTTGGAAACTGGAACTGGATGAGGACCCTCGTATAACCAAACTCGGAAAAGTTCTCCGGCAGACCAGTATCGATGAGATGCCCCAAGTGATTAACGTTTTTCGGGGAGAGATGAGTTTGGTCGGCCCCAGAGCTTACGTCGAGCCGGAGTTAAAGGACGCCGAAAAGAGATATGGAAAGACCATTACCAGCGTTATACAGGAAAGTCTTTCGGCCAAACCGGGGATTACCGGTCCTTGGCAGGTTTCTGGTCGCAATGAGATCCCCTGGAACCAAAGAGTGGCTATAGACGCCGACTACGCTAAGAGGCGTTCCATTCTTTACGACATCTACATTATCCTAAAAACTCCATTTGCTATGATAAGTAAGTGGTAATAAGTCCTCCTATGAAAAAAAAGTTCCTCTACCTTCTTTTACCCGTGCTAATTATCTTTACTCTTTTGGCCACCCTGGCGGGTTATGGCTATTTTACAGCTAAGTCTTTTACCCCCCACATTGCTACTCTTCAAGAGACAGGCACCAAGCTTTCGGTTGCTTTTCAAGCCCAAGACCTGGTAGCCGCCAAAACAGAGTCCCAAACTTTAAGGAAACAAATCGATGAACTAGATTCGAAATATCAAAAACTAAAATGGACTACCGTTATTCCTTTCTTGGGGAACTACTCCCAAGACGGTCAACACGGACTCAACGCCGGTAAATCTCTAGCCAAAACCATTGAGACATTAATTATCTCGGTCGAGCCATATGCCGATCTTCTTGGGTTCAAGACCGGTCAGGCTACCCCTTCCGGGCAACCCAAAGCTCAAGGTATTGAAGATCGTATAGTTTTTATCGCTGAAACTCTAGACAAAATTAGTCCCGATCTGGATAAAGTTGAAGCAGAGATGGTAATAGCCCAAAAAGAACTCGATCAAATAGATCCAGCACAATATCCCCAAACACTCATGGGGAAGAGTCTTCGTGGCAAAATAATCGAAATAAAATCGGCTGTGGGCGAATCCACCAAACTTCTATCGCAAGCCAAACCCTTGATAAAGCTGTTACCTGACCTACTCGGAAATCCGACCGCTAAAATTTACATGGTTCTTTTTCAAAACGATGCCGAGCTTCGGCCTACCGGTGGATTTATGACTGCCTACGCTTTTTTAAGGGTCACCAAAGGCAAGATAGAACCTCTTTCGTCATTCGATATCTATGATCTGGATGCCCGCTTCAATAAAAAAATTCCTGCGCCTGAAGCCATCAAGAAGTATTTAAACGAAACCTATTTAAATCTTCGTAACTCAAATATGTCTCCCGATTACAAAGTCTCCATGGATCTCTTCTATAAGTACTATCGCGACATTCCCGGCTTCCCCAAGCCAGACGCCATCGTGGCTATCGACACCAAATTTCCGGTCGAAATTCTCAAGATTATTGGGGCTATCGGAGTTGGTGGCTGGGGGAACTTTGGTCCTCAAAATGATCCCGCCTGTGACTGTCCCCAGGTAGTCTACGCTCTAGAGCAAATTGCTGATCGACCTGTGGCCGGCTTTAGAACCGGTCGCAAAGCTGTCCTCGGGCCTCTGATGCACTCCATGATGGCTAATGCCATGGGTAGTCCAAAGCACCTTTGGCCAAAACTGATCAACGTTTTTCTGGACTCCATCAAACAAAAACATGTCCTTTTCTACTTCCTGGAAGATAAAACTCAGAAAATTGCCGAAGATTTTAACGCCGCCGGTCGGATTCAGCCCTACGCCTTTGATTATCTTCATATTAATGATGCCAACTTTGGTGGAGCCAAGTCCGATATGTACATCACTAGAGAGGTCGAGCAAGAAATCGAATCGACCGGCGGTGTGGTCACCAAGACCGTTACCTTAAGTTACAACAATCCCCGAAAAGGCAGTAACTGCAATCTGGAAGCTGGCCAACTCTGTCTTAATGGAGTCTATCGAGATTATGTGAGACTCTTGGTTCCTAAAGGCTCAAAACTTATTTCTGTTATCGGCTCCGAAGTCAAAGAACAGGTTTCCGAAGATCTGGACAAGACAGTTTTTGAAGCTTTCTTCACCATGAGACCTCAGTCTCAAAGTAAGATTGTTTTTAAGTACGAACTCCCTCCACTTGAACTATCTACCTATAAACTACTTATCCAAAAACAACCAGGGCTTCCAAACGTCAGACATACCATCACCTTAAATGGCAATCAAACTGTCGTCGATATTGATCAGGATCAAGAATTGGTTTTGAACTAGCTGTGTGGTCGTCATACTCAGATAACGGCATCGTCATCCGGTCGGTTGATTCGGGAGAAGCCGATAAATTTGTCTCCATTATTACCGAAAATCACGGTTTAGAAAGTTTTTTGGCGAGAGGTGCCCGCAGAATTACTTCCAAAAAAGCCTCTCATTTGGACATGTTAAATCTTGTTCGTTTTAGTGTTGGTCGAGGAGTAAACCCGCGTTTTTTAAATCAAGTCGAGTCAGAAGTTTTTTTTCCGGCTATCAAAGCCGATTACGCCAAGATTGGACTATGTCTCACTTTTGCTGAAATCCTTAACCAGCTGTTACCCTTTGATGTGGAAGACAGAGAAATCTATCTATCCTTCAAGACTTTCCTGGAAACTTTGGAAACCACTACCGGTAAAAAAGAAACCAACCAGCTTGCCCGCCGCTTCGGTTTGTTTTTGATGCGCCATCTGGGTTATCCTCCACCCAAGTTCCCTGACACCGACAATCTCTCTGGCTACTTTGAGTCCATCATGAGTCGCAAGATTATCAGCACCGAAATACGCTAAAATAATATTTATGAAACGAAACAAACTCTACCTTTTCGTGGCTTTAGGCTTGGTTATTCTTTTAACGGCCATCTTCTTTATTGTAAAAGGAACCCAAAAGGAAAAACCCTTACTCCCTAAAAAACAATCTCCTCTAACCACCAGGATTTTAATCAACGAACTACCTTTGGCCGATAGACCATTTACGGTTTTGGTTCCCCATGCCACCAATCGTTTATTTACCTTTGTGACCATTGGCGCCGACAAAGCCAGCTCCGCTTCGCTAGACCTCGAATATCAGTCCGGTGATCTGCTTAAAGGCGCCCGCGCTTCGATCGACTCACCTATCGCCAGTCCCTTTGTTAAAGCCATTATTTTGGGCAGTTGTTCTACCGGAGGCAAATGCACGTTTGATACCGATCTCAAGTCGGGTACTGAGAAATTAAAACTTACCTTTCCCGGTCAAGACGTCACTCACTTACTCAAGGGTGACTTTGTCTTTATTGCCGGTCAGAAGAACTTTCCGGACGGAAAGGTAACCTTTGAGCCATCAAAGTTAACCGCCAAATCGAATCTGATTATGATGAACTCTCTTGGTCTTCCTCGACCAGCCGAAAAGGAAGTCTTACTTTATCCTATTGTCATTTCCGCGACTGACAACAAAGTGGTTTCCGGATCAATGACCATTGCTCAAGCTGGTGTCACTTCGGCCGCTATCTACGATGGCACCACCTACCAACCCTTGAAGTTTTCCGAAAGCGGGGGAGTCTTAAAGATTTCCCTGAATCACCAACCTTGGTCTATGAACGCCGAGATCACCCGCGATGACGAAAAGGGGACACCGGAATTTCTCACTCTCTACCTCCTCGGCCCCATTGTGCTATACAAATAATTCATCCTGCTCCCAATTGATCGGATTGTTGTGGATATATTCTTGAATGCGGTTTAAATCTCCCTCGTCGCGGACAATATGTTCATAATAATTTCGTTGCCAAATTTTACCCAAAAACGAATCATTGTTTTTGTAAATATGCAGGCAGGAATTATATACAGAAGATTTATACGCACCAATTATATTTCCGATATGTGTAGGGGCAACCCTTGCGGTTGCCCGATTCTTTCCACCATAATTGTCGTTTACACGGGCACCCGCAAGGGGTGCCCCTACGATAATAATTCCGTGTACATGATTCGGCATAATAATAAACGAACCCATTTCGGTATTCAGAAATCGTTTGGGCAATTTCACCCATTCATTTTTTACAATATTCCCAATCTCATTCAATTTCATATTTCCATCCACCACCTCCCCAAACAAACATCTTCTGTCTTGGGTGCATATCGTCACAAAATACATCCCTCTTTGCGAATAATCATATTCTTTCAATCTAATTGACCTTCGTTGTGGAAACCCATCTCTCACCAAATAATATTATCACCTGTCTATCCTGAGCCAGCCGAAGGATTTTCACATCTTCTTCACACGTGCTGTTTTGTGGCTAAATAGACCCTTGACATTTATATATTTTGTATCATACTAAAAAGTGGTGACAAGTGGTGAAGTAACCTATAAATACCACTAGACCTGCCTATGAACTATGTTTACTGGACGCTACTACCATTCGATCGAAGCCAAAGGTCGCTTAGCTATTCCCAAGACTTTCAGGGAAGAACTCGGATCCGGTGGAGTCATCACCTGGGGGCTGGACGGCTGTCTGTTTCTTTTCCCGGCCTCATACTGGCAGAAGTTCTCCGATCAGCTGGCCTCCCTGTCTCTCACCAATCCCAGCGCGCGGAATTTAACGCGTCTCTTAGTTCAGTCGGCCCAAGATCTGGATCTAGACCATCAAGGAAGAACCCTCATTCCGGACTATCTGAGACAACAAGCCAATCTAAAAAAGCAAGTGGTCGTCGCCGGATCATTGACCAGAATTGAAATCTGGGATCGGGAGACGTATCACCAGCACCTTGACTTAATAGCGCAAAAAATTAATGAAGGCGGAGAAGACTTCGCCTCACTCGATATATGACGACTCTTCAAACTAGACATTTCTCGGCTTTCAAAAACGAACTTAGTTCTCACTATGGATTCAAGTCTGGGTACTGTTTTTTAGATCTGACTTTGGGCGATGGGGGACACACCGAAGAAGCCCTCAAGGCCGGTTGCCGGGTAGTTTCTTTTGATCTGGATGCTTCAGCCATACAGCGCGCCTTAGATTTTGTTCCCAAAGATTTTCCCTCAATTGTTATTGATCCGGAAACTTTTCAGGGAACTATCTCTACCGATTTTGTCTGGGTCATTATTAAATCCAATTTTGTCAAAGTCACCGAAATTGCCAAACAACTGTCTCTACCCAAGTTTAACGGTCTCATAGCCGACCTGGGTCCGTCACAATTCCAAGTTCTTTCTCCAGGCAGAGGTTTCAGTTTTTTAATCGATGAACCTCTGGACATGAGGCTGGATAACACTTTGGGAGTGACGGCCGCCGATCTACTGGCAGTTCTAAACGAAGGTGAACTGGCTGATCTTTTTAGGATCGCCGACGAACCTTTCTCCAAACCATTAGCTCGCATTATCGTTAAACAAAGGCAATTAACACCAATCGCTACCACCAAACAACTCGCCGATCTAGTCAGTCGGGTAAAAAAATTCCAAATTCGAGGAAGAATTCATCCTGCCACTCAAGTTTTTATGGCTCTTCGAATGGCAGTTAATCTAGAAAGAGACAGTCTTCGTCAATTACTGCCCCAACTTCCCGATTTACTTCTAAAAAATGGAGTCATGGGCATCATAAGTTTCCATTCCGGAGAAGACAAGTTGGTCAAAGACTTTATTTCCGAAATGGAAGAACAGCAAGTTTTGAGCGCTATTAACACCAAGCCGATTGAACCCTCGGATAAAGAATTACAAATTAGTCAAAGAACCAGAAGTGCCAAACTTAGACTCGCTAAAAAAATTAATTAATTACCACTTCGTATTTATTACGACAGCGGTTCTATTTGTAGGCTTAACCGTTATCAACCTGGTCGGTACCAACATTCTTGCGACCCAAGGTTTTGCCGTCAGTGAGTCAGACTCCAAAACCTTTATGCTGGAAAAAGAAAACCAACGACTGTCTGTTAAGATAGAAGAGTCTGTTAGGCTCAGCGATCTGGAAGAGAAGGCTAAACAAAGTGGCTTTATTAGGTCCAAAAGTATTGTCTATCTACCCACTCCGCCGACCTTTGCTTCCAGATAATTCATGTTAAAAACTTTTGGAATCACTCTCACTCGACTTAGGGTCGTTTCCTATCTGATTCCGATCATTACTCTCGTTTTAATTGGCAGACTTTTTTATTGGATGGTTCTGCGCGGACCGGAACTTCAGACAAAGGCCAGTCGCCAGCACGAAACAGTCACCGTCTTAAAAGCCAAAAGAGGTAACATTTTAGACTCCGAAGGCAGTGTTCTGGCCGGCACTAAAAATCTTTACCACCTATTCGTCTACAAACCTCAGTTAACCATTTCCAAAAATGACTTGGTAGAAAAGCTCCTTATCGCTTTAAAGACCGACCAAGAAGCCAGCACCGAGGCCGCACTAAGAACCTTTATCCAGGGGAGGCTTTCTCTGGATTCAAATTGGATTTCTCTTAAACACTACCTCTCCGACGATGAGAAAACCAAGATCGAGTCGGAAAAAATCGCCGGCCTTGGTTTTGAAGATGAGTTTGTCCGGTATTATCCAGACGCCAGTTTATCGGGACAAGTCCTCGGTTTCGTCGGTCAAGATGCTTCCGGGGGAGAGCAGGGTTATTTTGGTCTGGAAGGTTACTTCGATAGATTGCTTAAAGGTCGCGAGGGTAAGATCAGAACCGAAAGAGACGCTCAGGGAAATCCGATTTTGATCGGCAACTATCAATTTTTTCATTCCGTTGAAGGGAAAACTCTCCAAACTTCTTTGGACAAGAGAATGCAGTATCTTTCGGAGATCCAGCTCAAAGAAGGTCTGGCCAAATATCAAGCCAAATCAGGCAGTGTCATCATTTTAGAAACCACCACGGGTAAGGTCAGAACCATGGCTTCGTTTCCCAATTACGACCCGGGTAAATTTTCCGAGTTCGATAAATCTACTTATAAAAACCCGGCCGTCGCTGATCTCATTGAACCGGGGTCGGTGTTCAAACCTCTTATTATGGCCGCCGCTTTGAATGAAAAATTAATTACACCGGAGACCCAGTGCGACATCTGTGCCGGTCCTATTACTATCGGCAAGTATGTCATCAGAACTTGGGACGAAAAATATAATCCTCTCACCACCATGACCGATGTCATCGTTCACTCCGACAACACCGGTATGGTTTTTGTGGCGCGTAAGTTAGGGAAAGAAAAATTTTCCGAGTACCTGAAACAATATGGTTTTGGTAAAAAAACCAAGATTCAGCTCCAAGAAGAAGTAGCTGGCTCGATCAGGGAAGCCAAAAACTACGGCGACATCGATCTAGCCACCAACTCTTTTGGTCAGGGCATTGCCGTTACTCCTCTTCAGCTAGTCTCGGCTATGAACACTCTAGCAAATAAGGGGGTTTACATTTCGCCCTCTTTAGTCGAAGGAGACATTCCGGCGACGAGACGGATTCTGAGCCCGGAAGCCGTCGCCGAGATGACTCAAATCATGATCCAGGCTGTTGACAGTGGAGAAGCCAAGTGGGCCAAGCCTAAGGGCCTCTCCGTCGCCGGTAAAACAGGTACGGCTCAGATCCCCATCGAAGGTCACTACGATCCGGAAAAGACGATCGCGAGTTTCATAGGCTTTTTCCCCGCCCAGGAACCTAAATACACCATGTTGGTCACCCTCAGGGAGCCTCAAACCTCACCTTGGGGATCGGAAACTGCCGCTCCTCTTTGGTTTGCTTTAGCCAAACAGCTTTTGCTATAAGAACGGATAAAGATTAAAATAGACCAATGCTAAACAGACTAAGGATTCACCATGTATCGTTCCGGCATGCCTTTGACGGCTTATTACACGTTTTGAAGGCTCATCCAAACTTTCGTTTTCATATACTGGCCACCATATGCGCTATTCTTTTGGGCGTGTTCTTTAGAATAAGCACTTTTGAATGGTTAATTCTTGTTTTTACCATTAATACGGTCTTGGTAGCCGAGATGATCAATACTTCAATCGAGTCGATAGTCGATCTCATCACCCTCGAACACCGGCAAGATGCCAAGATCGCCAAAGATGTTTCTGCCGGCATGGTTCTGGTGTCTGCCATCTTAGCTATCATTGTTGCTTTATTGATATTTTTATCCAAAATAGTAGGCAGTCTTTATTAAAATGGCTATCTTACTGGGGATTTTAATCATCTCTTTTATAGTCCACGCTATTGCGATCGTTCCTTTTGTAAACTTTCTCTATCAGCTAAAGTTTTTTAAAAACCGAACTGCTGTTTCTCAAGAAAAGGACGACACAGCCTCTTCTCATATACGTTCAAAAGCCCTCACTCCGGAAGGGGGAGGACTACTTATCTTAGTTATCACCAGTTTAATTTTTTCCTTTTGTATCCCGCTTCTGAAGCGGCTCGGTTTTGAGATTACTCACGTTTATCCCATAAACGACGAAATCAACATCATCTTTTTTACTTTTATTTCCTTTGGTCTTCTGGGATTATATGACGATATCGTTAAGTTTTTTGAGCTCGACAGGCAAGAAGGCTACACTGGGTTAAAAACCAGGTACAAATTTCTCATTCAAACAGTTCTTGGTCTGATCATTGGCGCCATGCTCTTTATTAATCTCGGTATCGACATCATTTACGTGCCCTTTCTGGGCGTTCTCCACTTTGGTATTTGGTTTATTCCGGTAGCCGCCTTTTTGGTGGTCACTTTTGCCAATGCCATCAATATTACCGATGGCATGGATGGCTTGGCCTCCGGCCTGCTGATGATCTCTTTATTTGGATTTCTGATTCTGTCCACCTCGATTCTGGACACTCCTCTCTCCATTTTTATCGCGCTCTGGTTGGGAGGTCTGATTGCCTTTCTTTACTTTAATGTTTTTCCGGCGCGTCTCTTCCTCGGAGACGTCGGAGCTTTGGCTTTTGGGGCTACTTTTGCCATGGTAGGGATCTTGACCGGCAAAGTTATCGCCCTTATGATCATTGGTCTACCTTTTTTGATCGATGGTTTCAGTAGTTTGATTCAAATTTTATGGGTCAAAATCTTCCATCGCCGGATATTACCCATCGCCCCACTTCACTATCTACTTTTAAAAATTGGTTGGTCGGAACCAAAAATAGTTCAAAGAGCCTGGCTCGTCGGCATCATGCTCGTTGTTTTTGGAATCTGGCTCTCCATTATTTAGACATGAAGCGAGGCTTTATTTCTAATCGACTACCACTTTCCATACTACTTTCCGGTATTTTGGTCGCCTGTTTTGGGTTACTAGCCATTTTTGACGCTTCGGTCATCGACGCTTACCGTACCTTTGATGACAAGTTTCATTATGTCAAACAGCAATCTCTTTGGCTCGGTCTTGGAATCCTAGTGGCTTTGATCACGGCTAACATCCCCATTTCTTGGCTCAAAAAAAATTCCGTCATTCTTTATGGATTTACCCTTATTCTGATGCTTATTGTTCTGATACCTGGTCTTGGCACCAAACTGCAGGGAGCCAGGAGATGGCTCATTTTTGGACCGCTGATATTTCAACCTTCGGAACTGCTCAAAATTACTCTGGCTATCTATTTGGCCAGGTGGTTGGAACAGGGGAGAGAGTTTAAGCATTTTTTGGGTATTCTAGCCTTAAACCTCACCTTGATCATGTTACAGCCGGATCTGGGGACTGCGATCATCACTGTCGGCATGGCTTTTATGATTTACTACCTCTCAGGCGCCAAAATAAAAGAAATCATTGCTTTTAGTTTGATTCTTTTGGTAGCCATCAGTGGGCTTATCTTTGCTTCTCCATATCGGCTTACCCGAGTGCAAACTTTTATGGATCCAACTCAAGATCCTCTAGGAGCTTCTTATCACATCAATCAGGTTCTCTACGGCCTTGGTTCTGGGGGCCTATACGGAGTCGGTCTTGGTCGGTCGCGCCAGAAATATGCCTATCTGCCCGAAGCGACGACGGACTCCATTTTTGTCATCATCGCCGAAGAGTTTGGCTTTTTCGGCAGTACCTTACTTATTTTATTGCTGGTCGGTCTTCTAACCGCTTCTCTTAAAGTGGCCAAGGCCGTCGAAGATAAATTTGATAAACTATTGGCCAGTGGCATCTCATTATTATTTTTAATACAAATTTTGGTAAATTTAAGCTCCATGGTGGCTCTCACCCCTCTCACCGGTGTACCCTTACCGTTTATCTCTTACGGTGGCTCATCTTTAGTGACCAATTTTATTGCCTTGGGACTCTTGATTAATATTTCCAAACGCGCATGAATAAGCTCATCATCTTCACCGGTGGACATCACAACAGCGCTCTCGAAGTAGCCAAACTCCTTCAGAAAGATGGCTACCGAATTATCTGGATCGGTCATAAATTTACTGCCAAAGGAGAAAAAAGCCTCTCGGCCGAGTTCCAGGAAATCACCCGTGCCGGTATCAAGTTTTTGGAACTAAAAACAGGTAAATTTTATCGGAAAACCGATCCCTTAGAGTGGTTCAAAATTATTTTCGGTTTCTTCCAGTCTTTTCTTTATTTACTCACCTACCGCCCGGCCATGATTTTTTCTTCCGGTGGCTATCTTTCGGTTCCGGTGGTAATCTCGGGCTGGTTTTTGAGGATTCCTTCAATCACTCACGAACAAACCGTCGTCGCCGGCTGGGCCAACAAGGCCATCGCTCCTTTTGTTAAAAAAATTCTTTTGACACACGCTTCTTCAATTGGAAATTTTCCCAAAGATAAGTCCGAAGTGGTCGGCTTACCTGTCAGGCAAGAGCTTCTAAATCATAAGCACCTCAAAAAGTTTGAGCCAAAACTTCTATATGTAACCTGTGGTAAACAAGGTTCTCACCTTATCAATCAAGCTTTGTTCCCCATAATTCCCCAGTTAATCAAAAAGTTTACCGTGGTTCACCAAACCGGTTCCAGTACTTTAACCGGAGATCTGGATCGTGCCCGAAGAATAAAAAATAAGTTGGGTGAAGAAGGTGACCGTTATATTTTCGCACCTTACTTCTTTGCTGAATCTGCCGTCACCTACATTCGTTCCGCCTCCGTGATTGTCAGTCGTGCCGGTGCTCATATCGTCTATGAACTCTTACTCCTCGCCAAGAAAGCCGTCCTGATTCCCATTTCTTGGGTTTCCCACAACGAACAACGGTTAAACGCTCAGTTGGCCCAGGCACAAATTGGCAGTCATATCTTGGAAGAAAAAGACTTAACTCCTGATAGTCTCTATCAGAGCATTTTAGACCTAGCCAAAAAGCCGAGTCTCAAACCTACTATTAAACTGAGTACCCATGCTACAGAAGAGATTGCGAACGCCATTCGACAGTCCATTTAACCGGCTTGGTAGATTATTGAGGAGACTTTTGCCTCTATTTATTTTATTTCTATTTATTTTTTTGGCTAACAATTTATTTACCGTTCGAAAAATTGAGTGCGTTTTTAATAACGACGCTTGCTCGTCGGCAGTCTTCGAGAAGTTAAATAAATATCTAGGTTCAAATGTACTTCTCATAAATCAAAAGGATATCAGTTCGTCCATCAACTCCCTCTTATCGGTCGAAAATATTAAGATTGGTTTTAAAGTATTTAACACCCTCAGTCTTAGATTAAATGGTCGTCTGGTCTCACTCAACGCCCAGGTTTCTCTGACCCAAGAACTGCCAAGACTAAGCCTTGATGATGTTTCTCTATCCAGTGATTCGGCCGAGTTTATCAAGCCAACCGAGGAAATTAATCAGTTTAATAAAACGGTGAACTTTTCGAACTTCGAGATCTGGGACAATGGTCTTATGTCTCCTGTAGCCTCCGCAGAATCAAAGATAAAATATTTGTTTACCGAAAAGCCCACCGTCCAAACCGTTAAATCCGTTTATGCGCTGGTAAAGCTGGTCGAAAAGTATCTTAACGCGGATCAAATCATGATCCTGAACCAAAAAATTTTCTTGAGGCAGGCGAACCAACCTGATATCATTGTAAATATCCCTTTTGACGAGGATAATCTGGTGCAGGCATTGCAATCGTATGAATATCTGACTACTATTAAAAAAGATACCAAAGTCATCGATTTAAGATTTAAAAATCCTATACTAAGATAATATGGCCAAAATACAGAGTATCAATGCTATCGATATAGGTTCCAGCAAGATTACTTGTCTAATTACTAACCCCTCCCAAGATGGCGTCAAAATTAACGTCGTCGGTGTCGCCACGGTCCCAAGCCGCGGCGTTCGTAAGGGACAAATTGTGAACATCGAAGAGTGCGTTGGTGCCATTACCGACTGCGTCGAGTCTGCCGAACGGATGTCCGGTCTCGGGGTAGACTCAGCCTTTGTTTCTATTTCCGGGGAACACATTGGTTCTCAAAACTCCCACGGACTGGTCGCCATTCGCGAAACCGACGAAGAAATCTCAGCAGACGATGTTTTTCGGGTCATCGAAGCCGCTAGAGCTGTCTCCTTGCCCAGTTCCAGAGAGATAATTCATGTGCTACCCAGTGAATTTGTGGTCGATAGTCAGCGCGGTATCAAAGACCCCACTGGTATGTCCGGAGTGCGTTTGGAAACAGAGGCTCATCTGATCACCGGTCTCTCTCCAGCCATCAAGAATGTCACCCGCTGTGTCAGTGAATTGGGAGTCAGTGTGGTCGGCTTGGTTTTTACCGGACTGGCTTCTGCTGAGGCTGTTCTCACCGAAACCGATAAAGAGCTTGGAGTCGCGTTGGTTGACATCGGTGGGGGGACAACCAGTATTTGTATCTACTTGGAAGGTTCTTGCGTTTACTCGGCCGTTATCCCGGTTGGTGCCAAAAAAATTAGTGATGATATTGCCATTGGTCTGCAGGTAAGTGTCGATAGTGCTGAAAAAATAAAACATTATGTGAGTAAGCCAAAAGTGGCTAGAGATGAGGATGATCAGAAAACTGTCGATGATATTGATCTCACCAAACTTGGTCTCAGCGAGGATGTCAAAAAAGTTTCCCGAAAAACTATTGTCGAAGGCATTATCCGTCCCAGACTCAACGAGATTTTTGCTATGGTTGGCCAGGTGATCAAACAGTCCGGTTACGAAGACCAAACTCCGGCTGGAGTCGTCCTTACCGGAGGCGGATCTCTGACGGTGAACTGTACCGAAGCCTGTCGTCGAGTTCTGCAACTTCCCGCCAAAATTGGCTTGCCAACAGGTCTCTCCGGTATGATCGAAGAAATCTCCACCCCGTCAGCTACTGCCGCGGTCGGACTTATTATCTATGGATACCGTCGGAAAGATGAAATGACCCCTTCAGGATTTAATCTCTCTGGTATGATAAAGGGAATTCCCGGCAAACAGCTTGCCGGCCGGGTTGTCGAATTTATAAAATCCTTTTTACCATAAAAAAGTGGGTCTCGTAAAACCAGATACAAATACTTTTGCCAAGATCAAAGTTCTTGGAGTCGGGGGAGGCGGCAACAACGCCGTCAACTCCATGATTTCCTCAGGCAAAATCAAAGGAGTCGAGTTTATTGCTATTAATACCGACATGCAGGCTCTTCTGGCCAGCAATGCCGATATCAAACTCCAAATAGGGGAGAAAAGCACCAAAGGTTTGGGATCGGGATCCAATCCTGAAGTCGGTCAAATGGCCGCCGAAGAGTCGCGGGAGAGAATCAAGGATGTTCTCATGGGGGCTGATATGGTTTTTATCACCGCTGGAGAAGGTGGGGGTACCGGTACAGGAGCCGCTCCCATCATTGCCGAGATTGCCAAAAAAGATGTCGGCGCTCTCACCGTCGCCGTCGTTACCAAGCCTTTCCTCTTTGAGGGTGCCCGCCGTCGTGTTCAAGCCGAAGAAGGCATCGAAAAACTCAAAGAAAATGTGGACACTTTGATCGTCATTCCCAATCAGCGTTTAATGGATGTCATTAAAAAAGATCAAACCCTTTTGGAAGCCTTCAAAACGGCCGATTCGATTCTGGGCCAAGGGGTTCAGAGTATTTCCGACTTGATTACCATGCCAGGACTCATCAATGTTGATTTTGCCGATGTTAAAACTGTTATGGCCAACGCCGGTTCGGCTCTCATGGGTATTGGTCGTGCCAGTGGAGAAAAAAGGGCTCTCATCGCCGCAAACGCCGCTGTCAGCTCACCTCTTCTGGAAGTCAGCATAGAAGGGGCCAAGGGTATTTTATTTAACATTACCGGAGGCAAGAGTTTGACCATGAACGAGGTAAACGACGCGGCCACCATCATTACCCAGTCGGCCGATCCCGATGCAAACATTATTTTTGGTGCCACTATTCGAGAAGATTTGGGGGATGATATTCAAATTTCGGTCATCGCCGCCGGCTTCGACAGTATTCGTCACTTTGCTCCTTCCCAGTCAGTCACCACTTACTTCAAACCAGCCGGACTGGAGCCGGTTCAGTCTTCTCCACCCGTCATTGCGAGTCTCGTACCCGAGCCGAAGCAATCTAACTCCACTCTGCCCAAATCGATCGGCAAGTACAAGCTTGAGCACGACGAGGTCGACATCGAAGACGATCTCGACATCCCCACCTTCCTCCGCAACAAATCCTAAATCGGCTATAATACCCCGTAATCGTCTTGCTCGTTAAATTTTTTGTGGAGGAGGTGTGCGGTGTCAAGAGTCACCACTTTTGAAGGTCATGGAATCTCGGCCATCGTAGGCAACATCGTCTTGGCCGTTATTCCGTTGATTTTTATTTTTTTGGCGGAATTTTCTATCGGCATTGGAGTTCACTGGGTGTTTCTTGTTATCTGTACCTTTTCTATCATTCTGTTTCCCCATCAAACCTATCTTTTTTTTGAAGCAAAGCACCTGATTGACAAAAACGGTCTCGTTGACAATCTCAATCTCACCAAAGTAGCTGTCTTTGGTAGCTTGAGCCTGCTCGGGCTCGCTCTTCAGGTGATAACACTCATTCGGCTAATTAACCTCTTTAATTTTGGAATCTACGGCTCCTTGGCTGTCATCCCTTTGTCACTGGTGGCTTCTCTTGGTGCCTGTCTGGGGCTCACCGACTTGTCGCTGTTTCAAGGTTTTTGGCCTCCATTGCTATTTAAACATCTCAAATTGGTATTCAAAAACTCTGACCTCACAGCTCTCTGTTTGGGAACCACCATCCTTCTTGCTCTCTTAATCTTACTATTTCTTTAATCGCGTTTTTTTATCGCTCTCTACCATGAGGGCGATTTTTACCCAAATTGAGCATTCTGTGCGAACAACCCTATAGTATTGACTTTTAGAGGTATTTGTGGTATATTCCACGAAGTAAGTAATTCATTCAACTGAGGCTATCTAACTTCAGATCTTAGTTCTTTAAAACAAGGAGAAACCCCATGTCATTCGTAGACGTACTTAATTTGGTATTGGCTTTTTTTGTGGCTAATGCCGTGTGTGCGATTATCCCCATTATCCTAAGCGTTGCTCTCTTGGTTGTAGCTTTTATTAACTATTCCATGAAAGAGCGCAAATCTCTGAAGAAGTTCAAGGTGACCAAACTTCGTGACTATCGCTATGTTTCCCAGTCTCGGTTTATCATTACACTTCTGAAGTGTGCGGAAATCGATCATGTTGTAAAAAATAAACCTGAGTGGGCAACTGATGGAGTTTTTGTTTTGCGCCAGATTGCGAGCAAGCCCGAAGACGTCGGAGCTGTTGAGCTCGATGGCCGTGTAAGTTACACGCTCGACCGTTGGTGCAATGAGGCAGACAGCATTAATGCTCGTACGATACGTTTTGACCCCACCACAGTTGTGGAAGTGAAGTAACTCTTCAAAAAGGAGAAAGCTATGTCCGAGAAATACGAATGGCAGGAATTACCATCAATTGTTTATGGTAATGGTAACGACGAACCTGTGCGGGAAGGCGAGATTGAACTTAACCATTGCCCTCATGCAGGTGACTACATTGAAGTGGGTGATGGTGACCAGCTTCGTGTTTCCAAAGTGGTTCATCGTACTGGAAAACCAGTTTTGTTAGTTTGTTAAACAAGCAATGTTATTTAACTCCCACACCAGTTCTCTGGCTAGGGAGTTTTTTTATTGGCAAAAATTAAATTTGACAACCACGTCTATAATCAAGCTATGAATAAAAATCCGCTTGTGAATGCCCTCTTGGCGTTTTTATATATTTGCCTTTTGGTTTTTGTCATGACCTGGGGAACAAAATTCATCCCCGGTCCCGACCCCGTCGTTATGCCGGTGGTCATGCTTAGCCTCTTTACCTTTTCTGCCGCTGTCATGGGTTATTTGTTTTGTCTACAACCACTCCAGCTTTATCTTGATGGCCACAAAAAGTCTGCCATCCGCCTATTCGTCCAAACCGTAGGCATTTTTGGCAGTATTACTTTACTGATGTTAGTTCTCCTTTTCTCCGGCCTCACCTCCTAGTCACTTGATTATTCGGATTATATTTGGTTTAATAAAGGTATTCGGCTATTATTCGGTATCGTCATCGCGAGGTCGCCTAGGCGACCGTGGCGATCCAAAAAAACATGGATTGCCACAGCTCGAATACGAGATTCGCAATGACATAAAACTAAAATGATCCAAAAAATATCCGCCCCAATTTCCGTTGATTTACTCTACGATCATCGCAAACACACAGTTGTTCCTCGTCAGATTTTCTGGGACGGGAAAAACCTGCGGGTTGATCAGGTCGGTCTGCACCACACCTTCCGCGAGGGTCGTACTCTCTTTCATATTTTCTCTGTTGTCTCTCAAGGACTTTCTTTTCGGTTACGTCTCAATACCGATTCATTATTTTGGACCTTAGAAGAACTCTCCGATGGGCTTGCCAATTAAACCAGACTTCAACTCTTCTCCTTCTACAGTGATGCACATTGATCTCAATTCTTGCTTTGCCACCATCGAACAGCAAGCCAATCCATTTCTTCGTGATAAGCCCATTGTCGTCGCCGCTTACGACACTCCGAACGGCTGTATCGTCGCTCCTTCCGTTCAAGCCAAAAAACTAGGTATCAAGGTCGGTATGAGGGTTAAGGATGCTCGTCTTCTCTGTCCTGATTTGATTGTTCTTTCTCCGGACCCAGACAAATATAGAGCCGTCCATCTCAGTCTAAAAAAAATTCTTTCTACTTACACTCCGACAGTGTCTCCCAAATCTATCGATGAGTTCGTTCTTGATTTTACCGGTACTCCGGGACTCCAGCGTGGTCTAATGATTATTAGTCAAGAAATAAAAAGTCGTATCAAAAAAGAAGTCGGGGATTATCTGACGGTTTCCATTGGTTTAGGCCCCAATAGATTTCTGGCCAAAACAGCCAGCAATCTCCATAAGCCGAATGGCTTGGATGAAATTAACAAAGATAACTATCTGGAGATTTACAAGGGTCTTACACTTACCGATCTCAACGGTATTGCGCATCAGAACGCCATTCGTCTAAATACGGTGGGAATCTATACCGTTTTGGACTTCTTTCGGGCTGATTTGAGGACTCTTCGCATGGCTTTTCGGTCGGTCTTGGGCTATTACTGGTTTGTCCGGCTTCGTGGTTGGGAAGTGGACGACGTTGAGTGGGGAGTCAAAAGCTTCGGCCACTCCTACTCTCTTCCCAAATTTCTCACCAAGCCGGAAGATCTTGCTCCCTTACTTTCCAAACTGGTCGAAAAAGTCGGTTTTCGTCTGCGAGGTGCCGGCTTTCAGGCTAGGGGTGTTCATTTAGGATTACTTTTTAGGGATAATGAGTACTGGCACCGGGGACTAAGTCTCGACCAACCTATTTTCCAGAGTCAGGATATTTATCGCGTCGCTTATCGTCTTCTTTATCGCTCTCCTTATCACTTACCGGTCCGCAACATGGCAGTCTCGTGTTTTAATCTTTCACCTAAGACCATTCTTCAGCTTGGTCTTTTTGAAGATCGTTTAAAAAAAGAGTCGTTAGTCAAAGCCATTGACGACATCAACCATCGTTGGGGAAACTTTGTCATCACTCCGGCCACCATGGTCAACACCAACGATGTGATCTGCGACCGCATTAGCTTCGGAAGATGATTAAATTTCGGCCGCCTCAGCTTCGGCTTTCGTTTTGTGTATCGTGCCGTCCGGGTGATTAGCCGGGGAGTAGACGGTATAGAGCTTGAGGGAGTCGGTGGTTGAGGTGTTGATGATGTTGTGGTTGGTGCCTGCCGGAACAATCAAAGCCTCACCGTTTCCCAGAACACTTTCCTCGCCGTTTAAAACAGATTTGCCATCTCCAGCCTCGAATCTAAAAAATTGATCCACATCGTGGTGGACTTCCATGCCGATTTCTTCACCCGGCAGTAGGCTCATGAGAACAAGTTGGGAGTGGGGAGCTGTAAAAAGAACCTTTCTAAAGTTATCATTAGCTAGAGTTTCTGCCTCGATATTGGTATGAAAACCGATCATAAATTTTACAACTAGTAATACTTCATCTTACACCCGCTGGTATAATTCTTTTGAGCATGCCAAAAGAAAAACACCAAATTAAAGAGGTTGAGGCCACACCGGACTTTCCCGTCTTGGAAAAACAACTTTTGGATCACTGGTACCAGAGTGGCATAGTCGAAAAGTATCTTCATCAAAACGATACCTCCACCAAAAAATTTGCCTTTCTTGATGGCCCAATCACCGCCAATAACCCCATGGGTGTACATCACGCCTGGGGTAGAACCTACAAAGATCTTTTTCAGAGATATAAAAACATGCGGGGCTTCCGGCAACGCTTCCAAAATGGCTTTGATTGCCAAGGTCTTTGGGTAGAAGTCGAGGTCGAAAAAGATCTCGGCTTCAAACTAAAAAAAGACATCGAGGTTTACGGTGTCGATAAATTCATCCAGAATTGTAAGGATCGGGTCGTCAAGTTCTCAGAGATTCAAACCGAACAAAGCAAGCGTTTGGGTTACTTCATGGACTGGGATCACTCTTATTTCACCATGTCGGACGAGAACAATTACATGATTTGGCATTTTCTAAAGGTTTGTTGGGAAAAAAGCTGGATTTACAAGGGACACGACTCAGTTCCCTGGTGCCCTCGTTGCGAGACGGCTATCTCACAGCACGAAATGCTCACCGAAGATTACAAAGAGCTCACCCACAAATCAATTTACTTGGAGCTACCCATCGTGGGCCGTGACCGAGAGTTCCTCTTGGTCTGGACTACGACTCCTTGGACTATTCCGGCCAACATTGCTGTCGCCGTGGACGAAAAGCTAGACTATTCTCTGGTCGAAGGCTTGACCGGAGATCATTTTTGGCTTCTCAAAGATTTGGTTGAAGCCGTTTTTAAGGGAGAGTTTAAAAAAATTGTCAAAACAGTCAAAGGCAAGGAACTGGTTGGTCTTCATTACACCGGTCCTTTTGATAATATATCCTCCGTCAAAAAAGTGGCTGAGGCAAACCCCGATAAATTCCACGTCATCATACCCACCGACAATCTCATTATGCCTATCAGTAATACCGAGGGTACCGGTCTGATTCACACGGCCGTTAGCGCCGGTACGGAAGACTTCGCCTTAGGTCTGAAGCATGGTCTCCCCATGATCCCCATTATCGCCGATAATGCCGACTATCTTCCCGGCCTAGATTATCTCTCCGGTCAAAATGCCAAAAAACATCCCGAAATTATTCTTGATTTTCTGAAAGAAAAAGACCAAGCTGGAGAGAGCTGGGTTTTTAAGATTGAGAACTTCACCCATCGCTATCCTGCCTGTTGGCGCTGTAAGACCGAATTGGTTTGGAAAGTAGCTGATGAATGGTACATCGCCATGGACAAGGTTGATCCGGCAGACGCCGGGAAGAGAACCCTTCGCCAAAAAATGATTGAAGTGGCTAAGAAAATTACCTGGAAACCAAACTTTGGTCTGGATCGTGAGCTTGACTGGCTCAACAACATGCACGACTGGCTCATTAGTAAGAAAAATCGATACTGGGGTTTGGCTTTGCCTATCTGGGTTTGTGATAAGTGTGGTGAATTTATTGTGATTGGTAGTAAAGAGGAACTAAAAGAAAAAGCTGATTCCGGCTGGGACTCTTTCGAAGGTCACACCCCTCACAAGCCATTTATTGACGAAGTTAAAGTTGCTCACCAGTGTGGCGGTACTATGTCCAGAATTTTGGACGTTGGCAATCCTTGGCTGGATGCCGGTATTGTTTCTTTCTCCACACTAAGCTACACCTCGGACAAAAAATACTGGCAGGAATGGTTCCCGGCCGACTTCATTACCGAATCTTTTCCCGGTCAGTTCAAAAACTGGTTCTATTCACTTATTGCCATGAGTACCGTTCTCGAAGACACCAATCCTTTTCAATCCGTCCTCGGCTTTGCATCCATGCAAGGAGAAGACGGTCGCCCCATGCACAAATCCTGGGGAAATTCGATCGAATTTAACGAAGCAGCGGATAAGATCGGTGTCGATGTCATGCGTTGGGTCTTTACTCGCCACAATCCGGAAAGAAATCTTCTTTTTGGTTACAAACTGACTGCCGAAACCAAACGTCAGTTCCACATGCTTCTTTGGAACTCCTATCGCTTTTTCGCCAACTACGCCTCCTTGGAGAACTGGGAGTCAAAAATTGAGTTTGAAAAAGTTCCCACCAAACTCGATCTTTGGATCCTCCATCGACTCGATCAAGTTGCCCTTGAAGTATCTAATAATTTGGAAGGCTATGACTCCTTTTCCGCTTCGGCCCAAATTGAAAGTTTTGTCTCCGATCTATCCACTTGGTACATTCGTCGTTCTCGTGATCGGGTGGGTCCGAGTGCTCTGGATTCTGAGGATAAAGAGAACTGTTACCGCACTCTTCGAACGGTTTTCGATGTTTTGTCGCGTCTCTTGATGCCTTTTACCCCATTTTTAGCTGACCTGATTTACACCAACGTTACCGGTGAAGAATCGGTCAATTTGGCCGACTGGCCGGAGGTAAATACTCCCGAAGTCATCGATACGCAATTAATTGAAAACATGGTTTTGATTCGGAAAATATGTGAAATGGGACATGCCATCAGAAAAATAAGAAATATCGCTGTCAAGCAGCCCTTGGCCAAAGTCATTATTTCAGGACCAAAATCAGACATTACCGAAGATGCTGAACTGCTTCAATTAATTAAAGACGAGCTCAATGTGGAAGAAGTCAAATTTAAAGACGCCATCGAGCTGGTAGTAGATCTGGACGTAGAACTCACTCCCAAGCTAATTGGTAAAGGTAAAATTCGTGAGATTATTCGGTCTATTCAGGAGGCCAGGAAAGTGGCTGCTTGCCGAATGGATGAGTTTGTCTCCGTCGTTTTACCAGACTGGCCCATCGAGTATGAAAAAGAAATAAAGCAAAAAACTCTGGTAAAAAATATTGAAAAAGGTGAAAAAATAAAGATAATTAGGCTTTCCTAATGCGTCAAGGAAAAGGTCTTCTAATTTCTGCTTTGATCCTAATACAGGTTTTAAGTCTGGTTACTATTTGGAGTACTTTTCCGGAACTCTTTCTAACCCAGCTATTGTTTGTTATCGTCGGAGCCATCATCATCCTTTTGCTTTCAAAAGCCGATCTTCATTTATTTTTCAGCCTTTCAACCATTTTTTACATTGTCAGTCTGATTTTGTTGGTCATCACCATGATAGTCGGTCGAAACATCAGAGGTTCGGTTCGCTGGATTGACTTGGGTATTTTTAACCTTCAATCATCAGAAATTGTCAAACCTCTTCTAGCCATCTTTTACTCTGTTTATTTATCAAAACTAAAAAAAATTGGTTGGAAAGAAATCTTGATTTACCTCTTTTTGGCTTTAATTCCGGTTGCCTTGATTGCAGCCCAGCCAGATCTCGGATCAGCTCTCACTCTGATCTTTTTGCCGGTTGCTCTCTTGGCTTTTTCTGGGCAGTTTAAAAAATTACTCATTTTAGGAGTTATTTCCGCCTCAATTATTATTCCCTTAGAGTCAAAAATTCTAAAACCATATCAACGTCAAAGATTGGTAACTTTTATCAATCCGTATACGGATCCAAAAGGAGCCGGGTACAATGTCATCCAGGCCACCATTGCTGTCGGTTCGGGGAGGGTTCTAGGAAAAGGAGTCAAACTGGGAACTCAATCGCACTTAAATTTCTTGCCCGAGCGTCACACGGACTTTATTTTTGCCTCTTTTGTTGAAGAATTCGGCCTGGTGGGGGCCTTGGTCTTACTCATCTCTTACGGAATAATCTTTGGTTACTGCTTAAAACTGATCAAACACCTCAAAGACAGAGCTTTTACCCTTCTGTCTTTATCAGTTTTCCTATTGCTTCTTTTTCAGTTTGTCGTCAATATCGGCATGAACCTGGGAATTATGCCTGTCACAGGCATTACCTTACCCTTTTTTTCCTATGGTGGCAGCTCTCTTCTAAGTTTTGCGATTTTGATAGGTTGGCAGCTACGCCAGCTTGATTTAATTACTCCTTTTGAGATATAATTGCGCCCATGTCAGACAAAATCCTCTACGCCGTCATACAGCTTGGTGCCAAACAATATTTGATAAAAGAAGGCGACAAAATTGTGGCTGAAAAAATCGAACTTAAAGAAGGGGAGAATCTCACCGTCAAAGAGGTGCTTCTTGGTTACGATGGCGTCGAAACCATCATTGGTCAACCCTTTGTCAAAGATGCCTCGGTTGAGCTCATCAACGAAGGAGTCAAGAAAGGTGAAAAGATTCTCGTCGCCAAGTTCAAAGCCAAATCACGATACCGAAAAGTCATGGGCCATCGTCAGCTAGGCAGTCATTTCACCGTCAAGTCTATCAAACTCTCATAATATGCGTTTTTTACTTTTCGTCGGTGCCAGCAACACCCTGGCTGAGTCTGAGATAGAGACTCAAATTTCTGGAGCTATACCGCACCAGCCCAACGTCTTCCTCCTCGAATCAAAATCCGTCCTTCTTGTTACCGAACTGGTTTCTCGTCTGGGTTGTAGTATAAAACTGGCTCGAGAGCTTGCCGGAGTCTCCCCGGAGCTTCAATCTATCGCCGATCTCATTCAAGTCAAAAACTTTTCCCTCACCAGCTTAGACGATTTTAAGTCATCTTCTATCCTCAATCAGGAGATCAAAAATATCAGAGAAAAAGGTCGTTTTATTCTTCCTAAAGATCAGTTTGGCTTGTCTCCGATTTTGATTAAAAAACATCGGATAGATGAATTTTTTATAGACCAAAAAGCCGAAACGGTTTGGCAAACCGTCTGGGTTCATGATTTTGAACACTGGATAAAAAAGGATCGTCACCTACCTTTTGCCAACGCCAAAGCTGGAATCCTCCCACCTAAAATAGCGAGAAGCATGGTCAACTTGGTTCCCGTGGAGCCAAAGGGAAAACTGCTGCTTGATCCTTTTTGTGGCTCAGGCAGGGTTTTGGTCGAAGCTGCTGAGCTGGGATACACCATCGCCGGAACGGATATTATTCAGAAGCAAGTTGAGGAAACAAAGGCCAATTTGAGCTTTTTGGGCTTTGATGCTCAGGTGGAAGTTCTCGACGCCACCCATCTTTCCAATAAATTTCATGATGTAGACGCGATCGTGACCGAGCCGTTCTTAGGCAAACCCAATCTGCGTCCGGATCAAATCAAGTACTTAGTGCCAGGCCTCGAAAAATTATATCTAGGCTGTTTAAAGGACTGGCTCAGGGTCTTAAACCCGGGTGGGTATATCGTAATGGTTTTTCCCGTCTTTGATACCGGTAAACATATCTATAAGACAAGCAGTGTCATTGACGGGAAGTTGGAACTGAGTTACAATCTGCTCAAGCGTGATATTCTATATTCACGACCGAATGCCGAGGTTAGACGCGAAATCGTCATCCTCCAAAAAAAACACTAAATATACAATCTAAAATATGGCACACGTTAAATCAGGTGGAGCTACAAGACAACATTCTCAGCGAGCCGGCAAAAGACTCGGAGTCAAGCTATATGGCGGTCAGGCCATCAAAACAGGTCAGATTATCGTGAGACAGAGAGGTGCTCAGTTTCATGCCGGAGTGAACACTGAATTGGGTCGTGACTTTACCCTTTTTTCTTTAATTGAAGGTGTCGTTAAATATCGAAAGCTCGAAGGCATTAACTACGTCGACGTCATTTCAAAATAAATGGATAATCAAACGATTACCATTCTCTCCATCGATTACTTAGAACCGAATCCGCTTCAGCCTAGAGGTGTTATCACCCCCGAGTCTTTATCCGAGCTGGTTGACTCTATCAAGACTCACGGTATTATTCAGCCCTTGGTCATTGCCCATACTCCCGCCGGCTATCAAATTATTGCCGGGGAACGTCGCTGGCGCGCGGCGAAACTTGTCGGTCTAAAAGAGGTTCCCGTACGCATCATTGAAACTTCTCCTCAAGGAATGTTGGAGATGGCGATTGTCGAAAATGTCCAAAGAACCGATCTAAATCCTATCGACCGAGCCAACTCATTTGAGAGATTAATGAAAGAGTTTAATCTCGGCAACTCGGATATCAGCTTGAGAGTCGGCAAGAGTCCTGCCTTTGTGAGTAACACCTTGCGTCTCTTGGAACTTCCGGACGCTCTCAAAGATGGTCTCATTTCCGGAGTTATTTCCGAAGGCCACGCTAGGGCCTTAGCCGCCATTCCGGACACTCAAAGCATGATTGAAGCCTACAAGATGATTCTTCGTGAAGGAGGCTCCGTACGTCGTGCCGAGGAACTAGCTCGCAGGTTCAAAAAAACCATGAACCGTTCCAAACCCAGTGACGGTTTCAATACCAAAACAGTTAACGAATCAATCGATAGCATGGCCGAGGAAATCCAAAGATCCATCGGCGAGAACGCTCATGTCAAAATGCGCCGCTCCAGACTGGAAACTGCCATTCATATTGTCCTCAAAGGCAATCCGGAGGCAACCGAAAGACAGATTCAAAAGATTCACGACTCCTTAGTGCCATCAGAATCTGTCATTGCCGAGCCTGAAAGCACCTACTCTAGTCCCTACGAACCATTTGCGAGCCCTTTTGCTCCCATGACCCCGGTTTCTCCACCGCCAACCAAGGAAGAAGACCCCCACGACTACTAAACCGTCAAACGGCGATACAGACTAGCCTATAAATACACGGGTTGGCAGTTATGTGCTAAAATACATACCGTACTCTAATTTTGAAGCACGCGATTTAATCCCAAAAGGAGGTAGTTGAATGGACACTCACAGGTTACTTCAAATTCTTAGTGAATCAACATACCAGCTTCGTAAGGGAGCCGAAGTGGTCGAACATAAAGAAGGTAATGTCGACGTTACTGAACTGTACAGCTTACCACACGAGTCTGACATCAACGCCGGCGTAAAGGTCGATTGCCATTTCATAGTGATTGCGGTCGACAAACCGACTGCAAAGAAATACAAAGACGAAGTTCTGCAAATTCTCAATGATTGGCCTTCCGAGGCTTGGGGTCAGCCAACTCCCAAACTTGAAAACGGACCTTCTTACATCCACGTTGGGGGTGTTCTCGGAGATCAGGGAGCCGCTTTCCAGTTATTTGCTCTTGGTCAGGTTCTCGGTTTTTGGAAGGTCATTACACCTGCCACAATGGGCATTATCGGAAGCGATGCCGATGAATTAGCCGGAAATGGTTTTGTAATGATCGACGGCTTCAAGAAGTAGTCAATATCCTCTGACCAAAAGTCAGGGGATTTTTACCGGCTCCATGACCAGTCCTGCCGCCTCAGCCGGCCAGTAGCGAAAAAATACTCTTCCGACTATATTCCGGTAAGGCACCGGCCCCCAATCTCGGCTGTCGGAGGAATGATCACGATTATCTCCAAAGGCCATGACTTCTCCGCTCTGAACAGTATAACTTTCTCCTTCACTTAAAAACTGACCAGGCATCGTCACGTACTCGGAGGGAAGGTAAAACTCATCCAATTTCTGGTCATCGACATAGACAAATCCGTCCTTTACACTCACGGTCTGCCCCGGCGTCGCGATTATTCGTTTAATAAAGTCAAAACTTTCATTGATGGGTGCCTTAAAAACAATCACGTCACCATTCTTAGGTTGCCTCATCCGGTAAGTCACTTTGTCTGTCAGTAGATATTCTTTATCCTTGAAGGTGGGGAACATGGAGCTTCCTTTTACTTGGTGTGGCTGCATCAAAAAGAGATAGACGACTACGAAGACCGAAGCCGAGATAACAAACGACTCAACAAATTCGTAGACGATATGAACCAACTTTCGAAAGAAAGGCATCTCTTCAGTGTAGCCTGCCTGATATAATTATTCAAGTTAATTTAGGTCGCGTAGCGCAGCTGGTTAGCGCACCGCATTCACATTGCGGGGGTCACTGGTTCGAATCCAGTCGCGACCACCAAACACCAAAATTACCTCCGTTTCATCATTTGTCTACTTCCAAAATACAGCAGAACGGTCAGAAGAGACAGCGTCCACCATTTTAAATCCTCATTTTTGTTTTGTGTCTCACCCAGTACTGCTGGAGATGGAGTCGAGAGTGGAGCTACCGAAGCTGTTGCTTCGGTAGTTTCCCCCAAAACTTCTTGAGAGAAGCTCTTAACCACCTCAGCCAGACTATTTTCGAACGAAACAGTCGGCTTCACACCTTTGGTGGTAAAACTCTTTTCGCTACCGACCACTTCCGGAGAACCATGCGAAACTGCTCGATAATAATAAGTAGTTCCGGCCGTCAGCCCTGTGATCGTGACCGCATGCGAAGTCACTTTGGGTGAATCATCTTTTTCTACGGTGGAGTGGGCATAGCCATAGTTTGGCGCGTCGCCTAAGGTGGGGTGTGAGATCGTCTCGTAAATCACCCTACTGGTACTGGGATGATCGGTATTCCAAACAATAGTGACTCCGGTTTCACTCGGAGCATTAACTGCTTCGCTTGAAATCAGTGGAGGTGTATCGATCGAAATGTTAACGGTCGCCGTGTTACCATCGACATATCCATCGTTGATTTTAAAGGTAAAAGCATCAGTGCCATGGTAGCCAGTATTTGGGGTATAAGTTAGGCGTTTGTTAGAAATAGCTCCTAAAGTCCCATGACTAACGCCGGAAACAATTGAATATACAAGTGAGTCTCCATCGACGTCAGATCCGGTGAGATCAATGGCAACAGAATTATCTTGGCTGGTCGAGGCAGAAACATCACTAGCCACCGGCGCGTCGTTGATCGGATTGACGGTGACAGAAACAGTGGCCACCCCCAATAGATTGAAAATAATAGGACTGGATGAACTGGAATCTTTGACTTCGAATGTAAACGAGTCGGTGCCGTGGTAGTTAGCGGTCGGGGTATAAGTCGCCTGATCTCCGACTAAGGAAACTGTTCCGTGAGACGGAGTCGACAAGATGGCATAAGTTAAAGTATTTACCGGTAAATCTGAGTCGCTTGCTACCAGCGTAATTATTTTGGACGTATCTTCGTTGGTTGAGGCACTACCTTCTTGAGCCACCGGAGTGACATTAACTTCATTCACGGTAATCATTATCTCTTCAGAATCGGTACTGATACCGTCAGTCACCTTAATTGTTAAAGTGTAGGCTCCCGGACCTTGAGCCTCCGTCGGAGTAAAGGTAAAGACTCCTGTTGTCGAGTTTATGGTTGCTCCCGCGGGAGCGCCCTCCAGGCTGTAGATTAGGCCGGTACTGTCCGGATCGGTGGCGTTGACTGTAAAAGTAAGGGTTGTCAATTCATTTATCGTTTTGTTTCCGACCGTTTCCAGTGCCGGCGCATCATTAATCGAAGTAATTGTCGCCGAAACCGTCGCGATTAAACTATCAACTGCGCCATCGTTTACTTTGTAAGTGAAAGAGTCAGTCCCCTGGTAGTCTGCGGAAGGGGTATAGGAAATTTGATTTCCCGAAATGGCTCCCAAATTCCCATGACTGACACCGGAAACGATTGCGTAAGTGAGTGAGTCTCCATCAATATCGGATCCAGACAGATCGATGTCGATTAAAGTATCTTCATTGGTCGTGATTGAGTCGTCAGCCGCCGTCGGAGCGTCGTTAACGGGATTAACTGTAATGGTAACGTTCGCGGTGTTAGTCAAACTACCATCTGTCACGGTGTAGCTATAACCAGCTGGACCAAAATAGTTTAATGAAGGCGTAAAAATAATATTATTAGCAGAAATCAAAACGGATCCATGCGAGGGGTTGGCTACACTTACTATTACCAGATCATCGTGCGCATTGTCCGGATCGCTGTCGTTGGCCAACAGTTCGGTAGCGCTCATAGTTAAATCGGAATCTTCATTGGTGACAAACTTATCCTCCTGGGGAGTTGGGGAATTATTCATTTCCTTGACGGTTATCGTTATTGTTTCTTCATCGGTGAACACCCCGTCCGATACGGTAAAAGTGAGGTTGTAAGTAACACCGCCTTGTGCTTCATCCGGAGTGAAGGTCAGAGTTTTACTAACATCATCAAAGCTGGCGTTGGCTGGTAAATTGGAGGTTGTAAACTGCAGGGTTTGGCCATCAATATCACTCGCCTCGACGCTAAAATTTAAAGTGGCAAATTCGTCAATATTTTTATTGCCAATAGTCGTAAGAATAGGCGAGTTGTTAGTGGGAGAAACGGTCATCGAGGCACCGCCAACGAGATATTTATCTACCTGACCGGAGCTTATTAAGTTTCCCGGAACCGTTTTCCACACTCCTTCGCTTTCTACGCTCCCCACATACAGTTTGTAGCTACCCAGTCCGGATTCTTTCACCTTTACGGACAGATCATTGTCATTATAGCCAGGCAAAATAAAGAGCTTAAACTCCGGATAATATAATCCCAGCTGATCATTACAATTAGTAAGAAGAAGATTGCAGACTTCGAGGGTTCCGGGGGAGCGCAGAATGGCGACAAATGATTTTTTTCGGCTATCGGTCTCAGAGGAAGTAGCAAAATTCGTATCTAGACCCAGTTTTGTAAAAATCTTTTGGATATTATTTTTGCTTGCAACCAAGTCACCATGCCAGCCGGTGATTTTTTCTCCGGCTCCAAACACTCCAACGGCACTTTCTTTCGTTACTGTGCCATCACCGACAGCTTTCCCAAACGGATCTCCCTCTGCCGGCCTGCCATCTTCCCATTTCCCCTCCGCACTATCAGACTCACTTCTAGGAACAACATTGATATTATTTTTGGTAGAGGTGACATCTTCGCTCCAAAATGGAGTTAGTTTATCTCCCAGCGTCCCAATATCCTGATTCAGTGTTTTTAAATAGCTATTTTTCTGGACCATCGTTTCAATTTCCACCGAAGATCCACCGGAAATCAAAAAGGAGGAAGTGGGGAACAAGTCGATGATCGAAGGAGATACTCTTCTGATCGCCGCCACTTTTGATTCGTCCGACAGTCTATTGACCTCGGTGGCAATCTCCAACAAAACATTTTGCCACCAGACCCCATCCCAAATTTTGGCACCCTCCCATAAACCATACATGTCGATCAATCCCAGATGTGGAGAGCCGGCAGTCAAAATCTTGTCTACTTTTTCAACGCCATATTTTTGAGCGTAAGCCCGTGCCACCAAGCCACCCATGCTATGACCAACGAGGTCTACTTTATCAGCCAAATTCTTACTATTGATAAATGTGTTCAAATCATCCGCCAGGTTTGTCAGTGGCTTCCGCCAATCGTAAGGGAAGACAAACAAGTCTGTCCCCTCCACAAAACCGGCGTTTTTAAATGACTGCACAATGCCATCATAATTTTTTACAAACGAAGGAATCGCCCAGTTACTTCCCTCCGTCCCCGCCAATATCGCGCCAATATCCCAACTCCCCCCATACCCCGGCAAAACCACCACAGGAATTCTTAAGGGTAAAGTATCTTTGATGTAGAGATAATCAACGTTTATCGATGCCCAGTTTTGTGCTGTATTTGTTTTTTGAGGGTTACCCATCCAAATATTAGAAATCCTTCTGGAGCTATCCTTTGTATCAAAAGTCAAATTATTGACAGTGATCACAAAGTGACCATTCGATTCGTCAACTCTTAGAGTATTCCAATTAGTTGAGGTAATAGAGGATAATATAACTGGCGTACCATTTGTACAATCTGGAAGATTTGTAGTACACAGCGTGGTTATAATGGCGGCGGTTGTGGGAGAAGTTACCCATACTGCAAATATATAATCCTTTGGTGCAAGGTCAGACGGCGTACCATTAGTTGCAAGTGAATCTGAAAAAATAAGACCATTTCCATATGTAAGATTTCCAGAAAACCTAAATTTTATTTCAATAGAGTAATTAGAATCTGGAATTTGGACATTCTTCATATAAAGATATGGAAAGTAGTTTCCATTAAGAGACGAGAGTCTAACGTTCTCATTGTTAACACCCTCGATCACCCCATTTGGGTTTGGATTAGGTTGCCAATGAACCAAATCAACACTTTGATCATTAAATTCTTCTAGAAAAACGTCACCGTCAGCCAGAATCAAACTGGGAGAGAAAAATGATACAACAAACACCACAACCAACAACAAACGAAAGGGGGCAGGTACTTTCATTGTTAAACAATATTATTAATGCTATCCTCACATAAAGTGATTCAAAAACATATAGCAATAATAATTGTAACTTTTAATTCCGAAAAGTATATATCTAATTGCTTACGTTCAATAATTCATATCAACAATCTCCCAAATTCATACAATCGTAGGATTATAGTAATTGATAATAATTCTCAAGACAAAACCGTAGATAAAATCAAAGATGTAATCGCTAAGAATCAGAATATACAACTTGTGTGTAATAGCAAGAATTTGGGCTTTGCTAAGGCGGTAAATTTGGGAATAAAAATTGCCACAAAGTCAGATTACTTTTTATTACTCAATCCAGACACCATCATGGGGCCAGATTCATTAATTAATTTAATTCGTTGTATTCAAAAAAATAGGGCGGGAATTGCTGGAGGAAGTACGTTAAATAAGGCTGGGCACCAAAACGGTAGTTATTTTAGATTTCCAAACATATGGGTTGGACTTTTCGACCTTACCAATTTAAGGAAACTTTTGTATTCAGATCATTGGCACAATTATTTTTATTATTTAGATAACGATTTTTCAAAACTATCAGATTTTCCTGTCGATGTTGTTACCGGTGGATATATGTTGATAACCAATAAAACAGTTCAAAAAATAGGTAAAATTGATGACAGGTATTTTATGTATCTTGAAGACGTTGATTATTGTTTACGAGCAAAAAAAGCAGGAATCAAGATTTATCACTCAAATCAGTCAAAAATAGTTCACTTCGCAGGGAGAAGCAGTGAAAACAAAGATAGAATTAGACACTTGTCGTGGTTGTGGTCAAGGAAACTATATTATATAAAAAACTTCAACATCCTTGAAAACTTAATAATCCAACCTATATTTTTAATAGATGATTTGTATATATTAGTGAAGTTGTTTTTAGACAGATGAAAAAGGTATTTATTGTTCGGGGGGGGTTTTTGAACCCGTTTGAGATGCAAAATTACTATCCTCTGGCGGAAAAATTTGATATTACAGCGGTTTCTTCAAAATTTCCGATATCGGACAAGATTGATATTCCCCTGATCAAACTTTGGTCGCCAACCGATCTCCCCAACCTTCCTCTTAAATATCCGCTACTGAATCGTCTTTTTACCGACGCCCACAGACTTTTTGGTCTGGAGAAAGTTATCCGGGGAGCCGATATCGTTCATGTCGCCGAGACTTACTATGGCTATACTCACCAAGCTGTTGTAGCCAAGAGGATGGGACTGGTCAAGAATATCGTATCTACAGTTTGGGAAGTCATTCCTCACAATAACGAAGGTATCAGAGGCCGAAAAAAATATAAAAAACTGGCCAGGGAAAACATTGATCACTTCATCGTCGTTACTGATCTGGCAAAAAGGGCTTTAATTAAAGAAGGAGTTTCGGAAAAGAAAATCACCGTCATCCCCATGGGAGTCGATCTTGCAAAATTCAAACCGGCAACAGTCACCAAGAAGAAAAAAGTCATAAACATTCTTTGTGTCGCCCGCTTGGTTCCTGAAAAGGGAATCGAGGACTTGATGCAAGCCTTTAAAAAAATTAGGGAGAAAAATAATCACGTTCACTTAACTTTTATTGGGGACGGTCCGCTAAAGCACGATCTTACCGGCTACAAAAACGTTTCCGTCAGACAAGTTACCTACAGTCGCATGGTCAAGGAGTACCAAGGCGCCGATATTTTCTGTCTTCCCAGCCGTACCACCAAGACCTGGCAAGAACAATTTGGCATGAGTTTGGTGGAGGCCATGGCCAGCGGACTTCCGATTGTGGCAACCGATACCGGCGCCATTCCCGAGGTTTGCGGTGACCATGCTCTTTACGCCAAGCCAGCCGATCCGGAAAGTCTAAAAACAAACCTCGAGCAACTCATTTATAATCTAGATCTGAGACAGGAAATGTCTGGCCTAGCCAGGGAAAGAGCCGAGGAGCGGTTCGACCAACTAAAAATCGCTAAACAAATCCAAACGGTCTACCAAAAAGTATGTCGATCAAAATAAACTTAATCAAAAATACCGGCTACAATCTTGGTGGTTATTTCTATCTCCTCCTCGCCAGTTTCTTTTCTATCTCCATTCTTCTAAACAATCTAGGCCGTGATGTCTTTGGAGTTTATATTTTTCTGATCTCCTTTATCCCACTCGCGGCTGTTTTTGATTTTGGCATTTCTAACGCGGTGATCAGAAAACTTTCTCTACCAAACCTAGATAGAGAGGAACGGGTCAAAACCTGGAAGACCTCCTATGCTCTTTTTGTCGCCTTGGCTCTAATTCTTTCCGTGGTCGTCATCTGCCTCCTCCTCTATCTATCCCAAACTCTGCCCATCTTTGCCCACCTAGACAAAAACATTCTCAATTGGTCAGTTTTACTAATAGCTCTAATTGTCTTGGTCAATCACTTGGATAATCATTTTTTAAACCTTGCCCAGGCAGAACAAAGATTCGATATCTTTAATACCAAAACTCTTTTAGTCGGCTCGGCCAACACCATCATTTCTGCGTTTATATCCGGTATTTATCCGAACATTGCTTTTCTTTTTGGCTCTCAGCTAATCTTTCATCTGCTGACACTAACTTTTATGATCAGATATTCCCGGAAATCCTTTTCAGGTAGGGACTTTGCACCAGCCTATGACAAACAAACAGGCAAAGAGCTTTTCTCTTTTGGCATCAAAAACTTTGTCGGGACACTAGCTGGACAGATTGAAAATCAGTTCAGTAACTTAATTTTGGGTGCTATGGTGTCCGCCGGCGCCATCACCTCTTTTAGTATTCCCCAAAGTATTGTCGCCAAGGGTGCTGGAGTTGTTTCCCAGCTGGCGCAGGTCTTTTTTCCTTTTAGTGCTTCACTCCTGGCTAAAGACAGGATAAAAAAACTAAAAACTTTAGTTCTGGGAATTGAGAGTCTTGTTTTAATTGGTGGAGTGTCCGCCATTCTTCTTACCTTCACCATAGGGCAACAATTTCTTCTTTGGTGGTTAAAAGATCCGGTCGTAGTTCAAACTGCTTTCCCGGTCTTAAAAATCCTTAGTTTTTATTTCCTTTTAGCCTCTCTTACTCCCATCCCCACCGCACTCCTTCAAGGTCTTAACAAACCCCAAGTCCCTTCGTTCTTCGCTGTCCTCACAGTCGTTCTTGAAATTATATTTGCCTTAATCCTGGTTCCGACTTTTGGCACCATCGGCGTCGCCTATTCTTTTTTACTAAGCACCATTATTACCATTCCACCGTTTCTCGTTTACACTTCATACTCATTGACCAGAAAAATAAATGAGTATCAATAGTTACTTCGTCAATGGCAAAAGGTTCGGTTGGGGACCGGGATCGGCATCTTTAAATCCGGAGAAAGCCCATCTTCTCAAAAATTACAGTCAGAGTAAGTGCCTAGATATTGGTTTTGGAAGCGGCATCTATACCGAGTACCTGCGGAACTTAGGACACGAAGTGGTCGGGATTGATAATGAAAAGAGGTTTGTCCAATTAGCCACCAAAAAATATCCTGAAATCGAGTTTGTTGCTGGCAACGCCCTCAAACTGCCGTTCAAAAAAAGACAGTTCGACACGGCCATTGCCTTTGATATCCTGGAGCATGTTGACGACGAGGCGGCTCTGGAGGAGCTATTCAGGGTAGCCAAGCGCGTTATCTTTTCGGTACCCCTCAAAAATGAAAAGGTCTTACTTCGTTACGGCCTGTCCCACGCCCATTATTTAGATCGGACTCACCGGCGAGCTTATAGTCTGAAAGTAATCAGACAGTTGATTAATAAAAAAAAGTCCAAAACTATTTATCTCGAAAAATCCCTACCCCTAAGCATTTCTGGACTTCTGATTGAGCAATTATCGGGGAAAAACCTCTTTCTAGAATATCTTCTAAAAATCATTCTGAAGCCCTTTTTGCCTGAACCGCCCATCTTCTCAACCATCTTTGGCGTAATTGAGAGATAATCAGTCTATGAAAATTGCCGTTTACTACGATGTACCCTTTGGTGGTGCCCACGTGGCCATGGAGGAAATTATTCTGAGGCTCCAAAAAAAACACCAAGTAGAGATTTTTCACAATCAAAACAGTTCTTTTTCCGACTTTCCGTTCAGAAGACTCTGGTTGGACTTGGAGTCGATCCTTTTTCAGCGTGGCAAACAGTATCTGCAAGCCAAAAAGATAGATGCCAAAAGGTTTGATGTGGTCATTGTGTCTCACGATCGACATTTTCAGGCGCCTTGGGTGCTGAGGTTTCTAAAAACGCCCACTGTTTTACTCTGTCAAGAGCCTACTAGAGCTTATTTCGAAGAATTCTTAAGGGTTGATCAAAAACTACCCGTTCTTAATCGACTATACGAGTTATTTAATCGCCAAATTCGAAAAGGTATAGAAATAAAAAATGCCGGCTTTGCTAACAAGATCATCTCGAATTCGGTTTATTCTTCCGAATCTATTTTTCGAGCCTACGGGGTAAAATCTACACCCATTCTCCTCGGTTACAATCCTCAGGACTTCTTCCCTGAAAAAACTAGAAGGAAAAATCAAATCGTTGTGGTTGGAAATAACGAACCCCAAAAAGCCCTTCCCTTCGCCATAGACTGTGTCGCCATGATAAACAAGTCGGAGAGGCCCAGTTTGGTGATTGTTTCTCCCAGATCAAGAGATTGCCGTCAGCTAGTTCTTCGGGCCAAGAAAGCAGGCGTCGTCCTTAGCCTCCATCAAGAAATCACCACCCCCCGACTTAGACATCTTTACAACCAATCCAAGCTTTGTATAGCGGTAGCTCACCTTGAGCCCTTTGGCTTGTCGGTAATAGAATCTTTGGCTTGTGAAACTCCAATAGTGGCCATAAACGAAGCCGGTTACAGAGAAACGGTTGTTGACGGTAAATCTGGAATCTTGGTAGAGAGAAATGCCATAAAAGCCTCTGCCGCCATTCAAAATCTTCTTGTGGATGATAGGAAGAGACTCCAAATGGGAAAATATGGACTTAAAGATGTCAAAAAAAGGTTTTCCTGGGACACTACCGTAGAAAAAATAGAACAAATTTTTTATGAAATTACCTAAAATCGGAGCCGTTGTTGTCAATTACAACAATCCATCTGACACTCGAGAAACCCTCAAATCTTTACTGAGGTTTTCGACGAATCAAGAGGGCTTTGGATTAGCCATCTACTTGGTAAATAATGGCTGTACCGATCCCGAGTCATCGAGGCTCGTCGAGCAGTTCCCCCACGTGGTTCAAATAGTGTCCAATACTAATCTAGGTTTCGCCGGGGGAAATAATCTGGGGCTTAAAAAGGCCCTAAAAGATGGCTGTTCACATGTTCTTTTTATCAACAACGACGCTACCATTATTTCTGACGATTTTTTTGAGAAGATGCTTCTGTCAGGCTTTAGTATCACCTCCCCATTGATTGAGTACACTCAAAACGGAAAAACAGTTCATGATTTCGGTGGTAAAATCGACTATCTTTTTGGGCGCAACACCCACCTCTTATCTCCCGGAAAAGCGGATTATTATTCCGGAGCCTGTTTGTTTACCAAGTCTGAGGTCTTTAAGAAAATTAGAGGTTTTGATGAGGCATTTTTTCTTTACTACGAAGATGTTGATTTCTGCTTGAAAGCCAAAGAAGCGGGGTTTGCTATCGGACTGCTGGCTAGCGTCAAGATATCCCACCGTCTCTCTTCCAGCACCAACAAACTCGGTGCTAAAAAAATTAAGATCCTGGCAAGGAGCCATCTCCTTTTTTGTCGTCGTTATTTACCAGTATTCAGTTTTCCATTTTATTCGCTTTTCAATCTTTATTTAAATTCTAAAAGAATTCCTGAGTTTTTGAAAGCTAAAAAAACAGAACTTAACCAATCACTCTATCCGACCTTAAATTGGCTTTTCTGTATCTTCCTAAAAATTCCACAGTTCCACCTAATAGGGGATAGTCATGTTTGGAACTACGAACTTACCCATCCATTTATTATTCATCACCTAGGAGCGGCCACCGCCTTTAATTTGGGAAGTCAAAACTCTCTCACGGGTTCGTATCAAAAGCTACAAATTACTTTAAATAAAATAAACAAACGAAGTTCGGTGATTATTTTTGAACTTGGCGAAATAGATTGTCGGTTACATATCTACCATCAGTATCGAAAAAAAAACCGGACAAAATCAATCAAGCAAATAATAGACAAAACCGTCTCAAACTACTTAAAGGTAGTAGGGGAGACAGAAGGTAAGGGTTTTAAAGTAGCCATTCTAAGTCCGACCCCAACAGGTATAGAACAAAACATCTACCAAAAAGAATTTTTTGCGAACCTCAAAAAGCGAGATCAGATCACTCTCCAGTTCCATCGGGTTTTGAGAGAAAAAGCAGAAAAAAGAGGAATAATTTATCTTGATTTGTACTCCCTTGTTGCCTCAAAAAACGGAGGAATTAAGAAAAAATTTAGACAAGACGAGGTTCATTTGAATTCCGCAGTAATACCTCTTACTCTCCGGCTACTTAAGGCGAAACAACTGTATCAACTATAATAATCTGGAATGAAAACTTCTGATCGCATCACCAAACTGGATGGTCTTCGTGGTGTACTGTCTATTATCGTCGCTCTGAATCATTCTTTTTTGATAGTAGCCATTCCGAGTTTTGCCAATGTCTGGGGGGAAAATTACCTAGTTTTTTATAATCTACAAGCGAAAATTCAACAACTATTCATGCTCATCGGTAACGGGGGAGTCGCCGTCACCATGTTTTTTATTATCTCCGGTCTGGTTCTTGGTCAGTCTCTCAGCCGGACAGAAATGTCTTTTAAGGGTCTGACCAGCTTTTATGTCAAGCGTTTTCTAAGACTCTATTCGGTCTATTTTTTGGTAATCATTCTTACCGCTGTTTACATGAGACTTGGCTTTGTCTATCAGATTTTTCCTTACGCTTCTACCTGGTACCACTGGTGGATGAACTTTCAGATGACCCTCAAAGAATTTTTCTACAACCTCTTTTTTATCCATACTTATTTAGGTGGCGTCACTTGGACACTCCGAGTTATCCTGATCGCCTCCTTAATTTTACCGTTGTTTTACACCCTTACCAAAAGAACCGGCTGGCTTGTAGATCTCCTGATTACCACCGTCTTAATCGTAGCCAGTTTTACCATACTCAACATCGAAGGTTTCCGCGACCTGCGTTACCTGTATATGTTTTTCCTCGGTCTCATCCTCCCAAAATTTATTAAGTTCTTTTCCGATCTTCCGAGGTGGCTAATTTCTTTATCTCTTCCTTTTTTGGTGATCTTACTGTTTATTATTCGTTATGCTACGGATGAGTATTTTGGTGGCGTGATCGAAAGCTTGATTTCTTGGTTGATTATTGGGACTCTAGTCTATAGTGAAAAAACAAAAATCTTTGATTTTTTAAGCCGAAAAAGCTTCCTCTTTTTTGGAAAAATTTCCTACAGTCTTTATCTCATTCACTTTTTCATTCTGTACCTTCTGGCTAGGATAATGTTCCAACTTTTGCCGAACCTACCTTACCTCGACAACTACTTGATTATTCACCTCACCCTTCTCTTCATATCTCTAGCTATCGCTACTCTCGTTTCAACCATAGTTCACCGTTTTGTGGAGGGGCCATCTCTCGCCTTGTCCAAGGCCGTTAGTGATCGTATCTCTAAGTCGTGACCATTACTGCGGCCATCATCACCAATAAGTTATCCCTTAACCCACTACTGCTAAACTCGCTTTCCTTTGCCAACGAAATTATCATTATCACCGACTCCCCTCCACGTCATCTCGAGCATCGCCAAGGGATCTCACTCCATCCGCTGAAAAAAGTCAAAATCTTTTACCACCCTCTAAATCACGACTTTTCGGCCCAAAGAAACTTCGCTCTACAAAAAGCCAAATCTGACTGGGTTCTTTTTGTCGACGACGACGAATATGTCGGTACCGAACTGGCCCGAGAGATAATCGAAACTATAAAAACTTCGGACTTTAATGGCTATCTCATAAAACGCCTGGATGTCGTTTATCACACTCCCTTTCTTCACGGCGAAACCGGCAACCTTAAAATTTTAAGATTAGGGAGACGCATTTCAGGAAAATTTGTCAGGCCAGTGCATGAAGTTTGGCAAATCAAGGGTATGGTGGGGGAGCTCCGGTCTCCTCTTTATCATATTAAAGATCATTTTGTTTCAGAGTTTATTTCTCGAATGGATCTATACGGCCATATTGACTCAAAAATTCTTTCTACCGAAGGCAAACCCTTTTCCTGGTTTCGTCTACTTATCTATCCCCTAGCCAAGTTTAAATTAAATTATATTTTTAGAGCCGGTTTTCTGGACGGAACTGCGGGATTATTTCTCGCCTACTTGATGGCGGTTCAGTCGTTAACAGTCCGTGTCTTTCAATGGCAAAACCAAAAATAGATAACCGTCATTGCGAGGAGCGTAGCGACGTGGCAATCTCACTCCACCTCCTCCTCATTCCGATAATTTTATTAGCTATTTTAAACTTTCTTCTCGTCTTTACTCCCGAGATGGGCTTTGATGCCCTCTGGTATCACCTGACCCTACCCAAACTTTGGCTTCTAAAGCACCAGTGGTATTTCCCCGGTGGTTTGTTATATTACTCCGTCATGCCCCGTCTGGCCGAAACCATATTTATTCCTCTTATCCAGTTTACCGGCACCATCGGTCCGAAGTTAATTCAGTACCTAGCCGGATTAGGAACCGGTATGGTTATTTGGAAAATTCTTTCCAATCTAAAACAAACGAAAATCATGAAAGCCGTCGGCGTCTCACTTTTTTACTGCACCTGGTTAGTCAGCTGGCAATCGGGGAGTGCTTATGTGGATCTGATCAGAACTTTCTTTGAAGCGGTTGCCCTTCTCTATCTGTTAAGAGGTTCATGGAAACTGGGAGGTGTCTTTCTAGGATTTGCCATCGGAACCAAGTGGCTGTCTCTCGGGTCACTCGCCATATTTTCACTCGTTTTTGGTTCATCAATTATTTTCCCGGCTCTGTTAGTATCTCTACCTTGGTTTGTCATTGCCTACTTCTACACTGGCAACCCTCTTTATCCGATATTTAGCGGTGTTATCACCAACTCTTTTGCCACCCTAGGAACCGCGCTAAAACAAGTTATACTCACACCTTTTTATCTGACCAAACCCTTTGATGATTTTCTCTCGCCTCTCGTAGGAGTTATGTTTATTTTTTCTCTTCTTTCTCTCCGGTCCAAAGAAGGGAAACTCAGGCAAATCGCGATGGTCGCCGTGTTGGGATCTTTATTTTCGCTAGTACTTGACCCTCCTTCGAGCCGTTTTGTGTTGCCTTTTTTGCCCGCACTAGCCATAGCCTCAGTAATGTTTATCGGCACCATAGAAAAGCAGTGGCTAAAAACAATCTTTATCCACAGCGTTATCCTTTCCGGATTTTTTATCCTTTCTCTACGACTGGTGGCTATGAACAAATATCTCCCCCTACTAACCGGCAGAATGGATCAGAAAACTTTTTTGACCAACTATTACCCCAGATTGCCGGGAACTTTTCTGGACACTGATGACTTTGTCCGAGATCTCCCAACCGGAAGCAAGATACTGGTAGACAAGCTTCACAACCTTTATTACTTTCCCCGCGACTTTGATCATACTTCCTGGGTCAACGACAGATCCGGCTATGATTATTTAGTTACAATAGGGGAGGACCCCATCGCTTTCCAAGGAGAGCTGATTCATACCAATTCCTTGGATATCCAAGTTTTTAAACTAAAGTGACCTATTATTTATTAATATTCTCCATTCTAATTTGGTCTTTCGGCCAGCTATTAAATTTCCAAGTCACCAGCCTGCCTTTCACCTTTTACCCTTTGGACATTATCTGTACATTACTCACCCTCTCCTTGCTTTTTTCCGCCAAAAATCGCCTCGCAATCATTCGTGATCCCTTGTTCAGGCCTTTGGCGCTCTTTCTATTAGTCGTCTTTATTTCTCTATTTATAAATTTTAAGTCAGCTCTGGCCGGTGGACTTAGTTATCCAATTTTTTACCTTGTCCGGCTCATTATCTATCCTTCGGTCTACTTCGCGACTAAAATATCTGCAAACAAAAAAATTTTGCCTTATCTTCTTATATCCTTACTGGTATTTGCTTCCATTGGTTTGCTTCAGTATTTATTTTTCCCGGACATGCGCTACTTAAAACTACTCGGATTTGATGATCACTACTACCGCCTCATCGGGTCATTCTATGATCCCAATTTTTCCGGTGCCATCTTCGCCGGAGCGAGTCTTTTGTTTTTGGCACTAGGGCAGTGGCTTATGGCTCTTCCGTTGGTTTTGCTACTGACCATGACTTTTTCACGAGCCTCTTACCTAGTTTTTGTCTTAGGATTAATTTACTTGGTCTTTACTCAGAAACGGTGGACGCTCTTCATCTTCATCTTGTTTTTGACAGGTTTTATCATTTTGGTGCCCAAACCATTTGGCGAAGGCGTCAATCTTTTTAGAACCTTCTCTGTCTTTTCCAGGATCGACAGTTGGCAGGCCGGCACATCTCTCTTTATCCAAAGACCATTGTTTGGCTGGGGTTACAATACTCTCCGTCTGTTTAGTGGCGAGAGATTTCAAATCGACAACAGTTATCTTTATTTTGCCGCCACTACCGGAATCGTTGGATTACTCGCTTTCTTCAATTTATTAAAGAAAATTTTCTCTTATGTCAAACCCCTTGCTCTGAGACTGTTTATCCTCGCCATTCTTACTCACAGTCTTTTTAACAATAGCTTGTTATATATCTGGATTTACTTTTCTTTTTGGCTGGTACTCGGACTACCCCTTAAGGTGTATAAAGAATCTTGATTATCTTCTCTGCCATATTCCCAGCTTTATCCGAGGCTACGATCTTAATCTCGTTATCTCCATCAGCCAGTTGAAATCGATGGGTAAAATTACCATCCTTACCAACAACCACAAACGAACTGTTGATGATTACTTGTGAATCAGGCTTATTCACCTCTCCACTGATATCAATTACCCGATTATTTTTGCCGAAAAACTCCGAGCCATCTCTAGGCGAGACAATTGATAAACCTATTTCCTTATTATCCAAAGTCACCATCTTTACCTCTGAGGTACTGGTATTTCCGGCCAAGTCCGTTGCTCGAAGATAAACTCTGTTCGACCCGCTAGCTAAAGTTCCAACCATCGAAAACGAACCATCGCCACCGGCCTCTGAAGCTGTCGAAACACTATCGTTTATTAGCAAATCAAGAGAAGCACCGGCCTCGGTATAACCTTCCACCAGTAAAGACGAACTGTTCGTCGCTTCCGGTAAAGCAGACAGAACTGGTGACTGTGGTGGAATAACATCCTTGTCTTGATTTTGTTTCATTTCTCCTTTTCCGGCAATGATGTTAACGAAAAAAGGAATTCCCCACTTGAACATCACCAAGACGAAAATAATCGAAAGAAATATATAGAATCTGGATCTGTTTTTTTCTCTGCTGGTTCTATATCTTCCCGCCATGCCTCTATTCTATTACAAATCACTTCGTCATTGCGACCTGCAAGTGCCACCTGCAAGGCCTGGCCTTGCAGGTAATCGGGAATCTATATAAATAATTCCACGAATAGATTAAAATCACCACATCGCGGGTGTAGTTCACTGGTAGAATATCTCCTTCCCAAGGAGAGGAAGAGGGTCCGATTCCCTTCACCCGCTCCATATCGGAATCGTTTTTCGAAAGAGTGGTATTATCCCGAGTTATCAAGCTATTTTCAGGTTCGAGCCGACCTTTTTTCTCATTGAACGCTTTTTCAGCTGTTTTTAGAAAGACAAATGCTTTTTTCCCGTTAATTCGCACTAATCTGTCTTTTAGAAACAGGTTCGAGCCGAGAATCCGCAGGACAGCTCTTTTGACTTCAATGTCGTCAATATTAAAGATTCTAGTTACGTTGGCAGCGAAGTGTAATGTCTCTTCCATTGTCTTTGTCCATGAGGCTACACCATCTACCTCGATTCCTTCTTTGGTTTGTTTTTCCTCAGTTAGCAACCGAGCCTTCTCCTTTTGATACTCTTCTTCGCCAATCATGCCATCGATTTTCATTCCATAGAGGGTTTTCTTTTCAACCAAGATTGTATCTAGGCGCTTACTGAGTTTGCCTTTTTGAGCTCGTTCGAAATCAAACTCTCGTTCATTCCTTCGTTTTAAACTCTTCTTAATCCATTCCACAAATGCTGGTTTAATTTCTAAACTAGTAATAAATTCCCTGACCTGCTTTTCTACCTCATCAGCATTAAGATACTGTTGGTGACAGGGTCCCAACTTTTTAGTACATCGAGCATATATAAAAATTTGAGAAGTACCAGAACGTTTGTAGTGTTTGGTTTTTCTGTCTGCAGTAATAGCCGCACCACACTCACCACATTTGAGAAGCTTCATGAAGTAAAAGTTATTGCGTTGTTTGAATACTCGTTTGCGACCATCAATAATATCCTGTACACGCTGGTATTCATCAAGAGTGATCATTGATTTATGCTTACCAATATGTCGCTCGCCATTGTAATCAAACATGCCGGTATAAAAAATATTGCGAAAAAAGCGAAATGCTTCAGTGGTACTAACAGGCTTACCGCTTTTTCTCTTACCGCGCAGGCCCATCGCAGTAATCTTCTTTAGTGAGCTGACTACGGTTTCTTCGCCAGTCATCATTATCTCCCACCACTTACGACATAGATCAAAACGCTCAGGATCAGGTAGGACTTCCTTTTGACCTTTGGGTTTGAAGAAATCGTTCATATACCCCAACGGAGCGGATCCTGGTCGCCAACCATTTTGAACCTTTGTATTCATTCCTCTTTTTACATTATCGGAAAGGTCTTTGCTAAATTTAGTTGCCATACCAAATTCGATAAAAAGGAAGGTGGAGTTATTGCGATCGTAATCCATGGTGGGGGTGACGATCAACATGCCGTTATAGTCGACGTGATCTATCAGGGTGCCACCTTCTTTAGCATTCCGACAGAGTCGATCCGCTTTCCAGCAGAGAATGTGCTTTACCTCACCTTTGGAGACTCTTTCAACCATGGCTGAAAATTCTGGACGATGATCCGGGCGCTTAGCTGACTTGCTCTCTTTGTAGACACCTAGCACTGCAAACCCCTTATCCTTCGCCAATTCCTTACAGGTACGTTCCTGATCATCAAGGGAGAGAATTTGCCGTTCCTTATCCTCGGAAGATTTTCTACAGTATATAAAGCATGTATTCATGTTATTTTAACTACCAAGTAAGATTATTCTTACTTCTGGGTTGTGTTGATGTTAACTCTGTTTCGCCTGGTTGCAAGTCTTTTTTCTAGTAAGACATCGAAAAGCCGCAGAAGAGCGGTTGCTTGTTCAAATGCTTCTTCGTCAGTTAGCTCAACACCATGCTCTTTTAAAGCAATTGCCTTAAACTCGTCCAATTCTTCCCTTGTAATTAAAGAGTTTGCAAGTATCAGGTTGTTATCGTCATTTGTTGGTTTTTGAGCAGCAATTTCTGTCATCTTTATAACTAAAGGTACAGAAACTGTTGATTTACCTCAATAAACTTTGTGAGTAATTTTGTCCACTTATGTAAATATGTAGGAAACTTGTGTACATTACGATCAATTACGCAGGATTTGCTATGATAGAAATATGTCAAACTTTTTTCGTCAAAAGAAAGAACAACCATTTATGTACTCAACGATTGTGGCTCATAGAAGTAAGCCGAGCTACTCTGGGTGGATTATCGGAGGCGTTTTACTTGTAAGTTTATTACTCGGGGTATACCTAATTTTTACCTAGTGGCATTGACTCTGGAGGGCATGTTTGGTATATTTACAGTACCGAATGACCTTTGTGGTGAAGGTACCTTACTTTTAGGGAACTGTTGACACTAGCAATAGTGATTCAACTTAGCCACAGAGGTCGCTTTGTTTTCGTCTTTTTTGTTGTATTTTCTGTAAATTGCACCGCATACCATATCAGCCAACTGCAATAGGTTGTTACTCTTGGAATCCTTGTGTCGAATTTCACCAATGAGTTTATTCATATCCGTGTTTAGTTTTTTCTTTAAGTACCGATTGAACTTCTGAATGAAGGCTTTTGACTGAGCAGTTCTATCAACAAAAAGCGAAGCGTTCTTAACTCGACCCTGCGCTCTAAGAAATAGCTGATCAGTCACAAGCATGTATAAACTTTCCTCTGGGTCGCGTGGTTCCCTTTGTGCCAACCTTTCTTTATCGATAACGATCGAGCGGTATCGAAAATCAAATTTGGACAGCTTATTGAGAAAAACGGCTTTATATTTATTTGATGTGCCAGTACTAAATTTGAATTCCTTGTTCTCTGGAAATTTGAGTTCAGTATGCAACTCATTAATAGCTTCATTTGCTTTCGCTGCACTTTCAAGATTATCAAAAATTACGATGGTTAAAACAAAAAATCTACTGGATGCAGATTTAAGCTTGAATCCAGTATCACCGGACTCGTCCATGAAAATAAGCATGGCTAGTGGCATAAGCCCCCCTTTAAAACAACGCTCATTCCATAATGAGTAAAATCCTCTGGTACAGAAAAAAAGTTGGCGATCTCTGCAACTGTAAGATGTTTAACTTTTTTGAGCGCTTCCTTGGGCATGAGAAGTTCTGCTGCAAAACATTGAGCTTCATGCTCTTGTTTAAATGCCGTGAATTGGTCCCTGCGCTCAAAGTACAAATGATTCCCCTGATGTAAAAAATGGTGTCCTAATGCATGTGCAATTAACTCACGCCGTTTTTGGGGATCCTCATTTTTATTTATTCCGATACTATCTCCTAGATAGACTTCCTTTACTCTTCCATGAAATGACCATTCGTCGAGGATCAACCCCTCACCATCAATAATTGTTTGTAAATTAATTGGGGCAGTAGTCAGGTTATACTTTCGCAAAACCTGCCTAGCCCTTTTTTGGGCTTTTATCATATTTTTTATTCCTTCTGGACTTCACATATTCGATGTAATCCAGAACAGTTTGCCTTTCACGAACAGTCATATCCTGAACTTCTTTTAACATTAAGGTGAATGCAGCGTCCTCTTTTATTTTTTTGCTTGTTTTATCCAAATACCCAGCCTTGTTTA
>LCKO01000004.1:0-84572 GCA_001001485.1 Candidatus Collierbacteria bacterium GW2011_GWB2_45_17
CAAAAACAAACAAAAACTAAAAGAGGAACACGACCAACTAGACATGACCAAACTCAAACAAAAAGTCGACGAAATTACTCGCCGACTGTATGATATTCAGAGACACTACGGAACTACTCTTCGGTAACCTTTTCTAATGAGCTATAGCGTTAATCTTGGAAAGAAAGATAACATGGAAACGGTTGGTAACAGAAAGAAAAACAAGCCTATGTAAAGATAGGCAAATTTTAGGTTGAGAATTTCCGGTTTTGTGAAAAAGGTGATTAAAAATAAACTGAGAACACTTAAAAGTGGCCACATTAGGTATTTCATTCTTTTATCAATTAATTCGTGTTTGCCTTTGTCCAAGAAATGCTCATAGACAATAACTGTGCTGTAAACGACAAAGAATCCCCAAATTAAGTCTTCAATTGGCACAACCCCAAAAATTCGAAAAGGAAAAACTGTGCTGGTGATTAACCAGGCCCGATCGACTGTGGCAATATAATCAGCTATTAGTCCAAAAGGAATTGAAATAAATAAGGAAAAAATAAATGTTTTGAGAATTTGTCTGGATGTTCTAATAGAGAACCACAAAGAGGGCAGGCCGTAAAATAAAAGAATAGATGTTAGAAAGTTGACCTTAAAAAACAAGGATAGTGTGACGGAAATTAAGGGAAATAAAATCAGGAGAAAAATGTCTAGCTTTTTGAGGAAATTAGAGTTTGAGTTCATAGTTATTTATAGGCACTTTGTCTGTGAGCAATCGAATATATGACGATCGCGTTGTTTTCGATGGTGTAAATAATACGATATGGCCAAGCTCGAAGGGAACGGAACCCTTTGAGTTCTCCTTTCAGGTTCTTTCCTGATTTATTGTCTCGGCTCAACATTTCAATCTTTGAGATGATTTTTTTGGTTTCCGTTTTGGGAATTTTACTCAGCTGTTTTTGAGCAACCTCTTGAAATTGAACTTTCATGCTGTTTAGACACCAAGCGACCTTTTTAGTTCTTTAAAGGAAACGAGTTTTTTGTTCGCCATTCCAGACCTAATGGCCTTGATTTCTTTAGGGCTGGAGAGGATATCAAGAGTTTCAAGCCAAGATTCAGCCTCAGCCTTATTTATCATGAGAACAGGATCACTGCCTCGAAGATTAATTTCAATGGCTTTGAGGCCGGTTGAGGCTTTTTTGACGAGGGAGTAAAAATCTTGTCTTGCGTCACTAGCGTTGTATGCGGTTGTGTCCATAAGTATATCGTACGTTATGGCGTACGTATTGTCAATTAGGTGTTGCGGAGGAGGCCGGAATCGAACCGACAAGCGCTTTCGCACGTCAGTTTAGTAAACTGATGCTGTACCATTGAGCCACTCCTCCAAGAGCGGAGAGCACAGGGGTCGAACCTGTTAGAGCTTACGCTCAATAGTTTTCAAGACTATCGCATTACCGTCCTGCCCGCTCTCCAGAGCTATATTTTATCATTCGTGAGCCTAATAAACAGAGAATAGCTGTTAAAATATGAATACGGAGGCGTCGCCTAGTGGTATGGCAGCAGATTGCTAATCTGCGACTCGAAAGAGTCTCGTGGGTTCGAATCCCACCGTCTCCGCCTGTGTTAAGATGAATTGTGGCTACGGATCAAACAGAAAATCGAGATTTAAGCGAAAAAGTTCTACTGGAATTTGAGGCTTATGACCGTCCACATAAGGTTTGGACTAAAGAATTTTACAGCTCGGTAATTGTGATCGCTTTTTTGGTATCGGTGATCCTCTATTTTATCGAGGGATTGATGCCGGTAGCTGTCATCTGGGCTTTGGTCTTTATGCTCTGGGCCATGGCTAGAACAGAGCCAAAGATGATAAAAACGGAGATAACTTCTTGGGGTTTGAAAGCAAGTGAAAAGACATATAGATACGAAGAAATGGTTAGCTTTTGGTTTGAAACTAAGTGGGGGACCCGACTAATGCGAATCAATTTAAGTAGAATGCCTTGGCATTTGGTGGTAGTGATCGATTCTAAAAAAGAAGAGGAAATTAAGAAAGTAATGGTTGAGTCGGTGGACTATTCGGAACCTGAAGTAACTTGGATGGATAGAGCGGTGAAGTGGATGGGGAACAAAATGCCCTTAGAGTAAGGAATTAGCCTGGGTGAATGGTAAAATATACCTGTTTGAGTCCGTAGCTCAGTTTCAGCCATAGGCTGATCCGCCTTTGGCGGAGGATTGAATAAGTAGAGTTACGTCCTTAACATATTATTTTGAGTCCGTAGCTCAGTTGGATTAGAGCGCCTCCCTGCGAAGGAGGAGGTCGTGCGTTCGAGTCGCACCGGGCTCACCACGTAAAGTTCACTAACGTTCACCACGTGGTAAACCGGTTACAAGGTTTGCTTCGTCACTACGTGGTAAACCACGGTAAGGTTTACTGTGTCACTTGGGCATTGTTGGTGGGGTGTACCGAATTGGTAAGGTACCGATTTCGAAAATCGGCGCTCGTAAGGGCATGCAGGTTCGAGTCCTGTCCCCACCGCTTGATAGTTTTATCTACTTTAGGAAGAAAGGTTCGCACCTGTATCTCAACTGGATAGAGTACTTCCCTCCGAAGGAAGCTGTTGTGAGTTCGAATCTCACCAGGTGCACAGAGGTGTAGAATGTGGCATGTTAGAAATAGACAGAGATCCATTATTCAATGAGGCCAAAGAAAATTTAGACAGACTTGGAATTGAGGCGATTTTGTTTGATTTGGACGATACCCTAATCTACACCAGTGAGATATTTATCCTGTACATGCAGGAGTATGCTTCTGCCGTGGCTGAAAAGATAGGAATGGAGGCTGGTGAGGTCATGGAGGCTTTGCGGAGCATAAATGACGAAGAGTTTAAGAGAATGGGAGTGAATCCAAAAAGATGGGAAGTGGTGGTGGAGAAACTGGCAAAGAGGTTTGGTCATGGAGAAAAAGAAGTTTTAGAAGGTCTGGAAGTTTTGATGAAGATATATTCGATTGAACCAAGAATGAGGCGGGGAGTTGGAGGAATGTTAAAAGTTTTTAGAGAATCGAGAATAAAAATGGTGTTGGTAACTCACGCGAATGTGGAGTGGACTAATTTCAAACTGGATCGATCGGGACTTTGGGAATATTTTGAAACGGTAATAATCGTAGATGAAAACGGTCATAAAAAATCTGAGGATTGGAAAAGAGGGATGGACGCTGTTGGGGTACGTCCTGAAAATTGTTTGGTGGTGGGGGATAGTTTGGGGGGAGATATCAGACCGGGAGACGAGCTGGGAGCGAGAACGGTTTGGCTACCAAGCCCCTGGTCGGTTTATCGGCAGGGTGAGGTACCGGAGAGAACGGTGGTAATAGATGAGATTTTTGATTTGCTTACAGCCTTGGGTAGGTTAGGGTAAAATACAGCTTGTACGGAGGAATCGCCTAGTGGCTATGGCACAGCATTGGAAATGCTGCGAGCGCAAGCTCTCGTGGGTTCGAGTCCCGCTTCCTCCGCCAAATGGAAGATCAAGTTGAGGAAGTAAAAAGAAAAACAGATATCGTGGGAACGATTGGCCAGTATGTGAGTTTGAAGAAAATGGGTAGACACCACAAGGGTCTCTGCCCGTTTCATGCCGAAAAGACTGCCTCTTTCACAGTCAACGAGGAGATGGGTTTTTATAAATGTTTCGGATGCAACAACGGAGGGGATGTAATCAAGTTTTTGATGGAGATCGAGGGCATTGATTTTCGGGACGCATTGGAGAGATTGGCGGACAAGGCTGGGGTAAAGCTGATCACCAAGAAGTACGAGGGGGGAGAGCAAAAACAAAAATTGTTAGAAGTGATGGATCTCACCGCTAGATACTACCACTGGCTTCTGACTGAAGGAAAATCGGGAGAAAAGGCCCGTAAATATTTAACTGACAGAGGGATTGGGGAAAAATTGATTAAAACTTTCAACATTGGTTTTGCTCTTCCCGGTTGGGATAACCTGATTAAGTATTTGGTTAAGAAAAAAAATTATAAAGTGGAGTTGTTGGAAAGCGCCGGTCTGATAAACAAGAAAACTGGCGGATCTGGTTATTTTGATAAGTTTCGAGGAAGAATAATGTTCCCCCTATTAGACGCCGGAGGAAGGGTCGTTGGTTTCTCGGGAAGGATTTTACCTGTTCTGGAAAAAGAAAATGAGCCGAAGTATCTTAACTCTCCGGAAACTGAGATTTATCACAAAGGCAGAATGTTGTTTGGGTTCTATCAAGCTAAACAAGCAATCAGAGAAAAGAAAAGAGCTGTTTTGGTAGAAGGACAAATGGATCTTATTAGTTCTTTTGGCGCCGGAGTATCGGAATCGGTGGCGGTGGGAGGAACTGCTTTGACTGAAGATCAGGTAGAGATGATTTCCAGACTAGCAAAGACAATTTATCTTTCATTCGATGCAGATGAGGCAGGACTTTTGGCCATAAAAAGGGCAGTAGAGATGGCGGAAAAACGAGGTCTAGATGTCAAAGTGGTTCAAATTGAAGGAGGAAAAGATCCGGACGAAATAGCCAGGAAGTATCCGAATAAATGGAAAGAGATGGTGGAAAAGGCTGTCGACGTGTACGACTTTGTGATGACGAAAGCGATGCAGAGATATGACAAAAACAATGTTCATGGAATAAAGAAGATAACCGAGGAAGTGGTACCGTTTCTTTCTAAAATTGAAAATAGCGTGGTGAGAGAGGTTTGGATAAGGAAGTTTGCCGATAAGCTAGGGGTGGAAGTGGGTATAGTAAAAGATGAAGTCGAGAGGTTCAAAATGGGAAAAAAGACTCAGGAGAAAGCAACCACTTTTAATAATGCCGTAGAGGTGGTGGAAAATAAGACCGAAAAATTAATTCGGAGATTGGTAGGCGGACTGTTGGTTTTCCCCGGTGTAAGAGATAGGATTAAGACTTGGTTTAATAAGATTGATTTGCCCGGGGCTTCCGGAAAAGCTCTAAAGCTAGTGGTCGAGCAAGAGGAAGCAGATCCCGGAAAAATAATAGAAAATGTTCAAGCGGAGCTGAAAGAAGTGCTTCAAGAGGCGTACATGATTGGGGGAGAAAGTGAAAATACGACCGAGAAAGATGTGCTGGACCTGGCCATTCAGCTAATCCGTGAGGCTATCAGGGAGGAAAAAAAGAAATTGATGGCAGAGATGGAGATGGCTCGTAAGGAGGGTCTGGAAACAGAGGAGGATAGTCTGTTTGCTAAGCTTAACGATCTAAACATAGAAGAGAACAAGATAGTGTCCCTTTTGGGGTAATTTTGAGGCTTGTTGTGTTAAAATGGGAGAGAATATTATGGCCGATAAAAAGGAAAATCTCCCCATTCAGTTAAAGATTGCCGAAATACTAGCCCTGGGAAAGGATCAGGGGTTTGTAACCCAAGATGATATCCTGGAGTACTTCCCTCGGGCCGAAACCGAGGCAAATGATCTGGATTATCTTTACGAACTGCTTTTTAAAGCCGATATTGATGTGTTTGAAAGTGTTTTGTCTGGACAAGATGCGGAAATTGCCGCGGCGGCCAGTGAGCTAGAAAAAGAGCTGGAGTCGCTCTCAAAACTGGAAGACACCGAGGTAAATGATCCGGTGAGAATGTACCTAAAGGAAATTGGAAGAATTCCTCTTTTAAAACGAGAAGAAGAAATCTCTTTGGCTCAGAAGGTGGAGCGGGGAGACAAAAGGGCAAAAGACATGCTGACAAAATCCAATTTGAGGTTAGTAGTCTCGATTGCCAAAAAATACATGGGTCGGGGGATGAGTTTTTTGGATTTGATTCAGGAGGGTAACAAAGGTTTGATTCGGGCGGTGGAAAAGTATGATTGGACAAAGGGGTATAAATTTTCAACTTACGCTACCTGGTGGATTCGTCAGGCCATTACCCGGGCGATTGCTGACCAAGCCAGAACAATTCGGATTCCGGTCCACATGGTGGAGACGATCAACAAACTTATTAGAACACAAAGAAAATTGATGCAAGACCTTGGTCGCGAGCCGACCGATGATGAAGTGGCCTCGGAGCTGGAAACGACTCCGGAGAAAGTTCGAGAGATCTTGAAGATAGCCCAAAAAACGACCTCGCTGGAAACTCCAATAGGAGACGATGAAGATTCACTTCTGGGTGACTTTATTCCTGATGAGAGACAGGCGACACCGTACGAGGCCACGTCCAGACAGCTAATGCATGAGAATTTGGAAGAGGCGCTGGGGTCACTGACGGAGCGAGAAAGTAAGGTGCTGAGAATGAGATTTGGACTGGCTGGAGATAAACCACTAACCTTGGAAGAGGTGGGCAAGGTGTTCGGTGTCACTCGCGAAAGAATCAGACAGATAGAGAGCAAGGCCCTGCGGAAACTTCGTCACCCAAGCAGAAGAAGAAAACTACAGGATTATTTGGAGTAAAAACTCAAAAAATCAAAAACTCTAAACTAGAAGCCTATTAAATCTTTAGCTTCGGTTTTCCAGGAACGACATGATGGTTCGGGCAACGAGCCTGATACTCTTGTTCCGCTCCAATTAGAACGATTGGATCATGGTAGTTGGCCGGTTGACCATTAATAAATCGTTGGGTTTTGGTGGCATCTTTGCCACAGGTTTTTCCATTCTCCCTGTATTTACAGATGGCCGAAGGACGATCTATTTCATCACACAAAGCGAGGAGCTGAGGCATTGAGCCGAAAGGTTCACCACGAAAATCGAGAGATAAGCCGGCAAAGATTACTCGAATGTCTTGTCCGAGCAAAAACTCGACCACATTCACAATTTCTTGGTCAAAAAATTGAATTTCATCGATGGCGACAAGAGAGGTGTCTGTTTGAAGTAAAGGAATGATATCAACAGCGTTTTGAACCGCAGTGGCTGGATAGCTACCCCCCGAGTGAGAACGAATTTCATCGATAGCGTTCCAGCGATCATCTTGAGCTGGCTTGAAGGCTTGAATTTTATTACCCCCATATTTTGCACGAGAGATTTCTTTGAGAAGGATGTCGGTTTTGCCGGCGAACATAGAGCCGGCGATGCCTTTGAGTCTTTCGGTCATACAAAAATGATTATGACGGAACAACAAAATTTGACAAGGGGAAACGGAGAGGAATATGATGAAGTATGTTAGCCAATTTGATAATCAACGCTCTAGGCTTTTATGTGACTGCCTATATTGTTCCCGGGGTAAAGATAGAGAACTTCCAATCTTTAGCGGTGGTGGCAATTATCTGGGGAGTTTTGTCCATTATATTGCGACCGATATTGATAATTCTCACCTTGCCGGTGAACATTATGACCCTCGGACTTTTTACTTTTGCGATCAACGCGTTTTTGATTATGCTAACCAGTAGTATTGTGCCCGGCTTTAAAGTAGACGGCTTTGGGACCGCGTTACTGGCCGCAGTAGTGCTTTCTATACTGAATGTAGTTTTGGGTGGACTGAGATAAACTTTTTACTCTACGGTGACAAGACCGAAATGACCGGCGTTGAGATGGTTGTGGTATTTGTAAGTTCCGGGTTTGGGGAAGGAAAAAGATTTGGATTCGTTGGTCTTAGCAAGACCCAGATTAAGGGCCGGATAGTCAGTATGAGCCGGGTGAGGACTACTGGCAACGTCCATTTTAGCCTCGCCTTGGTTGATCCAGATAACGGTATCGCCGGCTTTGATAATTAAATTTTGGGGTTTGAAACCATTGGCGTCGTATGTCACAGTAAAATTATCTGTTATCAAGGCAGGGGGAGTGACTATCGTAGTAGGAGTTGGAGAAATAAAGGGATAAGTATTAAGCTCGGGAGCGTAAACGCTTCCGTTTTTAAAAAAGACATAATAAACAGCTATATACGCAAGGCCGCCGATAAGAAGGTAGATAACAACCCATCGCCACATAGGGTGCTTACCATAACCTGTTTTTGAATCATCCATGATTCAGTTTATATAATTTTGAGTCTAATTGTCAAATTTCTTGCTTCGGATGGCTAGTTTTGGTAAAATGAGCACGTCCGTTAATATTCCCCTGCCCGCCTCGCGGCGGATAAATAGCCCAGAAGGTAGACCTGCCTGCCGTGAGGCAGGACGCCTCCAATATATGACTTGGTATGCTTATGTGTTATTAAGTTTAAAGAATGGTAATCTCTACAAGGGGATTACGAATGATTTGGAGAGAAGGATTTCGGAGCACAATTTGGGGAAAAATCGATCAACCAAAATAAATGCACCTTGGAAAATTGTATATTTTGAAAAATTTATGACTCGAGATGAGGCAAGAAACAGGGAAAAGTTTCTCAAGTCAGGCAAGGGTCGTGAATTTTTAAAATTTATTATTCCCCTGTAGCTCAACGGTAGAGCAACATCCTGTTAAGATGAAGGTTCGTGGTTCGAATCCACGCGGGGGAGCTAAAAGGCCTTAATCTGACCAAAAATGCAGTTATTATGGTAATTAAACAAATGTTAGTCATATTGGTAAACGGAATGAAAAAGATGGTGGTGATTGTTCTAGTTGTACTACTTTTTCTTGCTTCACCAAATAATGTTAGCGCCAATGGTGGTGTTGTAGTAGAGCCTTCCCAGAATGAAATTGAAAAATTGAACAATAAAATTGATGCATTAATTTTGAGCAATAATGCTAATGGAATTTCGGGAAATATAATTGGTTTAGCTAATACTCAAATGCAATTTTTAACGTTTATCCTTGCTGTGGTTGGTATAGGGATTCCTGTTTTTGCGTTCTTTTTTAGAAAAGAGATTCAAATAATAAAAGATAGAGCAATGTTGAGTGTAGTGAACATGGAAAATGAGGTTAAAAAAATAAAGTTATCTGAGAAGGACATCGCCAAAAGAAAAAATGATATTGATAGACTTTATAGTGATTTTGAAAAGAGATTAACGGATATTGACGAAAAAATGAAAAAACTGAAATCCACAGAGGGGGGGCCAAAAGAAAAGAATAGATTAGCAGAATTAGAGCAAGAGATAATGGGATTAAAGAGGAAGCTTTCTCAGGGCATTCAGCCTTATACTTTGAACGTTTCAAGTTATCCAGGCACCGCTAGTGGATATGTTGGACCTCTATCTACTACAACATCCACATCAATGGGTAGTTTTGGTGCAATAAGTCCAAGTTCTGCTACAACAACTACGGTTGAGCCCTTTTATCCCAGCCCCTCTGCATCACCATCCCCTGAACCAGAAGATTAGTTCACCTTGAGGGAAAATGAACACAACTTAATTGTTTGATTTCCTTTAGTCTTTCTCTCACTTGTTTTACCCACACAGGATTTTGAAAAACCTTGATAACTTGTGACAAACTTTCGGCCAGAGCAAAACTAGGGACTGGGAACCAGATGATACCTAATATGTCTATGGTGTAATATTGTTTAGATGCGGATAAATCGTAAATGAATACTAACGAAAAAGAAAAAAGGTGCTTAAATGGTCAGAAGATAAGAAATTTTTTAAGAAAATATAGGTTTATTGCCATTGTATTAGGGTGGGCTCTTTCCATGGGGGCGGGGTATGTCTTTATTGAAGTATTCACGGTGAGCGATGTTGTGGGTACAACCTTTTCTTGGATTACATTTATATTGTATTTTATATGGATATCAAACGGTATCGGCGGATTAAAGAAAATTCTTGGTCTGACCGTAAGCGTAACAAAATGGTTATTAGCGATCTCTATTGTTTTTTTGGTTATTAGTTTGGCTGTTGGATGGGTAAATACTATATCCCCAACCACTATTATTATTATTCTATTATTACTAATATTAGCCCGATAACGACACTTCTTGTTGGTCGTTGTTAATTGGGGTTTGAGTAAAGAGATGGGGGTCAAACGACTTAGAATGCTTGAAATAGAAAACTGAAAGATGATTACATTGACGGCCAGTGAGTTTATTGCGAAGAAGAACGATGATTTTAATATGAACCATGAAGTTGGGGTCAAGGATATTGGTCGTAAGGGGCGGTACTATTATCATCGAGAGGCCTGGACTTTTAGAATACAGAGTAATTTACCCAAAAAAGTCTTTGTGATTGAGAGACTGAGGAAGGAAAGCACAGAAGGCGAGTTAACGTACGGCAATTGGAAGAAGGGAGACATTGAATACCGTATTGGCTATTACATTGTTGGAAGAATAGGCAAGGCCAGTGGAAGGTGGGTTTGGGGTCAGTTTTGTCCCTTAATTCCTTCAAATGATTTAGTAGCCTTACTTGATCAAGCCAAGAAAGAAGGCGTCATTGTTGAGTCTTGAGTGTTTATATAAGAGGTGAACAAATGAAGACTCTTAAACAGGTATCTTTACACAATCGCATTTATCGCCTGCTTTAGAGTTATTTAAAGGTTTTGTATCGCATCTTTATTGATCAGTTTTTATAGGTACTTTACTAATCAATTAGGGGACTCTTGGCCACAGGAGATATCCTAGGTTTAGAAAGTGAAAAAGAAACACCGAGCCAATAATTACATTAACTAGAAGATTCGACTTTATAATGTCAACCAAATTACGTTTTTATTTTAAGAACTTTATGCAAAAAATCACCAGGACCGATAACTTTTAAATTACCTATTTTAATTTTTTTTAAATCTCCCATATCTTTAGTTACCAAATAATTTGCCCCCAACATACCTGAACCATCAAACAACAAGTTGTCCGTACCCTTATTAGTTTGTACTGGTTTATCAACAAACATTCTATTAATATAGCCTTTATCTGTAACCATTTTTATTAGTGGTCCAATATGTAAACTATCAATAATTCCTTCTTTGGCTTTGTGCTGTAACACACGATCGTATTCTTTTAATAAATCGGCGTTTATTATTAGATGAAACATATCAATTTTAAGCGCTTCAATTATTTGATATGGGGCACTATCAATAAATTTTCTTTTTGATGCTATCAAGGCAGACAACACAATACCAGTGTCTAAAACAACACGAGCTTTATTATCGTTTGGTGGTGTTGGTATGGCTTTTCTGGGAACAGTTAACGATTTTCTTTTTAAGGCTGGCAATCTTTCTGTCGCAGGCAATCTAGGCATAAGTTTTTGTTCTAATTCGATATAAACAAGTTATTTTGTTTGAGTAAGCGCCGCCTCATTGTAAATAGTTACAATATTATTAATATCAATTGTCATGCTAGGGTTTTTCGTGAGTATTTCAATTACTATTTTCAAAACAGTCAGATAGATCAATATTTTGTTCGGAGAATCAGGAATCCACTTTTTAAACTTCGAAAATTGGGGAGTTTGTTTAAGCTTTGATAAATCATTCTTATTTTTATTTTTTTCTAAAGCATCAAATAAACTTTGTGCAGTTTGTAGTGGATCAGGTGAATTTTCCAGTATTTTAATTACACCGTCTATCGTACCCGTAAGATTTCCATTAGGCACATTTTCCATAGATCCACAGTGAGGACATTGTGACTTGTTATTTGAAAAGAAAGCTGACGAACCCACACCCAATTCAATTCCCGACGAAAAAACTCTATGACATCGTTCACATTGCATTAAAAGTAATGGCATATGGTGTATTTTACTATGAACAAATTTTTTATTGATTAAAACCTAAACTGTATCCGCTCGTGTTAATATTTTGATTTGGTTCAATCTTTGTCGTGCTTGTTCTGACCATATTGGATTCTGGAAAGCCTTGATACAACGTTCAATCGCTTCGGTCAGAGCAAAACTAGGGACAGGGAGCTTTGGTTTGGGAGTCAGATGCAATTTACTTCTCTCAGTATTTCTTTGCTTATTTCGTCAAGAGGTCTATTTGCATTGACGAAAATTGCATTTCTTTTTTTCATTTCACCTTCCCACCAATCTTTCCATCCTAATACAACATCTCTACTTTCTTGGGTATTACCAATATCACTTGTTCCCTCTCGGTTTTTAAGTCTTTCGTTTAGGGTTTGAGAGTTAAGAAGTAGGACAAATTTCTTGTCAAAAAAAGGGAGAATATCGTTCATGTTTGATGCGATTCCACTATAGAAAGCTAAATTTGATTTTTGAGATTTTAACAGTAGTTCAAGTTTTTCGGTGTTACAAATCCATTCTGCGTTTTTAACATGTTCAGGGTTGGCATTGTCGTAATTTTCAAAAATATTTTTGGATTCTTTGTGGTACATTTCAAACATTCCTTTGATGTTTTCAATGTCGCTGGACTCATACCCCATTTTTTTAAGATGTTTGCCCACAGATGTTTTACCTGTTCCAGATACTCCTGTTATTAAGATCCTTTCTTTCATTCGAATAATTATATCAAGGTTCGAAAATCGACGAACTTGACAAAGGTAGATTTTAAATATAAAAATTGAGTTAATGAAAAACCAACAAGGATTTGGAATTATTATTCTACTTCTCATAGTTACCGGAATTATGGTGTTCGGTACCTTAGCTGCGGGAGCTGCGGTGCTTCTAGGAAAAGCACCTGAATGTCCCACCCAAGGATCTTCCTCGGCCAGAAGTGAAAAAGAAATAGGAGACACGTTAGAACAAGGATCGGTAAATATTACTGACGGCGAAGCGACAACGCTGGCACAAGGGTATATTGGGGGAAAAGTTGACGAGGCACGGGTCTGTTTTACCGAGGGACTGGGTCATGTTTCGGGTAAAATGAATCTTGGTTCAGTCAGTCCATCATTTTATGTTTCAGCAGGAGTTGATCTGTCCGGATCGGTTCCTAAAGCTACTAATTTAAGTATTCAACTAGGTTCGCTTCCTAACATTTCTTTTATTTCCGGTTTGGCAATGGATAAAATAAATTCATTAATTTCTGAAAATTTGTCTAAGTTTGAATTAAAGCAAAAATATACGGCTTCTTTTTCAAATGGATCACTTACCATAAGTAAATAGTTACTCAATACGCCACATGTAAATGATACTATTAGACAATGACGGATTCAAAAGTAAAAACAGTAGATAAAAAAATTGATGTTTACGAAAGACAAGCTGTTCTTTATGATGAAATATATGCGTCTCAAGGCAAAGACTATCAGGAAGAGGCTCGTCAAATACACAATGTTATAGATAGCCACAAACGTTCAGATGGATCGCAGCTTTTGGATGTTGGTTGTGGAACGGGTGGTCATTTTCCCTTCTTGTCTAAATGGTATAAAGTAGAAGGTTTGGATTTAGATGGGCATATGTTGGCGGTTGCCAAAAGACGATTTCCAGATATTTCTTTCCATCAGGGAGATATGGCCAATTTCAATTTAGAAAATCAATTTGATGCTGTAACTTGTTTGTTTAGCGCTATCGGCTATACAAAAAAAGCTGAAAGTATGCAGAAGTCTATCGTTAATATGGCCAAACATGTAAACCCAGGAGGAGTATTGGTAGTAGAGCCTTGGTTTTCTCCAGATCAGTGGACTGTGGGTAGACCATCTGCGGTTTTTGTTGATAAACCAGACCTAAAAATTGCCAGAGTAAATATTAGCGAACAAAGAGATAATGTTTCTGTAATTAATTTTCATATTTTAGTTGCCACTCCAGGAAAAGTTGAAGAATTTACTGAACTCCACGAGTTAGGATTGTTTACCAAAGAACAATATCTTCGAGGTTTTGAAATGGCCGGGTTAAAAGTAGAACACGACCCAAAAGGCATTACTGGTAGAGGATTGTATATTGGTTTGAAAAGTTAACAATACTTTTATTGTTTGCTAATACACTAAGGGTAATTTGAGATCAGTATTTAGCTATTTGAAGCTAAGCTGTGCCACTCCAGGCACGAAAGTGCCACACGAGCCATCACAACCGTAATACTGCTATTGCTCTTGAGAACCCCGCTGGAATTGTTTAATCTATAAGTAGATAGTCATTACAAACGGTGACTTACTATGATATGAAACAAACCACCTTCGAGGTGGGATAGGGGTGGGGTATTAGAGAAAAAAAGTTTGAAAATAGTTCGGTCTACTCACTACAGGTCGACCCAACCGGCGGGCAGGGTTTTTTGGGATGTTATGATTTATTTATGGGAAAGTTCGATTGTGCTCAAAAACAAAAAGTCGTCCTTAAGTGGATGAAGTGGGGACTGGTCCTCTTTGTAATAGCGGTATTCGCGATGTATGGATATTTTGACGGATACCTCTCCCGAAGGGTTGTTTTGTCAGAGCCTTCTTTGGTGACAACTGAAACGACAGCCGAAGTTTGTTACGAAAAATCGATGAATATTGAGTGTTTGGAAGGGTTTGGGTGTACGCGAGTTGAGGCTTTTTGTAACTGTATGGGAGGATCGAACGAGTTGGTAGAAGACTATGGAGCTTGCGTAATTGATGGGGATGAGTATACGGGAATATCCTTTCAAGAGCTGGAGCAGGGTTGGTATTGGGGAGTTCCTGATTACAAAAAGCCTGGTACGCCCAGTAATTGGGTTTTTAAAAACGATGGGACTAGAAGTGAGGGTTGGTTCAGACCAGACCCGACCGAAAGCTCCGATTATATTCTTGAAGCCTCTGAGGGTTCTTGTGACGACAATGCACAGTGTCAATGGGCGGGAGAGGGTTGTGGTGGTGGACATGGAATGTGCACCAACAATCCGGAAAAGTATCAGGATGTAATAACCACTTGTGATATTAACGAAAACTTTCCGGCAAATCGTGGTTATTCGTGCGGGTGTGTGGTAACTCTTGGTAGGTGTGGCTGGAAGAGATGAAACGGTATGAAAATTAGGGGTAGAGTAAAAGTAGCGAAGATGAAAACAAATCTTGATTTCCTGGCTGTTTATTTTGCGGCATCTCTTGTGGTGACTGTTGTCTCCCCGTTTTGGAGAAAAATGAGAAGGTTAAATGGTTAGAAATCGATTCACTTCTTTGGTTGTATACAAACCACCTCCGAGGTGGGATAGGGGTAGGATACGCTTCCAGTGTGTCCTGCTAAGATATCTTTATGGATTTTGATAAACACAGAAATGCTCAGGAACTGAATTTGGGTGAAGTATCCAACTTTCTGGAAAATAATGGGTTTGTGGAAGTTAATCTCAACCAACAATGGAGACATATCACCGGTAGCGTGTTTAAAAATGGCACAAAACAATTCTTCAAATTAGCCTCAACCGAAGGTGTTGCCGAAAGAACGGAAAACGAGTTCGCATGGAACAAATTGATAAACAACCGGCCGAAACTAAAACTACCAGTTTCGGTACCAAAGATTTATGAGTCAGGTAAATACAACGGCTTGTTTTGGTTTACCTGTGAATTTGTAGAAGGCACTCCGCTAGCTCAAGAATCTCAAAGTGGTGAAACGAAAAAACTTGAAAATAATCTATCAAAAATAGCGTTGACGGCAAAGATAATTTTGGAATTCAAGTCGGATAAACACCTTCCAAATGATGAGAGAAAAAATGATGAGAAAGAAGATCCAAAAACGGTATTCTTGGACAGGATAAAGCATTGGATGGGTCAGTTTGATAATAACGTTGACGACCTATATGATTTCATTGAAAAACGGATTGAATATGGACTAAAAGCTCCCCAACATGGTGATTTCGTCCCCTGGCATATTTTTATCACGAACGAAAACAAACTTTTTCTAATTGATGGGGAACATTCTAGGATTGCGGGATTTAAATTTTACGATATCGCATATTTCTACCATAGAGTTTATACAAAACTGAAAAGACCAGACATTGCCAACAAATTTCTGGAAGAATTTAATAACATTTATCAATTCAGTAAAGCAGACAAAGAATGTCTTGGATTAATTCTTGCCCAAAGAGTTATCGGTGGTTATTTTGACTCAAGTAAATGTGGCGAAAAAAATGTCTGCCTCCATGATGAACTAAAAAGAAAGATTCTTGAGGGTAAAATTACTATTGGCTAATTTTTTGATTGAAAAGGTTGAGGAAAGGTTCGAAAATCGACCCAACCACATCCACCTCCGAGGTGGGACAGTGTATTTTTAGTAAGATAAAGGTGGAATGTTATGACACATAATAACAAAAGGCTCCCTGGCCTGTTGGCTCCTTTGATAATTCTTCTGATGTTTGGTGGTATCTATGCTATTAGTAATCTCAACAAAGAGGGGGAGGAGGAAACTAAACAAATTAAGAACAGCGATATCAGCTATATTCCTTTTGGCGACTCTTTTACCATAGGTTTGGGGGTGGCAGAACCTCATCGCTGGCCAAATATGATGGTAGAGAATTTTGCCAAGGAGGATATAAGTATTAAAATCCTTGAGAATCCTGCTGTATCCGGCTATACCGTGAGGGACATGATTAATTTTGAACTGCCGATATTGGAAACCTTAAGGCCTGATTTTGTCACAGTGTTTATCGGCACAAACGACAGTTTTGTTCAAAAAGATGTTGTGGTTTTTGAAAAAGATTACAAAGAACTGCTTGATAAAATCCAAAAGTTACTACCGGACCCAAAAAGTATTGTGCTGATCACAATCCCTGATTATTCAAAGTTTCCAGCTCTTAAACACTACCGAAGAATAAATTATTCAGAGTCTATCACCTCTTACAATGAGGTAATCAGGCAAGAATCTGTTGATCGAGATCTGATTTTGGCGGACATTTATCCAGTAAGCCAAAAAATGACTGACGAACAGGACTTTATACCGGATGGGCTTCATCCATCTGGGGCAGGGTATGTGAAGTGGGAAAGAGTGATATATCCGAAGGTGAGAGAGCTATTGCTCAAATCACCTCCGAGGTGGAATACTTTTGTGATGAAGTCTGTCCAGACTGAAACCATCTTTTTTGGCTAATATTTGCGAAGATTTGCATAGATATGGTAGAATATACATAGATATGACAAATAGCCTTATTTCGATCAGTAACATCGCCAAACAACTCGGTGTTTCAATAGATACCCTCAGGAGATGGGATAAAACCCATCGACTTCCCTCGACCAGAATTGGCCCACGGGGTCATCGCTATTATAGACAAGCTGATATTGACCTCTTTTTACGAAATGATATCTACTTGGCCAGGCAGTGGGCTATGTCTACGGTAGGATCAACTCCACCATCTGAAGTATATTGCCAAACAAGAGATGTATTTCAGGTGAGGCTAGAAAGACTCCAGGGGCAACTCCAACGTGTCGTTCCCGAGTCAACAATGTCATTGTTGTGTGCAATCGCGGGTGAAATCGGGAATAACTCTTTTGATCACAACCTGGGTAATTGGCCAGATGTAACAGGAATATATTTCTCATTCGATTTGAGAAACGGGTACATTGTATTAGCTGACCGAGGTTTGGGAATATTAACAACCCTTAAACGGGCACTTCCCGAACTAAAAGATACGGACGAGGCGTTAAAAATAGCTTTTACAGAAACAATATCTGGTAGGCGTCCTGAGGTTAGGGGAAACGGTTTGAAGTTTGTTAGGCAAGTTGTAATTGATAACCCATTCACACTCATGTTTCAAACAGGGGATGTATATCTAAATCTAAAACAAAATGACAGGGATGTTATTATTTCTCATACGGACGGAAATATAAGAGGATGTTTGGCTATAATAAATTTTTAAAACCAATATGATAATAGAACTAAAAAAATTCGGCACAGCATTGATATCCCGACCATCGGGAAAGGAAGCTTGGTTAGCTTTTCAATCATCTCTTAAGGATGTTTCAGAACATGAGGAAGTAATAATTGATTTCACCGGTGTTTTGGTGCTCACACCATCGTGGGCGGATGAGTTCTTAACTCCTTTGAGGACCCGTTTCAAGGATAAAGTGAAATTAATGGATACAGACAATGCTTCTGTTGAAGCAACCATGACCATACTCGATAAACCGGTGGGGAATGCCTGAAGGACTAGCCTTTATGAAAATTTATAATACTCTCACAAAAAAGATAGACGTTTTTGCGTCTTTAAGGCCCAAAAAAGTATCGATTTATGTTTGTGGTATTACTCCGTATGACACGACCCATCTGGGTCACGCCTTTACTTATATTAGTTTTGACGCACTCATTAGATACTTAAAGTTTAAAAGATATGAGGTTACATACACTCAAAATGTAACAGACATAAACGACAGAGACGGAGACATTTTAGAACGAGCCCGCCAACAAAATATCTCCTGGTCTACCTTGGCTACATTCTGGACAGATAAGTTTTTGGGTGACATGAAAGCTCTAAATTGGATTCAACCAACCCATTACTTAAAAGCGTCCGAGAATATAGACTCCATGGTTTCTCTGATCCAGAAACTTTTGGCCAAGGGAATTGCTTATACCGGTAACAATAGTGTTTATTTGGACGTAACCAAGAAGAACGACTATGGCAAGCTTTCCAGGTTAACTAAAGAGCGGATGCTGAAAAAGGCAAAGGAATTTGAAGAAGACATAGATAATCCCGACAAAAGAAACCCGCTGGATATAACTTTATGGAAAGCGATCGATTCTAATCAACCCAGTCACATACCATCTTTTGATAGCCTGTTTGGCAAAGGTAGACCGGGTTGGCACATAGAGTGTTCGGCCATGAGCACCCTTTCTCTGGGGGAACAAATTGATATTCATGGAGGAGGGACGGACTTGATTTTTCCTCATCATGAAGCAGAGATCGTTCAAAGCGAGGGCTCAACCGGAAAAATTCCCTTTGCAAAATACTGGGTTCACACCGGTCAAGTTTTCTACAAAGGAGAAAAGATGAGTAAATCAAAGGGAAATCTGGTGATGGTCTCCAGTCTTTTAGAAAAATACTCCTCGAACGCAGTTCGCTGGCTGATTTTGTCTCATCATTACAGAAAAAGATGGGAGTTCGATGAAGAGAAACTGGCGCGTGCTCAAAATAAAGTTGAGGTGTTAGAAGGCGACCTTCGTGATGGTAGCGAAGAAGAGTTTACTAAAATCATGGATAATGATCTCGATACTCCGAAGGCCTTAGAACTATTACTTCGTTCCAAAAACAAACGCGTCTACGACGTTTTAGGTTTTAGATAGCGTGTTACAATGCTGTCGTGATAGAAGGAGAAAATTCATCGTTTTCTGGATTTTACAAAAAAACCATTTCCGAGAGAGTTGACCTGCTGTCTGCGAGAGTCGGACTAACAAAAGAAGAGAGAATGTCTTTCGAACAAGGGCTCAGTATGTTACAGGCAGATTTGATGATAGAAAATGTCGTGGGTGTGTATGAACTGCCTTTGGCTATTGCCACAAATTTTGTTATCGATGGAAAGGAGACTTTAATTCCCATGGTGGTAGAGGAGGCTTCTGTGGTGGCCGGAGCGAGCAAGGCCGCCAAGATAATTTCTAAATACGGGGGGTTTATTACCGAAGCAGGGCCATCATTATTAAAAGGACAGATTCAGATTATTCCCCAGAACTTAGACTTGACTGTGATTAAGAAAATAATTGAGAGCTCTGAGAAGACTTTAGTAAAACGGGGAAATTCTCTGGTTCCTAATTTGGTGAAGAGAGGTGGAGGGGTTGTAAGCATAGGAGTAACAATGATATCCGAGACTCGCGTTGGCCCTATGGCGTCAGTTGATGTTTTGGTTAATATCGGCGAGGCGATGGGAGCAAATATTGTCAACAAAATATGTGAAGGTCTGGCCGACGAGGTGGGTAAGTTGACTCAGGCTCGAGTGAATTTAAAAATTCTTTCTAATCATTTAGATCAACGATTGGCCGTGGCCCGATGTCAAATTTCTACCTCCAGTGAGGATTTGTCTCTTGAGATAGCTCAGAGAATCGTCGAGGCGCAAGTATTTGCAGAAGAAAGCGTTGACAGAGCGGTGACACATAACAAGGGAGTGCTAAATGGAATTGATGCGGTGGCATTGGCCACAGGACAAGATTGGAGGGCCATCGAAGCAGGAGTACACGCCTTTGCCGCAAGAGAAGGATACGGTCCCTTGACCAAGTGGAAAATTGAGGGAGATTGGTTGAAGGGAGAAATTAAAGTACCTTTGGCTGTCGGAATAGTTGGGGGAATAACTCAGTTTCACCCGGTGGTAGCAACTTGTTTAAAAATTTTAGGAGTCAAGACCTCCGGTGATTTATCGAGAATTATGGCTGCCGTGGGATTGGCCCAAAACTTTGCCGCTTTGTATTCCTTGGTAGGTGAAGGTGTCCAGAAAAGCCACGGGAAGCTCCACCGGAGAAAGCTTAAGTAGGTCAAAATGATAAGATGATTAATATAGATGAAAATAAGAAAGAAGAAATGGCTAGGGGTTCGGCCTGAATTTTTGGTAATACTGGGATTGGTAGTTTTTGTGTTGGCGATGATTGATCTTCGAGATTCACAAAGAGTTTTGGGAGATGCTCGCAGTGAAAAAAATGATGGTTATCGTCAAGATGACGACAATGAAGATGATAATAAAACTGACAGTAAAGATGAAGGAAACAAGGGGGATAATAAGAACAAAAAGACTAACAGCCAGGGTAATTATTTGATAATCACCCCAACAATTCTTCCAACAGTAATTCCGGCAATCCAATTCGAGATGCAGACGGGAATTCAACCGACGATAGGGGTGGTCCAACCGACGACTGTTCCAACAGTCACCCAAAAGGCTTCTTTGGAGACGGTGATGGATCAGCCCTCGATTAAAACCGTCCCGATATCCGGCACCTCAGTAATCTTTACCCCTTTGGTAGTCGATCCTACGATAAAGGTTGATAGCGCCGGTACATTAATTAAATCCATAAAAAAAGGCATAGAATCCATTGGAAAAGGAACTGTGCGACCAACAGAAGTCCCCACACCAACCCCGACCACCAAACCATCGATAACCAGTACAAAAATACCTGAAGTGGCACTGAATAAAATTAAATTGAAGTACCTGGTAAAAGGAGATCAGGTAATGTTGACGGCCGAGGATGAGAAAAATATGCTGATATCTGTAAACGAGGACGATCTGAGAAGAGTGGAGTCGTCCGTGCTCAGTCGGTTGGAGAAAAACGGAGTGGTTTTGAGTTTGGCAAACAACAACCAACTGGCTGTAAGTAAGGGAGGGGTAACCGCCATCACTGATTTACCAATTTCGGTGGATGTTCAATCGAAGTCCTTAATCGTAACGACGACGAGTGGAGTAAAAGAGGTGATGGTACTACCGGACAAGGCACTAAAAAACATTATCGATCTGGGAGTGGTGGCTGAGGTCAATTCAGGGGTGGTGCCAAAAATCGAGTATTCAGGAGGGGAGGTGCTATATAAGTTTACCGGCACGAAAAACTATAAAATGTTTGGTTTGGTAGAGGTGACAGTACCTGTTACAATTTCGGTTTCGGCGACTTCGGGAGACGAAGTTCCTGAGAATCAAGCCCTTATAACCAGGGTGGTGAGAAGGCTGTCGATTGTCAGATGAGAAAGAAATGTGTAGAATGAAGTTAGTTAATAATAAAAAAAATCATGAGGAGACCTGCCAAAAAAAATAACAAAGGTTTGCTAGGAGCAGTCGGAGCGGCGGTTCTAGGAGTTGCCGCCGGAGCAGCAGCAGTATTTTTATCAAAGAAAGAAAACAGAGAGAAGGTTCAGAGAAGCGTTAGTAGTGCCGTGAAGAAAGGTAGGGTCGAGATCGGGAAAGCAAAGAAAAAAGTCGTGGCGACAAAGAAAAAACTTCTTAAGAGGAGATAGTCAAGAAGGCTACAATCGAAAGTAGAATACGATAGACCGCAAACAAAGTGAAGTCGTGTTTTTTGACGTAATCAATAAAAAGTCTGACTGCGACCAGGGCGGAAAAAAAGGAGATGAGACAACCCAACGCTAGAAGGAGATATTCTTCTGGAGAAAACCCCAGTCCTGATTTGAGAAGATCGTAGCCGGAAGCAGCTAACATGGTGGGAATGGCCAGAAAAAAGGAAAATTCTACTGCCTGAGCCCTAGTAAGTCCGAATGAAAGTCCACCAACGATAGCAGCGGCCGAACGGGAAATCCCGGGAATGATGGAGAGTGATTGGAATAGACCAATGCCCAACAGCTGAGGTGTTGATAGGTCATTTTGTGTTTTTAAACCATGGTTCATTTTGGAAATTCGGTCTACCAGCAGGAGGATGAGACCGCCAAAAAAAAGAGAGTAAACGACGATGAGAGGGTTACCGAGTAAAACATGGCGGATTAATTTGTAGAGAGTAAAACCAATTATTCCCGTGGGGATAAAGGCGATGATGGTTGACTTCCAGTTTTCCGGAGATTTAAACAGACGGTGTCGGAAAATCCAAACGACAGCCAGAATGGCGGCGAACTGAATCACGATATCGAAAGATTTAGTAAACTCCGAGGTGGTGACTGATAAATATTTTTGAGCAAGGATAAGATGGCCGGTACTGGATATGGGTAAAAATTCCGTAAGACCTTCGATAATGGAAAGAATAATTGCTTGAAAAATAGTCACCGGATTCTATTATACGAGGTGGCTGGTGTAATATGAAAGTGATGCAGATTACCCCTTTATCGCGAGGAGAACTTCCAAAACCACCAAGTTTTTTTAAGATGGTAGGGCCCAGCTTTATTTTGCTTGGATTGGGGCTTGGTAGTGGAGAACTGATCTTATGGCCGTATCTGACGGCTAACTACGGACTGGGAATAATCTGGGGAGCAATCATGGGGATCACCATGCAGTGGTTTATCAATATGGAGATAAGTCGATATACCCTGGTTACCGGAGAAAGTGTTTTTGTGGGGCTGTCGAGGAAGATGGGTAGAATAATTCCGATCTGGTTTTTGGTATCCACCATTATTCCTTGGATGTGGCCAGGCATCGTTCTTTCCGGAGCAAAATTATTGGTTGATGGTCTGGGATGGGGAGATTCAACTATCATTGCCGGAGTGATGCTGGTGATGATTGGGATTTTTTTGAGTCTAGGCCCCGTACTTTACGGAACTCAGGAAAAAATGCAAAAGATTCTGCTTTTGGTTGGACTACCTTTCGTTTTGGGACTGTCTTGGTGGTTGGCTACCAGAAATGGTCTGACGGCGCTGAGTCTCGGTATCTGGGGTAAGGGTGAGGGCTACTGGTTTTTGCCGGCAGGGGTACAGTTATCGGCTTTTTTGGCGGCGGTGGCTTTCTCCGGCGCCGGAGGAAACTTAAATCTTGGACAGTCACAAAATATTAAAGAAAAAGGTTATGGCATGGGACTTGGATCAGGGAGAATCACAAGTTTGTTGACCGGGAGAAAAGAAACGATAGTCCTGACCGGTAAAGATTTTGAAATAAATAATAACAGTTTAAATATATTTTCAAGATGGTGGAGACTGATGAACTGGGAACAGGGAATTGTTTTTTGGTTGACTGGAGTAATATCGATAATTTCGCTATCCCTACTGGCATACGAAACGATCTATGGTAAAACCGGAGGTTTGACCGGAGTTAATTTTATTGTCGCAGAAAGTGGCTATATCGGATCAGTCACCTCTCTATTTATTGGAAAGGCCTTTTTAATATTATTGGGGCTGATGTTAGTCGCGACTCAGTTTTCGGTAATCGGCACGACGACAAAAATATTGGCGGAAAATTGGCTTCTTCTAAACTGGGACAAACATCGTTCTGAAAACTTGCCAAAGTATTTTTATACTCTACTTTGGATGCAAATCGGTCTGATGCTGGCGGTTTTAGCATTCGGCTTTAGAGAACCATTACAGCTGGTATTAATCAGTGCGGTGATGAATTCTTGGACGATGGTAATATATTCCGGTTTGGTACTTTGGCTTAATACTAAAGGCTTGGATAAAAGACTGGCGCCGAGTTATTGGCGTAGAAGTGTACTGCTGGGGGCAATTATCTTTTTGACGGTCTTGGGAGTTTTGGCTCTGAAGCAGTTACTTTCTTAGTCTGGGACTAATCATCAAGAAACGGGGGACGCGAAAGACATCTGGTTCGATTTTGGCTGATAAAAGATTGGGAACGGTAAAGTCTTTGAGAGTGTGAGTATCATCAATTTCGATAATGGCCAGACCGAGATCGGAAAGAAAAATGGGTAGGGTTTTGATGAGCTGATTAATGAGAGAGGTTCCTTGTGGGCCACCGTCTAGGGCGAGCAAGGGTTCAAAATCTTTGACCGAAGCGTCTAGGATAGAAATATTTTTCGAAGGGATGTAGGGCAGATTGGCCAGAACGATATCAAACTTTATTTTGGGAAAATTTTCAAGAAGATTGGACTGTTCAAAAAAGAGGTTGACGGTGGAGGGAAGTAATCTGGAAGCGTTATTTTTGGTCACATCGAGAGCTTGGGGAGAGATGTCGGAGAGATAAATGGTATAGGGGATTTGTTTTTTTTGGAGACTGACTGCCAGTGAAAGTCCGAGACAGCCGGAACCGGTGCCAACGTCGGCGATGGTTGGATGAGTCAGCTCATGGTTGGCTATAAATTGCTCAACCAACTGGACAATTTTTTCCGATTCGAGTCGAGGAATGAGGGTTGATTCATTTACCAAGAAGTCCAGACCACAAAACTCGGCGTGACCGGTGAGATATTCTACCGGTTTTTCACCCAGACTGGGATTTGTGTCCGAAAAGCCATGTTTTCTAAGGTGGTTTACCTCCAGTGGGGTTAAGACGCGTTTGGGCATGGGATTAAGGAGTGGAGAAGGTGTATTCGGAGGTGGCGACCGGTTTGCCGCCAATTTCCAAAACAATCAGGTATTTGTAGAGGGTACCGGGGAGAAGGCCTTCGACGCTGAGAAGATGATTGGTTTCCGGAGTGGTGGAGACAGGGTAGGTCTGGGTAAGACCTTCGATAAAACGAATTGAAGTTTTTGCCGGCCTTTGGGTAGAAAAAGAGATAAGCACTTGGGTAGAAGAGATGGGGGTGATGAGGGGTGAAGTGAGGATTTCGGATGCTTTAGTGCGAGTTTCTTGACTGGTGCCAACTTGCCGGATGATCGAGGGCAGTAGCGTAGCGAAGGAAAAGATAACCAGTATGGGAATTAGGACGGCAAAAGCCGATCGAAGAGGAATGCCCCAGAGCTTGTGATAATAAATTTTGGACTGCTGTGCCTGTTTAAAGAGAAGTAATTGATTTTTGGAGAAAAAGTCTCCGTGATTATTGGGGCAGTTATAGACAGTGACGGTCTGAGGAACCGAGTCGTCTTTGATGCCAGGCATAGTCTGTCCGCATTTAGGACAGATCGGGGTAGTGGCGGGAAAGGTGTGGCTTTTGGGAATGATCGAGTCGATATTTCTGGCTGTTTCAATGGTAAGAAAATTAGCTAAGTAAGGTTCCAGCAAATGGCCGCCACAGTTAAGGCACTCCGCAACCGAATGAATTTGTCCATCAGAAGTTTCGATTTCGATAGCTGAGAGTGGCTGGTGACATTGAGGGCAGTCCATGGTTCATTTTAACATTCTGGTAAACTGAAGGATATGCGATTGAAGTTTATGGGAGCGGCCGCGACCGTAACGGGGTCGAACTTTTTTTTGAGTAGTGAAAAAACCGGATTGATGGTGGATTTTGGTATGTTCCAAGGAAAACCGGAAGAGGTTGAATTGAATTCAGTTAAACCAGACATGGATTTTACAAAATTATCGGGAGTGATTCTGACTCATGCACACCTGGATCATTGCGGAAGATTACCGCTTCTAGCCCGTTATGGTTTTAAAGGGCCTATTTTTATGACAGAGGCGACCAAGGCTTTGGCTGAGCTGGTGCTCTATGACTGCGCGAAGATAGCCAAAGAAGCGGAGGGGAGATCAATACTTTATACAGATGAAGACGTCGAAGTAATTTTGAAGCAGGTTTCTTTGGTTGAGTACGACAAGCGATTCGACATTGGAGGTTTTACGGTTACCTTGGTGGATGCCGGTCACATTTTGGGATCGGCTAGCGTAGTGGTGGAAGAGCGCGCTACAGGTAAAAGCGTGGCTTTTAGTGGAGATTTGGGAAATACCCCAGAGCCGTTACTTTCGCCGACTCACTTTGTAAACAAAGCTAAGGTGGCGGTGGTGGAATCGACTTACGGCGACGAGATACACGGACCAAGAGAGGAGATCGAAGACTTGGTGAAGATTATTCAAAAGGCAGAAAGAGAAAAGGGGACGGTTTTGATTCCCTCTTTTTCGATAGAGAGAGCGCAAGAACTTTTGTATATTTTTGATCAGCTGAAGAAGGATGGGAGAATGGCGTATGAAACACCGGTGTTTTTGGATAGTCCAATGGCGATTAAAGCGACAACGATCTTTAAGGATTTTCCGGTGCTATATAGCCAGAAGCTTAAAGATCAAGTAAAAACGGATGACCCTTTTGATTTTCCGGGTTTGATGATTTGTGACAGTATGGAAAAGAGCAAACAAATTAAAAACTATGAAGGAACAAAGGTAATTGTGGCCGGCAGTGGCATGATGAGTGGGGGTAGAGTAGTTCATCATGCCTTAAATTATTTAGAGGATCCCAAAACTCAACTGGTTTTTGTTGGCTATCAAGCAGAGGGGACACTGGGAAGAGAAATTTTGGATGGAAAGAAGAGGGTAAATATTTGGCGAAGTCAGGTAGAGGTTAAGGCAGAGATACTGGAAATTAAGACGATGAGTGCTCATGCCGACCAGGAACAGGTGCTTAATTGGCTAAAGAAGATTGAAGGTTTGGAAGAAGTAGCTTTGATCCACGGAGAAGACTTGGCGAGATTAGTATTAAGTGAGAAAATTCATCAGGAACTACCGGATGTTAAAGTAATATTACCTATAATCAATCAGGAGATTAAAATTGATTCATAAATGAAAAAAATAATTACGATCATCCTTGGTTCGGCTTTATTTTTGTCTGTCGGTGTTGTTTTTGCCCAAGAGTTGACGCTCACCAAGGTGGGGGTCTTGTCTACAGTGGGAGTAGATTACAGCTCGATAGACTATACAGGAGCAATCCCGACACTAGAAGGAACAGCTACACCCTCGGCGCAGGTATTAATTAAAATAAAAACCTCAACCGAGGCGACCGTAGCCGCCAGTCCTAGTGGGGTGTGGAAGTTTACCCCGGGCGTATTAAGTTTGGGGAGTAGTTCGATTGTGATTACCTCAGGATCTCAATCAATTTCTTTTTCACTGAACTTTAATGCGACACCGGCGGCCACGCCTACCGCGACGGCCACACCGACACCAATTCCCGAAGAACTTCCCGATGCCGGAGTTTGGGAGTATTACTTGCCGGTAATTGGTGCAGGAATTTTGGTATTATTTTTAGGAAAATATATCAAAGAAAAAATGTTGTCCTGGGAAGGTAGGAAGGATGGGAAATAGAGTTGAGGTAATTTACGATATTGAGACAAAAAGTTTTTTTGACGACACAAATTTTCGGGATCCGTCTACGCTGGGGATATCAATCGTATCCGCTTACAGGAGGGAAGTCGATAGAGAACTGAATGAAGTTTCCGGAGAGATGAAAAGTTTTTGGGAACGAGACTTCGAAAAGATGTGGAGCTGGTTTGAGGAGGCAGATAGAATTATTGGTTACAACTCGTTGGGGTTTGATAATCCGGCGATGAATGGAATTTACACTAGAGGAGATTTTACCAAATTGAAACACCTTGATATTTTGGATGAGATAAAAAGGGTTTTTGGACATAGAGTGAAGCTCGATAGTGTGGCGAAGGAAACTCTGGGTCAGGGCAAGATCGCCGGTGGAGCTGAAGCCGTCAAGTGGTGGGAGAAAGGCGATCCCGAGAGCCTGGCCAATCTGAAAAAATACTGTGAAATGGATGTGGAGGTGACTAGGAAAATTTATGATTATGGACTGAAGAATGGGAAGCTCAAGTTTAAAGACAGGTGGAATGAAATGAGGGAGATAGAGGTAGACTTTTCTTATCCTGAAGCGTTGGTGGTCGAAAAGCCAGCAGAAGAGCAAATGGGTCTGTTTTAGGTGATAAAATACATTTATGGTAAACACAAAAAAGCGTAAAATACTCGAGTACAATGCGGTTTTTCAGGCAGAAAATGATGGTGGCTATTCGGTTTGGGTTCCGGGTTTGCCGGGGTGTACTTCTCAGGGGGAGACTTTTGACCTGGCTATGGAGAATATCCGTGAGGCGATCGGGCTTTATCTGGAGGATGAGCAGACAAAGGTAGAGTTTCCAGATGAGCGAGGTCAACGTCAGTTTTTGATTCCAGTAACCTATCAATATGCCTAAACTGCCAGTAATTTCGGCACAGGTTTTGATAAGAGTTTTGTTAAAAATTGGCTTTGTGATTATTTCTCAACGAGGGAGTCATATTAAATTGCGTCGTGAAGTGGGGCGTAAAGTGCAAATGGTGATTGTTCCCAATCACAAGATTCTCAAACCAGGGACGTTGCGTAATGGTATTCTCAAAGCAATTGACCTATCAGTTGATGAATTAAATCAACTACTCAAAAAATAGTGTCTCTCAGTCCTAGTGGGGTTGTTATAGAGCAAAATTCGGTTATGAATAAAGAAATAAATAACAAAACCCTTAGAATACTTATTCTCTGGATGCTAATTTTTGGGGCCGTAGAGGTGTTTTTTCTTAACGTAATAACAATGGATAACTATCTAATTGCCATTCCATATTTCCTCACAATTATTTTGATGGTAGTAACGTTTAACAAAACCATATTTAGAATAGTCACAAGAGAGACAAAAACAGATAAATACCTACTACTAATTATTCCGCTGATATTGCACGGACTAATATATTGGGTTTGTGTAAAATATCTCAGAGAACCGACCGAGCTCATTAGAAATAACTCTGTTTCATTTTTGTCGTTAAACAAATTTTATCTATGGGTAAAACCACTACATGTTTTACTGCAACAAATGATGATTATCGTATTAGTCAAAAAGTTACATCAGAATAATGTTAGTTTGAGAGAAATCATGGTTTTTACTGCCATACTTTTTGGAGCCACTCACATTTATCCTTTTCTGGTAGGTAGTATGACGTTACCCATTGCCTCATATTTTACAGGCTTTGCAGTTGCTGGATCGATCATATTCCCTCATCAAATTCTAATGGTTAAGAATGGATATCTGAATAATATCATCATGCACACGATGTTTTATTCTTTGTCAGCTTTGTTGTTTTGGTCATTATATGGATAAGTCTATTTAGATTCAAGATAAAAAATATCTAAAGATGTTTATTGAAGAAAAAGAATTGATAGATGACCAGATAAGAGCGCTTAACATGGATTCGATTATGCTCTTGGATGATCGCTTAGATGAAAACTACACCATTAATTTTGTATTGGATAAACCTGAGTGGAGGAAGCTTTATGAAAAACTGACCTGTGAATTTGAGAAGTCTGACAGCGGACTTTATGTGTATCCATTTGAAAGATTGCACATGACTTTGCTAGGAAGAATTGATAAGAGGATAGATGAAAACCGAATCGTTGAGACATTGAAAGGTAATTTGGTGGGGAAGACGCTTGTTTTTAAGGTGGGATACTTGGCTTGTAATGAGCTGGGAGTGTCAGCGGTTTCGGAACCGGAGTTCGATCTGGCGGAGCTGAGGAATAAAATTAGAAAAGATTTGGATATAAAAGGAGATGATTATACTAAGTACTTACCTATCTATGAGAGGCTGGGGTGGTTTAACTTTATTAGATTTCAGGACTACCCCGGAGAGAAGTTTTTTGAAACTTTGTGGAACATGAGGGATTATCAGTTTGGAGAATTCGAGGCAAGAGATGTCGATATTTACCTAAATACCAGCCGGACGATGGATCCGGAGAAGTGCAAGTTGATCGAGAAAGTAACTTTTTAGGTCTTTGTGGGCAAATCAGTAGATTGACGGGGAAAAGATACTTGGAGTATAATAGTCCAAGTATATGTTTACACTCACCAAAAGGGCGGATTATGGACTATCTTTGCTTTCGATCTTGGCTGAAAAAGGCCGAGGGGGTAGAGTTAGTCTTAAAGAACTGGGAGAGATGGGAATGCCGAGAGCGTTTATGGCCAAGATTGTCACCCCGCTAATTGAGGCTGGAATTTTGAACTCGAAAGAGGGAAGAGGGGGTGGATTTGCTCTTAACTATGATCCTAAGGAGATTCAGATCAAAGAGGCTCTGGAGGCCATTGAAGGAGAGGTAGAGCCGGTTTCTTGTGGAGGGTGCCCCGCTGGAGACTGTTGCAACCAGCAGGATTTTATGGAGAGATTGACGAAAGATATTAATAAATTGTTGGAAAAATATACGTTGGAGGATCTTATCAAATGAATTATCGGGCGACCGCAGAGGGTCGCCCCTACACGAATATGTTAAAGATAAAAAATTTAAAAATTGAAGTTGGTGGAAAAGAAATTTTGAAAGGGGTGGATTTGGAGGTGGGGAAGGGAGAAGTGGTGGCGTTGATGGGACCGAACGGGTCGGGAAAGTCAAGTTTGTCGAATACCTTGATGGGAAATCCAAACTATGAAATAACTGAAGGAGAGATGATTTTTGAAGGAAAAAATATCGGAGAAATGTCTCCGGACGAGCGCGCTGGACTAGGGATATTTATGGCCTTTCAGTACCCGGTAGCCATTCCCGGGGTAACGGTCAGAGAGATGTTGATTACCTCACTTAGGTCTCGTGGACAGGAAGTAAAAGCAATTGATGTCAAAAGACAGGTGGAAGAAATTGCCAAAGAGCTAAGAATAAGTGAAGATCTTTTGTCTCGAGGACTCAATGAGGGTTTTAGTGGAGGTGAAAAGAAGAAGATGGAAATACTGCAGATGAAGGTTTTGCAACCAAAACTGGCTATTTTGGATGAGACTGATAGTGGATTGGATCTGGACGCGATGAATTTTGTGGCTTTTGAAGTCCAGAGGCAGATTCAACAAACAGGAATGTCGGTGATTTTGATTACCCATTATCAAAAAATGCTGACCCTGATTAATGTAGACAAGGTAGCAGTTTTGAAAAAAGGTTTGGTGGTAGACAGAGGAGGAAAAGAGCTGATAGAAGAATTAGGAAAAAACGGTTACAAAAAATATGAGTAGATTTGCCAAAAAAATTGTTGAGGAAAAGAAGAGTACGGAAGGGATTGGAGATACTTATGTTTTGGGACACAACGATAAATTTGAGTATGCCTATAAATCTGCTAAAGGTATAAGTGAAGCGAGAGTTAGAGAGATTTCGGCGCTGAAAGAAGAGCCGGAGTGGATGCTAGAGATCCGCTTGAAAGCTTTGAAGATCTTTTTTGAGAAGAAAATGCCGGAATGGGGTGGGGATATGTCCAAGATAAATTTTGATGAAATTTATTATTATTTGAAGCCACTTAATAAACCCGGTAAAACTTGGGATGAGGTACCCGCAGAAATAAAAGCCACCTTTGAAAAGATTGGAGTACCGCAAGCAGAAAGAGAGGCGCTCGCGGGAGTAAAAAGCCAGTACGACTCGGAAGTGATTTATGGATCTCTTCGGAAAAGTCTGTCTGACAAGGGAGTAGTTTTCTTGGGAATGGACGAGGGACTTAAACAATATCCAGACTTAGTCAAAGAATATTTTGGCAAAGTAATTCCGATGGGAGACAACAAATTGGCGGCATTAAATACTGCCGCTTGGTCGGGAGGGTCCTTTGTCTATGTTCCCAAAGGAGTAGATGTAGAACTTCCCCTACAAACATATTTCCGAATCAACAGCGAGAACGCAGGACAGTTTGAAAGAACTTTGATCATCTTAGACGAAGGGGCGAATTTGCACTATATCGAAGGTTGTAGTGCATCCAGTTATTCTTCTGGATCGCTACATGCGGCAGTGGTGGAGATATTTGTGAAGAAAGGAGCCAAAATGCAGTACACTACGGTCCAAAATTGGTACAAAAATGTTTATAACTTGGTAACCAAGAGAGCGTGGGTGGAGGAGGAAGGGTTGATGAGATGGATAGACGGAAACTTGGGAAGTAAATTAACTCAAAAATATCCTTGTTGTATCTTGGCCGGGAGAAAGGCTAGAGGTGAAATCCTCTCGATTGCTTGGGCTGGGGCTGACCAACACCAAGACACCGGAGCAAAGATGATTCATTTGGCGCCAGAGACCACTTCGCAAATTTTGTCGAAGTCAATTAGTAAGGGTGGAGGAAGAGCGACTTATCGGGGTTTGGTACAGATAAATAAAGGAGCCAAAGGGGCGAGATCCAAAGTGGTTTGTGATGCGCTGATACTTGACTCTAAGTCGAGGTCGGACACTTACCCGACAAATAAAATTATGGAGAATGAGTCAACGCTGGAGCATGAAGCGGTGGTGAGCAGAATATCGGAGGATCAACTTTTCTATTTGATGTCCCGAGGAATTTCGGAGCATGAAGCGGAAGGGATGATTGTCAATGGGTTTCTTGAACCAGTGATGAGAGAGGTGCCGTTTGAGTACGCAATTGAGATGAACAGATTAGTTAATTTGGAGATGGAAGGGAGTGTGGGATGAAAAAAAGAACTCAAGGAATCAAGGACTCAAGAACTCAAGATGTTGAGAGATTTCTGGTTACAGAGCCGGGGAAGTATGAGTATGAAGTTATTATGGATGAGTTGAATAGTGAGAAAGATCTTTTGGGAATTATAAAGGCAGAAACCGAGGGAGATTATGAAATAAATCTGTTATCGAGACATGAGGTGGGGAAGACAAAATGTCGAGTAGAAGTCAAAGGAATTGTTTCTAATGGGGCAAGAGTAAAAGTTAAAGGTCGGGTAAAAATAGACGAGGGAGCTATAGGATCAGATAGTTTTTTGGCCATGAAACTCTTGATGTTGGATAATCGAAGTTTGGCAGTGGCTGAACCGGAACTAGAAATTGAGAATAATGAAGTCAAAGCCAGTCACAGTGCCAGTGTGGGAAGAATAGACGAAGAACAACTATTTTACTTAGCCACTCGTGGAGTTTCTAAATCTGAAGCAGAAAAGTTAATAATTAAAGGCTTCTTGGGGGTAGAATAAGAATATGTTGGATGTACAGAAAATTAGGGAGGAGTTTCCGATACTAAAGCGGAAGATTAATGGACATGATTTGGTGTACTTGGATAGTGGGGCGACGAGTCAGAAACCGGAGAGTGTCTTGAGGGCGATGGATGATTATTATCGGAATAATAACGCTAACATTCATCGAGGGGTCTATGACATGTCAGTAGAGTCAACCAGAATGGTGGATGAGGCCAGAGAGAAAGTAGCGAAATTTATCGGGGCTAGGACAGAAGAAATAATTTTTACCAGGAATGCGAGTGAATCGCTTAATTTGGTGATGTATTCGTGGGGAAAGAAAAATATTAAAGAAGGCGACGCTGTTTTGGTGACTCGCTTAGAGCATCACTCGAACTTTGTGCCTTGGCAAGTACTTTGCAAAGAAAATAAGGCGGAGTTTAGAGTTTGGAATGTTGATAGGGAGGGGAGGTTAGTGGATGAGATTGCTTCGGTTCGGAGTACCGAAACTCGCAATGACGGGAAGGTGAAGTTGATTGCGATGACGGGAGCGAGTAACGCAATTGGGACCTTGGTGGATATTAAGAAGATGGTGGAGATGGTGAGGAGTAAGAATCCTGATGTAGTGGTAGTTTTGGATGCGTCGCAGATGGTGCCGCACATGAAGGTGGATGTTTCCAAATTGCCAGTGGACTTTGTAGCTTTTTCGGGACACAAGATGCTGGGGCCAACAGGGGTTGGGGTATTGTGGGGCAAAAAAGAAGTTCTAAACAAAATGGAGCCATTCTTGTATGGTGGGGACATGATTGGAGAAGTAGGGCTGGAAAGTACGACTTGGGGAGAGTTGCCCAATAAATTTGAAGCGGGAACACCAGACATTGCCGGAATAATTGGCTTGGGGGCGGCGGTAGATTATTTGGAAAGTTTGGGAATGGATAATGTCAGAGAGCATGAAAAAGAGCTGATTGGATATGCTTTGGAGAAGTTTAAGGAATTGGGAGATTTGGTAACAGTATATGGAGTAGATAATGTGGAGGAGAAAGGCGGGGCTTTGGCGTTTAATGTGAAAGGGGTTCATGCTCATGATGTGGCGCAGGTTTTGAACAACTATGGAATTGCGGTACGATCTGGACAGCATTGTGCCGCTCCACTGGTGACCAGTTTTGGAGTGTCGGCGATGGTGAGGGCGACTTTTTATATTTACAATACTAAAGAAGAAATTGATTATTTGGTAGAAAAATTGAAAGAAGTACCAAAAGTGTTTGCTTAAATGTCGGACTACAAGGATGAAATTATTGATCACTACAAAAATCCGAGGAACTTTGGGGAATTAGAGAACGCGGATGTGACCATAAATGAGGCGAATTCGTCATGTGGGGATGTGGTACAGATACAAATAAGAACTCTAGGAAACAAGAACTCAAGAACTCAAGATAAGGAAGATTTGGTAATAAAAGAGATGAAGTGGCGGGGGGTGGGGTGTGCGATTTCAACGGCCGCGGCCTCGATGCTGTCGGAGAAAGTGGTGGGGATGGACAAGAGAGACTTGGAAAAGTTGGGAGAAACGGGGATAATAAAGATGTTGGGTGGCGAGATAAATCCAGGTAGGATGAAGTGTGCCATGCTCGCCTATCGTGGGTTATTGAGAATATTTGAGGAAAAAAATCAAAAAATCTAAAAATCAAAAACTCAAAACTAAAATGACAAATGATTGGAAATTGATTTTGAAAGTGATTGGAGGGAGCGCCTTGCTCCTTTTTGTGGTGATCTTTGGACTGTCGAAGATGGCGAGTCCAGATAGCACCCTAAAAGTAGACGAAAAAGTATTGTTGGATGGAGCAAGATTTATTAAAGAAAATGGGGAAATAAAAGTAACGGTGGTTAATTTTTCGGACATGCAGTGCCCGGCTTGTAAAGCGGCCGACATCCAGACCAGAGAGTTGTTTAGTAAGCCGGGAGTAAAGATTGTGACGAGACTTTTTCCCCTGCCAGCCAATTTACACCCTTATGCGCTGATTTCAGCTAAAGCGGTAGAGACAGCCCGAATCTTAGGGAAGGGATGGGAAATGATGACTCTGTTGTATGAAAAGCAAACGGAATGGTCGGCAGTGGACAAACCGGAAGAAAAATTTGCCGAGTATGTGAAGAGTCTGGGATTGGATGAAAAAATATTTTTGGAAATGTTAGGTTCCAAGGAGGTGAAAGATAACGTTCAAAGAGACGCCGATTTGGCGGCTTCACTAAGGCTTTCCGGAACCCCAACATTTTTTGTCAACGGAGAGCAAGTGGGGGCGCCATTCGTGGTCGGAAAGGTTAAGGAGCTTTTGGGAGAAAAACCATGATTAATATACCGATACTGACGGCAACCGCTTTGGCTAACGGACTGAACCCTTGCGGTATTGGAATGCTGATTACTTTTTTGGGATACTTGTTGGTTTTTGGTAGGAAAGGAAGAGACAGGAGTTGGTTGTTAAAAACAGGAATGATTTACATTGGCAGTGTTTTTGTGACCTACCTTGTTTTGGGATTGATGTTTTATCAGGTAGCTTTTTACATGCAGAGGTGGTGGTTGGCAGGAGTGTTCAAACAAATTCTTGGAGGCGTGATTGTTATCGCCGGACTAATACAGTTGAAAGATGTATTTTGGCAAGACGCACCCTTTCATCTGAGAATGCCAAAGATGGGTTTTGAAAAGATCAATAAATTGATGGCCAAGACCAGTTCCGGAGTGACGGTCTTGATTGGAGTATTGACGACGATTTTTGCCACTCCATGTATGTTGCCCCTTTATGTGGGAACTACGGCTGTGATCGCCAGATCGGGATTGTCCATGACGGCGGTGCTTGGCTATTTCCTTTACTATAATTTGATTTTTATTATGCCGCTGATAATTATATTGACGGTGATGGTAGGGGGGAAACAGGTGGTGGAAATGAAAGAGTGGGAACATAAAAATACTGCTTGGATGAGATTTGTTTTGGGGACGGCTTTGGTGGTGATGGGAATAATAATATTTCTTAGATAAATGTCTCCAAAAAAACTAATCGGGAAGGTTGAGTTTAGGGAAAATTTGGCTGGACAAAATTATCTGGTTCGAATCGAATTTGACGAAAAAGTAGATTTTACTCCAGGGCAGTATGTCAGCCTGAAAGTAAATAGCGAGGGCTTGAGACGGTCATACTCGGTGGCCAGTTTACCCGAAGAGAAGAGTATCGATGTTCTGGTGGACACAACACCGATGGGAGTGGGATCAAAGTATATCTTGGGACTCAGAGTTGGTGATGAAGTGGAAGTGTTGGGATTTTTGGGAAATTTTATAATTGACTTTCAAGCCACAGAGAAGGCCAGACACATCATGTTTTTGGCTACCGGAACGGGAATCGCTCCGCTGAAGCCAATGATTGAAGATTTGCTATATAAAAGGAGTTTTATCGGAGAGATGAGGCTTGTTTGGGGAGTGCGACATGAAACGGATCTCTATTGGCTTAAAGAAATGGATAATCTAAACCGCGATTATGATAATTTTAAATTTGATATTGTATTGTCTCAACCAACGGAGGATTGGCCTGGGTTTAGAGGTCACTTGGGAGGGTTGGTGAACGAGCTGACACAAGACTGGAGTAAGACCTTGGTGTATCTATGTGGTTCACGCGAAATGATTGTTGAGATGGAAAAGAGGTTAAAAGAAAAAGGAGTACCCGAAGAACAGATTCATTATGAGAAGTATTACTGATGATGATTGAAGAAAAAATTCGTGAGGCTTTGAAAAATGTAATTGATCCGGAATTGGGCGTAAGCATAGTTGATCTGGGTCTCATCTATGATGTTCGATATGAGGCAGGGGAAGCCGAAATAGAGATGACACTTACTAGCCCAGGTTGCCCCCTGGCAGGGGTAATTGATAAGAAGGTGAGAGAAGTGATGAAGGAAGTACCGGAGATTAAAAACGTCACCATAGAACTGGTGTGGGATCCGCCTTGGAGTACCGGAGCGATGTCGGAAGAGCTGAGGGCGGAGCTTGGTATAGACTAAATTATGGAAAATACAATTAATAATATGGTCGTTGAAGATGAGTTTAAACATGGGGAAACAACTGAATTCGTGGTTGCAAGAGGATCTCGATCGCTAGAGGAAGTGAATGGAAGGTTGGGCTACAAATATGGCAAAAAAAATGGCTCACTTAAATCGGTCGCAAGTGAAATGTTTAGAGATATAAATAAATTTATGGCTGTGGAAGAACGTGACTGGGGAGCAGATGTGTTGGCTGAAACGGGATTACCAGGGACGAAGGTGGTAATAGGAGGGGTCACTGTTTATTTTCATGGGATATCACACAGTCAAGGAAATGCCATAGATAAAGGTGTTGGTAAGGAAGAGTTTGATATTTATCTCAAGGAGTGGGTGAATGATACATATTTTGATAAAAAAGAAGGCGTGGTCTTGGAGTCCGGCTTTAGGCAAGCATATCATATGAATCAGGGAGAACCGGCGGGGGAAGATACTGTAATGGATAATCTCTTCAGAGAGAGCATCGGTAGTTTGTTAATTAATACTGGAGTTGCAATTGTAATTTCTGGATTTTCGGCCATGATTCGGAGAAATAATATTGAGAGTGGGGTAATTCCCGATTTTCTAAAAAAAGTTATTGATGGCAGAAAATCAATAAAAGACTTGGTTGATTTGAGAAAATCGTTTTTTAAATTACCACAACCCTTCTGGACATTGCTTCTAGCAGAATTAGCTCCTACTCATGCTGTTGAAAAATCGATTGTTATGTATCGATTGGGTATGGATAGGGTAAAAGGAGAAAATACAATCCATTTTTTGTGCGGTCTGGATCATGAGCAACATATGGCAAAACTTGCAAAAGAAGAAGGTCTGTCACGGGTTGGAATGACAATGTTTACAAAAAAAGGTTTGGAGTTGGAAGGTAAACAGCTTTTGGAAAAAATGGTAGCAGACTCTTGATTATGGATTGCCACGGTTCGGTACCCTCTTTGGGGTATCCATAGAAGTACCGAAACTCGCAATGACGCGAATAATGTAAGATATTGATATGAAAGTAATACTGGGGGCGGATCATGGGGGATTTGAAATTAAAGAGAAAACCAAGGTTTGGCTGGAGGAGATGGTGGACCTGCAGGGCCTGGCCCTGCAGGTGGTGGATGTGGGGAGTGAGAGGAGTGATCCGGATGATGATTATGTGGACTATGCCATGAAAGCGGTACTGGAAAGAAAAGATGATGACAGAATGATTTTGTTTTGTCGGAATGGGATGGGGATGGCAATAACGGCGAATAAGCGAAAGGGAGTGAGGTGTGGCTTGGGGTTTGGGTCTGAAGCGGTGAGGAAGGGCAGGACGGATGATGATATCAACGCTTTGGCGATACCGGCAGACTATTCAACCGATGAGGGAGTAAGAGAAATGGTGAAAATATTTTTGACTACAGAGTTTTCTAATTCCGAGAGATATAAAGCAAGACTGGAAAAACTTAGTAAACTTGAGGCAATATGGTCACAATAGTTCCGGCAATTCTGGAAAAAGATGTTACTTCTTTTTTGGAGAAGTTTGAGAAGATAAAAGGTAGTTGTAAGCGGGTTCAAGTGGATATAATTGACGGAAAGTTTGCGCCAACAGAGACGGTGATACCGGAGATACTACTTAATATAGACACAGTGGTAGATTTTGAAGGCCACCTTATGGTGGAAAAACCGGAAAACTGGGTGGAGAGATGCGCGGCGGCGGGTATGACGGCACTTTACGGTCAGGTGGAAAAAATGGAAGATAGAGCCAGGTTTGTGGCCGATACAGAATTTGCAGGCATGAAAGCGGGTTTGGCTTTTGACATCGACACTCCCCTGGATGGTTTGGAAGAGATAGTTAACGATCTGGATGGAGTATTGCTGATGGGGGTAAAAGCGGGCAGTCAGGGGGTACAGGAATTTGACGCGCGAGTGCTGGCTAAGATCAAGAAAGTGAGAGCGATGAGTGAATTTGTGACCATTGTGGTTGACGGCGGGCTGAAGGTAGAGAATATTAAAAAGTGTTTGGCGGCGGAGTGGGCGGAAGAGATAGTTGAGGATGAGTTTAACAAAAGTTTTTTGGGAATGGAGTTTGTGGTGGGAAGTGATTTGTTTGAGGCGCCTGATGTCGCGGTTGAGTTGGAGAGATTGGAATACTTGACGGAAAAAAATCCTCTGGATTCCGGATCAAGTCCGGAATGACAAGGGTGATGGAGTGAGATTCCTCGACGTTGCTCGGAATGACGGTGTAGTATAGTTGGGGTATGGCATTTAAGAATTTGAAAGCGGTGACTATTTTTGGATTTGCGGACTGTCAACCAGCCGATCCTCTGTACAAAGAGACGGTGGAAGTAACCAGGCTTTTGGCTCAGAACGGACTGGAGATCGTTAATGGGGGAGGGCCTGGGGTGATGAGGGCGGCCACAGACGGAGCTCATGAAGGGGGAGGAGTAGCTTCGGTGGCTACATTTTATCCAAAGTTTATTGAAAATTTTGAAGGAAAAGATCCGCAAAATAAAGCGGATAAAGAGATCATCATGAATAACTATGTTGATAGAACCATGAAACTCTTGGAGCTCGGTGATGCTTACGTCATCTTTAACGGAGGAACCGGAACTTTGTCAGAGCTAGGGATGGCTTGGGGACTGGCTTATTTGTACTTTGGCCATCACAAACCGCTGATTTTGTATGGTGGTTTTTGGTATCCGATAATTGAAGAATTGGTTAAGAACATGAGAATCGGTTCTAGGCCGGGAGCCTTGAGAGTTTATAAAATAGCGACCACGCCGGAGCAGGTTTTGGAGTATCTAAATGAGTTTGATTTGGAAATGCCTCCTAGGACTGAGATAAAAGATGACTTGAGTGGAGAGAAGGCGTTTATTGAGTAGGTGGTTTGGTAAGATGGAGGTATGAGGTTTTCTGATTTGGAAGTGAAAGCAAATGAGATAAGAGCCGAGGTAATAAAAATGCTGGTAGAGGCGGGGACGGGCCATCCGGCCGGCGCGTTGGGGTCGGCTGATTTTTGGACATTATTGTATTTAGGGGGATTGATAAAGATTAACCCCCAAGATCCGTGGAACGAAGATAGAGATAGAGTAGTTTTGTCGGCAGGGCATTACTGTCCGGTGCTATACGCGGTCCTCGCCGAAGCGGGATTTTTTCCGAAAGAGGAACTTTCGAGTTTACGTAAAATTGATAGCAGATTGCAGGGGCATCCGGTGGCACGAATGTTACCCGGGATAGAAAATAGCAGTGGCACGCTGGGCCAAGGAATAAGCGTAGCGGTGGGAATGGCACTGGCGGCTCGAATGGATAAAAAGAAACACAGGGTAATTTGTTTCATGGGAGATGGTGAGCAAAACGAAGGACAGGTCTGGGAAGCGTACATGAGCGTGGCAAAGTATAAACTGTCAAACTTAACCATCGTGATTGATAGAAATAATATCCAGATAGACGGACACACTGAGGACGTGATGCCACTGGAGCCATTAGAAGAAAAACTGAAAGCTTTTGGATTTGCCGTGATAGAAGTGGATGGACATAATATGGAAGAGATAGAAAAAGCAATGAATAGAGCAAAAGTAACTTTTGAAAAGCCGACGGCGATAGTTTTACACACTATCCCTGGGAAAAATGTGGATTTTATGGAGAATGATTATGCTTGGCACGGCAGAGCACCCGGAATGGGAGAGACGGTGCAAGCCCTGATGGAGCTACATAAGTTAAGAACTTTAGATGGAAAAATAATTAATGATTAATCACGAGATGAATCTTGTGGAAGATTGGAATAACTTGGAAAAGAGGCCGATGAGGGATGGATATGGAGAGGCGATGGTGGAGATGGCCAGGAAAAATACTAAAGTGGTGGTCTTGATAGCCGATTTACTGGAAAGTTTGAAACTGGATGAGTTTAAAAAAGAGTTTCCGGAGAGATTAATTGAAGTGGGAATACAAGAACAGAATATGATGGGGCTGGCGGCTGGCATGGCTTTGTCTGGAAAAATTCCCTTTGTAAATTCTTTTGCCTGTTTTAGTCCGGGGAGAAATTGGGAGCAGTTACGGATCTCGGTCTGTTTGACAAAAAATAATGTCAAGGTGATCGGAGGACACGCGGGATTTGGAAACGGAACCGATGGAGCCAACCAGCAAAGTTTTGAGGACATGGCGATTACGAGGGTATTGCCGAACATGATAGTCTTGGCGCCGGCGGACTATGAACAAATAAAAAAAGCGGTTTGGAGAGTAATGGCTTTAGACGGACCGGTTTACATGAGAATGACAAAGCCGGCCAGAGAAGGAATGACGACCAGAACAACTCCTTTTGAAATCGGAAAAGCTCAAGTATTTCGAGAAGGAAAAGACATTTCAGTATTTGCTTGTGGCAGTATGGTCTACGAGGCTATGCTGGCGGCCAAAGAACTGGCAGGGACAGTAGAGGTGGAGGTAATTAATGTCCACACTATTAAACCGCTGGACACTGAAGCGGTGGTGAAGTCGGCCAGAAAAACCGGAAAAGTGGTGACGGCAGAAGAACATTCGATAATTGGAGGTTTGGGGAGCGCGGTGGCAGAGGTACTGGGCGAAAATTATCCAGTACCGATGAGGCGGGTGGGAATGCGAGATACTTTTGGGGAAAGTGGAGAGCCGGAGGAGTTGATGAAAAAATATGGTTTAACAAAGAACGAAATAATTAAGGAAATAAAAATACTAGTAAATAAAAATGAGTAGTATCGAGAAAAATGGGAAGGTGATGCTGTTAGCTTATGACCAAGGACTGGAGCATGGGCCGATTGATTTTGATGATAAGAGCGTAGATCCGGCTTATATTATGGAGATTGCTAAAAACGGTTACTTTACCGGCGTGGTTTTTCAGGAGGGAGTGGCGGCCAAGTACTATCAAAAAGAAAGCGGCGTACCACTAATTGTGAAACTAAACGGAAAAACTTCTTTTCAAGGCGAAGAACCGTTGTCCCTCCAACTTTGTACAGTAGAGAAGGCGGCGGAACTGGGAGCGGTGGGAGTGGGATACACAATATATGTGGGAAGTGAGCATGAAGAACAGATGCTGGTGGAGTTTTCCAGAATAGAAGATGAGGCTCATGCCAGAGACATGATCGTAATCGCCTGGATGTACCCTAGAGGAAAAAAGGTCGCTGGTAGAGAGTCTGAACGAGATGTAGTCGCTTATGGGGCCAGAATGGGGATGGAATTGAATGCCGACTATGTAAAAGTGCCTTATACAGGGGATTCGGAAAGTTTTAACTGGGTGGTGCGGGCGGCAGGAAAAACGGGGGTTTTGGCCCAGGGAGGTAAAAAAGTCGACTGGGAAAACTTGGAACTAGAGGTAGAAGGAGCTATGAAGGCCGGAGCCAAAGGAATTGCGATTGGTAGAAATGTTTGGCAGGACGAAAACCCAAATGAAATTTCAAAAAAATTATCGGAAATAATATTTAAATAATTTATGCAAAAGGTGGTAGTAATTGGGGCGGCGGTGATGGATGTGCTGTTGAAGTCCAATGGCTTAAAGGTGGTTAAGGGGCATGAGGTTCCCGGCGGAGTAGCTATGTGTGAGATGATTGGGGGAAAGTTGGAGGCTGAGGAGAGTTTGGTGACTAGCGGTGGCGGAGGGACAAATGTGGCGGTGGGGCTTCACAGACTGGGAGAGGCAGTAAAGATGATTTCTCGCATAGGAAGTGATGATTTGGGAGAGGTGATGACTAAACAACTAGAGCGAGAAGGGGTAGACCTATCTATGTTGCAAAAAGGAGAAGGGAAGACGGGAATCTCGGTGGTGCTAGTATCTCCGGATGGAGGAAGATCGATCGTGACGTACAGAGGGGAAAGCGGACTAATAGATTCAAGGGAGATTGATTGGGAAGAAATGAAAAAGGCGGACTGGATTCAGATTTCTTCGCTTGGCGGAGAAATGGAGTTTTTGGAGGACATGGTAACCTTTGCCTTGACTAATGGCCTAAAGATTGGGGTTAATCCAGGTAAAAAAGAACTGGAACAAAAAGGGAGGTTGCTAAAACTATTACCTAAATTTGATCTCTTTAACATTAATCGAATGGAAGCGAGTCTTTTGTTGGGAGTAGATTATGAAGATGAGAAGGAGATGGTGAAAAAAATGGTCGATATGGGAGCAAAAATATTGTCGATTACCGATGGGAAGAGAGGGGCGAGCGTGGCGGCAAACAGAAGGTGGTTAAAAATGGAAGCTTTTTCGGTAAAATCGGTTGATGATACCGGGGCCGGAGATGCGTTTGTGAGCGGGGTGGTATCGGGAATACTACAGTATCGGAACCCGGAAGATTTTTTGAAGATGGGGCTGGCAAATGGAGGGAATAAAGTAACTAAACTGGGGGCTAAGGAAGGTCTCTTGTATAAAGATGAAATGGAGGGGTGGATGAAGAAGAAATTAAAGATGACTGAAGAGTGGGTATAAGATAGTTATATTTTCCACAAGTGTTCGAAGTGCGCAAAAAGACGTGCTCGACCTCCGTCCCTCGAGTACGAGTGCGGATCCGCTCCGCGCGACCTTTTGCTTGCCCTTCTGCACCCTTGCTGAAAAACATCATTCTTTTTATATGGTTAAATGAAGGTATGGGAAAGCCGAAGATTTTTGTAACACATGTTTATTTGGGGAAGTTTTTGGAAAGACTGAAGGAGAAGTATGAAGTAGTTGTTTGGAAAGATAAGAATATCACGAGAGAAGATTTGCTGACAGGAGTAAAAGGATCGGTAGGGATTATTTCCCTGTTGACCGAAAAAATTGACGGTGAAGTGATGGACAGCGCCGGATCTCAACTTAGGGTGATCAGTAATTATGCGGTTGGTTATGACAACGTTGAAGTAGAAGCAGCTACCAAAAGAGGAATTAGTGTGACAAATACTCCGGGAGTATTAACCGAGTCGGTGGCTGAAGAAGTCATCGCTTTTGTTTTGGTTTTGTTTAGAAGGATAGCAGAGGGTGACAGATTTGTTCGGGAGGGAAAGTACAAGGGTTGGGAGCCGGACTTACTACTGGGTACCGGAATTAAAGATAAGACGATGGGGATAGTAGGTCTCGGGAGGATTGGGCGGTGGACGGCCAGGATGGCCAGAGCCTTGGGAATGAAAGTAATCTATTTTAACCGTCATCGAGATGAGGAGTTTGAGGAAGAGTATGGGGTGACTTATCATACATTTGACCAACTTTTAGAAAACGCCGAGGTGGTGAGCCTGTCGGTGCCTCTGACAGATGAGACCAGACATCTGATTGGCGAGAGGGAACTGAAACTGATGAAACCATCGGCGATTCTGATAAACACCTCGAGAGGCCCGATAGTCGATCAGGAAATTTTGATAAAAGCCTTAAAGGAAAAATGGATTGCCGGAGCAGGGCTGGATGTTTTTGAAGATGAGTCACAAGTCCCTGAAGATTTAAGGGCTTTGCCTAATACCGTTTTGACACCGCATACCGCTTCGGCCACGATTGAGACAAGAATTGCTATGGCTAGAATAGTGGTGGATAATGTGACTGACGCGATTGAAGGAAGACAGCCTTTGTGTCTCGTGAATCCTGATGTTTGGAAGGAGAAAATAGATTAGCATGAAAGACTTGGATACAGAGCTGGAACTGCCGATGGACGAAGACGAAAATATCGGAGACGGTTTTAAGAAAAAGAGGTTAAAAAGAAAAAAATCCAAAGAAGAAAGAATCGCGGAAAGAAGAGTGGTCTTTTGGACATTTATGATAATTGTAGGGGCCACCATCTTTTTTTGGTTGTGGCCAAGACTACAACTGGGAAATTTTAGTCTGCCATCTTTTGATGGAACCCCAAACAAAGAATGGAAGAATTATGTGGAGTATCAATTGTAGTTGTCAAATTCGATAGGGCCAGGCCTTGAAGATCTGGGACCCTATAAGGCCTGGCCCTGTGGGAGGATTGGGGGAGAGGGAGCAAGACGTCGTTCAATATCGGTCGGGTCGCAGGCAGTTTTTGGTTCGGTGCCTTTGACAAAGTAATCAACCCTGGTAGGACAACCCGTGCAAGTAAGTGTACCGGTAAGAATACAAATAGGTACCTTGATAAGATTTTCCGGTGGCGTAAGATTTTTGGGTTCATGATTTTTTTCCAAGATGGTGTTGAATACTTTGGCCCAGATAGGAGAGGCGCCGGTGATACCGGAGGCTATTTTGGACATGGGTGAGCTGTCATTGTTACCGACCCAGGTGGCTACCAGAAAATTTTCCGTAAATCCAATAGCCCAGTTATCTTTTAGATCATTGCTGGTGCCGGTCTTGACGGCAACTTTGGCCGACTTGATATTGAGAACTGAGTTGGCTCCGAAAGCCGCGCTTCTGGCACCGTTGTCACTGAGAATGTCGGAAACAAGATAGGCGGTGGTTGGAGACAAATTACGTTTGGGAGTGCAGATAACTTCTTCGGCGTTGACAACAGTGTTACTGCCGGCGAGATTTTTTTGACTAGGGCAGGTAACTAGCTTAAGAAGTTCACCGGTATTTTTTTCTACTTTTAAGATAGTGAGGAGAGGAGTAGTGATACCTTGGTTAGCAAAGGTAGAGTAAGCGGTGGCAAGATCGGTCATCTTGACCTCCAAACTGCCGAGCGCAATTGAAGGTCCGAACCTTCCCGGGTCGTCCCAGGTGGTGATTCCAAGTTTTTTGGCAAAATCGGCGAAGTTGTTGACGCCATTTTGCAGAAGGATGAGAACGGAGGGGATATTGTATGAACTGGCTAATGCCTGACGAAGAGTGATGGTGCCGTGAAATTTGCCATCGTAGTTTTTGGGCGTCCAAACTTCATTACCCGAAAGACGGACTGTAACGGGACGATCTTCGATAATGTTGGCTGGGTTGTGACCTTTTTCAAAATAGAGAGCGTAGTTTAAGGGCTTGATAGAGCTCCCCGGCTGGCGAGTGGCTGTGGTCAGGTTAACTTGACCATTTTCCTTCAAATTAAAATAATCCTTTGAACCGACCATGGCTAAGACCTCACCGGTTTTAGGATTGGTGACCAAGGCGGAACCATTGGATACATTTAACCTTTTTATTTTCTCAACTTCTTCGGTGACAATCTTTTGAACCTGATCTTGAAGGTTGGCATCAAGGGTGGTGTAAACTCTTAAACCTCCCTGGGTAACGACGCCTTCTCCCAACTGATCAACTAATAGGCTTTTGACGAGCATCACAAAATGCGGTGCCTTGATCTCAATTTTGGCAGATTTAAAGTCAATTTTTTCTTCGAGAGATTTGTCTAAATCTATCTTAGTAATCAAACCATCCTTGAACATTTGATGTAAAACCCATTGTTGTCTGGTAATAGCCAGTTCCGGTTGGTCTCCGAATGGAGAATACTTGCTGGGGGCTCGGGTGAGTCCGGCCAAAAAAGCCGCTTGAGCCAGATCTAGGTCCTGGGAATCGATGTCAAAATACTGACGGGCGGCCTCTTGGATGCCATAAGCCGGGCCGCCAAAACCGACTTGATTGAGATACATCTCAAAAATTTTATCCTTAGTGAAGAGATGTTCTGCTTTGATAGCCAGAATAATTTCTTTGACTTTTCGGGTAATAGTTTTTTCCGGTGTGAGAATAGTATTTTTGATTAATTGTTGAGTGATGGTAGAGCCACCCTCGAGTTTATCGTCGAAAAGATTTTTATAAATAGCCCTAATAAGTCCCGGTAGTGAGAAACCGTTGTGAGAATAAAAATCCTTGTCTTCGGCGGCGAGAAAAGCGTTTTTGACGTGCTGAGGAAGAGAATCTAGAGAAATTAGAGTTCTGTTTTCGTCTTTGTAGATTTTGTATAACAGAACACCGTTTCGATCAAGAATTTGGGTAGTTAATTTTGAGGGGTATTGAGAAAGTTGTTTGGGGTCCGGTAAGCCACGGAAAATTTCAAAGTAGAGAATAAAAGAAAGGACGGCTAGAGATAGTAGAAAAAAAAGATTGCGTTTGGGGAGCATGACAAAATTCGATAGGGCCAGGCCTTGAAGATCTGGGACCCTATAAGGCCTGGCCCTATAGGAGGATTTGGGGAGTGTGAGACGGGGAGGACGAAGAGTGAGGAGTTTTTCAAACAAAAGGATGACAAAACCGACAAAAGAAACGAAAAAGACAAGTAAGCTGAAGACGGGACGACCAACTAATAAAAAGACGTTTTTGGATTGAGTTTTTTTCTTTATACCCATGATTGTAAGGCTGAGGGGTAAAAAAAACTAGAGGGTAGAAATGTTTTTTATCGGCTCCCATAACTCTCCGAAGGGGACTTCATAACCGAGGGCCCAGATGGCCACCCCCCCAAGATTGGCGGATTTTACCAGTTTTATCTTTTGTTTGAGGGACTCCGAATTTTCAAAATATATCTGATGTGTTTCCTCGCCTTTTTCAAACACCAAGTAAGGACTAAGGGTGGTTTGAGACCACATAGCCGAGAGAGAGGATATTTTTGAGTCGGAAAACAACGATTGAATTCGGGAATAACTGGCCAGCGAACCCGTGCCGGGATAGGTGTTGGCCAGAAAATCCTTTCCTGCAGTTTGCCATTCATAACCATAAAAAGGGATTCCGAGGATAATCTTTTCCGGTGGCACAATTTTGGTAATTTGTGAAAGATGGGAGATGATATCTTGATCAAGACAGGGGAGGCTTTGCTGATGATTACATTTGCCCGTTAAGGGGGCGACCGGACCGGCCTGAGACGATGACTTACGAGAATAATCATAGGCCATGACGATAAATCGGTCAACGACTGGACTGAGACCGACGAGATCCCAAAGACGATCCTTGGTCGCGGTATCGGCGAAGATATCAACATCGATTTGACAGTTCTTGTTTTGGGTCCGGCAGGCGTTTTTTAAATTTCTGATGAAGGTGATGAAATTTGATCTGGTTGTGGTTTCGGGCTTTCCGACGTATTCAAAATCGACGTTGATGTCATCAAAGTTTTTATTTTTGTATATCTCCATGATCGAGTTGATTGCTGTTCTGGAATTAGATGGATTTTCCAGTATTGACTCGATTAACTCCGGATCCATGGCAGTAACTGTCAGGATGGTTTTTTGACCGAGAAGTTTTGATTGGTAAAGAAGTTTTTCGACGGCGTTCGAATTTATTTTATTCCAGCCAGGTTCTTGTTCTTTTTTGACATTTATCTTGTTTATGGTGCCATCCGGATTGAGGTCTATGGCGAAGTAAGCAAGGTGAGTAAGAAAATTTATATTTAGTTCGTTAGCATATTTACTGTTCCAGTAAGGGAAAAACCCGTAAATGATTTTCGGAGATTTTGAAGCGGTGGAATGACCGGTAATGACGTCTATAAGGGCAATGGGGCTGATCAGGGGAAGAGTATTTTGCCAAACTACATAAATAGTAATGGTGATAAGGGAAAGTCCAAGGACAAAGAGGATGGCTCTAATTTGGCTGAGCATTTTCTGGGGTTGGGGTTGGCAAGTAGTTTGACGGGGTAACAGTCTTTGACTGGAATTTGGAGTAGTCGACGATGGTTTGTGGCCATTGAATGTGTCCATTGTCATCTACGGGATAGACGCAGTCTAGACAAAAATCATAAGTAAAAGGATCAGAAACGACAGTGTGTTCTTCTAGGTCACGGTCGACCGTTTCATCTCCGGGCAGAACCGGATACTTGTCCGACCGTCGAACCCAAACCTGTTTTTTGGTGAGATAATTATTTTGGCTTAGAGGAAGAACGCCTTCGATAAAATATTCCGAATGGGATTCGCACTGATTTTCTTGTTGAGCCAGAAGGCCGGTTAGATTGCAAACTTGAAAGTTGGTGACCATCTCCGGTTTTGACAGTGGCTTGTCTTTGATGTTTTGAAGTACTTTTCTCATGATGGTATTCCAGATTGGAGAAGCGCCGGTGACGCCTGAGGCGACATAACTCATGGAGGAGTTGTCATTGTTACCGACCCAGGTGACGGCCAAATAATCCGGCGTATAGCCTATGGTCCAGTTGTCCTTTAGGTCGTTGGTGGTACCGGTTTTTACGGAAACGGTATGCCCGGGAATAACCAGTTTGCTGGTAGCTCCAAAAGCGGCTGAACGGGCACCGTTGTCGGCTAAGATATCAGAAATAATAAAGGTGACTTCTTGTGGAAGAGTAACTCTGGGGTCGGTGGGAAGAAGGTTTTGTATTTGATTTTGTTTCCCAAAATCGGTCCAGTTTAATGGCATGACAGAAACTAAGTTTGCCGTTTTCTCCGGCTGGAATTCTTCGAGAATTTGACCGTCGAAAGTTTCAATCTTTAAAACGGAAACAAGAGGTACAGTAACACCCCTGTTAGCAAAAGTGCCAAAGGCTTTGGCCATATCAAACATGGTTACCTCCCCGCCTCCAAGAGTAAGGGATAGACCGTATTGACTAGAGTCTGTCCATGAGGAAATTCCCATGGCAGAGGCAGTAGCGATGAAGGAGGCGTTGCCATTGAGAGCCAGTTGTTTGACGGCCGGAATGTTGAGGGAGCTGGCTAGTGCTTGACGCATAGAAACCGGTCCACGGAAAGTATTATCGTAATTTTTGGGACAGTACTGTTTTTGGCCAGAGACATTAAAACAAGTAGGCAGATCGAGATAGGTGGTGCTGGTTGGCCAGCCATTTAAAAGTCCGGTGGCATAGTTTATGGGTTTAATTGAAGAACCGGGTTGGCGCTGGGAAGTGACCACGTTTACCTGGCCATCAATATCATCATCGTAGTAATCTTTGGAACCAACCAGGGCCAGAATTTCTCCCGTGTTGGGGTGAGTAACGATGGCGGCGCCGTTGCTGATTTTTAACTTGGCAATTTTTTTCATTTCGGCCGAAAGTGAAGCTTGAACGTAGTTTTGTAAATCAAGGTCCAAAGTGGTGGTGACTTTTAGTCCACCCAAGTTCACTTTATCCTCACCATACTTTTGAACCAGACTGTCGCGAACCATAAGAGAAAAATGTGGACCGTTGATAGAGATATTTTTTTTGATAAAGTTAAGTTTTTCTATTTTAGCCGCTTCCAGCTGATCAGAGGTCAGGTAACCATCTTCAAACATTCGACGAAGGACTTCGTGTTGACGATTGATGGCCAGCTCCGGTTTGGCTCCGAAAGGAGAGTATCGAGTGGGAGATTGGGGTAGGCCGGCCAGTAAAGCAGACTCGGCTAGATTAAGGTCTTTAGCCGATTTACCGAAGTAAGTCTGGGCTGCCGTTTCTATGCCGTAAACTGTGCCCCCATAGGGGGCGTGATTGAGGTAAAGTTCCAGAATTTGGTCTTTGTTGTAATAAACTTCCGTGACTAAGGCAAGGATGGCTTCTTTGATTTTCCGGGTGATGGTTCGGCGAGGATCCGAGAGGAGTGAATTTTTTACTAATTGTTGGGTAATGGTAGAACCACCCTCCAGCCTTTTACCAGTCAAGGTTTTAAAAGTGGCTCGGATAATGGCCAAAGTGTCCAAACCGTGGTGTTTATAAAAATTTTTATCTTCGATAGCGATGGTAGCTTGTTTGACAAAATCGGGAATATTTTTGGAGGAGATGGGTGAGCGGCGAATGTCGGAGTAGACCTCATAAAGCAGTTTGCCGTTTCGATCAAGGATTTTGGTACTAATGGGAGCCGGTGTTTTGACTAGTTTGGCCGGATTGGGAACATCTTTTAGTAGAAAAAATAAAAAAATTAGAGATAGGCCAGAAAAAATTAACACCAGACTTAAAGGCGTGGGACGGTATTGAAGAAGTTTCTGGCGAGTGATGACCATGGTTAGGTAATTATACTGGTATGTTAGTATTTAAAGATGAGACGGCTTTGGTACTACTATTTATACCTATTAATTGTTTGGGGGAGTTTCAGATATTTTGTCCGCTTGCCAGACGTAATTGAAGAGCTTTGGTTTAAACCTCTGATTTGGTTAGTGCCTTTGTTTTGGTGGGGCTTATCGCTTTCCACCAAATTAGTAATGTTCGGAAAAGATTTGTTTCGTTCAGTGGTCTGGGGAGTTTTTGTGGGAGCTTTGTATTTTGGACTGATTAGAAGGTTTAATTTTAATGGAGAGATCGGCAATCTGGATATGATGGGAGTGGCTTTGGCGACAGCAGTGACGGAAGAGCTAACCTTTAGTGGTTTTGTAGCCGGATATCTGGAAAAAATTCAAAAAGGGAAGTGGATAAACTTTTTAATAGTGGGGTTGATGGTAGCAGTCATAAGATTGCCAATATTGTTATTTGTTTACGGTTTGGGACTAGTTGACTTGGTTGGCGTAATATTCTTCGCCGGTGCGAGTGGAATAATAAACGCTTGGATAAGAATACGGACAGGGAATGTGACCGGTTCGATTTTGGCGAGGTTGGGGATGAATCTCGCCGTATTGGGATAAATTGGGGGTTGACATACTAAGGGTGGTGGATAAAGATGAAAGTCAACACTAAATATTGTGTTTCTTATGAACTGTCCATATTGCTCTAATGAAGATTCGGCCGTCCTGGAGAGTCGGGGTCTGCCGGAGGATGTGGGGGTACGAAGGAGAAGGCGGTGTAAAAAGTGCGATAAACGGTTTACGACCCACGAGACGGTGGTGAAGATAGATCTCAGAGTAATAAAAAAGAACGGTCGAGTAGAGCAGTACGATAGAGAAAAACTTTTGAAGGGTATTGGGAAAGCGTGTTATAAACGAAAAGTAACAACAGAAGAAATTGAAAATTTGGTGGATGAAGTGGAGTGCAAGATGCTAAATAGGCGGACGGTAGAAATTAAGTCCAGCGAGATAGGTAAGATGGTTCTTAATCGGCTGAAGAGATTGGATGAGCTCGCCTATATGCGATTTGCCAGTGTTTACCTGGATTTTCACAATGCCGATGATTTTAAGCAGTTTGTTTTGACTTCACAGAAATCCTTCGGCTTTGCTCAGGACAAATAATTACCAATTAATTAAGCAGAAAATGAAAAATAAAAAGAAGGTGCAAGTCAAAGAGGAAAAATTTGAAGTTCCAAAGACAATTGTCAAAAGAGACGGCAGAGTAATGCCGTTTGAAATTAAGAAGATTGAAAAGGCGATGCTCTTGTGTTTTGAGGATTTGGGCAAGGAACCGGCAACTCCGATAGGGGAACTAGCTAAGAGAGTAGTAAATATAATTGGAGTCAAGTATGTAAAACCGACGGTAGAGCAAGTCCAGGATACGGTAGAGTTGGTTTTGCAAGCGGCAGGTGAGTTTGCGGCGGCCAAGAACTACATTATCTATAGAGTGGAGCATGCCAAGATGAGAGATGCCAGACCGGTGCCCAGGGAGGTGGCTAAGGCGTTTGCGGATAGTGATGTTTATTTTGAAAACCAGATCCAGAAATTCCAGTTTTTTGATAAGTATTCGCGTTTTAATTATGATTTGGGAAGGAGAGAGACTTGGAAAGAAACGGTAGATAGGTCGGTAGATTATTTACGAGAACTGTCGGGAGAAAAGCTGGATGCGAGTGTGTACAAAAGAATCAGAAGTTCGATGTTGGAAATGAAGGCCACGCCGTCGATGAGACTCTTGGCCATGGCCGGCCCGGCGGCGAGAAGAAATAATATCAGTATTTACAACTGTTCTTATCAGCCGGTGGACAGTATAGATTCGTTTGTTGAGGCCTTGATTATTTCCATGAACGGGTGCGGCGTTGGTTTTTCGGTGGAAAGTAAGTATGTCGAAAATCTTCCCAGAGTAAAAAGACAGAATGGCTTGGAAACCAAACAAATGGTGATAGAGGATTCAACGGAAGGTTGGGCCGAGGCTTTGAGGACCGGTCTTACTACTTGGCTTGGAGGCGGAGATGTTCGATTTGATTATTCCGCTCTCCGTCCAGCCGGAGCGATACTTCGAACCAAGGGAGGCAGGTCATCTGGTCCGGAACCACTAAGACGAATGATGGAGTTTGTCAGAGAAAGAATTTTTGCCCGACAAGGGAGTTTCTTGAGACCGATTGATGCTCACGACATGATGTGTGAAGTGGGCAATGCCGCCGTTTCCGGAGGAATGAGAAGAACGGCGATGATTTCACTTTTTGATTTTGATGATAACGAGATGTGGAACTCTAAGTCAGGGGACTTTGAAAGAGACAACAGCCAGAGGTGGAACGCTAACAACAGCGCGGTCTGGCCACTGTCCGGTTTGACACAGTTTGAGGTTACCAAGCAGATGCTGGAGATAGTAAAATCCGGAAGGGGTGAGCCGGGTATCTTTAATCGACAATCGGCGATTGATACGAGGCCGGCCAGACGAACAGTGGCTGAATTTGGAACCAATCCGTGTGGAGAGATTATCTTGAGACCTTTTGAGTTTTGTAATCTTTCGATAGCGATAGCCCGACATGAAGATACCTATGAAACACTGAAAGACAAAGTTGAGGTGGCGGCAATAATTGGGACGATTCAATCACTGGCTACCAATTTCCCCGGTTTAAGACCGGCTTGGAAGAAAAACTGTGAAGAGGAAAGACTTTTGGGAGTAGACATTAATGGACAGATGGATAGTCCGGTAGCCCAAGATCCGGCAGTTCAGAACCGACTACGGCAGGTGGCGATTGAGACAAATAGATTAACAGCTCAGAAACTGGGAATAAACCAAGCAAGTGCTGTTACCTGTGTAAAACCTTCCGGCAACTCATCACAGTTATTTAACTGTTCGTCGGGAATTCATGCCCGATGGTCTCCCTATTACGTCAGAAACATCCGAGTCAGCACTCACTCGTCTATTTATAAGGTGCTGAAAGATGAAGGGGTGCCGATGGATCCGGAGAATGGTCAGACTCCCGAAACAGCGAATACTTGGGTAATTCACTTTCCGGTAAAGTCTCCGGATGGCGCCATCACCAGAAAAAGTTATTCGGCCATACAGCAGTGTGATTACTGGTTTCAAAATAAAGTTAACTGGACAGAGCACAACCCAAGCGTGACCATAACTTATTCTCCCGATGAAGTGATTGACCTTATTAAGTGGGTCTGGGAGCACAAGAACCTAATCGGAGGAATGGCCTTTTTACCGGTGTTTGACGCCGCCTACTCGCAGATGCCTTACCAGGAGATAGAAAAAGAGGAGTACGAAAAGTTGAAAGCGAAGTTCCCAACGATTGACTTTAGTAAACTATATCGATACGAGGAAGAGGACTATACCAAGGCGGCTCAGGAGCTGGCTTGTGTGGCTGGTTGCGATATAGATCCCAATGAGGGGAAGCTCTAGGAGGGTCTGATTACTATCAGTCTTTTGTTGACATTGCTAAGAGTTAGTTTGGGCGATTTTACGGTGCTGTACCGCTCTTTTTATATCTTTCTTGTGGGATTTATTTGTCTTCCTTGGCTTCTCTCTGGTTACAGTGAAGCAGTTTTGGTATAGTTAGATATGCCTGCTTTGGGTAAGGAAATAGAACGCCAACTGACTCCCGACGAGATCGCCTTGCGAGAGGTTCAGGGGTATATAGATAAAGTAGAACATCAGGCAGAAACGCAAGAACCACCGGTATACAGTCAACAACAGGTTTCCCCGGGGATGATGACTACACCTCGACCCACCAGCCCGAATATAACAAGCGTGATTCCGGTTTCGACCAAGCAGAAAATAATTCTGCCTCTTGATCAAACGGGAGTAGAGGGCGGTTTAAAAAACCATGTGTTTGAGGGACTGCGGTGGTTGTCTGAATGGTGTGTCATGATGATTAAAAAATATCCAGGCAGAGTCTTTTATATGTCGCCTCAAGTAAACAGATGATCTATCTAAACTTCTGGATTCAGTATTTCTTGGCAATACTCTTGGGACTTACCTTGCTGGGGACAACGGTGGTTGGTTTTTGGATGTTGTTTGTAATCTGGCTTCGAAACAGAAATAGAGAAGAGGTCAGTCTAAACTTTGTGCTTTTGGAAATAGCCGTGCCCAAGGACAATGAAATAAAGATTGATGCGGTCGAACAGATGTTTGCCTCTCTTTTTTCCTTAAAAAAGGGAGGCTTTTGGCAGAAGTTTGAGTCACAACAACATTTGTCTTTGGAGATTGTGGGGCGAAAAGAAGATATTCGGTTTTATATTTCTTGTCATAAAAAGAATGTCGAGCTGGTAGAAAAACTAGTTTCCGGTACTTATCCCGGGACCCACGTCAAACAGGTTGATGAATACAATATCTTTTATAAAGATACTAAAGTAGATTTTGCCGAGTTGGCTTTAAAAAATGAAAGTTTTAAACCAATAAAATCTTTTAAAGAGCTACCGGTAGATTCTTTGTCTTCAATTACTTCAGCGATGGCAAAATTTGGAGATAATGAAGCGGCGGCGATACAGATAGTGGTTTCCCCAGCCGAGTCTCACTGGAGTAAGTCCGGCCTTGATTACGTTTCAAAGCTGAAAAAAGACGAATCCGATCCGGAGAAGGCAAGATTTAAGATGAACCCTCAGGACATGGAGGCGATTACCAATAAGTGTTCCAAGGTAGGATTTTTGACCAGCATTAGAATTGTGAGTGTGGCTCCGACTATGGATCAGGCGAAAGCCAACCTTAGCAACCTAAAGGGAACTTTTTCCCAGTTTGCAGGTAATCAAAACAATTTCACCGGTAACAAAATTTGGTTTAAACAGTCATTTATGCTCGATTTTATTTACAGATATCAAAATATGTGGGGACTAAACTCGGTCTTGTCGACCGACGAGCTGGCAACGGTGTGGCACCTTCCAAACAAAACAATTGAAACTTCACACATTTACTGGCTGACGGCAAAGACAGCCCCGGCATCGGGTGAGTTTCCCGAGTCCGGTTTGTGGCTTGGCAGATCGGTAGACAGAGGTCAAGAGAGAAATATTTATATGGGAGAGACGGACAGAATGAAACACCTTTATATCATCGGCCGAACGGGTACCGGAAAAACGGAACTTCTGAAATCGATGATCATTCAGGATATGAGGGCGGGCAAAGGGCTCTGCTTTATGGAACCACATGGCGACGGTATCGAGGAACTGTTGGAGCTGGTGCCACCGGAGAGAGCCGAAGATGTGGTGGTCTTTGATCCTTCGGACAAGGAGAGACCGATGGGTTTTAACTTACTTGAAGTAAGGAATTATGAAGAGATGCACATCGTGGCCTCTTCGATCATCAACTTGATGTACAAGCTCTACGATCCACACCGGACCGGAATGGTGGGACCGAGATTTGAACACGCCATCAGAAACGCCATGCTGACGGTGGCGACCGTTCCCGGAGCCACTTTTGTGGAGGTGAACAGAGCCCTGACAGATCAGAAATACGTCCAAGAAATACTGCCAAACGTAAAAGACCCGATTGTCAAACGCTACTGGACGGACCAGATTGCGCAGACCAGTGACTTCCATAAATCAGAGACTTTGGATTATATCGCCTCTAAGTTTGGAAGGTTCGTGACCAATCAACTAATTAGAAACATCATTGGTCAAGCGAAGAGCACCCTTAATTTTAGAACGGCTATGGACGAGGGAAAAATCGTGTTTCTTAAACTGGCCAAAGGTATATTGGGGGAGGAAGACTCCAGCTTTTTGGGTAACATACTGATTCCGAAGATATTATCGGCGGCACTTTCCCGACAAGAAGTGCCCAAGGAGCAGAGACGCCCCTTCTACTTATATGTAGATGAGTTTCAAAACTTTGCCACGCCGGACTTTGCCCAGATGCTTTCCGAAGTACGAAAGTACGGAATTGGCTTGGTGCTCGCTAATCAGTTTGTGAGCCAAATCGACGAACAAGTTCGAGACGCTATCTTTGGGAACTGTGGAACCTTGATGACTTATCGGGTGGGCGTTCAGGATGCGGCCATTTTGGCCAAAGAGTTTGAAGGAGTCTTTGGTGAGACGGATCTTGCTAATATACCGGCTCAAAATATTTATGTCAAAACAGTCGTAAACGGAACTCCGGTGCGACCATTTTCGATGAACGTAGAGAGAGATCTAAAAGCGGAGAGGGCTCAAGGAAGTCTGGAAGTGTCCAGGATGGTCAGGGAATTATCCAGGCTGAAATTTGGGCGGGATGTTGCCGAAGTGAGTGAGGAAATAGAGAGAAGATCAAACCTGTAATTTTTGGGTGGTAAAATACTTCATAATTGGGGCGACTAGCTCAATGGTAGAGCAAACGTCTTATACACGTTCGGTTTCAGGTTCGAGCCCTGAGTCGCCCACCAAAAATGAAAGCTATGACAAAAAATACTCAAAAAATTAAGGTAAAGCAAGATAGACTCTTGAGAGTGGTTCAGCCCGAGGGGGGAATCAAGGACTATTTGGGCAACAATTGGCCACAAGAAATGGTTATCAGCGGAAACTTGGAGCTGGGGAAAACCGGAAACCCCGTCACCGTCTATCTTGAAGATGAGATAACCGGCGAGTCACTGGAGATTTCGGGGGTTAAGAATGCCTTTGTCATATTGGAAGATACCAGAAGATCGACTTCGGGCTGGCTAGCGATGGCCGTAGGCTCAATAGAGAAAATGGGAGACGTTCTGGGTTTTTTATCTCAGACAACACTGGACACTATCAGGAAGCTGACCAAAAGGACTTAGAGGTCAACAATCTTAGGTTTATCCTTAGCTGGTTTTTCGGAAATGAATTCCAGATATTTTTCGGTGGTGGAGAGTCTTTTGTGGCCCACGAGCTTACTGATATAAACTAGGGGACTGCCGGAAGTGAGCTGTTGGGCAATAAAAGTGTGTCTCAGGTCATTGACCTTGGCTTTTTCGATACCGGCAAGATGAAAGTATCGGTCAAGATTAGAGCGGATATTTCTGATTAAGAAAGAGTTGCCAGTCTTGGTGATGAAGACATTGGTGTTGGCGCTTTTGGGACGAACAGTAAGATATCGATCAAGAGCTTCTTTGGCCGGCTGGTTGATGGGAATGATACGTTCCGGATGTGATTCGTAGGCACGGATCGTGATTTGATGGGTGTGGCCATCAATGTCGGAAATTTTTAGATTGGCAAGCTCAGAGATACGCATCCCAGTTTGGAGAAGAATCTCAACAATGGCGGCCATTCTAAGATCCTCTCTGCAAGTGTCACGAAGGGCGCGATACTCGATTTTGTTTAAGAGCCGAGGAGGTTTGATGTCGTATTTGGGGTGAGAAACTCCAACGGAAGGGTTTTCGGTGATGAGGCCTTGGGACTCAATATAGGAGAAAAAGGATTTGATGGAGTTAATTTTTCTGGAAACTGACTTGGTGGTGTAGTTTTTTTCGGCCAGATCGGCTTTGAAAGCGTCGATATGATCTTTGGTGACCTCATCTAGGTTCAAGATGTTTGACTTGGCGACAAAGTCGGCCAGCTGTTCGATATCCTTAGAGTAAGCTAAAATAGTAGCAGAAGCCCGGCCTTGCTTGGCAAGGTTGGCTTTGAAGGCCGAAACGGCCTGTTTGATATTTAGCTCGGTTTGTTCCATGGTTTTAGATACTTTAATTATGTATGGCGCTAATTATAACACTCTAGGTCTAGCAAATGCAAGTGGCTAATCGTGGTAATGGCGATAGGCACGAGATAGGCTGGTTAAAGGCTGTTATTTTGGTCGTAGCTTGGTTGATAATTATTTCTTTGGCTAAGGATGTGTGGCAAATAAGAACCGGTTTTAACCGAATAACCGAGTCGGAAAGAAGATTGACGGCTGAGGAGGCACGACAAAGTAACTTGAAACAGAAACTGGAACTGGTTCAAACCCAACCTTATATAGAAAAACTAATTAGAGAGAAACTCAATATGCAAAAGGTGGGAGAGGTGATCGTAGTCATGCCTAAGAAAGGGAGTTTGAGAACTGTAGACGAGGTAGAGCCTGGTTTGCCTGAGCATAACTGGGAAAAGTGGTGGAAATTGTTGCGGGTCTAGGGTTCCGCCCCCTAATTAAGTCGGATTATGAGCCCGACAAGATACTTACCTTCCACCCGCAAATAACGAACACCCATATTTTATCACGGATGGGTGAGCTTGACAATTCGGGTAATATATGGGTAAATGAATGTGGATGGCAAAATCAAAAGAGAGGCTCGAAGCTAGAAAAATGAGACTGGAGGGAATTAGCATAAGAAAAATCGCGAATATGGTCGGCGTTTCGAAAGGCACCGTAAGTCTTTGGTGTGGAGATATTGTGCTAACCAAAGAACAGCAAGATAAGTTAATCGAGGATGATAAAAAAGGTGGTGCGGTTGGACGAGCGAAGGCATGGAAAAGTATAAGAGAAGAAAGATTGAGGAGATTATCCAGAAATATGCAGAGGGGAGCAAAATTAGTTGGACAAATGAGTGCAAGAGACATATTCATTGCAGGCGTGGCATTATATTGGGCAGAAGGAAACAAGAAGAACCGTAGGTTGGTGTTTTCTAATTCAGACCCAATGATGATAAAGCTAATGATTAAATGGTTAGTCGATTGTTTGAATATTCCAAGAAGTGACATCTATTGTAAGGTCGGAGTCAACCAGATTCATATAAATAGGGTTGCCAAAGTTGAACAATATTGGTCTGAGGTTACCGGAATTCCGCTAAATGAGTTTCGTAAAGTTAGTCTGAAAAAAGTAAATTCCTCAAAGGTATATGAAAATACAGAGGAGCATTTTGGGACATTAAACTTGATAGTCAAAAAAAGTACGGATTTAAATTATTTGGTTCTGGGTTTGATCGAAGGGTTGACACGGACTTGAGGCTAATGCGTGATAAAATAAACGGTAATGGCAGGGTAGCTCAGTGGTAGAGCAAGCCCATCATAAGGGCGAGGTCACGGGTCCGACCCCCGTCCCTGCTACTATGAAAAAAAGAATTTTGTCCGGTATAACGCCTAGTGGAAGTGCCTTGCATATTGGCAACTATTTTGGAGCCGTTAAGCCTCAAATTGAGCTTCAAAACGGGAATGAGACTTATTATTTTGTGGCTGACCTCCACGCTCTGACCACGGTTCAAGACAAGGAGGATTTGGAAAGAAACATAAAAAATGTGATCTTGGACTATCTGTCTTTGGGACTTGACCCCCAGAAATGCGTATTTTTTCGACAATCAGATGTACCCGCCCATTCTCAAATGGCTGTAGTTATGGGAAATTACGTAACTTATGGTCACATGCAGAGAATGCACGCCTTTAAAGATAAATTGCAGAAGGGTGCCGGATCCGAATCGATCAATATGGGTTTGTTCAATTATCCAATACTTATGGCTGCCGATATACTGTTATATAAACCTGAGGCTATTCCCGTCGGTGAAGACCAAAGACAACATGTAGAAATTACTAGGGATATGGCAGAATCATTCAACAACAAATATGGAAATATACTGGTATTGCCGGAACCTATGATCTCAAAGGCGACCGGTAGGGTGGTGGGTACTGATGGAGAAAGGAAAATGAGCAAGAGTCTCGGAAATGTGATTGGAATTTTTGAAGATGATGAAATTATTCGCAAGCAGATAATGAGTAGTTTTACGGATCCGAATAGAAAAAAAGCGACCGATCTGGGAAAAGTGGAGGGTAATCCGGTGTTTATTTTTCATGACCTACTGAATGACGATAAGGAGGAGGTGAATGATTTAAAAGACAGATACAGTAAGGGAATGGTTGGTGACGTGGAGGTTAAGGAAAGACTGATCGTAGCGCATCAAAGGATGTTTCACGAAGCTAAGAAAAGAAGGAAATTGCTAGCGAATGATCAAGAAGGGTTGCGAAGTATATTGAGAGAAGGAGCGGAAAAGGCGGCGATGGTAGCCAACGAGACACTAAAAGAGGTTTACACCTCGATAGGAATAATAAACGGTTTGAATAAATAAAATGAAAGATTTGATTACTTACGGTGACTTTGGAAAACTGGATATAAGAGCCGGGAAGATAGTGGAAGCGAGTGCGCCGGAATGGAGCGATAAACTAATTAGATACGAGGTGGATTTGGGAGTAGAACTGGGGAAGAGAGTTCTGTTTTCGGGAATTCGTAAATGGTACAAACCGGAAGACTTAGTAGGTAAAATTATTCCGGTGGTTATTAATCTGACTCCCAAGAAGATGGGCGATGAGGAGTCACAAGGCATGGCCATCATGGCTGACGGAGAAACGGGGGCAGTGATGATTTTTTTACCGGACTCGGTTGAGCCAGGAACGGTGATAAGATAGGAAGTTCAAGATGGCAAAACAAACTAAACCACAGACAAAGAAGTTTGAATTCAGATTTAATCTGAACTTAAGAAGAGTTCTGATGTGGATATTGATACTATTTCTTTTTCTACCAAGTCTGATTAAGTTCTGGTTGGGTTCTGCAGGAGTAGTAAAAGAAATTCCTTTATCGACGGCCATCGCCGAAATAAAAGCAGGCAAGGTTGAGTCGGTTCAGATAAGAGGACAAGAGCTTATACTTTTGTACCCAAAGGAGCTGGACGGTAAACAAGTAATCGGTATGTCCCGTAAAGAGGAAGGAGCTAGCTTTATGGATCAATTGCAGAAAGCCGGCGTGGATGAGGGTAAAATAAAACTGGAGGTGGTATCTCAAGATCTGATAAATTCATTTTGGAATGTAATGTCTTTGATTTTGCCGATAGTTGGGTTTGGACTATTGATGTTTTATATGATGAAAAGACAGGGAGGGGGAGCGGACATGTTTGGTATCGGAAAAAGTAAGGCCAAACTCTTTGCTAAGGGAAAACAAAACGTCAAGTTCTCGGATGTAGCCGGAGTGGACGAAGCCAAAAAAGAGCTGGAAGAAGTGGTTGATTTTTTGAAAAATCCCAAGAAATACATCGACCTTGGAGCCAGAACTCCCAAGGGAGTTCTCTTGACCGGTCCGGCCGGAGTAGGAAAAACACTGCTGGCTAGAGCAGTGGCCGGTGAAGCCGGAGTGCCTTTCTTTTCGATGGCTGGATCGGAGTTTATGGAGATGTTGGTAGGAGTGGGAGCCAGCAGGGTGCGAGACCTGTTCGATACGGCTAAGAAAGCCAATCCGTCGATAATTTTTATCGATGAAATAGACGCCATCGGTAGAACTAGAGGTGGCAGTGGGGGTTTTGGTGGTCATGATGAGCGAGAACAAACTTTAAATCAGATTTTGGTGGAGATGGACGGCTTTACTCAATCGGACAATGTAATAGTACTGGCCGCCACGAATAGACCTGATGTACTGGATCCAGCTTTGGTTAGGCCGGGACGTTTTGACCGCAGAGTAACTCTAGACCTTCCGGATATCGCCGGCAGAAAGGCTGTTTTGGAGATCCACAAAAAAGGAAAACCCTTTATAAAAGATCTTAACTGGACCAAGGTGGCGGAGAGAACGGTTGGTTTTTCCGGGGCTGACATCGAGAACATGCTTAATGAAGCGGCCATACTGGCGGCACGAGATAGTCAAAAGGAAATTGAAATGAAAGATATTGAAGAGGCGGCCATGAAGGTTAAGATGGGTCCGGAAAAAAAGAGATTACAGTCTAAGCTAGAAAAACAAATGACGGCCTATCATGAAGCCGGGCACGCCTTGGTAGGCCACTTGTTGCTGGGGACAGATCCGATTCACAGAGTAAGCATTGTTTCTCGAGGAATGGCCCTGGGATATACCATGAGCCGACCCAAGACGGATAAATATCAGCAGACCTTGTCTGAATTGAAAGATGAAATCGCGATGATGTTGGGTGGTAGAGCGGCCGAAAAAATCGTTTTTAATGAGCTCACGGCGGGAGCGGCCAGTGATATTGAAAGAGGAACCATATTAGCCCGAAGGATGGTGGTAGATTTTGGTATGAGTGAGCTGGGGCCGGTGTCTCTTAATCAAACAATAGATACCAATGCTTGGGGATATGGTGCGGGAGACAGCATTAGACTGTCTGAAGTGATGCAGGCAAAGGTAGACTTGGAAATTAAGAAATTTGTAGACGATGGCTATAAATTGGCTGAAAGTGTAATCAAGAAGAATAGAAAAATTCTGGATAAAATTGTGGACAGATTGATGAAAGTGGAGACGATTGAGCAAGAAGAGTTTGAGAAGATTGTTGGAAAGATAAAGCCATCTGTAGACGAAAAATGAGGAAATTAATTCTCATCGATGGTAACGCTTTGCTACATCGAGCGTATCACGCTTACCCGCCACTTTCGACACCCAAAGGAGAGCTGGTAAATGCGGTATATGGTTTTTCATCGATGCTGTTGTCGGTATTGGAAAAACTGTCTCCCACTCACGTGGCGGTGGCTTGGGACCTTAAAGGACCCACTTTTAGAAAACAGGAGTTTGAAGCTTACAAAGCCAACAGAGACCCGATGGATGAGGATTTGGCGACACAAATAGACCGAACGAAAGAAGTGGTGGAGAAACTTAATATTCCTCAGTATGGCATCGAGGGTTTTGAAGCGGATGATATTATCGGAACGATCTCAAGGCTGGCATTCGAAAGAACTCAAGAACTCAAGAACTCAAGAACTCAAGATGAGGATACTCAGGTGGTAATTGTGACGGGAGACAGAGACTCACTTCAATTAATTAAAGGGAAAAAAGTTGTTGTTTATCTACCGATCCAGAATCATCACGGCCAGTCGGTGGTTTTTGATGAGGACAAAGTCAGAGAGGTTTACGGCTTGAACCCCAAACAGATAATTGATTTGAAAAGTTTAATGGGAGATGCCTCGGATAATATTCCGGGGGTTAAAGGGGTGGGTAGAGTGACGGCAACCAAATTAATTCAAGAGTTTGGAAATCTAGAAAATATTTACAAAAATATTAATGACATAAAGATTACTCCAAGAGTGAAAGCCATGTTGTCGTCGGACAAGGAAATGGCTGAAAAAAGTTTCCATTTAGCGGAAATAAATTGTGACGTACAATTGAAACTCGATTGGGACGATTGTTTGTTAACTAACTATGACAAAAACGGAGCCCTGTCTTTGTTTGAGGAATTGAACTTTAAGAGTCTGATTAGTAAACTACCTAAAGATTCCTGGGAGAAAGAAATCCAGGATATATTTATATGAAAATTGCTTTGGTACACGACTTTATGAAGGAGTTTGGAGGAGCCGAGAGAGTGCTAAGAGTGTTGTCCGAGATGTACTCTCAAGTACCCATTTACACCGCTTTCAAAGTATCCGGATCCAGCTGTGATAAAGAGTTTGCCGATAGAAAAATTATCGAAAGCTCGTTTGGTTGGCTAATAAAAAGCTTTAACCTGTACAGCCCCTTGAGATTTCTGGTACCGCTAATTTGGAGGTCAATTGATCTGTCTAGTTATGACTTGGTAATTACTTCCTGTTCCTCATATTTTGCCAGAGGTTTTAAGGTCTCCCCAAAAACTTGTGTAGTGGCTTACTGCCACACTCCACCGAGATTTCTTTACGGATATGAAACGAGCATAAATTTACAAAGATTTTGGATAGTGAGAGTTTACGCAGTGATTGTTAATCACTTCTTAAGAATTTTTGATTTTTGGTCCTCCCAAAGAGTTGATAAGTGGATAGTGAACTCCGAAAACGTAAAAAGGAGGGTCTGGAAATTCTATCGAAAAGAAGCGGAAGTGGTCTATCCACCAATAGATGTTGAGAAAATTATCCGAGAAAGTGAGGGGGTAAAAAAACAGGATTATTTCTTAATTGTTTCGAGATTGGTGGGAGCCAAGGGATTGGTCGAGGCGGCCAAAGCGGCCAGACAGACCGGCTTTAAACTAAAAATTGTAGGAGAGTCAGTGGGATTTTCTCAAATAGAAAAACAGCTAAGGAAGATTAGAGAAGTAGAGCTTTTAGGAAGAGTAAACGATAAAAGACTGGGCGAGCTCTATGCCGGAGCTAAGGGGTTTATTGCTCTAGCCAGAGATGAGGATTTTGGAATTACACCAGTGGAAGCGATGGCTTCCGGAACTCCAGTGATCGCTTTTAACGGAGGGGGATTTAAAGAGACGGTGGTGGAAGGGGTGACCGGTTTGTTAATAAACAATACGGATACGGAAACATTGGAATTGGCGATGAAAAAGTTTGAATCGAAAAAATGGAACAGAGCTGAACTGGTAGAGCAGGCCAGAAAATTTTCCAGAGACAACTTCGTAAAAAAGATTAGGAAAATAATTGATAAGATGGTCGTGGATGAGAAATAATCTGGCCTTGAAGGTGTTGTTTATCAGTAACTCGCTTTATGTGTTTGCGGCCTTGCTTCTCGGGCCACTTTACGCTGTCTATGTTCAAAGAATAGGAGGAGGAGTCCTGTTGGTGAGCGTATCAACGGCAGTGTTTTACGTATCGACGACTTTATTTCTTTTATTTGTCGCTAGGTGGGGAGATATGCTAAAAGAGATGGAACTAATGTTGGTGGTTAGTTATATTATTCGAGGCTTGGGATTTTTAAGCTATATTTTTATTGACAGCGCTCTGTTGTTAATCTTGTCGCAGGTTGTTTTTGGTTTGGCTGAGTCGCTTGGAACTCCGACATTTGGAGCTTTGTTTGCCAAACATATTGATAAAAAAGAAGAAGTAATGGAGTTTTCTGACTGGGCGATGGTGTCGAACTTGGTAATGGCTCTAGGAACTATCATTGGCGGCTTTATTGCCAGTAGTTTGGGATTTAATTTTTTGTTTGTAACAATCGCGATTTTGTGCTTTGTTTCTGCCGGGTGGATATTGTTTACCCCGAGGCAAGTTTTGTAATATGCCTGAACTACCGGAGGTGGAAACCATTAGAAGACAACTAAAAGAAGTCCTTGTTGGGAAAACTATCTCTAAGATCGAAGTGTTGCGGGCAAAAAGTTTTGCCGGTGATCCCAAGTCGCTGATCGGCCGGAAGATTAAGGATATACAAAGAAAGTCGAAAGTAATCGAGGTTTCGTTTGAAGACCACGAGAAGATGGTAACAGTTCACTTAAAAATGACCGGCCAATTGGTATTTGTAGATGGGGAGATGAGAGTTTCTGGAGGGCATCCGACGGCGGACTGGGTGAATGGCTTGCACAGTAAACATACCCGAGTAGTGTGGACTTTTGATGACGGGTCAAAACTGTTCTTTAACGACATGCGCGTGTTTGGATGGATGAAACTAGTAGAAAGAACTCAAGAACTCAAGAACTCTAGGTATCAAGTTCCAGATGTAATAGACAAAGATTTCACAGAAGACTATCTCTTCAATTCATTAAAGAAGACTAAAAAACCGATAAAGCTAATTTTGCTTGATCAGAACAAAATTGGCGGCCTGGGGAATATCTATGTGAATGATGCTTTATTTATGGCCGGGGTAAGACCGGAGAGAAAGACCGACACTTTAGAAAAAAAAGAAGTCAGTAAACTTCACAAAGCCATCGTAAAAGTGATTAATCTGGGAATTAAGTATGGAGGTGCCAGTGCCAGTAACTATGTTCAAGTTTCAGGACTGGGTGGAACTTATCAAGATCATTTTTTGGTTTATAAAAGAGAGGGTCTGAAGTGCCGGGATTGTGAGAGCAAAATTCAAAAGATAAAATTGGGAGGACGAGGAACTTTCTTCTGCCCAAGCTGTCAAAAATAAAGCAATGCGGGGATAAGGATGTAGAATATGGGTAGAAATGCTGACAAACTTAAGGCTGAGCGAGTTTAGAAATTATAAAGAAGCTGTGTTCGAGTTTTCGCCTGGAGTAAATGTGGTGGTGGGGGAAAATGCCAAAGGAAAGACAAATCTTTTGGAAGCGATTTATCTTTTGGGAGTCGGAGACAGCTTTCGGGCGAAGAGAACGGAAGAGATGGTTACTTTTGGACAGGAACTGGGGAAGGTGGCGGGAGATCTTCAGCTAGCAAAAGACGATCAAATGACTTTGGAGGTAATGATAAACGGAGGAATGGTGATGGGCAAGATGGTCAACAAAAGAAAGTACTTAGTAGATGGGGTATCAAAAAGAAGACGAGACATATTAGGACTACTGCCATTAGTGCTTTTTCGGCCCGAGGATGTCGAGCTCGTTAGTGGATCTCCGAGTCCGAGAAGGAAGTTTCTGGACAGTCTTCTGATACAGGTAGACAAGGTCTATGAGAATAGTTTGTCCACCTATGAGCAGGCATTGCGGAGGAGAAATAAGATTCTTGACGCTATCCGTGATGGATCTGCCAGTCGATACGCACTGACCTTTTGGGATGGACTTTTAATTCGACACGGCCAGATAGTTTCCGACAAAAGAAGAGATTTGATTGAATATATAAATGCTTTGTTTAAAAAAAGCGATTTGTTTAAAAATATTCAAATGGCTTATGACATGAGTGCGGTGAGTGAATCCAGGCTTAGCCAATATAAAGAGGCTGAGGTGGCGGTGGGATACACCTTGGTAGGCCCGCACAAAGATGATTTCTTAATTAAAGATAAAAGTCGCGATTTAGCCACCTACGGTTCTAGGGGAGAACAAAGAATGGCGGTACTGGCTTTAAAGATGGGAGAGATTTATTTTATGGAGGAAAAAAGTCACAAAAAAGTATTATTGCTACTGGATGATATTTTTTCCGAACTGGACGAGACGCATAAAGGAGAGGTACTGAGAGTAATGTCCGGCAGGCAGGTGGTGGTGACCACCGCAGATGAAGGGGACGCTAAAATGTTTAAGAAGGCAAAAACGATCAGACTTTCTTAGAGTTGATTCTTTCCAAAATGCGGGTGGCTTGAATAGTAACAAGAACAGCAATGGCCGTAATGGCAATGGCGTAGATAAAAAGGGAGATGACTCCGGAACTTTTGGCAAAATAGGGCTTGATAAAGACCTCAACATACTCCTTAATGGCTTCGTTCCAGGCTAGAGCGGCGACCAGACCGAAAGAGGTAGAAATGAGAGTGATAACCTGGGTGGCGACGGCGTGTGGAAGTGGTTTGACGGGTTTCTTTTTGAGTTTCATTGTTTTATTATAATGCTTGTGAAATTCTAGGGCCAGGCCTTGAAGATTGGGGATCCTATAAGGCCTGGCCCTGATAGGAGTAAAATTGGTGATGTGAAGATTGAAACATTTGATAAAAGCTGGTTTGAGGACAGTAAGACGCTGAAAAATATCGTCGGCAAACATGCCGCCGGACAAGTGACCATTATTGGAGGAAGCAAACTGTTTCATGGCGCACCATTACTGGCTTTGAGAGGGGCGGCTAGAATTGCGGGGATGGTTTATTTTTCGACACCGGACGAAGATAAAGAGGTGGCAGATAAAATCAAAACAGGGCTGTCTAGCTTTGTTTGGGTACCTTACGAGGAAGCCGGAAACTACATTGCCAAATCTGATGCGGTACTAATTGGACCGGGGATGATGAGGAGCCACATCAAAGAACAGAACTTTGTTTGTGACCGCGAGGGAGAAGCGACGAGAAGAAGGTGTCAAGATCTATTTGATAAACATGCCGACAGAAAATGGGTGATCGACGGTGGAGCCCTGCAAGTGGTAAGTGTAGAAAAAATGCCTCGAGGAGCAGTGGTGACTCCAAATGATAAAGAGTTTGAGATGATGTTTGGTCAAAAAATAGAAGAGGAAATTGAAAAAAGAGGTGAACAGATTCTATCACTGGCTAAAAAGTATCACCTGGTAATCTTGACGAAAGATAAAATTTCGATAGTAAGCGATGGTGAAAGAGTCGTAAAAATATTGGGAGGAAATGACGGACTGGTGAAGGGCGGTATCGGGGACACGATCGCCGGTGTGTTGGCGGGGTTTTTGGCCAAAGACGAACCGATATTTGCCGCGGCGGCGGCCTCATATTTGGTAAAAGGAGCGGCAGAAAAGTTGGCCGAACGGCAAGGCTATATGTTTAACGCTGATGATGTAGTAAATATGGTGCCAGAAATATACGGAGAGGCGGTAAATAACTTGTGATATTCCGCAGAAAATGCGATAATTGATTTATGTTTTCTCCGTCGTATCAGATAACAAACAAGATTCTTTCCAGTCTAATAAATATTGAAGTAAACAGTAAGATCATTGAACTGGCTCAGTTGCAGGTGGATTGGGAGGGGAGACTTAGACTGGAGAGTTTGGTAAAACGAATTTACAGTGTGTTTCATTTTGTGGAAAATGGTTTGAGTACAGATGATGTGGCAAAAATAGTCAAAGACGAGCCGGAGAGGGACGATAAGGCCGGGGAGGTGGCTTTGAGAACGGGAGTGGTGGGAAAAGAAAAAGATGTTCAGCAAGTGTTAAATTTTTTGAATGCCAATAAACTTTCCGAACAAATCTCCTATCTAACTAATAAGTTTAAACAAACCGATTACGGGGTAAATGATCTAATTAAATTAAATACTTTAGTGGGGGAGCGACTGGTCGCAGTGCCTGAACTGGGTGGATATAGACAGTCTGATGGGGTGTACGAAAATCGAGAAGGGATCCCCTTGGCAGTAGAGGTTCCTTTCCAGATGGAGGATCTGTTTGGCTGGTTTAACAGTGTGACTAAGAATGAGTTGCATCCGGTACTAAAAGCAGGGACTATGCTTTACGAGCTGGTAAGGATCGGCCCCTTTGTAAATAATAACTTGATCACCGCTCTTTGTTTTAATCATTTGATCTTGTCCAGCGAAGGATACCACCATAAACAAATATGGGCACCGGAAGAAGAAATTTTGAAAAACAGAGAGATTTATACGCTGGCCGTTGCTTCCGTAGAGAGAGATGGCGGAAGCTTGACGATATGGTTGGAACACTTTACCAGATGGATGGAGGAGGCGAGTGAAAAAACAAAAATAAAAGTATTAAACCTAGTGGGTGAGACACCGATATTCAAGTCCGAGAAGGGGAGGGTAGTCTCCTTAACCGAAAGAGAGATCGTCATTATGGAAGAGATGACCATAAAAAATGAAATGACCATTAAGGAGATTAGAAGTGTCCTGCTGATGGTGTCCGACGATACGATACTGCGTGACCTGAAAGACTTGATGGATAAAAAACTGATTAAAAAGAAGGGGAAGACCAAAGGGGCGCTCTACGTAATGGGGAAGATGAGAAGTTATCGATAAAAATTTCGTTCGGTTCGAAGTGTTTAGCCGATTCGGACTACGATCAATTGCGGTGCTCGGCTCGCTCCTGGGCATACAGGGGGCATCCCTCCGCTCCGAATTGACATAGTCCGGCATCGTCTTATAAGCACTTCATCTTGCTATACTATGAAATATGTTATTTAAGGAATTTGCCGATTACTTGGAGAAGCTGGAAAAGATTTCATCGCGCTTGGAGATAACCAAAGTGTTGGCAGAATTGATTGAAAAAATGAAGCCGGAGGAAACGGATAAAGGGATTTACCTGACTCTTGGCCAACTGGGGCCTGACTTTGACAACAAGGAATTTAATATGGCGGTGAAGATGGTGCTGAGGAGTGTAGTTGAGGGTTCGGGGTTGGCCGAGAATGTAGTAGAAAAGAAATATAAAGCCAAAGGAGATGTTGGTTTGTTGATGGAGGAGCTTGAGTTTAAGAATAAGACTGCGGTGAAGTATTCTATAAATGAAGTTTTTGAAAAACTCAAAATAATGGCAGAAGAGGGTGGAAATGGAAGCCAAGAAAGAAAGGTGGCAAGACTGACTGAGCTATTACTGACAACATTGGCGGTGGAGAGAAAATTTATTGCAAGGATGGTGCTGGGTAAATTACGTTTGGGATTTTCAGAGAAAACTATTTTTGATGCTCTATCTCAGATGACCAGTGGCGGAAAGACTTTAAGAAAAGGACTGGACAACGCTTTTCAACTTTATCCAGATCCGGGGTTTATTGCTAAAGTGGTGAAGGAAAAAGGTATCGCCGGACTAAAAAATATTAAGGTTAAGACGGGAGTGCCGGTGGTATCGGCTTTGTGTCAGCGGTTAAATAATTACCAAGAGATAGTAGATAAGATGGGAGAAGTAGCGGTGGAAAGAAAGTTTGACGGGACAAGGGTGCAGATACACTTCAAAAGAACTCAAGAACTCAAGAACTCAAGAACTCAAGACTCTTTGGTAAAAACATATACGAGGAATCTGGAGGAGTCGAGTCCGATGTTTCCGGAGCTTTTTTTGATGAAAGACTGGATAAAGGCAGATGAAGTTATTTTGGATTGTGAAGCGGTTGGATATGATCGAAAGTCCGGAAAAATTTTGCCATTTCAGCTAACTATTACCAGAAAACGAAAACACGACGTGGCAGAGACGGCCAAATCGGTACCATTAAAGTTTTTTGTTTTTGATATTTTGAGTGTTGATGGCAAGAGCTTGGTAGAAAAACCCTATTTTGAAAGAAGAATAATTCTGACTGAGATAATAAAGAAAAATGATACTTTGGTTCCCGATGAGTATTTTAAATCCAAAGACGCTCTGGAAATCCAGAAATTGCATGATAAATTTTTAGAAGAAGGATTTGAGGGGGCTGTAATTAAACAATGGAGTGGAGAGTACCTTCCCGGCAGACAAGGATGGAACTGGGTAAAAATTAAAGAGGCAGAGGGAACAACGGGAAAACTCTCAGATACTTTTGATCTGGTGATACTGGGATATTATTTGGGAAGAGGGAAGCGGACAAGTTTTGGGATAGGAGCGTTTTTGGCCGGAATTAAGAAAGATGGGAAATGGGTTTCGATAGCCAAAGTGGGGACTGGTTTGACGGACGAAGAGTTTCGCGATTTAAAAAAGAGGTTGGGTGAAAATGAGGTTAAGGAAAAACCCAAAGACTATTTGGTGAGCGGATCCCTGATACCGGATGTCTGGGTGGAGCCGATGGTGGTGGTGGAAGTAGCCGCCGACGAGATAACGAAAAGTCCAAACCACGCAGGAGGTGTGGCTCTCCGGTTTCCCAGGTTAGTTAAGTTCCGTGAAGACAAAAGCCCGAAGCAATCAACTACCTGGAAAGAGGTGCTTGAGATTGCTTCAGCTCGAGTACGAGATTCGCAATGACGGAGGTTGATGGGTTAGAATGGCTTTATGGAGATTTTAAAAATGATTTTGGACTTCTTTCTACATATAGATAAGAACTTGGCTTTGGTGACTGCTCAGTACGGCACAATGACTTATCTGATTCTGTTCTTGGTGATATTTATGGAGACGGGATTGGTAGTAACTCCTTTTTTGCCCGGGGATTCACTATTGTTTGCGGCGGGAGCTCTAGCGGCCATGGGATCTTTTGATTTTTGGATTCTTTACCCTTTGATGCTGGTAGCGGCGATTGTGGGAGATACGGTTAATTATTGGATCGGTGACAAGTTTGAAAAAAGTGTGTTTGAGAGAGGAAGTAAGATTTTTAAAAAAGAATACTTGGAACAAGCGGAGGAGTTTTACAGAAAATATGGAGGAAGGGCGATCGTTTTTGCCCGGTTTGTGCCGATAGTGAGAACCTTTGCTCCCTTTGTGGCGGGGATAAGTAAGATGCACTATGGAGATTTTATTAAATACAATATGGTAGGTGGATTTGCCTGGGTGAGTTTGTTTTTGGGTGGTGGGTTTCTGTTTGGAAACCTGCCGGTAGTTAAAGAGAACTTTCATTATTTGGTTTTGGGGATTATTGTGGTTTCTTTAGTACCAATTTTTGTGGAAGTAAGAAAGAGAAGGAAAAGTGTGATTAAATGAAAGCATGGTGGTGGATATTTTATGGGGGATTTTTTTGATACTGATAATTTTGGTGTCTTCGGGTGCGGTGGTGGACAGTTTTGAAAAATTGGCGCATGAAATAAAAACCAATAAACTGATGTTGGCTACCATACTGGTGGGGTTTTCGACATCACTTCCCGAGTTGTTTGTGGGTTTGGCCGCGGCAATTCGATCTGAGCCTCAAATTGCCTTAGGAAATATTATTGGAGCAAATTTGGCTAACCTGAGCTGGATTATTGGTGGGGCGGCTCTTGTCTTTGGGAGTATTCCCATAGTGGGTGAATATTTAAAGAGAGAGCTGTGGATGACGGTAGGAATGGCGATGTCCCCCTGGCTTTTGTTGTCTGATGGAAGTCTGAGCCGGTTAGACGGAGTTCTTTTGATAACTTTGTATCTATGGTATGTAAACAAGACGATTGGTAATGGGAGCGTGCCGCTAAAACATTTAAAACTTTTGGGAAGAAAGAAAGTCGTTCACCGACTTAAAACAAAGATGGAGCACGCGATGCAGGGGATTGGACTGTTTTGTGCCTTGAGCATTTTGGGGATTAGTGCATGGATGCTGGTTAACTTGGCGGTAAAAATATCAGGATCTTTGGGAGTAAATCTGTTTTGGGTCGGGCTGGTGGTGATAGCTTTTGGAACTACCCTACCGGAGTTAATACTGTCGGTGATGGCTTCGGAAAAAAGAGAAACCTCTCTTATTTTGGGAAATACCTTGGGAAGTGTAGTGGTTAACTCAACTCTTATTTTGGGAATAATCGCCTTTATTAGCCCGATTGTCTACAGCGATCCTCTACAAAGAGGTATCTCGGGGATGTTTTTGATGATAGTTTTGGGACTGTTTTGGCTGTTTACCAAGTCAAAACACAAACTTGATCGATGGGAGGGGGCAGTGCTGATGGGAATATACGCGATGTTCATCGGCATACAGCTGATGATCGCCTAGGGCAGATTTGCTTCTAGACTTAACAGAGCACGAATTTTGTCGACGATTTTTGAACTTGGTTTATTGTGTTTGAAAGAGGCTAGAACTGTTTTAATAAAATCCGGCGTTGAGGCATTGTAATCTATATGTGATCCGCCCATGGGATATTCTTTTGATTGGTTGACTTTCTGATTGGTAAAATACTTGAGGTTGAGGATGGCATATTGCCGGAGCAGTTTGAGTTTTTCTGTGTGGCGAAATCGTCTGAAAGAATAAAGATGGCGAGGCTCGTGGTAAACGATAAAAGACAGCTTCTTCTTGAATCCCTGTCTGACAAAATCGGTATCTTCGGCGAAGCCTATTTTGGGATTGAAACCGCCGATGACCTTAAAGACATCTCTGCGACAACCGATCATGGCCCCGAAGGCGATGGGTTGTTTGATAAGGTATCCCGTCTCAACCAATAGGTTAAGGTAGGTGGAAACGGTCTTGTCGTAGCTCTGATTAGAGTCCGGATTGCACCAGCAAGTGAAGAGGTCAATAGATTTGACGTGGAGATTGTATCTAATACCCTCAAGGAAGTACTCTGGGAGTCGGTTATCGGCATCGTTGAAGATAAAATAATGACCAAGAGCCTTTCCTGCCCCAAGATTTCTTTGAACCGATACATTTCTGACCTCGCTCGATAAAATGGTTAGTGGGGGTAACTTGTTGGTAAAGAGTTTGGCCTTTTCGATGGTTTTATCTTCGGATTTACCGTCGATGACGATGACCTCGAAGTCTTGAAAGGTTTGTTTGGTTAGATCACCAAGCAAGAGAGGTAAGAATTTTTCTTCGTTGAGAGCAGGAATGATGATAGAGAAAAATGGTTTATGAATGTCATTCATAAGGGAATTATATACAAAGAAAGCTCGATAATAAGAGGGGCGAACAATAGGGTAATTATCATGTCGAGAAAGTAGTGCTGTTTGGTGGTGAGAGTGGAGAGGCTAATAGCCAAAAGAACAAGGACAAAAACAACCCAAATTTTTGGAAAGAGCAGGGCCAAAAAGAAACAGGCCACGAAGGATTGGAGGACGTGTCCACTGGGAAGACCGTTGCAGTCTCGGTCATATTTGTAGATAAGGCTGAGGAGTCGGTGATTGAGATTGGTGGGAGTTTTTATTAGTGGGCGAATGACGCCGTTTGGAAACACTTTCCAGATTAAAGAAGCGATGAGAGTGGAAAAAATCTGAGTGACCAACAAAGGAGACGCGTATCTGGAGTTCCAAGTAAGAGCGATAGATAGGGGAAAAAATAGAAAGTAAGAAAAATAGACCCAGACGGTCCAGGGCAGAAGTGGAATCTGGGAGTCAAGTTTGGTTTTGAAACTAAACTTAGGGACCTGACGATTGAGAGGAAAGTACAGCAGGGTAATTAAAAACAAGATGAGGAGAAGAATGACTTTCACAAAAGAGATTATAAAGGATAGAATAGAGTCACCATGAAACTCGTCGTAGGACTAGGAAACCCAGGCAAGGAATATGTTAATACTCGCCACAATGTCGGGTTTGAGTTTGTGGACAGGCTTTCCGAGGGGGCCAGGTTTTCTTTGGAGAGTAAGTTTGAGGCACTGGTTTATCGAGAAAAAGACATCATGTTTGTAAAACCACAAACCTTTATGAACGAGTCAGGGAGAGCCGTCAGAAAAATAATGGACTTTTATAAACTTGGAACGGATGAGGTAATTTTGGTACATGACGATCTGGATCTGAAGTTCGGAGAGTATAAAATCCAAAAAGGAATCGGCCCGAAAGTTCACAATGGAGTAAGCTCGTTGGAGTCTAGCCTGCCCGATAAAAATTTTTTGCGGGTGAGAATCGGAGTGGATAATAGAGAAGAAACATTTTATACAGGAACCGGATCCGATTATGTGCTGGAAAGATTTAGAAAAGAAGAGCTGGAAGAACTGGATGAAATTCTGGAGGAAGCGGCAGATGAACTACTGGTAGCTTTGGGCTTGGAGAGAGAATAGCTCTTTGTAGCGTCCGTTTTGTTTCATGAGATCATGGTGACTGCCGTGTTCAACAGCGACGCCTTTTTCCAAGACTAAGATTTTGTCTGCCTTCCTGACCGTACTGAAGCGGTGAGAGACCAGAATGATCATTTTATCTTTAGCCACTTTCAATAAATCCGAGAAAATTTGCTCCTCTGATTCTGGGTCGACGTTGGAGGTGGGTTCGTCTAGAATTAGTATTTGGGCGTTGCGATAGAGGATACGAGCCAACGCCACTCTTTGCCAAAGACCCTTGGAGGGTTCAACTCCACCAGCAAACTCTTTGTCTAAAGGATTTTTGTACTTTAGAGGAAGGGATTTTACAAAATCAGAAATTCCGGTTAGTTTGGCGGCCTTTCTAATTGCTAGTTTAGATTTATTTTTATCTATATCGCCGAATTGAATGTTGTCTTCAACAGAGAAAGGATACTGAGCAAAGTCTTGGAAAAGGGCTGATAGCTGATGGCGGTAATCCCTGATGTTGTAGGACTTTATATTTAGTCCGTTTAGAAGTATTTCACCTTTTTGGGGATCGTAGAAGCGACAGATAAGTTTAATTAAAGTTGTTTTTCCCGCTCCATTTTCGCCGACAATAGCGATGTTGTCTTTGGGGTCCACCTTAAATGAAACGCCTTTCAGTATCCAGTTTGGGGAGTGATCGTATTTAAACCAGACATCCTTAAACTCAATCCCTCGCGAAATTGTGACAGGCATGGGTAGTCCTACCAAGAGATCTTCCTCTTCGATGTTCATCAGTTTTTCGTAATCGGCAATAAATAGATAATTTTGGAAGATATCATTTGCTTGTCTGATAAGGCGACTAATGTTGTTTATAAATCTCTCAATGGCAGAACTGGTGATTTGAGCGCTACCCAGAGTGAGTACTTGAGTAATGGCGAGATAGTAAAGGTAAAATCGGGTGCCGGTCTGGTAGAGAGACAAGGGAATTCCAACCGATTGACGGCGCTTCGCGTGAGAGGTGTTGATTTTTTTGTCTGCATTGAAAAAATCAGTAGCCATTTTGATACGCCGGTTTAAGAGAACACTGACGTGATTTAAAATCTTGTTTTCGTAGAGGTACTTTCCTTTGATGCTGAAATCTTCCAAGGCTCCCCAAATGCGCCATTTGGGGGCATAAGAAGTGCTAAGAGCGTGCTGTTCCTTGCTGTACTTGATGCCAATGAGCATGTTGGGGATGGAGAGAATGAATGAGGGAATAATGAGTAGTGGTTGAAAGGTGATAATGGGAATGGCCGTGGCGATGATGATGAAGATAATCTCAGGAAAGGTGGAAATGGGAATGACGAGAGACCAGACGGCGCGTCCGGAGTTGCTCATGACTTTTTGCAGAAGATTCCTAATCTCAGGGTTTTCGGCTGTAGTCACTGGGAGTAAATTGATTTTCCTAGAAATGTTTACTTGAATTTTCTCGGAAAGAAGACGGGGAAGACTGGAGCTATAGACATAGTCTACTTCTTGGAGTAAACCAGAAAATGAATCGATTAACCAACCGAGGATGGTGGCGAAGATGATGATTTTGAGCCCGTTTGAAATATCGCGAGTGGTGATAGTGTTGACGACCGAATCGATGATCATTTTACTTACTAGTAGGGTTGGGTAAACTAGCGCACCCTTAGTGGCATTGGCAAGAGTGATCTTTATGAGAGCAGATCTGTCCATATCCCAAGCAATTTTTAGGGTTGCCCTGTAGGTGACAAAAAATTCTTTGAGACTGGAGATGGATTTTGAAGATTTGAACATAAGAAGACTCACTTCATTATAATATTGTTAACGATGAATAAACTAGGGTTCAACTCGATGACCAATATTTTGGATAAGTATGAGCTGGATGAGACCAAGCAGAAGAGAATCAGTCGAGAGTGGCAAGACTATGCCTATAGATTGGCGGTAGCCCTGGACGATACGGCCCATACACCGATATATATGCGGATTGTAAAAAGTAATCCGAGAGAGCTGATAGAAAAAGCAAAAAGTTTTGTCATGGATGCCGGTGCCAGAAGTAAGGGCAAGATGTTTATGTGGAAATTAAAGCAAATAAAAGAGGAGGAACGTAGCAGTGTTAGAATTAATAAGATATGAGAGATAAGATTTCACTGCATCAGTATGTGTTGTTTGGGACACTAGCAATATTGATTTTGTGGAAAATTGTCACCAGAAACTTTAGCTTTGATCTGGGACTACTTTGGTGGCTGTTGGGAGCCATCATTGGTTTTTTGTTTGTTTTCACCGATCGATTTGTTTATAGCTTTCTCATGAAACCGGAGGAGGCTTTGGGGAAGCGATTGAAGGATCTTTTTGATGGAAAAAGATTTAATGAGGGACTGTATCTAATTCTGAATGAGCGACATGAACAGAGGGAACTAATTATGAGGAGCTTCTTATTTGTGATAGTTTGGATGGTACTGGCGGTTTTGACGATAACCAGTATTACCAGTCCTTTTGGGAGAGGATTTATGCTGGGAATGGGAATACATCTGTCGTTTGACCTGATCTATGATTATTTTTGGAACAAAGAGAGATTTGAACAATGGTTTTGGCAAATAAAAAGAGAGGTGGGAACAGAAGAAAAACGATGGTTTGTAATTATAGTTTCCACGGTCATTATCCTTCTCTCATTTAAGTTTTAATAGTTGACAGTGGTATACCGTAGGGGGTATATTATAAGAACTCAAGAACTCAAGAACTCAAGAACTCAAGAACTCAAGAACTCAAGAACTCAAGAACTCAAGAACAAAAATGACAATAGAAGAAAAAAAGAAGTTGCAGGTGGCGCTTAAAAGAATCCAGGGGCAGGTGGGGGGGATTGAAAAAATGATTTCGGAGGACAAGAAGTGTGAGGCGGTGGTGACTCAAGTGGTGGCTTCGATGAGCTCGCTTAAAAGTGTAGCCAAGTCACTTCTGGCCGATGCGGTGGATAGTTGTAATAAAGAGGAATACGCTAAACTATTAAAGAGATACCTTTGAGTTAATATTTATAATAAAAAAATGGATATAGCTAGATTTACAGATCAAAACTTTAACGAGGAAGTACTTAAGTCAGAGATGCCGGTCTTGGTTGATTTTTATGCCGATTGGTGTGGCCCATGCCGATTGGTGTCACCAATTGTAGACGAACTGGCTGGAACCTATGAGGGGAAGATCAAGGTAGGTAAGGTGGATGTAGATGCGAATTCTAAAGTGGCCGGAGATTACAACGTAATGAGTATCCCGACGGTCATCCTTTATCAAAAAGGCAAGGAAGTTGCGCGACAGGTGGGATTTGGAGGCAAGGATGCCTATGCTCAAATGATTGAAAAGATCGTTAAATAAAATGACGGAAGAAAAAAAATGGGATGTAGTAATCGTTGGCGGAGGGCCGAGCGGATATACGGCGGCATTGTATCTGTCGAGGGCGACTTTATCGGTGCTGGTGCTGTCTGGAGTGAAGGCTGGAGGGCAACTGATGAATACGACTTTGGTGGAAAATTATCCCGGATTTAAAGAGGGGATCATGGGACCGGATCTAATGATGAATATGGAAGCTCAGGCAAAAAATTTCGGGGCTGAGGTACGATATGAAGATGTGGTGAAGGTGGAGCTCGCCGGTGAGACAAAAAAAGTTTGGGTAAGCGAAAAAGAAATCCAAGCGAAGGTGATCATAATTTCCACGGGAGCGACATCAAGAATGCTTGGTTTGGGTGAAGAAAAACTAATGGGTAGGGGGGTGAGCACTTGCGCCGTTTGTGACGCGGCTTTTTTCCGAGATAAAAAAACGGTAGTGGTAGGTGGCGGGGATGCGGCTATGGAAGATGCTTTGGCCCTGGCTAAATATGCGAGTGAAGTGACGATAGTTCATAGAGGATCAGAGTTTCGGGCGAGTAAGATAATGCAGGAGAGGGTGAAGAACAACCCAAAGATTAAGATAACTTGGAATAGTGAAGTGATCCGAGTGCAAGGAGACGAAAAGTTGCACTCGATAGAACTCAAGAACTCAAGAACTCAAGAACTCAAGACAATGAAAGTTGATGGATTGTTTTTGGCGATCGGGCATTTTCCGGCAACGGAATTATTTAAGGGTCAAGTGGATTTGGATGAGAAGGGATTTTTGAAAACAGGGATTAACGGTGAGCTAAAAGTTGACTGGATGAAAGGTTATCCGACACAGACTTCGGTGGCTGGAGTCTTTGGGGCAGGTGATGTGGTGGACTTCAAGTATAAACAGGCGGTGACGGCGGCGGGGATGGGATGTCAGGCGGCACTGGACGCCGAAAAATATTTGTCTGGCCTGCAGGGCCTGGCCCTGCAGGTGTGGTAGAATGTGGGCTGGAAGTATACTTTGACAGAGGAGGTAGGAATGGCCAAAAATTTGGGTTCACGTGAGGAAATCGCTTGGGAAAAAGTTTTGAGCCCCTTGATGTGCTGCGAATATACCGAGAGGTACAAGGTGCTTATGGATTTGGGTTTTAGATGGAACGAAGTTCAGTATTTGAATCTTACCGATTCGCCGATGGCTAACGCAAAATTGGTGATTGATTTTCTGGTTGACGATTTGACCGAAGTTCAAAGAATTAGGTGTTTGAAGCTTGCGCAAGCCATGCCCGCCCCGGGATGGATTTGAAATAGACGATCCCTCAGAAATGGGGGATTTTTTATGAGGTAAAATAGCTTATGAAGTCGAGAGTAGAGAGGTTGAGAAAAGTTTCCAAGAATGGAAGCGGTGATATTTTTAGTTTAGCTGGGATATTTGCTGAAGATGCGAAAAAAATTACAAAAGGAATGACTAGAAAGCAAATATTGGAAGCGGAGGAAAAAGCTGTTGAGGAAGGGTGGACGAGTAGGTTTAGGAGATTTACTGAGGAAGGTGATAAAATTTGAGGAGAATTGGGCTTAAAAATGAAATTAATAGTCGATAAAAAAATATTTGAGACATACTCCGGCATGAGACTTGGAGTTGTCGTGGCGTTGGGAGTGGATAATTCTAAACAGGGATTGTTTGTAGACGAATTGAAAGCTGAGCAAGAACAAGCTAAGATTAAATTGTCTGGAGTGGAATTGTCAAGTCATAAATACATAGCTCCTTGGAGGGAGATCTACCGGGCTTTTGGGTCAAAACCTTCCGAATACAACTCGTCGGTAGAGGCTCTGCTTAAAAGAGTCTTAAAAGGAAAGGAACTATCCGACATTAATCCTCTTGTAAATCTGTACAATGCGCTTTCACTTAAATATATTTTGCCGTTTGGAGGTGAAGACTTGGATAAGGTGAAGGGAGACATTCGACTTGATTTTGCTACTGGGGACGAAAAGGGAATTTATCTGGGGTCTGAGGAAGTGATTACTTGCGATAAGGGGGAGGTGACTTATATGGACGATCTAGGTTTTATCTGTCGAAAATGGAATTGGCGAGAAGGGAAGAGAACTATGTTGACAGAGAAGACTCAAAACGTAATTCTGGTGACAGAAGCTTGTGTGGCTGTTGAAGACAGTGTTTTGAAAAAAGCAACTGAGGAATTGGCAAATCAGGTTAAAGAAAAACTGAATGGAACTATATCTGTTTGCTACATTGACGAGAGCAATCCTGAACTTGAAATAAACTTTGAGTCAGGGAAAAAATTAGTTCAGCAGGAAATAGATGGTGTCGTTATTGAAGAAAAGAAAACAGAATTTAGACAAAAAGTTAAAAAAGATATTTCGAAGATTGCCGAAAGAATTAGAGTGCCGACGGGAAGGACGGCTTTAAAAATTCACAGAGCGATTGGGGAGGTTTTTGGACTTGCCAATTTTTCGGTGGAGCATCCGGCGGATGAAAAAATGGGCGACTATGCCAGTAATATTGCGATGGTAATGGCAAAACAGATGGACAAAAGCCCAAGAGAGTTAGCGGAGGAGGTGGTAAAAAAATTGACGGAAAATGAAAGATTGATGGAAGTGGTAGAGAAAATCGAGATTGCTGGGCCAGGATTTATTAATTTTTGGATTAAGGATGAAGTGCTTGTGGATGGTTTAAAGGAAATGCTTAGAAACGGTGACAGTTGTCTAGATAGCAATTTTATGAGCGGTAAAAAAGCGCTGGTGGAGTACTCGTCACCAAACATTGCTAAAAGGTTTTCGGTGGGGCACCTACGGTCCACCATTATTGGTCAAGCCTTGTTTAATCTTTATAAACATTCAGGCGCTGAGGTAACCAATGATAATCACTTGGGGGATTGGGGAACTCAGTTTGGAATGATAATCGCGGCGGTTGAAGAAAAGAAACTGGATGTTTCAAAGATGAGTGTTACCGATTTGGAAGATCTTTATGTAGAATTTAATAAACGAATAGAAGAAAGACCGGAGCTGAAAGACAAGGCCAGAGAAGCCTTTGCACGACTGGAAAAGGGAGATGAGGCGGCCAGAAAAATTTGGAAAGAATGCATTGGTGTATCGATGAAAGAGTTTGATGATATTTACGGGAGACTGAGAGTGGAGTTTGAACATGAATATGGAGAGAGTACTTATGAAAAAATGATGCCATCGATTATCGAAGAGGCATTGGATACCGGCGTAGCTATAAAAGGCGAGGGTGGAGCTTTGATCGTAAAGTTTGAAAAAGACGGGAAAGAGTATATGCCACCGGCAATGATCCGGAAAGCCGATGGGACAACGACCTACTTTACACGGGACTTGGCGACTATCAGAAAAAGACTTGACGAGCTTGATTTAAAGTCCGACCTTTATGTATATGAAGTGGGATCCGAGCAAACTCTGCACTTTAGACAAGTGTTTGAGGCGGCAAGGATGCTTTGGGAAGACGCTCAACGAGTTGAACTTAAACACGTAGCTCACGGACGAATGACCTTTAGCGGAGAGAAAATGAGTACCAGAAAAGGGACAACGATCAAGCTGGAAGATTTAATTTTTCGGGCGGGAGAAGAGGCAAAAAAGATCGCCAAGGAAAGAGTGAGTGACAACGTTTCCGAAAAAATCGGTCTGGGAGCGGTGAAGTATAACGAACTTCGAAGGTCACCCGAGTCCGACTATGATTTTAGATGGGAGGAGGCCCTTTCGATGGAGGGGAATAGTGGACCGTACTTGCAGTATGTCTATGTAAGAACTAAAGGAATTTTGGAAAAAGCTGGCCTGCAGGGCCAGGCCCTGCAGGAGGTAAGGTTGGGCTTGAATCAGGACAAGAATTGGCGAAGGAGAAATGGTTGAAAGCGCGGCTAAAAACTTCGCGCCACATCTAATCTGTCAGACCTTATTTGAGTTGTCGCAAAGATTTAACGGTTTTTATGACCGGAATCGAGTAATCGGAGTGGAAGAGGAGAAACTGAGATTGCTGATGGTAGCCGTGACCGGGCTGGTGATAAAGAGTGGTTTGAAAATACTAGGAATTGAGACGGTGGAGAAGATGTAGTGACTGGTAGAATAGAGCTATGGCAAGTAGATTAGAGGAAATTCTAAAAGAGAGAGAAAAAAAGATTGAAACCCTGAAACTAATGGGGATTGATTTGTACCCGGCCAGATCGGAAAAAGAGGCCGAGAATCGGGAAGTGGTAGAGAATTTTGGGAAATACGAAGGGAAAGAGATGACGCTAGCCGGAAGAATTATGGCTTGGCGTGAGCATGGAAAGCTAATCTTTGGACAAATTCAGGATCAAAGCGGTAGAATTCAATTATTTATCCGCGCTGATGAAATGGGATCAACCGATAAGGAAAAACAAACGATTGGATTTAAGGATTTGGAACTACTCGATATTGGCGACTTTATTCAGGCGACAGGTCTTGTCGTCAAAACCAGGACGGGTGAAGTATCTCTTCAGGTTAAGGAAATTAAGATTCTGACTAAGTCCAGATTACCATTGCCAGACAAATGGGTGGGAATTACCGACCCGGATGAAGCCTTCCGCAAGCGGTATTTGGATCTCGACCAGAAAATTTCTAAAGGATAAGGGTTTTATAGAAGTGGAAACACCAGTGCTGGAAAGTGTGACCGGAGGAGCTGACGCACGGCCATTTGTAACTCATATGAATGCGATTGATCAGGGCTTTTTCCTCCGAATCTCGACTGAGTTATTTCAAAAAAGGTTAATTGGGGCAGGATTTGAAAAGATTTACACCATTGGTCCAAACTTCCGAAATGAAGGCATGGATGACGAACATCTCCCCGAGTACTACCAGTGTGAATGGTACTGGGCATACGCCGATTACCGAGACAATATGGAGCTCGTGAAAGATCTTTTTAGATATATCGCCAAAGAAGTTTATGGAAAAACCAAGTTTGTGAGTAGAGGGATGGAGTATGACTTAGCCGATGAATGGAAAGAGATAGATTATGTGGAAATAATAAAAGAAAAACTGGGAATTGACATTTTTAAGTCTACTGACAAAGAGATGTTGGAGGTGATCAAGAAAAATGGGGTAGTGTTGACGGGAACGATAAACAGAAGTCGACTGATTGATAACTGCTGGAAAATAATCCGCAAGAAAATTGCCGGACCTGCTTACCTAGTCAACGAACCGAAGTTTATGTCACCTCTCGCCAAGAGTAAGCCGGAAAATCCGGAACTCACGGAACGATTCCATGTGATTATTGCCGGATCGGAGCTGGGGAATGGTTACACAGAGTTGAATGACCCTGAAGACCAGAAAGCGAGATTTGAAGAACAGCAAGCACAAAGGGAGGCAGGAGATGAGGAGGCACAGATGCTCGACGCAGACTTTGTGGAAATGCTGGAGTACGGTATGCCACCGACTTCAGGCTGGGGACACTCTGAAAGACTTTTCTGGTTCATGGAAGATATTTCAGGACGCGAAGGGGTATTATTTCCGCCGTTAAGGGTTAAGAGGGACCCGCCTATGGTAGTAAAATTAGCTGATGAGGTGGACGAGATAGTCAGTGATTTTAGGAAGACCGGTAAATACAATGAAGGTTTCCTCAAAGATTTGGAGGAAGGTCTGGAGAAAAACAAGGTTACAAAAGAAAGATGATGTTTTAAAATTATTATTTATTGACGGAACAGATCGCCTGTCGTCATTATCCATTCTGAAAAACGGAATGCGATTTTGCCAGCGCAAAATCCATCCTGTCTTGCAGCGAAAAATTCTCTGGGGTACAGAGAAACCGTGCTTTTTCGCTTTGCGCAATCTTTTCATCATTGGATAACGACTTTGCGATGCTTGTTCCGAGAAAAATATGTCGAAAAAACTAGACGAAAAATATTCGAATTTAGATGAGAAGAAGCAGAAAATGCTGAAGCTTAGACATACCTCCGAACATGTACTGCATACGGCTATGCAGAAGCTGTATCCGAGTCTCAAAAAGGCGATGGGTCCGGCGACAGACGATGGTTTTTACTTTGACTTTGATACCGAAGATAAAATTACGGATGCTGATTTTCCTGTTATAGAAAAAGAGATGGCCAGGATAATCAAATCCGAGTCGAAGATGGTA
>LCKO01000004.1:84690-104375 GCA_001001485.1 Candidatus Collierbacteria bacterium GW2011_GWB2_45_17
AGGGGCATTTAAACTGCTTTCGGTGGCCGGAGCTTATTGGCATGGGGATGAGAAGAATAAAATGCTGACGAGGATTTATGGTACGGCTTTTGAGACACAGGAAGAACTTGATAAATATATTTCCCAGATGGAGGAAGCAAGGAAACGCGATCACCGGAAACTGGGTAGAGAACTGGATTTGTTTTCTTTTTCCGATTTGGTGGGTAGTGGCTTGCCACTTTATTCGTCAAGAGGCTCGTTTGTTAGGAGAACCTTGAACGATTATGTTGAAGAAATGCAGTTTGAAGAAGGATATACCCAAGTATGGACACCTCAAATTGCCAAGGCAGATTTATTTAAGACTTCCGGACATTATGATAAGTACAAAGATTCGATGTTTAGGGTGGTGTCCAATTTTTCCGATGAGGAAATGTTTCTAAAACCCATGAACTGCCCGCAACACACCCAAATTTATGCTGCCCAACCGAGAAGTTACCGCGACTTACCTCTCCGACTTACAGATTTTGCGATGCTTTATCGGGATGAGAAACCTGGCGAGTTGTCCGGATTGGGAAGAACGAGAGCCTTTTCGCAGGATGATTGCCATATTTTTTGCCGAGAAGATCAGGTGGACAAAGAGATTGATATGGCTCTGCAGATGACAAAAAAAATTATGGGGACTTTCGGTTTTAGCTATAAATACAGACTTTCCACCAGGGACGTAGAACATCCGGAAAAGTATTTGGGGGACCCCAAAGTTTGGGATAAAGTGGAGAAATGGGCCGAGGAGATTATGATTAGAAACAAGATTGATTATTTCCAAGGTCCAGGTGAGGCGGCATTTTACGCTCCCAAGATGGATTTGATGGCGACCGATGCCTTGGGAAGAGAATGGCAGTTGTCGACTTTGCAAATAGATTATGTGATGCCTGAAAGATTTGGTCTCACCTATACCGACCAGGATGGTAGCCAGAAACATCCGGTGATGTTGCACCGTGCGATCATCGGATCGGCCGAAAGAACGATGATGATCCTTATAGAACATTTTGGAGGTGCTTTTCCGGTGTGGTTATCACCTATTCAAGTGGCAATCCTGCCGGTATCCGAGAAAACAATGGCCTATGCGGAAGAAGTTATGAAGAAGCTCGAAGAACAGGATGTCCGGGTAGAGCTAAACAGAGATGCCGATTCTCTCGGCAAAAAAATCAGAAACGCGGAAGCCTCCAAAGTACCGTACATGCTAATTGTGGGTGAAAAAGAAGCAGAGAGTAATCAGGTTTCGGTGAGACAAAGGGGGCAGAAAGATCTGGGAGCGATGACCCTAGCCGAATTTGCCGGAAAAATTATTAAGGAAGACAGGGAAAAAAGTCTGTAATGGAAACTTGACAAAGTAATGTAAACGTGTTATATTAATGGATATGATACAAACGATTAGCTTAACCAGCCAGGGTCAGATCAGCATTCCGGCAACCACTGAAACAGGTTGGTTGGTGGAGCCGGTACCGGATATATTGTCTCTCGGAGGTATATTGCATAAGTATGCGATAAAAGGGAAAACCGCCAGTCAGATCAGAAAACTGGAGAAAGAGGCGTTTGAAAAGGCAATCGTTGAAGATTATCTGGCAAGCGTTGCTGATGAATAGTTTGTATATTATAGATTCAAATGCGGTTTTGAGGTACTTGTTGAAGGATAATTTGGTACAGTGCGAAAAGGTTAAAAACACGCTAGATGAAGCTAAGAAGTCTGGTAAACAGGTATTTGTTACTAGAGAAGTCGTTATGGAGTGTGTCTATACTTTGACAAGGTTTTACAAGGTAAGTAGGATAGATATTTTTTCTGCCTTGAAATCTTTTTTTGACACTAGTGAGATTGTTTTAGAAAACAGAGAACTGGTGATGAAAACGCTTGAATATTTTTTGATGACCAATATTTCTTATGTTGATTGTTTAGTTTTGGAACAATCGAAACGACTAGGTGGGGAATTGGTTACGTTTGATAAGAAACTGTTAGCTAAGAGTAAATAGGGTAAAATTGGAAGTATGGAAGAGAAGAGAAAAAAAGAATTAATTGAATCTTTGGTCACCCGAGGGGTGGAGAATATTATTCCCAACCGAGGGGAGCTGGAGAAGGTCTTGAACTCCGGTAAAAAACTCAATGTCTATTTGGGTATTGATCCGACGGCCACAAAGATTCATTTGGGACACGCTTTCCCTCTCCGGAAATTGCAAATTTTGGCTGACTTGGGACATAAGGTAACTTTCTTGATTGGGGATTTTACTACTAAGGTAGGAGATACATCCGACAAAGAGACCGAAAGACCAGTACTAACCGATGAGCAGATAACGGAAAATTTTCAAACTTATAAAAGACAGGCGGCTAAACTGCTGGACTTTTCAAAAATCCAAGTACACCATAACAGTGAGTGGCTTAGTAAACTAAATTTCGGTGAGGTGCTGAAACTGACTCAAAATTTTTCTCTCAATGATTTTATTAGCCGAGAACTAATAAAGAAAAGATTGACCGAAGGGAAAAGAGTGAGTCTGCCGGAAGTGCTTTACCCAATAATGCAGGGGTATGACAGTTATATTATGGATACCGATATTCAGCTGGGAGGAACCGACCAAACATTTAATATGCAGGCGGGGAGAACCTTACAAAAAAACATAAAAGACAAGGAAAGTTTTATAGTAGCCAATGGATTTTTACCGGGAACCGATGGGCGAAAGATGAGTAAGACTTGGGATAACGCGATCTGGTTGGAAGATGCCCCAGAGGAAATATACGGGAAGGTGATGTCTATCGCCGACGATATAATTTTGACTTACTACCTGATGGGTACCAATGTAGAACAGACGGTAATTGATGAAGCTAAGGAGCGTCTCCAAAAAGGCGAGAACCCGATGAATCTTAAGAAAGAATTGGCAAAAATAATAGTGTCTGAGCTTCACGGTGAAGAACAGGCGAAACCGTCTGAAGAATATTTTGAAAATACAGTTGTAAAAAAAATTGCTGGGGAAGATACTCCCATAATTAAGGTTGATTTTCCGGTTTCTATTCTTGGATCTGAAGCGTCTTTGGCTTCTTACGCTCTGGCGAATGGTCTGGTAACCAGTAATACGGAGTTTAAGACACTGCTAAAAGAGGGAGCCATTTATCTGAACGAAAAAAGAATTGATGGCGAAGTCGAACTGGCGTTAAATCAAGGGGAAAACGTAGTGAGAATTGGAAAGAGGAAGTATTTGAAGCTGGTGAAATAATTAATTTAGCCATGGAATATCACCCAATTGTAGATAAAATTCTCGCCTTGCTTAAACAAAATCAATATTGGTTTGAAACGTTTGAACATGAAGCCGTGAGGACTAGTGAAGAGGCGGCAAGTATTCGGACGGGTTATTCACTCAATCAAGGTGCCAAGGCTCTGATAGTAAGGATAAAGAAGTCTGAGACAGATAAAAAATTTGTGATGCTGGTGGTGCCTGCAAATCTTAGATTTGATGAGAGGAAAGTAAAAACATTGTTTGGTGCGAAAGATATTCGCTTTGCAACTGAAGCTGAAGTCAATAATATTACCGGAGGAGTAGAGCCGGGAGGAGTGCCACCCTTTGGTAACTTTTTTGGTCTTGATATGACGGTTGATCCTAAACTGTTCGAGAATGAAAGGATGATCTTTAATGCGGGAGATAGACGTTTTTCGATAGCCATGAAGTCTGAGGACTATAAGAAGGCACTTCAACCCAGAATCGTCCCGATCACGGTTTGAGGCTAGGTTGACAGACTGTGATAGAATACTTCCATGAGTAAGTTTGTGTTTGCTATCCATCACGCCTACTGGAACCATTCGTTTGGTGGGGTTTAACGGACTTATTTAATTAATCGTACAAACCTCCCAAGCGGAGGTTTTTTCGTTTTTGGAGGGATACGAGGTATTATTAAGTAGGTTTAAACTAAACAAAATATATGACTAAAATACAAACATTAAAGGGATTTCGAGACTTTTTGCCGAAAGAGGCTTTGGAACGGCAGTGGCTGAAGAGGAAAATTGAAGAAGTGTTCGAACTATGGGGGTTTGATCCGATGGAGACCCCTACACTAGAGCCACTGGGCGAACAACTATTCTTTAAATTTAAAGATAATGCCGGTCGTGAAGTGGCGCTTCGTTATGATCAAACCGTGCCAACCTGCAGGGTGGTGGCGGAATATGCCCAAATATTACCGATGCCTTTTCGGAGATATCAAATACAGCCGGCGTTCCGAGCAGAGAAGCCTCAAAAGGGTAGGTATAGAGAGTTTGTCCAGTGTGATGCCGATATTTTTGGGGAGAGTTCTTATTTGGCTGATGCCGAAGTAATTGGTTTGTCTCTGGAAATATATAGGAAGCTGGGTTTTAAGAATGCCTGTGTGTCTGTAAATGATCGAGAGCTTTTGGTAGGAATTCCCTACGAAGCCATCGTTTCAATTGATAAACTGGACAAGATCGGAGAGATGGGAGTAATAAGGGAAATGATTGAAAAAGGGATTGAGAGGGACCAGGCTATAAAGTTTTTTAAACAAGTGAGAGATCTGAAACCAAACGAAAAAATAAACAATATTTTTGCCTATCTAAAGGAAACCGGCTTTGACTCAAGCTGGTATAAATTTGAACCAACACTTTCCCGATCATTCTCCTATTCCACCGGTCCGATTTGGGAGGTAAAGATAGAGGGGTTTGGCAATGGCTCAGTGTTGGGTGGGGAGCGTTACGACGACTTAGTAAGTAAAATCGCCGGAGTGGAAATACCCGGAACAGGATTTGGTTTGGGATTTGATAGAACCCTGGAAGCTTGTCTGCAGTTTGGTTTGGTGCCGGAATTTTCGACTGTTTCAAAAGTATTGGTGTGTTTGATGAGTGGAGAGTATTTTATAAATGGACTGCAAATAATGAAGGCTTTGAGAGAGGTGGATATAGTGACGGAAATCTATCCCAGTAAAGAGGTAAAAATTGATAAACAGCTTAAATATGCCAATAAAAAAGGCATCCCATATGTAGTAATAATTGGCGGAGATGAAGTACAAGCTAAAAAAATATCTCTCAAGAATATGAAGACCGGAGAGCAGGAGACTTTGTTTATCCAGGATGCAATTAAGAAATTAAAAGCAAAATGACTAAAGATGACTTAACAAAACAATTGACAGACCTAGTGGCATTTAAAACTTTGCCGGGTGAAACGGAAGAGAATTCTCGAGCGCTTGATTATGTCGTAAAAATGATTGGAGGAGGAATTGATATTGAAAGAGTAAGAAATGGGAAAGGAGAAGTGCTGATTGCCCAGGTGATTAAAGGGAACACTCCGAAGTATTGCTACATGGTGCACATGGATGTGGTAGCAGGTCGAGATGACCAGTTTGTAATGAAAGTGGAGGGAGAAAAAGCTATAGGAAGAGGGACTTGTGATATGAAGTTTTCGATTCCCTTGGGTGTGGCCTTGCTGAATGAGGCAAAAACAAAAAATATTGATTTTTGTCTGATGATTACTACAGATGAGGAAGTGGGAGGTTTTGAAGGGGCTAAGCCAGTCGCAGACAGGGGCTTTGCACCAAAAATATTTATTGTTCCCGATGGAGGTGAGAACTTGAGCTTTGTGGATAAAGCAAAAGGGGTTTGTCAGCTGAGACTTGTTTCTAAAGGTATACCGGCTCACGCTTCAAGACCGTGGCTTGGAAAGAACGCGATTGATTCACTAGTGTTGCTCGGCGCTGAGCTACTGAAAATCTATGGGAAAAACAATCTGATAGAGAGTTGGGAGACAACCATGAATATTGGGACGATTAATGGGGGAGTCTCCACCAATCAAGTTTGTCCGGAAGCTGAGATGAAAATTGACTTTAGATATCCTGAGAAGGATTCGATCGAAAATATCACATCGGTAGTTGAAGGGATAATCAAAAACTTGAGATTGGAAATAGAAGTGTCAAAACTCTCGACAGGATTACCCACTTTCACGGATATAAATGATCCGGAAGTAACAAAATACTTGAGAGTGATGGAGGAGGCTTTTGGCAAAAAAATAGTCGTTAAACAAACTTACGGGGCTTCCGATGCTCGTCACTTTGCTCTACTAAAGAGCCCGGTAATGATGCACAAACCTTTGGGGGGAGAAATCCACTCGAATGATGAGTGGGTGGATATCAATTCGGTGATGACTTTTTATGAAGGATTAAGAAAGTATTTGGAACTGACATAAAAATGAATATAATTTTTGGCAACTTCTATCATCACAACTTTCTCTTTTTAGGGAGAGGGTTGTCTTGATCTTTGTCAAAAATATGAAGTCAACCCCCTCCTTATAAGGAGGGGGTTTGTTTTCCACCCGTTTAAGGAAAACGAGTTCTTTAACAAGGAGAGAGTTATGAAAAAACTGATTAGGTACTTTACAGAGGGGATCACATCCCAAACGCTTCATACAATCGGAGCAGAAATTGAAACCCAGTTTGTCGACAAGGATGGTAAGCCGGTAGAGACAAAAGTGTCTCAACATATGCTGAGATTTCTGGCTGAAAAACAGTGGAAGGTGGAAGGTCTTAAAGGAGATCTAATTACAACACTCGTGGACAAAGACGGCAACCGCATATTCTATGAACTTGGTAGGCATAATATGGAAGTTTCTACAAAGGTTTCGACTCAGACAGGAGTAATCGACATCGCTAAAAAGTGTCTAGATCAGCTCTATAAAGCTGCTTCGGTATTTGGAGCTGAACCATACTTTGCACCAATATTGTCCGGAGAAGAAGATTTGCTGGTAATTCCCGACGAGCGGGATGCAGTCTGGCTGGATCTGGATGGACGGGATGCCTTAGCGCCCCTGGCTCGAACGTCATCTGTTCAATTTACGGTTTCTGTTTCGCCACAAGAGGCTGTGTGGGTGCTTAATAAATTGGGTGAGCGGATAAATTTGTTCTTGGGAGATTACCCACAGGATAGAGTTTGGAAACGATATATCCATGAGTCTGCGGCCGGGTATCTCCCTGACCGTTATGGTGGTCCTTTGATATTTGCGTCACTAGATGAATATTGCAGATCTCTTGCAAGGCACAAAGTTGTGGTTGGAGCTAGTTTGGTTCCATTTGCGGAGGTAGACAACTTGGATATATCACTCTACTTACGGAGTATTTGGTGGCACTTCAGATTGAAGCGCTATGGAAATGATTTGTGCGTTGAAGTACGTCCCATGGCGCGAAGGGAAGATAGCCTGTTTCAAGACCAAATGGAAAAAGTAGTGAAAGTAATTTGTAACTAATTCTCTGATTTTTGACCGCACCGAAAGGTGCGGTTTTAATTTATGTTCTTCAAAAGGTAAGCAGAAAGGTTAGTGATTTTGATTCTTTTCTGAGTCATGGTATCTCGGTCTCTGACTGTGACAGAGTTGTCGGAAAGAGTGTCGAAGTCGACAGTGACACAGAAAGGAGTGCCAATTTCGTCTTGGGTGAAGTAACGTTTGCCGATGTTACCTCTTTCGTCCAAAACGACACTCATGTCTTTTTTGAGTAAGCTGTAGACATCTTTAGCTTTGTTGCCTAGATCTTCTTTGTTGCCGAGAAGCGGGAAAACGGCGACCTTGTAAGGAGCAAGATTTTTGGGGAATTTCATGACCACTCGTTTCTTGTCGGTGTCTTCGAAGTAAGCGTTCATAAGAATAATAGTCAGAAGACGGGAAAGACCAAAAGTTGGTTCGATAACGTGGGGGATGAATTTTTCCTGGGTATATGGATCGGTGTAGCGAAGGTCAACGCCGGATTTTTCGATGTGATTTTTAAGATCAAAATCAGTACGGTATGCAAGACCGAACATTTCTTTGAAGCCCCAAGGGAATTCATATTCCAAGTCTTCGGTACGGGAACTGTAGTGACTGAGCTCTTCTTTGAAGTGCTCTCTCCAGCGGAGTTTTTTGGCCGGAATACCAAGGGAGATGGCGAACTGATACATTTCTTTTTTCCAGTACTCGAAATACTTTTCCCAATCTTCGGGTCTTACAAAGTATTCGAACTCGGCCAGATCGAACTCTAGGGTCCGGAAAGTAAACTTGCCCATGGTGATTTCATTTCGAAAAGCCTTACCGGATTGGGCCAGACCAAAGGGAAGCTTGGGGTGGAGAGAATCGAGGACTTGTTTGAAGTCGACGAACATGCCTTGGGCAAGCTCACCCCTGAGATAGGCGGTATTTTTGCCTTCGGTTATTATTCCAATTTGGGTTTCGAAAAGTTGGTTGAAGTCTCGGACTTTGGTCCAAGTTTTATTACCACATTTGGGACATTTGATATTGTTGTCTGAGATAAATTTGTCCAGTTCTGCAAGTGGTTTGCCTTCGACATTGCCAAGACCCTCGGCTCCTTCTTCGATCAGGTGATCGGCTCGAGTGCGATAGTGACAGGTAAGACAGTCCACCATGACGTTGGTGAAATTTTCTGTATGACCAGAAGCTTCCCAGACTTTGGGACTCATGAGGACAGAAGTGTCCAAGCCAAACATGTCTGAACGATCAGTGACAAAAGTCTTCCACCAAAGGTTAATAAGATTTCTTTTTAGTTCTGTACCCAGTGGGCCGAAGTCGTAGGTGTTGGCCAGACCGCCGTAGATTTCGGAGCCGGGATAAATAAATCCGCGGCGTTTGGCAAGAGAAATAATTTTTTCTAAAGTGACCTGATTATCCATGATGGATTCTATTATAGCGTGCGATGACGGGTGGAGTGAGATTCCTCCACTACGGTCGGAATGACAAAGGGAGGAGGGCAGGCACGGGGCCTGCCCCTACAAGGACTCTCCTTGAAGGTCTTGAAGGTGTAGAATACGGGCATGAAAGAGGAGGAGATTATTTTGAGGCCGGCAACGGAGTTTTGTAGTAGTCTGGAAAAATTTGGAGAAAATTGTTCCGAGAGATTGAAGTTAGCTTTGGAAGTAGCTAATGAAGTTCATTTTAAAGAAAAAAGAAAGACACCACCTTACGAACCATATATCTCTCACTGTATAGCTGTGGCCAGTATTTTGAAAAGCTGGGGAGCGGATGAAGACGAGCAAGTGGCGGGACTACTTCACGATTCTGTAGAAAATCACCCAGATTTGATTGATTTACAAAAAATTAAGGAGTTATTTGGAGAACGAGTAGCCTTTTTGGTTGATGGAGTAACAAAGTTAAAATCTAGAAATAGCGATAGAAATGAATTTGAGACACTGAGGAAAGTGGCGAGAGAAAGTTTATTTGATGTTGGAGTAGTAAAGATAAAATTGGCTGACAGAAAGCATAATATGATGACGATGGAGGGAATGAAGCCAGAAGTGCAGTTTAAAAAAGCCAAAGAGACTTTGACGGTCTACGCCCCATTGGCGGAGTCCTTTGGAATGTGGCAGGTAAAGAACGAACTGGAAGATTTGTCGTTTAAGTATTTTGATCCTGAAAGGTTTGAGAATATAAGAAGTAGGGTAGATAAAGATCCAAGGTTGAAATCGGATTTTGTAGAAGGGTTAGAAAAAGAAATTGAAGTAAACTTAAAAAAATATGGACTTGATATAAAAATAGAGCATCAAGTTGCAGGGTATTGGGAGGTTTCGGAAAAGCAGAAAAAGCGAGGAATAAGAGGGGGGAGTTTGTCGAAAAGTATTGGCGAGATTCCAGATGTATTAAGCATTAGAGTATTGGTAGATGAGGATAAAGTGGTGGACTGTTATAAAGCGATGGGGGTAGTAAGAATGCTTTTTGCTAAGGGCTTGTTGGTAAATAGACATGAGGATTTACTTCAAGAGTCGGCCGTAAATGGTTATAGCGCGTTGAAAGATGTTTATATATTTGGAGAGGGAAGTGTAGAGATTTGTTTTACCTCCAAGGAGAGGGAAAAGTTTAATAACTGGGGGATCACAATATATTCAGCAGAAGAGACGAGAGAAAATAAGGATATGTTTAGTAGAAAGCTGGTTTTTACTCCCAAAGAAGAATTGGTATTTTTGGAGACAACTGCAACTGGAATTGATGTGGCATATAAATTGAATCCACTATTGGGATTAAAGGCGGTGGCGATAAAAATAGATGGAAAAGTGTGTAGTTTAGACACTGTTGTGCCAAACGCTAGCGTGGTGGAAGTATTGAAAGACGAAAGCAAAAGAACTCCGAGTAGTGAGTGGGTTGATTTTTGTAACTTGGAGACAAGAAGAATAATAGAGAAACAGTTAATGGTTTCGGAGCGAGATGAAATGGTGGAAGCTGGGCGAGAAGTATTGGTAAACGAAGTACTTATTGAGCGGGGATTGTTAGAGCTAACTGACTTGGATGAGACAGTGGTGAATAAACTACTTGCAGATTTTGGTTGTTGGCATGGAGAAAGTGATCTTTATTATAAAGTGGCCTTGGGGATGAATTTGGAAAATATAAAGAAAAAATTAGATAGTTTGGGAGTGGGAGTTGGTGTTTATACAAGTGTACAGATTACTGGAGAGAACGCAATTGGGGTGGAAAATGATGTGGCAGCGATTTTGGCTAAATATAAAGCGGATGGGCGATATGTGACGGAAAGAGTTTTTGTGGATGATAAGTTTTTGATACGAATTCTTTTAAGGGTAGACTATAAAGGCAAGAAGAAAATTGAGGAAGAGTTGAAGAAAAAGTATGGGGAGTGTGTGGTGGTGTAAACCCTTCCACCACTGCGTGGTCCCCCTTCCCTTGACAGGGCAGGTACAAGGTTAATTTATGGGTGGTATGGGATGAGGCGTTTGAGTGTAGAATATTGGGGTGCCAGTTATAGAAAAAAATATTTTAGGGATTTGTATTTCCGAGAGGGCTTGGAATTATAGATTTGTGTGGCCAGAAAGAGAGATATATATAAAAAATAGAGATGATTATTTGAGAAAAAATAAGAGAGTGTTTGTAGGAAAGGAGGCTATTTATGAAGAATTGGTTTTGCGATTAAAGTTTGCTTTTGAGACTTGCCTGGATACAAACAGAAGTATTTTTGATGGTGAAGTAGACCTGAAAGAATCAACTGGAAATAACGATAAAGTACCACTGCAGATGCTTTATGATGACGAAGTCCTGAAGGAAAGCTTTGATTATTTTGGTAAATTAGAAAAATTGAGGTTTGTGCAACTTAATAAAATAGCGATTGAGAAAATTGCGACAGATTTGATTGGTGGAGATTACACAATAACAGAAAAAGAAAAGTACCTTGAGGATTGGTGTCAGGACTTGGAGGCGGGGATAGTTCAGGAGCTGGCTCATGTATTGTTTTTGGAAGATGTGCTGAAGAGCGGTGATAGAAAAAAATACTTTTTGGAACAAATGGCAAATTATCCTAATGTGGAAGTAAGGGTAAGCGACGAAGATAGGCAGACAAAATATCTGTCTACAGATATAGAACAACACGGACGAAGAATGGAGCTGGATTTTTTATCTAGGATTTATCCTACTTCTTGGACAGAAGCTTGGGTGAAGCATGACTTATCTATGGTGTCAGGCGTTTGACTCCGCGGTAGACGTAAGTGACTTCACGGACGTTAGTTAATCCCAAAATTTTCATTAAAAACCTAGATGGGCCTGGAGCAAAACCTCCATGTGGAGGACAGCCATATTTGAAGAAGTTGAGATAACCTTCAAAAGCTTTTAGATCAAAGCCTTTTTCCTCGATTTGTTTTTTGAGGACGTCGAAGCGGTGTTCGCGCTGTGCTCCACTGGTAATTTCTAGGCCTTTGTACAGAAGATCAAAACTTTTTGAGATGGTTGGGTCTTTTTCATCTCTCATACTGTAGAAGGCGCGACCAGAGGCGGGATATTCGTAGACAAAGACAAAGTCATGATTTTCTTTATCTTTGAAATATTGAGCGATAGCTCTTTCTTCTTCAGGATTGAGATCGTCTTTCTTTTCGTTAAAAACTTTTAATTCAGCGAGGACTTTTTTGGCTTCGATGAAAGAAATTCTGGGGAAAGGAACGGTAGGGATGGTTACTTCTTGGTCAAAGATTTTTTTGATATCTTCGCCGTGTTTTTCTTTGATAGCGGTGAGAATGGCAACCATCATTTTTTCTTCCTCAGCTAACAAATCGTGGACAGATTCGACGTAAGCCATTTCTATGTCATACATGGTAAATTCGGTGTCGTGTCTTGAGGTGAAAGAAGGATTAGCACGAAAAACGGGACCGATTTCAAAAACTTTTTCCAAGCCGGCGGCCATAGCCATTTGTTTATAGAACTGGGGAGATTGAGCAAGGTAGGCTTTTTGGTCGAAGTAGTTGATCTCAAAAAGTTCGGAACCTGATTCGGTGGAGGTGATGACGGTTTTGGGGGAGTGAATTTGGATAAAATTGTTTTCGATACAGTAATTTATAAAAGCTTGTTCGAGAGTGGTCCAGACTTTGAAAATTAAAACATTTTCTTCTTTTCTTAAATCTAAGTATCTCCAGTCTAAACGAGTATCCAGATTAGTTTCGCCTTCGCCTTTTTCATTAACCGGTATAGGAAGCTCCGGCTGGGCTGCGCTGAGAACTTCGACGGTGTCGATAAAAACCTCGATACCACCTGGGGCTTGAGAATTTTCTTTGGCGTCGCCAGTGATCGAGATGACTGATTCGAGGGAAAGATTGGCAATTTTTTCGAAGTTTTCGGTGTTGCCTTTGATGACCACAGTTTGAATACTGCCAGTGATGTCACGGAGAACCAGAAAAATAATGCCACCCTGCTTGCGAATGGTTTCGGCGAAGCCTTTGATGTTTACTTGTTTGCCTAAGTTTTCTTTGAGATCTTTGATGTAGGTTCGATCCATAAGGAGATTATAGCGCAAGAGTAGACGTGAGATAATATGAGACATATGAATGGTGTTTTGAGAATTACAGGGGGGAGAAAATTGGAGGGAAGTGTGACACCTATACCAAACAAAAATTCATTGGTGGCGGTACTGCCGGCGGCGATACTGACCAATGAAACGGTGACATATAAAAATGTTCCCGGGACGAGTGATGTGGCGAAGATACTGCAAATATTGAAACTATTGGGGGCAGAGGTGGATCAAAGTGTGACGGGAGAAATAAAAATTAATTGTGCCAAAGTAAATCGGTACAAAATTGATGAAGTATTGGGATGTCAGTTTCGGGGGTCTCTGATGTTTGCCGGTCCATTACTGGCTCGTTTCGGGGTGGCCGAAATACCTCTACCGGGTGGGTGTGATCTGGGAATGAGATCGATTGCGGCACATCTCGATTCGTTCAAAAAAGCCGGTGTTGAGTTTAAATATGTCGATGGATTTGTAAAATTCACAGCGCCAATAAAGTTACCGAAGTCATATGATATTTGGCAACTGGAGGCATCGGTAACGGCGACGGAAAACCTCTTTATGTATGCGGCCGGTAGCGGAGCCGATTTTGTAATCATCGATGCGGCCTGTGAACCACATGTAAATGAACTTCTCAGAATGTTACAAACAATGGGAGCAGAAGTCGGGGGGATTGGATCTAACAAAGTAACTATTCATGGAAATAAAGAATTGAAAGGGGCGACATATGAGCCGGGACCGGACTTTGTGGATGTAGCTGGGCTGATGGTGGCCGCGGCAGTGACGGACGGAAGAATTAGAATCAAAAACGCCAATGTGCCAGAAGTGGTTAACGGAATGATAAATTGGTTTGAACTTTTTAATGTCAAGATTGAAAGAGACGGGACTGACTTAGTTGTGAGTAGAAATGGAGAATTGGTAATAGACACCGTAAATTCCGGAGTACCCCTAGCGGCTCCAGGGTTACCAAAACTTTATCCCAGACCATGGCCTGGTTTCCCAGTGGATGCCATTCCGGTGATGGCAGTGCTAGCCAGTAAAACCAAAGGCCGGCTTCTTCTTAAGAATTGGATGTATGAGTCGGGATTGGAGTTTGTTCGGGAGCTAAATGCCATGGGAGCAGATATTTTTGTGTCTGATCCGGAGAGGGTGATAGTGACCGGACCGGTAAAATTTAAAGGGGGAGTGATAGTTTCTCCTAGCGTGATCCAGGCCTGTAAGGCAATTTTTATCGCTGCACTCTGTGACCCTGTGGTGACTGAAATCCACGGGGTGGACATTCTTCGACGGAGATATCCGAACGTCTTTGAAACCTATACAAGATTAGGAGCGATTATTGAAAGGGTGGATGACTAAGGTAATAAATAAGATTCCATATTTTTCGCAGTGGGAGTCGCCGAAGTTGGTTGGTAAAATAATTGAGAGAAAGATTTTGGCAAGAGATGATCAAAAGTGGAAAAACTCAGGTGCTAAATCTCCTGAAGAATATGAATATTGGAGTTGGAATATCTGCGGAATGGCCTGTTTGAAAATGATCTTAGCTAGTAAATTTAGTAAAAATTACAAAATGATAGAGCTGGCTAAGAAATGCGAAGAGTATGGTGCTTATGTACAAAATGGAGATAAAATTGATGGACTATTCTACAATCCGTTCAAAAAACTTCTGGAAAAAGAATTTAGGATAAAGGCTAAAGTATTTAGGATATTTCTGACGATAGGGCGAATTAAAAGAGAATTACAAAATAGCAATTACTTGATTGCGTCGGTGAGTGCAAGTATCAGAAAACCAGATCACACACCCGAACACAAAGGAGGACACTTGGTTCTCATCACTGGTTTTGATGATCATAAAAAGACATTATTTTTTCACAATCCTTCAGGTTTCTTTGGTAAGTCACAAGAAAACTGTGAAATATCAGAAAAGGACTTTAAAAAGTTCTTTGCCAGTAGAGGAATATTAATATATTAAAATGAAACAATGAATCGGAAAAAGGTAATGGTGGTGTATGGAGGTGTGAGCCCTGAGCATGATGTGGCGGTAGTGACGGCTTGGCAGGTGATGCACGCTTTGAAAAAAGCGGGCTTTGAAGTGATGCCGGTTTACATCAGTAAAAATGGGAGCTGGTATCTGGGGGATGATAAGTTTCTCGACTCTAAGTCTTATCAAAATAGTAAAAAGTTGCTCAGGGGTGCCAAAGAGATAATCCTTTCTCCTGAAGCCGAAAGAGGAGTGTTGCAAAAGGGTTTGTGGAACTTTGGGATGACTGAAAATCAACCTGACGTAATCTTCCCCGTAGTACATGGACGGGGCGGTGAAGATGGCACACTCCAAGGACTGTTTGAGATGTCTGGGATTCCTTATGTAGGTTGTGGGGTGACGGCGAGTGCAGTAAAGATAGATAAATATTTGGCCAAGATAATTGCAAAGTCGGTGGGGATTGATGTTTTGAAAGACACCTTGGTGATAAAGGGTGAAAAAATGTCGGTAGCTGAAAAGAAGTCGATTAAGTTTCCGGTAATGGTGAAACCTGTGGGCCTGGGGTCGAGCATCGGTTTATCCCGAGTAGAGAAAGAAAGGGGTCTGGAAGACGCCCTGGAGGTGGCTTTTTGCTATGACAGAAGAGTGATGATCGAAGAAGCTCTCAGCGACTTTGCTGAAGTAAATATTTCTATCATGGGAAACGGACCTTACGAACTATCCATGACGGAGCGGCCAGTGGCAAGTGGAGAGGTGTTGTCCTTCTCGGATAAGTATGAAGGGCAGACAAAACAAAAGGGGATGGCTGGAGCTAAGAGGCTGATCCCGGCTGATCAGAAACCAGAGGTAATAAAAAAGATTGAGAAGTTTACAGTGGACTATTTCCGAGCCATAGGGGGAAAGGGTATTGCCAGAATAGATTTTATGGTTTCAAAGTCTGGCAAAATTTTCTTTAACGAAATAAATACCATGCCGGGGTCGCTGGCGTTTTATCTTTGGGCGGCGAGCGGGGTGACTTTTGAAGAACTGGTAACTAGACTGGTAAATTTTGCCCTGGAGGAAAAAGAAAGTAAGAAGGGCTTGATAAATACTTTTGAAAGTAATATCCTAGCCGGATTTGCCAATTTGGGGCTTAAGGGCGGGAAGGTTTAGTGATTAAAATGAATATTTTTGCTGCTGCAAATACGAAGAACGTGTTTCACAAGGGAAAAGGTGGAAATTTGTATCAACTAGATACTATCTCTAATCAGATAAACCTGGAGAGTAAGATGACAGAATTTGGGTGGAATATAAACTATATTTCCTCTGAGGGTAAGGAAAAAGAGTCTTGTGAAATGGTGAACCTGGTCCATAGAAATAATTATCTGGACATTTTTAGACAAGAAAAATCTCAAACGACATATCTGTCAAATGGACTAATGCTTCAACCATCACTGTACCCTACCGCGCTCGAGCATGCTTTAATTGCCAAAAGAATGGTTGACTCTGCATTAAAAAATGGTTCTGCTTTTTCAACTGTTGGAGGAGGTCATCATTGTGAATTTGGCATGCCTTTTGGTTTTGGATTGGTTAATACTCTGGCAATAAGTGCGGTGTATGCTACCACCTTAAAGCAGAGGGTAGTCATCTTGGACTTGGACACACATTATAGTAATGGATGTAATGATTTACTTCACAATAGAGAAGATATCCTCATGACGAGTTTGTGGAATCAAAGTATTCCAGCATGGAAGTATTGTGACAGCAAAGACAATCTGTTCCATGTAAAAGTTACTAGCTCTAACGATTATTTTGTTGAATTGAAGAAGTTGATGGACAAAATTGAGGACTTCAAACCCTCTTTGTTTATATATCATTTGGGTTTCGACGTTTTAGACTCAGACAGGATGGGTGGTGTTCACGGAATGAACAAGGCAAAACTACTGTTGAGAGAAAAACTGGTGAGAAAGTTCATAGATAAACTTCAAACTCCTTACTTAGTTTATAGGGGTGGTGGATATGTTGATTATCGCGACGGAGAATTGGAAACTTCAGCAAGAAAAGCAGGACTACTTGAGATACAAATGTCAGCGATTAAAGTTTATATTTAGATTCTCCTAGAAATTGTCTGGGAGGTCGTTTTCGATGAGGATCCAATCGTAGTCCTGGGATAATTCTTCGATAAGAGGCCAAAGATTGGTGGAGTTTGGGATGAAGGAAACCGTCTTTTTAATTCCTTGTTCGAGGCTTAGGGTGCGGATGGATTTGCCTACCAGGATAAATTTGTCAAAAACTTTTGAGGCAAGACCACCAATTCTTTGGTGGACCTCGACGGTCCTTAAACCAAGCTCGACGATTCCCGGGGTAATGAGAACCTTTTTGCCTGGTAACTTGGAAAGATCACTAATTAAGGAAGTAAAGCCATCTTCGTTACTTGAAAAAGCGTTATCTATGAGTGTAGCCTGGTTAATTTTCTTTAGTTCCAGCCGGTGGGGTGAGGGGGTGATTTGACCCACCTGTTGGGAGATAATTTTTTCGGGAACTTTCATCATTAAAGCCATGGAGATGGCGGCGGTGAGATTGTAAAGATTGCTGGTGCCAAAAAGAGAAGAGACGTAGGAATATTCTTTGTCTTGGTAAATGAGAACAAACTTTAATCCTTCGGGTGAAAAGACGTACTTTTTGACGAAAAAATCGGCTTGGGGATTTACTAGAGAATAGGTTTTTACCCCATGATATTGGGAGAGGGTAATGCGGGTCGCTATCAGAGGATTGTCGAGATTGACTAAAGCGTGTTTGGAATTAACCGAGTCGATGAGTTCGAACTTGGCTTGGGTGGTACTCTCGATAGATTTGAAGCGCTCCAGGTGCTGACTGCCGATGGCCGTGAGGATGGCATAATCAGGAGGTACCATACGACAGATTTCTTTGATCTCCCCTCTCACGTAGGCGCCCATCTCGCAGATGAAAAATTTAGTTTTGGACAGTAACTCTAGATCGACGACTTTGGCAATACCAAAAACAGTGTTGTAGCTCTCGGGAGTTTTTAGAGTTTCTTCCCAGCCACTGAGAATAGTAAAGAGAAAATCTTTGACTGAGGTTTTGCCGAAAGACCCCGTAATACCAATGACGGTGAGATGGGAATGAAGAGAATTATAAGGGCTACAAAGAAATAAAGGAAAGGAGAGAGAAGAAAAACAAGGATCGGGATTAAAGAAAAGTAAATAAGTCCATAGAAGAATAAGAGGAGGAAACACAAAGTGAGGACGGTATAAGAAAGACGGATAATAAACCGAGCTTTGGAGGTAATGACCAGGGGCTTTTTGGAAGAAATGGAGAAGGTCAGGGGGTGTCTTACCCACCAGGTGAGAAAACGGAAGATGGAGTAGCCCTCTTGCTGAAGAACAGTGAGCTGAGTTATGAGCGATTTAAACATATCTCTTGGCAATTATTTGATTGATGATATCTGCAAGTTGGCGGAGGTGGCTCAGGTGGATCAGGTGATTGGCGCCATAAATGACATAGAGGTGACTATCGGGAATATTTTCGGCCAGATATTTTCCCATATTGGGAATGACGAAGTCTTCACTGCCCCAGATAATGTCGGTCGGAACTTTTACATCACCTAGGTATGACTTGAGATTGTAAACGACGATTTTACCAATAACCTTCTTTTGGTATTCGTTTGAATTGCTATAATCTTTTGGAGTGTACCAGCCCAGGAATTTTTCGAAACCATTGTGAGGGAGAAGGGAAAAAAGGGGTTTGATAATCTTGGTAAGTTTAATTTTGGTTTGGACAAGTTTGCTTCTCTCCCGAATGGCGGCAGGGGCAATGAGAACAATTGAGTTTAGATCCTCGGGGTACTTGAGAGCATAGTCTAGAGTGATCTGACCACCAAATGAATGACCAACAAGAATAAAGTTCTTGAGATTGAGTTTTTGGGTAAAACTCCTCACAAAATTGGTGTATTCCGGCACGTCCGGCTGGCCTGGAAGAGGTCCAGTAGAACCAAAGCCGGGGAGATCGATGAGGATGGTTCTGATCTTTGGAGAGAGAAGATTGGAGAGAGGGATCCAATATGAAATGGATGAGCCCCAGCCGTGAAGGATGACGACGGTCTTTTTTTGCTTTGGATTGATGTCTGAGTAATTCGTTAAAACTCCGTTGACCACAGTTTGCATTGATTTGATTATATCTAGAAAGAACTCAAGAACGCTAGAACGCAAGAAATCAAGAAGGCGACTCGCAATGACAAGGGATGGAGGTGGATTGCCACGACCTGCTGGTGCAGGTCTCGCAATGACGGTTCTTGGTATAAAATAGCTGTATGGCGAAGGGAATTGATTTTGATAAACGGGAGAAAAAATATGTTTTGGTGGAGTTTCCATATCCGTCTGGGGAAGGTTTATGCGAAAAAAGGGCTTTAACGTGATGTTTCCCATGGGCTATGATGCCTTTGGGCTACCGGCTGAGAACTATGCCATAAAGACCGGCATTCAGCCACAGATAACGACAGATAGGGTGACGAAACTGATTAGAAAACAAATGAACCGGATGGCATTTTCTTTTGACTGGGATCGAGAGATAAATACCACTCTGCCGGACTACTACAAATGGACCCAGTGGATCTTTATCAAACTATTTGAGAAAGGACTGGCGCGCAAAGAAGAAATGCCCATCAACTGGTGCCCGTCGTGCAAGATTGGTTTGGCTAACGAAGAGGTGGTGGACGGAAATTGTGAGAGGTGTGGAGCAGAGACAAGTAAGAGAAATATTAGTCAGTGGGTGGTAAAGATAACGGAGTATGCCGACAGGCTAATTGAAGGGCTGAAGGAGACAGACTTTATTGAAAAAGTCAAAGCGGCACAGGTGAATTGGATTGATAGGAAATATGGTAGGTTAATAAAATTTGCGATCAAAGAACTCAAGGAATCAAGAACTCTAGAACTCGAGACAAATATAAGT
>LCKO01000005.1 GCA_001001485.1 Candidatus Collierbacteria bacterium GW2011_GWB2_45_17
AGAGAACAATTAGTCTTCATGAACCTCTACCAACGTTTACAGTTTCCTAAAGTCCACTTTTGAAACGTTAATCAGTCCGGTTTTCAAACGTTGCCAACACAGGCAGTTATTTAACCGCCATCTGGTTAAGAAAGTTCTCTAACTTAATTAATGTTTGATCGCTTAAATGATGTTCCAAACCGTCAATATCTTCAGCCACAACCTTAGGATCGACCTTCAAAAATGTTAAAAATCTGGTTAGTATCTCATGTCTCTTTTGAATTTTCTTACCCACGCTACTTCCTTCTTTGGTTAAAGAGAAACCTCTGTATGCCTCTCTGATTACATAACCGTCGTTTTCCAGCTTATGTAACATGGCTGTCACGGAAGCCGGTTTTACCCTTAGCTCTTCGGCAATGTCCGTAACCCTGGCATAACTTTTTGAGTCGAGTAACTCACAAATTCTTTCCAAGTAATCCTCGTTAGGTTCAGACAACTTCTTTTTCATGGTGTAAATTATAGTTTATTTTATGATTGAGTAAAGCATCCAGGTATTGAGACCGGTGATGGAAAATGCCGCAAAACTTGCAAAAAGTTTTATGGCTAAAGGATTTACAAATCTACCCATGATTTCTCTTTTATTTGTGAAGTGTACCAAGGGAATGACTGCAAAAGGAAGTTGGAGGCTTAGCACCACTTGGCTCAAGACTAGTAGTTTTCCCAAAAACTGGTCACCGAACATCAGTATGACAAATATAGCCGGGGTAATGGCTAGGAGACGAGTAATTAATCTTCTTTGCCAAGGCTTTAGGCGAAGATCAATAAATCCCTCCATAATTATCTGACCTGCCATTGTTCCCGTCACCGTTGAGTTGTGTCCTGAGGCTAGGAGAGCCAAAGCAAAGAGGGTCCCAGCCAAACCGGTCCCCAGTAGTGGCGATAGCAGTCGATAGGCCTCCTGGATTTCAGCTACTTCATGAAGACCGTTTTTGTGAAAGACAGCCGCCGCCAAGATCAAAATGGCTCCGTTTACAAAAGTGGCGATAAACAGGGCTATCGTGGAATCTATCGTCGCGTACTTAATGGCTTCATTTTTTGGATTCTTCGCTCCAGTGATTTTTCTGGCTTGGACGAGAGATGAATGTAAATATAGATTGTGCGGCATCACGGTCGCCCCCAGTATTCCGATAGCTATATAAAGCATAGACTGGTCGGTAATGATCCGTGAACTGGGTAATAGACTGCCGATAATAGAGAACATGTCCGGTCTGGAAAGGAAGATTTCAATAGCAAAACAACTAACGATTAGGGCAATCAGTGAAATTATCAAAGCCTCCAAGTACTTAATCCCTTTTGATTGTAAAAATAGCAGCAAAAATACATCAAGTGAGGTAATAAGGACTCCGATTAAAATGGGGATTTTAAAAAGTAATTGTAAGGCAATGGCTGAACCGATTACTTCTGCCAGGTCGCAGGCAATAATCGCCACTTCGGCTAAAAGCCATAGCACAATCCGATATTTTTTTGGGTAGTAATCTCTACTCGCCTGAGCCAAGTCTTTTCCGGTGACGATTCCCAGTTTGGCTGCCAGATGTTGCAGTAGAATGGCGATCAAACTTGAAAGGAGTATGACGCTTAACAGTTGATATCCAAACATTGATCCCCCAGCCAAGTCTGTCGCCCAGTTTCCTGGATCCATGTAGCCAACAGCTACCAAGTACCCGGGACCGGAAAAAGCCAGTATCTTTCTAAACCAAGACCAATTATTTTTAACTTCGACCAATTGTATATCATCTCTAATATTCTTAGACATATCTAACATTAGAACACTAATATTAATTAGTCAAGGCTATTTGCGAGGCTGATGCCTGTCCGCCTGTGACGGAGGATTCGCCCTCGGTCTTCGCTTCGCTCGCCTCAGGACCTGTCTCGCTGAGTTCGTCACGAAATCAGCTCCGACTGTTCGAATCCCATTTCTAGGCAAATAAAAAACTCCCCGTAAAGGAGAGTTTTTCACTTGCGAGGCTGATGGGATTCGAACCCACGACCTTCTCCGTGACAGGGAGACGCGCTAACCAACTGCGCTACAGCCCCAATAGAGTATATTTTACGACTTCATCTCTAAATTCTCTACCATAACCTCCACAAGTGTAGAATATCTTATGACCAAAGAGGATAAATTGGTTCAACTAAAGGAGAAACTTGCTATTGCTGAAGCAAAACTGGTCAAAGTTATGCGAGAGCAGGGTGAGGCTTGTGGTGACGCTTGTGATTGGCATGACAACAATGCTTATGACTTAGCCATGAGCCTAACCAACACTTACCAAGTTTTTGTCGATGACCTCAAGAAGGAGATTTGGGACTTGCAGAAGTCAAAATAAGGTATAATGTGCTAGTTAAATCATCTTAACCTTTACAGATTGTCTTATGGCGATGATGGCCATGGGGAAAGTAGAAAGGAGCCAGAAATGGCTGTTCGTTTGTACGTAGGGAATCTACCCTACAATATTACTCAATCCAGACTCCAGGAGATCTTTTCTCCCTTTGGTGCTCTTGGTGAGATAACAGTTATTTCCGATAAGTTCTCCGGCAGGAGCAAAGGATTCGGGTTCGTTGAATTCGAAGACGCCGAAGCTGCTAAGAGTGCTATCGAGAAAATGAATGGTGCTGACCTTGACGGTCGCAACATTATTGTTAATGAAGCTCGTCCCAAAGAAGACCGCCCTGCGAGATCCTTCGGAGGCCGCTAAAATTAGCTAACAAATTAATAGTCGCGAGATTTATTAATCGGAAAGCCCCACTTCGGTGGGGTTTTTCGTGCTTATGAAAACCTCGTGAAATAATCGGATAACTAAATTGTTCACCTGCTTGTTTTGCAAAAACTCCAGGTAGTGCTAAAATAGATTTGTTACTAATTGTACCTAGCTATGAATGGAACTCTAATACTCATTATTGCCGCCGCGGTCATCTGTCTTTATCTCATTAATCTTTACAACTGGTTCCAGACCGCCAAGACCAGAATTATTGCCTCAATTCAGGATATTGGCAATCAGCTCAAGCGTCAAGCCAATTTGGTTCCAAATCTGGAAAACTCTGTCAAAGGCTATCTCAAACACGAAAAAGGTATCTATGAGGAAATTACCTCAGCTCGAAAATTGGTAGACAAAGCTTCAGGTAGTGGTGACATGACCAAGATTGAAAAAGCCTCGGATGCCATCAGTAATTTAGTGCCCAAACTTCAAATCCTGGTCGAAAGCAATCCTGAAATAAAAGGCACTGAGGTTGTCACTCGTCTCATGGACGAGCTTCGAGACACTTCGGACAAATTAATGTATGCCAGACGTGTGGTCATTGATCTATCGGCTGACTTCAATACCAAAGTGGTCACTTTCCCCAGTAACCTGGTCGCCAATCTCTTTGGCTTCAAGACTCAAAAAGGTTTAGCCACCCCTATGGAAGGTGCTCACCTCTCCGTCTCTGAAGACGAAACTAAAGACACCAAAGTCAGTCTTTAATCGTCATTGCGAGTTTCGTACTCGAACCGAAGCAATCTCACTCCACCAATGAAAAATTATTACGAGCAAGTAGATGAAAATAAATTTCGAAGTGGCGTAGTAATCACTTGTTTTATTGCCTTTATAGCCTCCTCCGCGTACGCCATAACTTATGCCATGGGGTTTGACTACAGTTTCATCGGCATCGCTTTTATTCTTTCGGGGATCCTAAGCTTTGCCAGTTTCTATTTTTCCGACAGTATTATTCTTTCTATTTCCGGTGCCCTACCGGCTACCAAGAAAGACCATTTTGACTTTTTCACCGTCACCGAGAATCTCGTCCGTGTGGCTCACGTCCCTATGCCCAAACTCTACGTCATCGAAGACACCGCTATGAACGCCTTCGCCACCGGCAGGGATCCGGAACACGCCGTAGTCTGCGCCACCACTGGGCTACTTTCCAGATTAAACCGAACCGAGATTGAGGGTGTTATCGCTCACGAACTTAGTCATGTCCGAAATTACGACACTCGTCTAATGGGTATCGTTACCATCTTGGTTGGTCTCATCACTCTTCTAGCCGACATTCTTCTTCGGACTCGTATTCGCGGACGTGGTCGTGACAACGAAGGAAATGTGGGAGTTGTACTCTTTGTCGCTGGTCTTATCCTAGCCCTCCTTTCTCCGATCATAGCTAAATTAATTCAGTTAGCTATATCTCGCCGGCGTGAGTTTTTAGCCGACGCCTCTGGAGTCTCTCTAACAAAATACCCTGAAGGTTTGGCCAATGCCCTTGAGAAAATCTCGGCCGACAAGGAACCGCTTGAGGCCGCAAACAAAGCCACCTCTCATCTCTACATTTCCAATCCCCTAAAAAACCACCACGACTCCGTTGCTTGGTTTGCCGGTCTTTTCAACACCCATCCACCAGTTCAGGAACGTCTCAAAGCCCTCAGAGGTGAATAGCATTAACTCTTACCGGTTCAAAACCCTAAGGCGCAATAAATTTTTGCTATTTTGGTGCCGGTTTTTTATCGAGCTTAATGCACTTCAAGCCATAATCCAGCTTTTTTATCTGCACCGGGGGGTCTCCATGTCACAAATCTTCTACTTAGGAATTGCCTGGTCGATTGCTACGATTATCTTTGATATTCCCACTAGCATGATCGCAGATAAATGGGGGAGGAAGAAGACGATAGTTCTCGGTGTGGTTATTAATATTTTCGCCAATCTGAGCATGTTTTTTGGTTACGGGTTCATTCCTTTCTTTATTAATACTTTTCTCCTTTCGGTCTCCTTCTCTTTTTTCTCCGGGATTGAAGATGCATTCCTGTTTGATACTTTAAAAGAGATGAAACAAGAGGGCGTAGTTTTGAAGACCTCCGGCAAATATGGCATTGCCGCCAAAGCCTCAAAGATTGTTACACCGCTTTTTGGTGTTTTGATTGCTGGTGGCCTAACCGCCTTACAGTTTAATCTTTTATTGGGTATCAATCTAATAAGTTCTGGCGTTGCTTTGGTCTTCGGCATTCTTCTAGTCGAACCCAAAAGACACATCGGGCGCAAACTCACTCACCTCAGGCTATTGAAGGAGACCTTCTCATTGCTACAAAAATCTCCGCTTCTCAGAACTTTTGCTTTTAACAAGACCTTTATTTTTATTGCCAGCTTTGTTTTTTGGAAATATTATCAAAAACCGTTGACTGATATGGGTATCTCGGTCTTATTGTTGGGTTTTCTCTATCCGATCTTTAATAGCGTGATTATTCTGATATATTCCAAAGCCGAATACATCTTCAATAGGTTTGATAAGAGATTAATTTTTGAATTTCCGATCTGGGTTACTCTCATTTGTAGTTTAATATTCGCTTTTTCGACCAATAAATGGCTTTCCTATTTTGTTTCTATCTTCTTAATATTTACAGGGATTATCAGAGACCCTTTTTTCAATCAACAGGTACAATGGAGATTAAAATCACAGAATAGATCTACAACAGGATCCGTAATGGGTCTGTTCAAAAGTTTCTTTGACATACCCATATTATTACTTTCTGGTTATCTAGCGTCATTTGGATCCTTGGCCATTATGTCAGTTCCGGCTTTGTTAAGCATCGTCACCCTAATTTTTTTCAGGATAAATAGTCGAGATATACTCCTGCATCCAATCGAGAAATAGTACCTACAAGGACTCTCCCCGAAGGCCCAACCGCAAACATCGCGAGACAAAAAAGGCCCTTCGTACTTAAACTCTACCTTCGTTTGACTGTATAATCTTTGAGGCTAGCCAATCTATGATCAATCTTAAAATTACCAAACTCGAAAAGAGCTATAGCCAGCCCTTACTCGAAAATGTCACCCTGAATCATACAAGCAACGGCATTGTGGCCTTGATTGGGGATAATGGCTCTGGCAAGACAACACTCCTAAAAATAATTGCCGATCTGGAAGAACAAGAAAGTGGCCGCATTGAGTGGACCGGGGAACCCAGAATTGGCTATCTTCAGCAAGAAATTGACTTTCTCCCGACTCTCTCCGGTGGCCAAAAGAAAATTGCTCTCCTGGCCGATCTAATATATTCCGGTCTTTACGATGTACTTCTTCTGGACGAACCCGATAATCATCTCGACATCGAAAATAAACAGTGGTTGGCTAGTGCTATGCAAGCTTTTGATGGTCTGATTATTATGATTTCTCACGACCGGCATTTATTAAAGCAAATTACTACACATACTTGGCTGGTCGAAGACGGCAGTATCCGTACTTACCCATTTGGCTATGAAAAATTTGTCTTGGAATATCAAAAAGAACGCGATGATCTAGAGCACCTCTTCCATGTCCAAGATCGTGAGCATAAAAGATTAAAAGAATTGGTCGAAAGATTCAGACAAAAAGCCGCCAGCGGGACCAAAGCGGCACGATACTACCACGCCCTGGAAAAACGTCTGGCTCGTTTTGAAACCGAAATGGTCAAAGATCCCAAGAAAAGGGATTCTCACATCGAGCTCAGTACCTCAGTTTCCGGTAAACAGATCAAGCACAAAATCGCCATCATGGTCAAAGATTTAAGTTTTTCTTACCCAGATAACCCAATTTTTGAAAAAGCCTCTCTATATATTGAGGTGGGGGAGAAAGTTGCTCTGATTTCTCCGAATGGTACCGGCAAGTCAACCTTAATCAAATTAATCCTTAGCCAGCTGGAGCCCTCCGAGGGTGTTGCCAAAATAGGGGAGAATCTCAAGGTTGGCTATTATTCCCAGGAACATCTCGAAACCTTGGACAAGGATGCCACTCCCATTGACTGTTTTACCAAACGTTTTCCTATTGCCGATTATCAGGCCGCCGCGGTTCTTCGCAAGTTCTATTTTGACAAGCACACTATCAAATCCAAAATCTGGACTCTCTCCGGTGGCCAAAAAGCCCGTCTTCAATTGGCGCTCTTTCTCTACACCAATCCGGACATTCTGATACTCGATGAGCCAACAAATCACCTGGATCTTAAATCTGTCTCCGCCTTGGAAGAGTTTTTGGTGGATTACGAAGGTACGGTTCTCCTCATATCCCACGACCACGATCTACTAAATAACGTCTGTGATGTCGCCTACGATGTCAAAAACAAAAAAATTTCCCTCAGCCCCAACTTTCTAAATGAGGACTAATACTGCTAAAATTGGATTGTGCATAAAGTCATAGTTACACCGGAAGAGGTCAAAAAGATTGCCAAGTTGGCTCATCTCAAACTTCAAGATAGCGAAGTAGAGCTCTTTGCTGGTCAATTTACCGAAACGGTCGACGTCATTAATCAGTTAAACGAGATCGACACCTCAGAAGTGGCGGCCACCTACCAAGTCACAGGCCTCAGCAATATTACCCGCGAAGACATCGTCGATACAACTAGAATTCTTCCCCAAGAAACCGCATTGCGAGAGGTTATTCGAACTCACGAAGGTTTTTTTGTTGTTCCCCGCATCATATGAAACAATTACACGAACTAACTATAGCCGAAGTCCACGAAGGGTACCGAAAGGGAGATTTTACCTGTGTCGATTTGGTCCGCCATTTTCTAAATCGCATTGAAAAATATAATCCCAAATTAAATATTTTTTTGGCTCTTAACGATCAGGCCTTAATTCAAGCCGTTGCCGTCGATAGGGAAATCGCGGAGAAGGGGATTACGAGAGATCTCCTGGGAATCCCCATGGCCATTAAAGATAATTTTTTAACTTTAGGCCTCTCCACTACCGCCAGCTCAAACATTCTTAAGGGATATTTACCTCAGTACGAATCTACCACTACAAGGAGACTCCTTGAAGCAGGCGCCATCTTTCTCGGTAAAACCAACCTGGACTCTTTTGCCCATGGTAGTAGTACCGAGACCTCTGACTTTGGACCCACACTCAATCCCTGGAACACTAAAAGACTCCCCGGAGGCTCTTCCGGTGGCTCGGCGGCTGCTATCTCCGCTCAGCTCGCCACCGCCGCTCTGGGCAGTGAAACTGCCGGCTCCATCCGTCAGCCAGCCGCGTGGTGCGGTGTCACCGGCTTCAAACCATCTTATGGGAGGGCTAGCCGGTACGGTGTAATTGCGATGGCGAGCTCAACGGACTCCCCTGGTCCTCTGGCTCGCACTATCGTCGACACCGCTCTCATTACTAATGTTATCTCCGGTAAAGATCCACTGGACGCCACCACTAGCCCAAAAGAAGTCGAAAACTATCCGCAGTTTTTGGGTAAAAAAGATTTGTCTGGAGTCAAAATTGGTTTGGTCAAAGAATACCTGTTACCCACCATGCGCGAAGATGTAAAACAGCTCATCTTAGACGCCGCCGACAGACTTCGCTCCTTGGGAGCTACGGTTACAGAGGTATCTCTCATGGATCCAAAGTACGCGATCGGTACTTACGCTGTTATCTCTCGTTCGGAAATCAGCTCCAATCTCGCTCGATTTGATGGCATTCGTTTCGGACATTCAAGGGAGGCTTTTTGTCCGGAATCCAAGAGACGTATTCTTTTGGGAACCTACACACTTTCTGCCGGTTACTACGATGCCTATTACAAAAAAGCTGAAGCTGTACGTACCAAAATGATAGATCAATTCACCAAGATTTTTAAAACCTATGATGCCCTCATTGGCGCCGTTTCTCCCGGTCCGGCTCTTCCGGTCGGGGCCACTAAAGGTCAACCGATGTTTGGTGAGATGGAAGATGTACTTTTGGAGCAGAGTTCCGTCGCAGGTCTCACTGGAGCCAGCGTACCCTGTGGCTTCGTAGACGATTTACCTATTGGCTTACAAATTACCTGTGATCAGTTTCAAGAGAAAAAAGCTCTGATGATCACCGATTGTTATCAGCGAAACACTTCTTATAATTTGTTCCCCGATCTAGAAAAAACCTCATGAAAACTACTCCCATAATTGGTCTTGAAGTTCACGTCGAGCTGGAAACCAAGTCCAAAATGTTCTGCGGTTGCCCCGCCAATCACTTTGGTAAAAAACCAAATACTCAAACCTGCCCTGTCTGCCTTGGTCTCCCCGGAGCCCTTCCGGTACCAAATAATAAAGCCATTGAATCCTGCATCAAAATTGGTCTAGCTCTCAATTGTTCCGTCAATCGACTTTCCAAGTTTGATCGTAAGCAGTATTTTTATCCGGACCTGACCAAAGGTTATCAAATTAGTCAGTACGACCAGCCATTTTGTTCCGATGGATCTGTATTGTTAGATTCAGGCAAAAAAATTGGCATCGAAAGAGTTCATCTGGAAGAAGATACCGGTAAACTTCAGCACACCGAGTTAAACGGAGAGAGGGTCACCTTGATCGATTTCAATCGTGGTGGAGTTCCTTTGGTGGAGATAGTATCTCGCCCGGATATGGAGAGCAGTGCCGAAGCCAAAGAGTATCTCAAGAAAATTCACGAAATTATCCGCGTCTTAGGTGTATCCAACGCCGACATGGAAAAAGGCCAGATGCGTCTCGAACCCACGATCAATTTGAACATCGGTGGCAAATATACTCCCATAGTTGAGATTAAAAATATCAACTCCTTTAACTACGCCTCCCAAGCGATCGAGTACGAAATCAAAAGACAAGTCGAAGAATTCGAAAAAACAGGTGTCGAAAAATCGACCACCAACAAAACTACCCGCGGTTACGACCCGATCAAGAAAGTTACCTTTCTCCAGCGCGCCAAAGAAGAAGCCAAAGATTATCGCTACTTCCCCGAGCCGGACATTCCCCCCTTTATTATCGAAGAAGATTTGGTGGAAAAATTAAGACTGGAGATTCCTCTGTTACCTGAGCAGGCAATTGAGAATCTCGTCTCTCTTGGAGTCGAAAAAAAAGACGCCAAAATTCTGATTAGCAATCAAAATCGCGTGGCAATTGAACGCCTCAAAAGTCTGGCCGATGATCCAGAAGTCAACCTCAAAAAAATGGCCAGTTTAATCGTGAACGGTAAATTAAGCACGACCGGTGATGTCAAAGCCGAGTATCTGAGTCTCACCAAAGTCGGCACTACCGATAGGGGAGAGCTGGAAAAAGTCATTCGTGAAATAATGGCCAGTAATCCGGCACTGGTGGATCAATACCGACAGGGCAAAGTTAATTTAGCCGGTTTTTTTGTTGGCCAAGCGATGAAAGCTACCCATGGCTCCGCCAACCCCCAAACTCTGACCAAACTCATCACCGAGCTCTTGTAAAAATGAGCGCTATCATCCAAGATTAGAGAGTTATGCCAAAGTTTACCCATCTACACGTACACACCGAGTTCTCCCTTTTAGATGGACTCAGTAAAATTAGCAAACTGGTCGCCAAAACCAAAGAATTCGGGCAAACTCACGTCGCTATCACCGACCACGGTTCGCTATACGGAGCCATCGAGTTCTACAAAAAAGCCACCAAGGAAGAAATTAAACCGATCATTGGCTGTGAAATCTATCTAGCTAAAGAATCCAGATTCGACAGAACCAAATCCGACGCCAATCATCTGATTCTCTTAGCCGAAAATTTTGAGGGCTATCAAAACTTGATGAAAATTGTGACCCTCGGCTACACCGAAGGTTTTTATTATAAACCGCGTGTCGACAAAGAGACTTTGGCAAAGTACTCCAAAGGTCTCATTTGTACTACAGCCTGCCCAGCCGGTAGAATCCAAAAACTTCTTTTGGAGGAAAGTTACAATTCAGCCAAAAAAGAACTCCAGGAATATGAGCAGATCTTTGGTTCCAAAAATATTTTTATCGAACTCCAGCGTCACCACTACGATAAGTACGCCATCGCCCCGGAAGTTCCTTCGGAAATAAAACCCAAACTTCTGGAGCTTCACCAAAACGAAATAAAAAATGGCGAAAGTTTAGTAAAGCTCTCTCGGGATCTGGGCATCCCGCTTATTGCCACCAATGACTCACATTATATAAATCAGGAAGATGCCGCCGCTCAAGACGCTCTTGTTTGTATTCAAACCGGAAAAATGCTCGACGATATTCACCGTATGCGCTATGTCGACACCCCCGATTTTTATCTCAAAAGTCCGGAGGAAATGTCTGCTGATTTTACCGACCTATCCGAAGCCATCGAAAACACCCAAGTAATTGCCGACCGTTGTGACGTTCAAATTAAACTGGGAGAGTGGTATTTTCCCAAACTAGGCTTACCCAAAGGCAAGTCCGCCGGTGAAGTACTGCGCGAAAAAGCCTACCAAGGTTGCCAGGAAATATTCGGCTCAGTTACCGAAGAACAAACCGTCAGATTAAACTACGAGCTGGAAATTATCGAAAAAAAGGGTTACTCACCATACTTTCTCCTTGAGTCCGGTATAATTAACTTTGCGAATGACAGGGGAATTTATACCAACACCAGAGGTTCTGCCGCCGGCTCTCTGGTTTCCTACTGCATCGGCATAACCACCGTTGATCCTCTCTATTTTCGCCTTCCCTTTGAGCGTTTCCTAAATCCATTTCGACCTTCACCCCCCGATATTGACCTAGATGTGGCCGATATTCACCGAGACGCTCTCATCAAATACCTTTCCGATACTTATGGTGCCGAAAAAGTTGGACAAATATGTACCTTTGGTACTATGAAGGCTCGAGCCGCCGTTCGCGATATTGGTCGTGTCATGGGTCTGCCTTACTCAAAAGTCGATAAAATAGCCAAAATGATTCCCGAGGGTAGTCAGGGTTTTCCGATGACTCTAAAAAAAGCCTTAGAAACCACACCGGAACTAGCCAAGTCGAGGGACAGCGATCCGGAAATCAAAAAACTGCTTAGTCTGGCTCAAAAGGTTGAAGGCAATGCCCGTCACATCTCCGTTCATGCCGCCGCTGTCATTGTTGGTCCAGACGATCTGGTCAAATTTACCCCGCTTCAAACGGAAACCGGTGGAGGGGACAGGGTCATTACTCAGTACGAAATGCATGCCTGCGAAGATATTGGGCTAATCAAGCTGGATATCTTGGGAATTTCAAACCTAACTATTTTAGCTAATTCCGTTAAGCTGGTAGAAAAATTACATGACGTTAAGATTAATATCAAAAAGTTACCACTGGATGACAAAGAAACCTTCGCTATGTTATCCAGAGGAGAAACCTTTGGAGTTTTTCAAATGGCCGGCGGTGGAATGACAAAGTACTTAATTGATCTGAAGCCGGAAAGAATTGAAGACGTCATGGCTATGGTGGCCCTTTATCGCCCTGGTCCCATGGGTAGTATTCCGGATTATATAGCCAGAAAACATGACCCAAGTAAGATCACATATTTTGTTCCCGGGTTGGAAAAAATTTTAGATCGCTCCTACGGTATTATCACCTATCAAGATGATGTTTTGCTCATGGCTATCGAACTAGCGGGCTACAACTGGGAAGAAGTCGATAAATTCCGAAAAGCTATTGGGAAAAAAATTGTTTCAGAAATGGAAGCTCAGCACATTAAGTTTGTCGATGGTTGTGTCACTCACTCACATATTCCTCATGAAAAGGCTGAAAATTTATTCAAGCAAATAGAAACTTTTGCTGCTTACGGCTTCAACAAAGCCCACGCCGCTTCTTATGGCATTGTCGCCTATTGGACAGCCTATATCAAAACACACTATCCAGTTGAATATATGACCGCTCTGATGTCTGTCGAGGCGGGGGATACCGACAAGATTGTCTTAGCCATCGCCGAATGTGAAAAATTGGGAATTAAAGTTCTTCCTCCGGATGTGAATGAATCCCTGACGGACTTTACCATTATTGACCTCCTAGAATCTGAATGGCTACCGGAAGGCCGAGCTAGGAATACCGGAAAGGCTATTCGTTTTGGTCTTTCAGCCATAAAGAATGTGGGAATCTCGGCTATTACAGCTATTTTGGAAGCCAGAAAAAACGTACCTTTCAATTCATTTACCGGCTTTTTAAAGAAGGTAGATTTACAAAAAGTAAACAAAAGAGTCGCCGAGTCTCTTATCAAGGCCGGGGCGCTAGACCGCTTTGGCAATCGTGCTCAACTACTTTCAGCTCTCCCTGTAATTCGGGAAAACTCAGTTAAACTTCAAAAAGGAAAGGATGAAAATCAAGTCAGTCTTTTTAATACCGACCAGACAGACAGTGATACCACCGATCATCTTCCCAACATACCAGAAATGACTCTGGAAGATAAGCTAAAATTGGAAAAAGAACTCCTAGGCTTCTATCTTTCAGACAATCCGGTCAAGAAGATTGTCCGTCAGGCGTCGGACATTATTAGCCATAAAATATCCACTCTAGATGCTACTCTTCATCTAAACCAGACAGTGGCTCTTGCCGGCATCCTTTCTCGAGTAAAGCTGGTAAACACCAAAAAAAACAATTCCAAGATGGCCTTTGCTACCCTGCAAGACGACACCGGCACTATCGACTGTATTATCTTCCCTAAGTTATTTGCCGAAAACCCCCAAATCTGGATCGAAGACTCACCTCTAGTTGTCAAGGGGAAGGTTGACAACCGAGAGGACAAACTTCAAATTGTGGCTGAATCTGTTACCCTTATCGATTTAAAACGGACACCCCCGGAACTGCAACATGAAATATTCATCAAGTCAGGAACCCCCAAGGAAGTGATGCAGACAGTCTCGGATTTGCTCAAAAGACACCCCGGGGAACACGAAATGGTCATCGTTATCCAGTCTGCCAACAATATTAAAAAAATTACTCTTCCTCACAGGGTTGACTTCACCGATGACCTGGCTAAACAGGTGGAAAAAATCCTCCACGACTGGTAGAATGTGCCAATGGCAAATCAAATCACCTGGCAGGACAAGATTCAATTTGGTGTCGGTGACACCATTAAAGTGTCGTTGGCTGTAAAAGAAGGTGAAAAAACCCGAATTCAAATATTTCAAGGTATTGTTATTGCTATCCGTGGTAAAGGAACCGGAAAAAACATTATCGTGCGTAAAATTGCTACCGGCAGTGTGGGTGTCGAAAAAATCCTACCCATCAATACTCCCACCATCACCGGCATCGAAATCGTTAAAAAAGGCAAGGTCCGTCGAGCCAAACTCTACTTCTTAAGAACTCTCTTAGGTAAAAAGGCTACCAAAGTTAAAGATGTCTTCGTCAAAAAAGGCCAAAAGGCCGAAATAGAGGTTCCTGTCGAGGCTACGATCGAAACTCCTGAATCGGGAGAAACAAAAGCCGAAAAGACTCGTCCAGAGCCGATCAAGGTCAAAAATGCTCCAAAAGTAGAAGTAGTCAAAGTCAAAAAGATCAAAAAGGGTCCCAAAAAGATTGTCCGCAAGGAAAAGATCTTCGTCCGCTAGCAATGTCACCTGAAAAAAGAAACCCCGAAAAAGTACTTGGTGAACTGGAACATATCCCTGTGGCAAGACTTCGAAAAATAATTCGAGAACAAATACGAGAGCATCCAAACTTTGTTCTCATTGGAGAAACCGGCTCCGGAAAGACGACCTGTCTACCACCTCTACTTCTCGAACTGAGGGACGAACTGGGACTCACCGGCAAGATTGGCGTCACTCAACCCAGACGAGTAGCCACCAGAAGCGTGACTACTAGAGTTTCAGACATGATGGGCTGTGATGTGGGGGGATCAGTCGGCTATCATGTGCGATTTGAAGATTTTACCTCTGACAGTACCGACATTACTTTTATGACCGATGGTATTCTCCTGAGAAAAATTCAATTTGATCCTTTTCTTTCCGAGTTCTCTATTATCATGATCGATGAAGCGCACGAACGCAGTTTAAACATCGATCTTTGCCTCGGGTTATTAATCGATGTCAACAATACTCGTATCGGCACAGGCATGGAACCTCTTAGACTGGTCATCACCTCCGCCACCATCGAGAGAAATAAGTTCGCCGAATACATCGGTTTAGAAGATAAAGATAACTCGACTGAAATACCCGGGAAAATGTTTCCCGTAAAAGTATTTTACGAACCAGAAATCCCGTGGAGATATGACTATATGAAGGCCGCCGCCGATAAGGTGGAGTACCTATTAGAAAATCATCTGGACGGAGATGTTCTCATCTTTATGCCTGGAAAAAAGGAAATTAACACCACCGTCGAATATTTAAAAGCTCTGACCAATAGAACTAAGCTGGATATTCTTCCTCTTCACGCGGAGTTGTCACCGGAAGAACAAGACAGGATTTTTTTACCCTCAAAAAATCGAAAGGTCATCGTCTCAACCAACATCGCTGAAACATCGGTCACCATTGACGGTATCGTTCACGTTATCGACTCCGGCTTGATCAAACAAACCAGTTTTGATCCCAAAACAGGCATCGAGCAACTAATTTTGGTAGAACACGCTCTCAGTGGTCTAGACCAAAGAAAAGGTCGAGCGGGAAGAACCGCCCCCGGATATTGTTATCGATTGTTTACCGAGGACAGTTTGAGGCGTCGAAAAAAATTTCCATCCCCGGAAATAGAACGTTCTAATTTAAGTCAGGTAGTTCTAGCTATGAAAAAGGTTGGTATAGAAGATATTGAAAAGTTTAACTTTATCGATCCTCCCAATCGCGGAGCCATTCATCAAGCCATCAAAAATCTCACTTTATTAGGTGCTCTGGACGGAAGGGGGAAGATAACCAAAATAGGTGAGTTTATGGTCGATCTGGGGATTGATCCAAGGCTGGGACGGATGGTTATCGAAGCCACTAGACCGGATAGCTATTGTCTCAACAAGATCTGCACTATCGCTTCTTTTTTGGATGGAAAAAATATCTTCATTCGTCCGGAAGAAATCACTCAGGAAAGAGAAGCTAAGCGTCTCCATGAGAGATATAAAAAGGAAAAGGATTCGGACTTTATGGTTATTCTTAATATCTGGAACGCGTATGTCAAAAGCGGTTATGATAGTGACTGGGCCAAAGCCAATTATTTAAACGAGAAAACTCTGGAAGAAGCCAGAAAAGTTCGCTTGGAACTGCTGGATGTCTTGAAAAATCACCACTTATCGGTAGATGACAGTTTAAAACACAAGGTAAATGAAGACTCACTGGGGAAAGCCATTACTGCTGGCTTAATTACCAACCTCATGAAATACTCCGGCCGATCATGCTATCGAAAGCTGGATAATACCAAGGAAGATATTCATATTCACCCTGGATCAATCTATTTTAGACAAAATCTTGGACCGCAGGCTATTTTGGTCTCCGACGAAATATTTATTAACACTCATGGCAAGGCCTATGCCAGCAACTGTCTTCTGGTCAAGCCCGAGTGGATCCGTGAGCTCGCTCCACATTTAATGGGACAGATACTCAGCCGTCCCTCACGTAAAAACGTCTTCCGCCGCCACCGCTAACTTTCTTAGGGCCAGGCCTTAGAGGGTCCCAGATCTGCAAGGCCTGGCCCTGTTGAACTCCATCATCAATCCGTATACACGATCTCCTTCTTCTTAAACCGATACAGCTCCGCCGGTCGGTGAGCTCCGCCTGAGGACTTTACCCCCACCGGTAGCAGTAAATCAATCGAAAGCATTTTTTTACGAAAGTTTCTTTTATCAAGCGATTTATTAAGGATAACTTCATAAACATTCTGCAAATCAGTCAAGGTAAAATGATCGGGTAACAAACCAAAGCTGATATTGGTGTACCCCAGCTTACTTCGAAGTCTCTCCAAGCCGTAAAGGAAAATATCTTGGTGGTCAAAGGCCAGTTTGGGAAGATCGGCAATGGGAAAAAATTCTGCCTGGTAAACATCACCAGAAGCTCGCAAAGACCAATGTGACTTGGTTACCAGAGCCATATAGGTTACCGAAATTACTCTAGTCCTTGGGTCGCGTTTTGGACTGCCAAAGGTATAGAGCTGTTCCAGGTAGACATTTTTTACTCCGCTTTCCTCTTCCAGCTCTCTCACAGCCGCTTCGTCCAGAGACTCGTTCATCTTCACAAATCCACCTGGAAGTGACCAAGAGTCCTTAAAGGGCTCGTCTTTTCTACGAACCAATAAGATCTTAAGGTGGTCGGAATCAATTGTAAATAACAACACATCTACGGCCAAAGACGGTCTGTCATATTTAGTCACATCATATCCTTTTACCATGTGTCCATTATACACTAAGAACTAGCTACTTTCCAGACGCCTCAATCTCAGTTAGCATTGCTTTTGATTGCCACAGTTTTGGGTTCAGTCGCAACGCTTCGGTAAAACCTTGTTTAGCTTTTTCCACGTCACCTAGCTTCAGATAGGAGTTTGCTCGATTGTGAACAGCGTCAGCGTAGAGTGGATTAAGTTCGATTGCTTTGGTAAATTCCTCAATTGATTTCACCAAGTTCCCCTGATTGGCATAGGCGTCTCCCAAATTATTATGATTTTGCGAGCTACTTGGAGAAATAAATTCCGCCGAAAACCAGAGGGTGTCGGCCGTTCTCCAGTCTCGAATTCGGTCCAGACTTCTCAAAGACATCGCCAAAACTACCACCCCGACAAAAACATAAAGTGTTTTATTCCATCTTTTATTTGAAAACAAACTATCAAGACAGATAGCTAAAATCACCGCCAAACCTGCAAACATCAAATAGGCATATCTTTCAGCTACGAGCGACCCTACTCGAATGGGCAAGAGTAACAACAGTAGAGACGAAATCGAAAATACCATCCAAAACCATACGTCTCGATTCCTTTTACTCACCATCATTAGGCACCAACCGACAATTACTGTCAGACTGCCATATTTAAGTAAGTTAGGAAGACTCAAGTCCAGTTCCGAGTGATACAATGTCAATCCAGCCGGCCACAAATATAACCAAATATAATAACCAATGGTGATCAAAAATTTAGAAATTGGATTGTCCCATGATCCAATAGTGGTGTAGTTCTCAATTTTTAAAACCTCAATCCGTTCTCCCAGTACCGACAACATTTCCAACCCTCTCACCAAAGCCAGTCCGAACCAGGCGATAAGAAGCCACCGTTTTGTTACAAGTTTGCCTCTATACCAGTCCCACCAGAGTAACAACAGTGGTAGAAAAACGTATTTTTCGTTTGACATCAACGTCATCGTCCACAAGCCGATTTCTGTAAAATTTTTAAGTGGAGTGCGCTTGTCGTCTAGATGAAGATACAAACTCCCCATGGCCAGCATTCCCCCTAACGCATAAGGCATACCCGAAATCCACACCACGGACTCCAGAATGGGTGGGGCTACGATAAAAAAAAGACAAGCCATCATGGCTGTTCGAAATGGGTTTGATCTTCGAACGATCAAAAAAAGCAACGTCGATGTTACCAGATGAAAAACAATATTTGCCAAACGGAAAGCCCAAGGCATCACTCCAAAGGTATTTGCTATCAGAAAGTGAACCATATTTGCCCAAAATCCGAGAATGGCGTGTGTGGCAAGGCTCCATGTTCCTAATTGGGGGTTGTTCAGAATCGCCGGAATATCATCGGAGACAAAGGCGTTTCCCAGGCTGGTAGAAAGTACCAAAAAAGCCATCACCAAAACTACCCCTAAAATTTGTACTTCGTAACTCTGAGGAACAAACATTTCCTCTTTTATACCCAGTAAATCTCTTGCCTCACTTACCGAAATCTCTAAATGATCGGCAATTTCTACCGCACCAAGCTTATACTTGTGTTTTTTAAACCACTTTTTCTGTTTAGTACTTAGTTGAATCTCCATTTGCCTCACACCTTCAATCATATACCAGCCACAAATTGATCTTCATCTTCGTCGCACCGGAATACATCGGAACGTACGTGATCTACATTCCCTACGAGACACTACTTGATCTAACTCTCAGGTGTCCAATTATGGGCACCTTTTTATAACAAAACTTCTAGTTATTGGCCCTGCCTGCCGGTTTACCCGCCGGTAGGCGGGTTCTCTCAACACATGGTTCAAATTAACAATCTCGCCATAAAATACCCACTGATTAAGAGAATATTTTACCAGTGGGTATTTGGTACTTGAGACAGCATATGACCTTACGGTCAAAGTGCCTCATACAACAATTCGTGCAATTAATTATCGGTTTATAATTAACAAACATATGACTAAAGGTGAAAAACTCAAACATTTGCAAATGTACTTCAATCCCAACACTGTGGAATCATTTTCAAAACTAGAACAAAACGAAAAGAACTACATGGTTGCGGAAGCAGTAGATAGAATTATTATTAATGAGATAAAAGATATACCCAATCCCTTGATGGTGGCCGAACTAGGGGGAGGAGCTCATCCTGATAGATATGAGGCTCTCTTTAAAAATTGCTTCAAGAACCTAACGGTCATATCGATTGGATTGATGTTTCAGAATTGATGTTGGAGCAAGCCAAACGGTATTTGCGAGAGACAAATCTGGAAGAACGTAACAAAGTAATTTCCTTTATTGAAATGGAAATATTGGACTATCTGAGTACCTTGGGTGACAACAGTCTTGACTTGGTTATTATGAAGTATACTTTTGAACACATTGAGAATATTGATCAACTATTTTCATTACTTAGTCACAAACTTAAAAAAAATGGTAGGTTTGTTGCCACTCTGAGCAGTCTTAGTCCTCAACTAAAAAGTTCATCTACAAATGCACGATTTCTTTACAATGGTCAAGAATTTCCTCTAGATGAAACTAGAGAAATGACAGATGGTGACACTTTTACGATTCGTTTCTATAAACAATCCGGAAACCCCAGTGCGGGACATTTGGAAGGCGCAGAGACAACAAAATATTATCATTCAGAAAATAAGATGAAAGATCTTTCTCGGAAATACAACCTTGATATTCAGGTTGGTGATTGGAAAGAGATCGAAGGTGTTAGTCAAGGCAATCTCGAACAACTAAGCTTGGGAGTCTTGGTACTTAGAAAAAGATAAACAACTTACGGGAGAGTTAAAAAAGCCCTTCGCATCGCTCCGTGCGTGGGCGGGCGCACGGGCGATATCCCAGAAATCTGGGCGAAACTTCTTTGAGGTGAGGTGTTACAACGAAATTCGAACTTATTTTCGGGACCATTACTAGTTATTGGCTCACCGCTCGGCAAAATTGCCTCGCGGTTCGCCAACCCCGCCTGCCGCGGGGTATACCGTCGCGCGACACCACTGCCTGCCGGCAGGTCACCTCCAACTGCGGTTGTCAGTGAGCCATACGAACTCGGTATCCCGCCCTCGTCGTCAATGTGAGTTTCGATACTTCGAACCAAAGCAATCTCACTCCACTGACTCTCGGTCGGAATGAATTTCTCTACGAGCTAGCGCCAGCTATCGCTGTCGCATCTTTATGTTCGTCCGCCTAGGCGGACGAAGCTCTCAACATATGGCTCGAATTTCAATCTCGCCATAAAATACCCACAGATAGGAAACCTATTTTATCAGTGGGTATTAAATCCTTGAGACAGCATTGGCCTATGGGCCAAGTGCTTGCTTCGCAGGCACAGATTCAAGATAGCGACTGGTTTATAATGTGCGTAAACAATAATAACAAACCCTTTCATTCTAACTATGAATATAGACGAATTAATAATTAAACTCTCAATAGGTGATAAGCAAGAAATAAAAGAGGCAATTTGTTATATTGAAAAATTACCCAAAATAAGCAAAGAGAGAGTTCCTTCTGAGTACAAAGAATTACTGTTTTGGGCATTTAGAAATTATAGTTGTGTAAAAAGCTCGGTGCACAAGGTTGCTATTCTCAAGGGACTCAAATCACCATTTATGTACCTAGGGGCAAGGTATTATGAAGAATGTTCGGAATTTTTACTTCAAACCATACAAAGTTCGGACGGCAATATCAGAGAGCAAACCTATCATGCAGTCAATTGGTTTCTGACAGATATTACACCAAATGAGTTGTCCAGAAGAAAGAAAGATTATGAAAGACAGAAGGGTTGGTTGGTTGACTTTGTCATCAGATTAAACCAAGTTGCCAAAGAACACAAAGTCGAAGCAAAGGGGCTGCTTTATCTGAACGAAATGAGACCTTGTCCGTACAAATCGATCCAAAAAATACTAAGAAGAATTCTTACTAGCGAATGGTATCTGGAGATTATTCACCTGGCAGGATACGTTGAGCACCCTCACACACTGAGATTTTTGAAGATGAAAGATATGATTTTTGGGAAATTACTCCGCTTCAACTCGAACTTCACGAAACGCAATTCACCATGGAGATAAGAAAGGGTATAAAATAATCCTGATGGACGAGAAGAAAACTAAATTTTACCAGTCTTACGCGAACCTTCCTCTAGAACTGCGTTCAGAGATATGCATCGTCATTGACGGTGAGCCGATAACATGGAATATAGCAAAGTTCGAGCTAGATAATGGTACAACCAAAGGACTTGAGATTCTTCAAAAATTATTTGATCTAAACATTCTAAAATGACGCAAAAAATAACTGATGATGAAATAAGGAGCTTGGTTATCGAAAGACTCAAGTCTATCTCGGATGAATCAAGCTTGATGATTGGTGGCGATAAAAAACTTTCAAAGTCAGACATGATAAAAAGTGTCCAAAATGGTGACGATACGGGAAAAAAAATCATCGATATGCAAATGACATATCTGAGAGATCTGGCGAGTGGAAAATTGATGGAAAATATAATGTCACTTTAAAATTATGGCCGGAATTATTATCACTCGGCCAAACCACGATCAAATTACCACCTATATTTCTTTATGGTCAGAGGCAGTGATTTTGTTCGCCAAAACAAAAGGGCACTCCATATTCGATTTGTTTAGCAAGAAAGCAGATCGAAAGTCGTTAGAACAATATCTTACAACCAACAATCTAAGTTTTTTATTTCTGAACGGACACGGATCTTCAGATGAAATTTGTGGGTACAACGATGAAGTCTTACTCGACGATGAAACCCAACCCACTCTCATTCTAGGTTTAATAATATACGCCAGAAGTTGTAATGCCGGTGAAAATCTAGGTCAGATATTAGTTACCAAGGGAGTCAAAGCTTTTATCGGTTACACAAAGTCTTTTTCTTTTGCTACTAGTAATAAATTTGTCTTCAGACCCAAAGAAGACCCACTAGCTAGATTATTTCTAGAACCCTCAAATCTTGTGGCAACCACTATCATCAAAGGGAACACTGTCCAAGAAGCCCACCAAAGGTCAGTATTGGAGATGAGAAAGACGCTTTCCGAAATGATTCTGTCCAATATTCCAAATAAAAAGGATTACGCATTTGCGCTTTACAACAACATGCTTGGTCAGACTGTAATTGGGGACGGGCAGGCCAAGATATAAGACAGTATGGATTTAATTGCAGATATTAAAGATGTAGTATTTTTCCAAGATTTCTTGGCATTTTTAAGGTATCTTGAAAGACAACCAATTTCCAAAACAGTGAAGGGTAACATATCCAGAAAAGACATTGTTTCTTTGGCTGACACAATGAAGTGTATTAAAGATAGAATTGCTGAATATTCTAAATATGACTGGAAAATAGTCGGCGAATGGCAGTTAAAGGATATCGACAAAATCAAGAAAATAGCCGAGGTAATGTTTTTGACCTACAACAGAAAGGAAAAATTGCTTTTATCAAAAAACGGCAGAGGTTACATTAACCATAATGATAGGTTGATTCAGTACAAAGAGATGGTCCTTCACTATTTTGAGAGATTGAGTTGGGACTATTTTCATCCAAGCATGGATACAAGGAACAGTATTCCATTTTTGGATGTTCTCCAAGCAAGTCAAAATATTTTGTGGCGAATATTTTTATCAAACGGAACAAAATGGATTGAGTTCAAACAATTTCAAGAATCGCTAATAAACAACTTTTGTATAGATGATTGTATCGATTCAGAGGATACTTACAATGGAGCATATCAGGCGGATATAGAACACGGATTTCTTCGTCCTCTACTTGAGTTTGGCTGTATTGATACTGAGACTGAAGTAATTTCGCAACGTTTAGAATTTACTAGAATAACAAAATTTCGACCTACAAATCTTGGTTTGTATATTTTTAGAGAAGAAGTAGAGAATTCTCTCTACACAGGTACTTGTCCCATCAGAGATTTGTGGAAAAAATAAGGCGCAAAAAGTCGCGCGACCGGATACCACTGGCGAAGATTTGTGAATCTTCGCTAAAAACATCGGCTCGAACTACTTTTTGAAAGATAAACAACTTACTGGAGAATTAAAAAAGCCCTTCGCATCGCTCCGTGCGTGAGCGGGCGCACGGGCGATGGGTCAGAGTACTGACGATTTTTTCTTAAAGGTGACCCCGGGCGGATTCGAACCGCCGATATTCAGGATGAAAACCTGACGTCCTAACCACTAGACGACGGGGCCGTGAGTGGGTCAGCCGGGACTCGAACCCGGGACACCCTGCTTAAAAGGCAGGTGCTCTAACCGACTGAGCTACTGACCCATCTTAATATTTTAATCGAACTCGCGACACTTCCGCAAAGCGGAATGCTCTAACCTCCGCCAGAGGCGGATCAGCCTTTGGCTAAGACTGAAGCTATCCTGTCCCGATCTATCGGGATGACCCAACAAACCACGCTCATATTTTATCATTTTCTCTGGCTAAAATAAAACCTCAATCGAACAGTTCTGGTTGTGTAGAATGTAGATATGAAGATTTTAGGCATCGATCCTGGAATAGGTAGGTTGGGGTGGGGGATAGTCAGCCATGATAAAGGGGTTGACAGCTATATTGATTCCGGTTGTTTTGAAACACAGGCTAACTCGGATCTGCCGGAAAGGCTCCTCAAAATCCACGACTTTATTCAAAACTTGATCAATCTTCATACTCCAGACGCTCTTGCCGTTGAATCCCTCTTCTTCGAAAAAAATGTCAAAACAGCTATCGATGTGGCCGCGGCCAGAGGTGTAATCTTACTGGTGGGTCAGCAATCAGGCTTGGCGATCTCCCAGTACACCCCCCTTCAAGTCAAGTCTTCTCTTACCGGCTATGGTCAAGCCGAAAAAAGCCAGGTGGAGTTTATGGTGGGCAAGATTCTTCATCTAAAAGAGAAAATTAAACCGGACGACGCCGCCGATGCAGTGGCCATTGCTCTCACCCACGCCTTTCGGGTTAGATAATCAGATACCAGAAATAAAAAGACCCCGTCAAACGACAGGGTCAGGCGAAGATCTTTTAATTTGAGGATGAGGAGGACGATCGTGGCGCACAGACAACACCAATTACGGCGAAAACAAAACCAATTATGAGCGCCTGCCACCATAAAGCTCCTAAAATCCATGGTAGGACAAACAAACCGGATAAGTACGACGTAACATACAAGCCTGTGTATTTGAAGATACCATCAATTACAAAGACAAGTACGCCACCGGTCAGAATAGATAGAGGTAGGGCAACCACTTGCAACAAAAGGTTTACCAATATCAAGACCAGATCAACCAGGGCCATAATCAGAATCGCCCAGAAAGCAGCCCAGAGCAGAGATGCTCCAGGTACAATCGTGATCCAACCTAGTGCGCTAAAGCCTAACAAGGCTAGTACCGTGAAAATATACTTAGCAATACATCCCATTTGTGCCTCCAGTATTTTATGGTGCGATTTATCTTACAGGCCATATTGTACCAGAAAACAATTTGGAGTCAAATAAATGGTACCAGTAAAAAGCCCGAATAGTCAGCATGGGACCGTGTTAGAATGAAACCATGATCGGCTATCTTGAAGGCAAAATAAAGTATGCCAGCCAAGGCAAAGTAATTCTCTTTGTGAGCGGCATTGGCTTCACCGTTTTTATTCCCGGCAATTTATCCTTTTTGGAAAAAGATTCAGCCAAACTTTTTATTCACACTCATCTTCGGGAAGACAATCTTTCTCTCTTTGGTTTTACCGCTGTCACAGACCTAGATTTGTTTGAGCTTCTTATTTCGGTTTTCGGAGTCGGACCTAAAATTGGTTTGGCCATTTTAACCGCCACCGGATCGGAAAATGTAATTAAAGCTATTGAAACCAGCAATCTTGGCTTCTTTACCTCTATCACCGGCGTCGGCAAAAAAACCGCTCAAAAAATAATTCTCGATCTTAAATCAAAAGTCGGTCGAGGAGAGATCAATCTAAAGAATCTTGAAGGATCATCCGAGATCATCGATTCTCTAATATCTCTTGGTTTCCAAAAACAAGAAATTGCTCCGATTATGGGAGAGATCGACAACTCGCTTCCACTAGAATCTCAAATTAAATCTGCTCTAAAGTTACTTCACAAATGATCAATCCTTCCGAATCCATCAGACCGTCCAACTGGCTTGATTTTGCCGGCCAACCGCAAGTCGTAAAGTCGCTCAAGATCGCCATTTCGGCGGCTAAGTCCCGAGAGGAACCCATGGAACATACCCTTCTTTATGGTCCACCGGGTTTAGGTAAAACCACACTGGCTCACATTATTGCTAATGAAATGGGAGTTAATTTGAAAATTACCTCCGGTCCGGCTCTTACTCGAGCCGGAGATCTAGCCTCGATACTGACGGCCCTGGAACCAGGCGACGTCCTTTTTATTGATGAAATCCACCGCTTAAACAAAACCGTCGAGGAAGCTCTTTATCCAGCCATGGAAGATTACGCTATCGATATCATTTTAGGTAAGGGACCGGCGGCCAAAAACCTTCGTCTCGATCTCAATCCCTTTACCTTGGTGGGGGCCACCACTCAAGCCGGAAAAATAAGCTCTCCACTCAGAGATCGCTTTGGTATCGTGCATCGGCTTCGTTTTTACATTCCTGAAGAACTTCAAGGTATCATTCAAAACGCGGCTAAAAAATTGTCCTTAAAACTAAACGATGAATCGGCGCTGGAAATTGCCAAACGTTCCCGTGGTACTGCTCGCATTGCTTTGAAGCTTTTACGACGAGTGCGTGACTACACCTTCGTCGAACACAACTCGGTTACTTCACCGAACAATATCAAAACCGCCCTCGATTTTTATCAAGTCGATCACGAAGGTTTGGATGAAACAGACCGCAGACTTCTAAAGGCCATTATTGAGCAACATCAGGGAGGACCGGTCGGACTGGAAACTCTGACCGCCTTGATTTCCGAATCTCTTGAGACCATTACCGATCTGTACGAACCGTATTTGCTTCAGTCAGGCTTTCTCGCCAAAACCAGTAAGGGTCGGGTCGCTACACCCAAGGCCTATGACCACCTAAAGATTTCTCACGTATAATCGTTTTGTGCGCATTTTATCTATAATTATCAATCTATTTTTGTCCCTATCCCTGACGGGTAAAGTTCTGGCGATCTACGATCCTCTATCTGTCCCCAATAATAAAATTGGTATTCACCTGCTTTTTCCTGAAGAGCTGTCTCAGGCCGCCAAAATTATCAATCGACAGGGTGAAGCCGCCTGGGGTTATGTCACCATTCCCATTCAAGCTAATGATCGAAATCTTCAAAAATGGCAAACCTTTCTCGATGAATGCGTCAAACAAAAAGTCATTCCGATTATCCGTATTGCTACCGTCCCCGAGGGATCGAACTGGATCAAGCCAAACGACTACGACCTGATCGATTTTGCCAACTTCCTCAATGATCTAATTTGGCCGGTTCAGAATAGATATCTCATTTTCTTTAACGAAGTCAATCATTCCAATGAATATGGCGGAACTCTTAGTCCCGAAAACTATGCCGATATTCTGGATAACGCCATCAATATCTTTAAAACAAGATCGGAAGACTTTTTTATTCTTCCGGCCGGTCTGGACAACGCCGCCACCGATCGGAGAAATTCTATCGATTGGAAAACCTATCTCGCTCGTATGTTTCAGCACAAACCAGATATTTTTAACCGACTGGATGGCTGGACTTCCCACGCTTACGCCAACCCAGACTTCACGGTAAGGCCTGACTTATCCGGCAGTAACAAAATCGACTCCTTCAAATACGATCTTCAGTATCTTAGAAATTTTACCCAGAAGAAATTACCGGTCTTCATCACCGAAACCGGTTGGTCGAACAAATACCTCTCCGACCACCAGATAGCCCTTTACTATCAATATGCGTTCTCACAAGCCTGGTCAGATCCCTCTATTGTGGCCGTCACCCCTTTCCTCTTAAACGCTCAAGACGGTCCCTTCCAAAAGTTTAGTTTTTTAGACAACAATCAAAAAGAAAAAGAGTTTTCTGCCACTCTTTCCGTGCTGGCTCAAAAAGGAGAACCGCTACTGACTACCGAAATTCCTCAGTTTGATATGGCCAAATCATCGATCGGAACTACGCAGGAGCTGATCGGGGACCAGATAAATTTATTTATCAGTTTAGAAAAACTCTACCATAATCTTGTGCTATATATTAATCAGATTCAATGATCACTCTCATTCACGGAGAAGACACTCTTAGTTCCTACAAACGGCTCACTGAGCTAATCGAAGTCTCCAAAACGGCTCAGCTAGAGATCGTGGTCAAAGACGCCTCCGAGCTTGATTTGGCTCAACTGCGTCAAGATACCAGCATCGTCAATTTATTTGGCGTCAAAAATTGTTTGGTTATCAAGAATTTACTGGGAGGGACTAAGTCCAAAACCAAAGACGCTCTGATCCAATCTATCGTCACAGGTTCCGAGTCAGAGATTATTCTTTACGAATCCAAAAAACTCACCGAGGCCGTCTTAAAACCATTTTCCAAAGCCAAGATCGAAGCCTTCAATATCAATCCGGTCATTTTCAAATTTTTGGACTCTCTTCTCCCCGAAAATACTCAGGTGATTCTCTCAGGTTGGAATAAATTAATCGAACTCGGTCATGAGCCCGAATACGTTTTTGCCATGCTCGTCCGTCAAGTTCGTCTACTGATCCAAGCCAAATCCGGCGCCTCGTATCTAAAACTTTCTCCTTACCCTAAAAAACTTATCACTTCCCAGGCAACCTTCTTTACTCTAAACCAACTACTTGATCTACATAACCGACTCTATCAGATCGACAAGAGGGTTAAGACCGGTCTCTCGTCCCTGCCTCTAGAACAGCTTCTCTTGCAATTCTTCTATAGCATTTAGTACAATACGCAGGTACGTTCATATCTCAAGGAGGCATCATGACGTCGGTTCTAAGTCAAAAAATTGCTCAATTACGGTCTGGGGATGAAATCATCATCTTAAAAGGTGAGGGTTATCTACCGGTTTTCGAAGAAACCGAAGCTATTATTGCCTTTGTGGATGGTGGATCCGCCATCTGTAATGACGGCACTTGTATCTCTGAGAATTGCATCAGCGACTTGATTCCTACCGGTCGGCGCTATGAAACCTACAAAGTGAATGGCGAGGCTATGCGACTTTGGGGTTTAGTCCTTGCCGCTCGTAAAGAAGCTCTTGATCGCGACCTCGAACCGGATTGGAGTGTGCCTGTTTCTTTTCCTACCGAGCCTGAATAGTCTCATTTTAGCCCCGATTAACACCCGGGGCTTTTTATATGCTATAATAAACCCATCATTGTTCTTAGGTAGGGCTGTTAGCCCTGAGGTAGACTCGATCTCGATTGTCTAGCTTTTATTTTCCAGAGGACAATCGGGGAATTCCCCAACAAATATGTTTAATTCACGCCCGTCCTATGGCCGGAGGCCCGTTAATCGTGGTTTCAGACCTGCCGGCAACAGTTTTCAACGTCCTGCCCGCCGTGGCGGGAATCGGTTTATGCCCAAAGCCCTCGATCAGAGATTCTTTATTTGCGCCGCTACCCCGCCAACCGAGTCAGAATCGGTTATCAATCATACTTTTGCTGACTTCGATCTTCATACTCAGGTTCACGTCAACATTGCCAACAAGGGGATGATCACCCCCACACAGATCCAAGATCAAGCCTTGGAGCACGCCCTTAACGGTAAAGATATTATTGGTCTGGCCGACACTGGTACCGGTAAAACAGCCGCATTCGCTCTACCTATAATTCAAAAACTACTGGCCAACCCTCACGAAACTTGTCTAATTGTGGCTCCCACTCGTGAGTTGGCCATTCAGATTCGAGATGAAATTCGGGCTCTTGCCACCAACCTACCGATTTATTCCTGTGTCCTCATTGGCGGTTCCGATATTCGTCGACAATTGGAGGATCTCAAACGCCGCCCACATGTTTATATTGGCACTCCGGGTAGGCTCAGAGATCTTTATAATCGGCGTGCCTTAAATCTTCAAAATACTCGTACCGTCGTTCTGGACGAGGTCGATCGCATGCTCGATATGGGTTTTATCAAAGAAATCACTGAACTAATGTCTTTTCTACCCAAAGAAAGACAAACTTTGCTATTTTCAGCTACTTTGGATCAAAAGGTCGAAGACATTGCTCGTAGATTTCTAACGAATCCCCTAAAGATCTCCGTCAAAAACGGTCCTACCTCTCACAACGTCGACCAAAATATCATCCGCACTCACGGTAATAAGATGGAGGTTTTAAGTGATCTGCTTCGAAAACAAGAGTTCAAAAAGGTCTTGATCTTTGGTCGAACCAAGTTTGGGGTCGAAAAAATTTCAATCGCTTTGCAAAAAGCCGGTTTTCCGGCCGATGCTATCCATGGAGACAAGCGTCAAAACCAGCGAGAAAATGTCCTTCGAAGGTTTCGAGCCGATCAAATTCGGATATTAATTGCCACTGACGTCGCCGCCAGAGGCATCGATGTTAAAGACATCTCTCACGTCATCAACTACGACGCTCCGGCCACCCTAGACGACTACACCCACCGTATCGGGCGTACCGGCCGTGCCGGCAAAATGGGGACTGCCCTCACCTTCGTCGAATAAGCTTACATACAAGTGTTTTATATACACTATGTGGTATAATACCCCCTAGTAATAGTACGCACCCTAAAAATCTGAGAACAGTCCCACAATCGGAGGCACAAATGACGTTGAAAAAAACACGTTACACCACTGATGGCTACAAGTTATCGGTAGGATATATTCTTTGGTGGCTGAACATGGTAATGGGAATGAAAATTCAAGGCCGATATATGTTTGTAGATCGCAACGGAACCCATTATCCCGATGGATTTGCAGATCGACTTAAAGATAAATTTGTCGAGAACGAAGAGTTACCTGCTCGTCCAGAAATTGCGTCATATCTTGCCGAAAAATATCCCTTTTTACCAGATGAATACATTAAATGGTACGACAGAGTCTTCTATTTCGATAGCAGTCAAATAGACCTCAGTCAAAAGGGTGGAGACCTTCGAATTTTTTACGAAGGTCCAATTCACACCGTCAAACATCACGAAATTATTTCACTATTTGATATTTCGAACTTGACTACTAAGGTGTTTGGTTACAAGCCGGAATCAAATTGGCAAGATCGAATTCATCACGACGCCAAAGCTCTCAAAGAAAAAGGCGTGACCCACTCTCACGGCGGAGGCCGAAGAGCCTTGTCTCGAGATCACCACGATGAAGTTCTTGGTATCCTTCAAAAGTATAAAAAGGGAGTGGGGGATAAAGGTGGATTTTTTGGCGAGTCTTTCATTGACATGGCCTGGGCACACGGTCTCCCCATCATGGGTACCATGGGGCACGAATACCCCATGACTTGCGCAGGTGTCTGGGGTGTAGAAAATGCGAATAAAAAAGCTAGAGAAATTTGGCTCAATATGTATGGCAAGAACTTGGGCTATTGGTTAGACGATACCTGGGGGACAGAATGGTCAGATATGGACATGACCAAAGACGAAGCTCGGAAATTCAAAGGATCTCGTCATGACTCATGGCCGTTTGAATGGTATGTTGACCAAAAGTTAGGTATGTATAAGCGATTGGGTATTGATAGCCGTGAAAAGGAAATAATTACCAGCGAAGGTATGAAAACCTTGAAAGACATAATTCATACAGTCGAGTACCGAGCCGGTGAATTTAAATCAGCTGCGTTACTTGGCAAGTATTGGTCAAATCCTTTCGCATACAACATTGTCAACAAGTTGGTCGCTGTAAAAGTTGGTGACGGACCATGGAAAGACGTTTGTAAGATCTCCAACGATATGTCCAAAGCCATTGGTAAACCAGAAGTCATTAAGGAAGTTCTGGAGATAAGAGCCAAGGCAATGGCAAATAAATAAATACTAAACACACCCTCTTAATCGAGGGTGTTTTATTATTGCTATACTGAATTAATGCAGTTAAATCCGTATATTTTTCGTGGCTATGACATACGTGGTTTGGTCGGGAAAGATCTAAACAAGGAAATTTATTACCTACTTGGTAGGGGATACGCTACTTTTCTGGTCGAAAGGAAAATAAAATTATGCCCGGTCGGTCGGGACAATCGAGCCACCAGCAAGTCTTATTCCAAATACTTCATTAAGGGTCTAAACGATGGCGGCATCGATACGATAGACCTCGGGCTTTCTCTCAGTCAAATCGTCTACTTCTCCTCATACCACTACCTCACCAAGGCCTGTGCTATCATCACCGCTTCTCACAACACCAAAGAGTTTAATGGTCTAAAACTGGGTAAGAGCTACTCTGAAACTCTGGCTTTGAATGAAATCCAGGAAATAAAACAAATTATTGACGCGAAAAGATTTTCGGTAGGCCATGGTATAAACTCCAAGAAAAATGTTTTTCCCGGTTATCTGAAACACATAGAAGGTTACTTCAAACTTGGACGAAAATGGAAGATCGTCATTGACACTCTCAATAATACGTCTGGGAAATTTTATCCAAAACTTTTTCGTCGAGCTGGCTGTCGAGTCACTCACCAAAATCCTTGGTTATTCAGCTCCTTCCCCAACGGCACCGACCCTACCGATATCCACGTTTTGAATAACTTGTCTAAAAGAGTAGTTCAGGAAAAAGCCGACTTGGGTTTTGCTTTTGATGCCGATGGCGATCGGATGTCTGTCGTCGACGGTACCGGCAAAATTCATTGGATGGACACGATCACCGCCATTTTTGCCGTCGATGTCCTTGAAAACATTCCCGGCGCTACCATCATCTTCAACAATCTCTGTTCTCGAGCAGTTCCGGATACCATTCAAAAACTTGGTGGACATCCGTTGATGTGGAAAACCGGACACTCATATATCAAAGCCAAAATCAGACAAACCGGTGCCTTGCTTGGAGGAGAACTTTCCGGACACGTTTTCTTTATGGACAATTTTTTTGGTCACGACGACGCCGCTTACGCCTGCTTAAGACTACTATCATTTTTAGAAAAACACCACGAAACCTTAGCCGACGCCTGTTCGTCGATTGAAACCCATATTAGTAGTCCTGAAATAAAACTGGGAGTACCGGACAATCTCAAGTTTGACCTGGTGGAGAATCGGATTAGGCACGACTTGGTCGCTACCTGGCCAGAAGCCAAGGCTATTGATATTGACGGCATTAGGCTTGATACAGAGAAAGTCATGGTGGTGGTTCGAGCCTCTCAAAACGGTCCTTATATCACCGTTAGATTTGAAGGAACCGATCAAAAGCTTTACAATGAAACCAAAGATAAATTAAATAATTTACTCAGGCAACACCTCGAAATTGATTGGACAGACACCATCAACGGTTACGCCCTAACATCATGAACATTCTGGACAATTCAAAAAACTACCGGCAAATCGACGATAGTGATCTCTACGGATCCTTAACCAAAGTTGGTCGTCAATTTGAGTCCGGCTGGACGGTAGCTCAGTTTGTCAGTCTAAACTTTGAAACGAGCAAAATCAAAAATATTGTTTTTGTTGGCATGGGTGCCAGCAATCTTTCTGCTTACATCGCCCACTCTCTCGCCCCATTTCTTCTCAATGTCCCCTTTGAAATCGTCAGTAACTATAGACTTCCTGCCTACTCCGACAAAAGCACCTTAGTCATTCTTTCCAGTTATTCAGGCAATATCGAAGAAGTTCTGTCCTGCGCCTCGGACGCCAAAATGAGGAGCTGTTACATAGTCGTCATCACCTCCGGAGGTAAGATGGCTAGTTTAGCCGAGACCGAACACTACCCCCTGATACGATTGGATGAAAAATTTAATCCTTCGCACTGTCCCAGAGCCGGTCTGGGCCTATCTTTAGGAGGAGTTATTGGTTTATTACTCCGGCTAAATCCACCATCTCAAAAACACTTTGACGTCAAAGAAATTATTCGTACCATCGAACGTGTTCTAGACATGGTGAGCATCTACAAAGACATCGCCGAAAATCCGGCCAAGACCCTCGCCGCCAAACACAAAGGACAGGGTATTATTATTTTTAGTGCCAACCATCTCGAAGGAGTCGGTCGGTCAACAGCCAACTTTCTTAACGAATCGGCTAAAACGATGGCGGAAAACTTCAGCTTTCCGGACTTAAATCATCATCTCTTGGAAGGATTTTTATACCCTCAGGGGTTGAAAGATCAATCCAGCATCATCATCCTCAACTCTTCTCTCTATCCGGAAGTCCTTCAAAAGAAAATAGTCTTAACTAAGGATATTCTTCTTCAACAAAAGTATCGGGTCACTGTCATCAAGCCGGAAACTTCGGATCCGGTTCTCCAAGTTTTTGAGTCACTGGTCTTTTTGATTTCTTTTAGTTATTATTTAAGTATCGTTAACAAAGTAAACCCAGCCACCAATCTCTGGGTAGACTACTTTAAAACATGAACACCACGCCTGCCCTGGTACTTCCATTTTCCAAAATTAGCAAAGAAGACATCTCCTTAGTTGGAGGCAAGGGTGCCAACCTGGGAGAAATGTACTGTCTTGGCCTACCTGTACCCAATGGTTTTGTGGTCACCGCTCAAGCATATCAGTCTGTCATCGACCACAACGCTCTTCAGCCGGTAATCCGAGAAATTATTAGACAAACAGACGTCAACCATCAAAAAGAGTTACAAAAAGCCTCGATCAAAATTCAACGCCTCATCAACACGGCCGATATCCCTCAAAATCTCATTGACGAAATCTTCGAAAGCTATCAAGATCTGAAACCGGGTGACCAGAGACCCTTGGTCGCGGTTCGTTCATCGGCCACCGCCGAAGACCTTCCCGACGCCTCCTTTGCCGGCCAACAAGAGTCATATCTCGACATCCAGGGAGAATCAAATCTGATTCAGGCCATCCGACAGGCTTGGGCCTCACTTTGGGGAGCCAGAGCCATCTTTTATCGCGCCACCAAGGGTTTTGATCACTTTAAAGTTTTGCTGGCGGCTCCCGTTCAGCTTATGATCCAGTCCGAGGTTTCCGGTGTCGTTTTCTCAGTCAATCCGGTCAGTCGAAACAAAAATCAAGTAGTCGTGGAAACTGTCTGGGGACTAGGTGATTACATCGTTCAAGGAGTCGTCAACCCCGATCATTACATCGTCAACAAAGATAGCTTAACCATTCATTCCAGACAATCGGTTCCGCAAACAATCATGGAGGTCAGACAAATTCCCAATGGGGTCAAAAAAATCAATGTGCCTAAAGAAAAAGTTTTTGCCAGAAAACTTACCGATGAGCAAGTGATCGAAGTGGCTAAGTTGTCGCTCAAAGTTCATCAGCATTATTTTTTCCCTCAAGATAGCGAATTCGCCGTCGAAAATAACAAAATATTTCTGGTTCAAACCAGACCCATTACTACTCTTAACTTAGAAAAGAGCCAGCAAAAAATTTCGGAAGGCCAACTAATCAAATTAAAACAAATACTTCAAGGTCAGCCGGCCTCCTTCGGCATCGGAGTGGGTAAAGTGGTCAAGATAAAAAAGGCCAGCGAAATAAACCGTGTCAAAGAAGGCGACGTCCTGGTCACCGAGATGACCTCACCGGACTTCGTCCCGGCTATGAAGCGGGCTTCAGCCATCGTCACCGATAAGGGAGGTCAGACCTCTCACGCCGCCATTGTCTCTCGTGAACTAGGCATTCCGGCCGTGGTGGGAACCAAGATCTCCACCAGGATTCTCAAAGACCATCAGCTGATCTCTGTCAATGGCTCAACCGGCACCATTTATAACGGCGTTCCGGAAAAAGTCAAAGTAGTCGAAACCAAAGAATTCAAAGAAGAAGAATTTCCCAAAACCGCTACCAAAGTTTACGTTAATCTCGGAGAGCCGGATCTGGCCTCCTTGGTGGCTCAAGGAAACGCTGATGGCGTCGGACTTCTTCGGGCTGAATTTATGATGGCTCAGATCGGGGTCCACCCAAAAAAAATGATTCGAGACGGCAAATCTCAAGTGTTCATTCACAACCTGGCCGAAAACTTAGCTAAGTTTACCGATAGTTTTGGAGATCGGCCAGTCGTTTACCGAGCTTCGGATTTTAAAACCAACGAGTATCGCAATCTAATCGGTGGTCAAGATTATGAGCCAATTGAACCCAATCCCATGCTCGGCTTTAGGGGTGCTTACCGGTATCTGAGTGATGAGTCTGTTTTTAATCTCGAGTTGGAAGCTATTAAAACTGTCCGGAACAAAATGGGTTACAAAAATCTGCACCTCATGGTGCCATTTTGCCGGACAGTCGAAGAGCTTGTCAAAGTTAAAAGAATTATTTCTGCCAGCGGACTGACCAGATCAAACTCTTTTAAGCTTTGGATGATGGTCGAGATTCCTTCAAATGTAATTCTACTTGAAGACTTCATTCAAGTTGGCATCGATGGCATTTCCATCGGCAGTAACGATCTCACCATGCTGATTTTGGGAACGGATCGCGACAACGAAACTGTCGCTTCCGAATTCGACGAAAGAAATCCCGCCGTTACCTGGGCCTTGGAGCGGGTTGTAAAAACTGCCGCCAAACATCACATAACCAGCTCTCTCTGCGGTCAGGCCGCTAGCCTATATCCGGATTTAGTAGAACAATTGGTCGGTTGGGGTATTACATCGGTTTCGGTTAGCCCGGACGCTGTCGACAATACTCGCCGTGTCATCTCCCAAATAGAGAAACGTCTACTAAAATGAGTAAAATAAAATCAGTCTACGCTCGAGAAATTCTCGACTCGCGCGGCAATCCCACCATCGAGACCACCGTCTGGTCAGACAACGCCCATGGTGCCGTCGCTTCCATACCTAGCGGCGCCTCAACCGGACGTTTAGAAGCCTACGAAATGAGAGATAGTGATCCCAACCGGTTTGGTGGTCTAGGTGTTCTAAAAGCTTGTGCCAATGTTAATCAAATCATCAGTAAATACATTGTTGGCCAAGATCCTCTAAAACAAAACGATATCGATCAAATCCTCTTAAATACCGATGGTTCAGCCAACAAATCAAAACTAGGGGCCAACGCCATTCTATCGGTTTCCCAAGCCTGTTTTGAGCTGGGAGCCGCCTGCGCTGAAATACCTACTTTCGAGTACGCAGCTCAAAAATATGGTTTTCCACCTGCTTCACCTACTCATCTACCTTCCCCAATTTTTAATCTCATTAATGGCGGCAAGCACGGAGCCGGTAATCTTGATTTTCAAGAGTTTCATGTTATTCCGTCCAGCCGAAAGACTTTCTCTGCCTCACTGGAGATGGGTAGCGAACTATATCATTTACTCAAGAAAGTTCTCATCGAAAAAAAGGCTACTTCCTCTGTTGGAGATGAGGGTGGCTACGCTCCCAATTTAGTTTCCAACACCGATGCCATCGAACTTTTGGTCGAAACTATCGAAGCCAGTCCATACAAATTAAACGAAGACCTTTATCTGGGACTGGATATCGCCGCTTCCACTTTTTTTCAGGGTGGAAAATATAAAATAAGCGATGTCAAAGACCCCATGACCGGTATTCAAATGGGGGATTTTTTAATCGATTTAAACCGAAAATACAGTCTCTTGTCCATTGAAGACCCCTTTGATCAGGAAGCTTGGACTGACTGGGAAAATCTCTTCGCTAATATAGGCAAACAACTGATGATCGTTGGTGACGATCTTTTAGTCACTAACAAAGCCAGACTCGAAGAAGCCATCAAACGAAGTGCCTGCAACGCGGTCCTCATCAAACCAAATCAAATTGGCACTATTTCGGAGACTGTTGCCGTGATCAAATTAGCTAAAAAAAATAATTTCTCCGTTATCATTTCACACCGCTCAGGCGATACCGATGAAGACTTTTTGGCAGACTTTGCCGTCGGAGTTGGAGCTGACTTTGTCAAGTTCGGCGCTCCCGGTAGGGGAGAGCGAGTCGCCAAATACAACCGCCTACTCTTTATTCAAGAATACCTAGAAAGCCTCCACCCCACCTCATGAAAAAGGTTATCCTCTGTATTCTCGATGGCTGGGGAATCGCGCCTGACTCACCAGGCAACGCTATCACCAGAGCCAAGCCACAGACTTTCAATTATTTACTCCAAAATTTTCCCCAAACCCAACTATTAGCCGCCGGTCCGGCTGTTGGCCTACCGGAAGGTCAAGATGGCAATAGTGAAACCGGTCACCTAAACATCGGCGCCGGCAGAATCGTCTACCAAGATCTCTCGCTTATAAACATGGCCATCGCCGACGGCAGTTTTTTTACCAATCGAGCTCTCCTTGATACCGTTAAACATCTCTCTTCTTTTGATTCTCGCCTTCATCTTTTAGGCCTCATCGGCTCATCCGGAGTTCATGCTTTCAATGAACATCTCTACGCCCTCATGTTATCTGCCAAAAACCATAATCTTCAACACGTCTACTTGCATCTCATCACCGACGGTCGCGATAGTGATCCTCATAATGCCCTGGAACAAATCAAGGCTGTCCAAAAAAAGGTTGTCGAGCTGGGAACTGGTCAAATTGCTTCACTCATGGGTCGTTACTTTGCTATGGATCGTGACAATCATATTGAAAGAACCCAAAAGGCGTTTGATTGTTTAATCGGATCCGATAATGTTCCCCAGAAAGAGGCTGGCTCATATTTAGAAAAACTATATTCTCAAGGAGTTACTGATGAGTTTATTTCTCCCGCCTCTATTGGCGACGACTCAGAGACGACTCGAATCAAAGCTGGTGATGCCGTCGTATTTTTCAACTTCAGAACTGACCGTCCAAAACAGTTGACCGAAATGTTTCTTAACTCGGGTCTTCCCAATCTACGATTCGTCACCATGACCAACTATCGAGAATCTTTTTCCAATCCGGTTATGTTTCCCCTAACTACTATCACTAACACTCTTGGAGAAATCGTTTCCAACTCAAAACAGCTTCAACTTAGAGCGGCCGAAACCGAAAAAATTGCCATGGTTACTTACTACTTCAATGGCCAAAGCGAGGATGCCTTTCTCGGAGAGGCGCGTTTATTTATCAATTCACCCAATATTTCCACCAGCGATCTTCAGCCACGTATGTCTACCGACAGGTTAATCGGCGAGTTTACCAAACACTTTAAAGAAACCGATTTTTCTCTTGGTATTCTCAATATTGCTTGTCCGGACATGGTGGCGCATACCGGTAAAATCGACAAGACCATCGAAGCAGTTCAAGCGGCCGACGAAGCTCTGGGGAATCTCATAAATCTCGCCAAAGAAACTGATTCCTATCTTCTCATCACCGCTGATCACGGTAATGCGGAAGAACTTCTAAATTCAGCCGGCGAAGTGGACACCAAACACTCGCTTCATCCGGTACCGTTCATAATTTACCATCTCAATGATTATCATTTTCAGCTACAATCCGGCAAACTTGGCGATGTCGCCCCCACCATTCTCAACCTCCTGGATCTCCCCCAACCCGCCGAAATGAACGGCAAAAACCTAATCCTCCGCTCATAGCGTCATTGCGAGGTCGCCTAGGCGACCGCAGTAATATCTCTTCCTGAAAGGTGTCTTCCTTGTAGGTAGTCCTACGAGGAGACTCCTTGCAGGACATCCACCAACGATAATATCAATGTTGCCTCTCCTTTAAGCTTTCTTGTTCTTACAATCTCTAAAATTTCTAAAATACTTCCCCGAAAAATCTTTTCCGATATTTTGGTCATATCCAAAGCCAAACAAACTCTTGTCTCACCACCAAACACCACTACCATCTCTGCCAAGATCTTTTCTAATCTCACGGTGGACTCGTAAAATACCGCCGAGAACTTCATTATTTCTGCCATCTGCTTCACATATTTGAGCATTTCACTTCTTTTTCCTGGTTTTTTGGGTAAAAATCCCAAAAACATATATTTATCGGTTGGCAGTCCCGATACGGCCAGCGCCGCACTCTCGGCCGTGGGCCCAGGCACAACCGTAACATCCCATCCTAAGGCAAGACCTTCGCTTACTAGTTTGTATCCTGGATCTGAAATTAGAGGCATTCCGGCATCGCTTACCAGCACTGCCTCTTCCAACAAGTTCATCTCAGCTAGCAAGGAGGGGAGTACTCGATGTTCATTAAAGTCATTAACAAACTTGAGTTTGGCCTTCTTTTCTTGAACTTTACCCAGACTTGTCAACTTACTCCATAAATTACCAAACATGCGGGTATCCTCGCAAACTATGAATTTAGCCTCTGACAACACCCTCAAGACTCTCTCCGAGATATCTTCTACATTCCCAATCGGCAACCCCACTATAGTTAGTTTCATTAGCCTATTTTACTTCAAATACAGATCTCGTCATTGCGAGGTGCTCAGTGGCTCTCCTGGATACCCCTTGCGGGTAAATCTCACTCCACCTATATATACTTCCTAATCACACCGACACATTTACCTTGCACCTTGACATTGATCGCGAAAATAGGGGACATGGACGAGTTCGCCGGTTCCAGACGAACTCGGGTTCTTTCTCTGAAAAATCTCTTTAGAGTAGCCAGACCGTTTTCCAAAAGTGCTACCACAATATCTCCATCCTTCACAGCACCAATCTCGCACTCCTCGATCAGGACATAGTCACGGTCAAAAATCCCCTCTTCAATCATCGAATCACCTTTAACCTGGAGAACAAAGGCTCGTTTTTTGCCCGATACCATCGAGGCGGACACTTTCATAGTCGCGTTTGGATCGGTATAAGGCTCGATTGGCCGGCCAGCGGCGATAAAACCCAAAATCGGTAACTCTAAACCGGCATTTTCCACACTCGGTCTATCTATCACTTCGATTCCCCGAATAACCCCATCAAACTTGCGAATGACTCCCTTTTTTTCCAAAGCCTGAAGATGCTCATGCACAGTGGCCAGAGAAGAAACTCCGATTGCCTGAGCAATTTCCGAAAGAGTAGGGGAGTAGCCACTCTTTTGAATGAACTGAGAAATAAACTCCACGATCTGTCTTTGTCTTTTGTATAGTGTTACGGCCATATAATCATTATTACCAAACATTACCCAAATGTCAAGTAGCACAAAATGACGTCATTGCGAGAAGGTACTCCGACGTGGCAATCTCACTCCATCCAAAGTAAAATACCTGTAAATGAAATTTAAACTAGAGTCTTCCTTCCAGCCAACTGGGGATCAACCCAGCGCTATTGAGAAACTATCAACTGCGATTGATCAGCAAAATCCTCATCAAACCCTAGTGGGAGTCACCGGATCTGGAAAAACCTACACCATTGCGAATATCATCCAAAAAACTCAGCTACCCACTCTGGTTATGTGTCACAACAAAACACTAGCTTCTCAGCTCTATCAAGAATTCCGTGATTTTTTCCCCCACAATGCTGTTTCTTACTTTGTTTCTTACTACGACTACTACCAGCCGGAAGCCTACATTCCTCAAACCGATACCTATATCGAAAAAGAAGCCGATATCAATCCGGAAATAGATAAATTTCGTCTTTCCACCACTGCCAATTTACTTACCCGTCCCGATACTATCGTCGTCGCCTCTGTTTCCTGTATCTACAACATTGGTTCACCAGTTGACCAGGAGAAAAACCTTTTACCATTAGCCAAGGGTCAAATAATCTCTCGCGATACCGTTCTGATGCGCTTATCTGATCTTCAGTACACTCGCACAAACTCTGAACTAACTCGGGGAATGTTTCGTGCCGTCGGGAATACCGTCCAGCTCTATCCATCCTACAAAGACCTGGTTATCTCCATGACCTTCGATGGCACGACATTGAGCAATATTGAAATTCTCGATCCGTACAACTTCACCAAAATTGAAGACGAAGGTCCGGATAGTACTGGCTTTATCACTATTCACCCAGCCAAACTGTTTTTAACAAATCCCAAAACTCAAGGAGAAGCCATTGTCAATATTCGCCGTGATCTGGAGCTTCAAATAAAAAATTTCAAAGACGCTGGCAAAATCATTGAAGCTCATCGTCTAGAACAAAAAGTCAATTACGATCTATCCATGCTGGAAGAAGTCGGCTATGTCAGTGGCATCGAAAACTACTCACGCTACTTTGACGGTCGCCAACCGGGATCGGCACCTTACTCTCTTCTTGAATACTTCCACCACAACGCCAAAAAATTTAACAAGCCAGGATTCCTAACAGTTATAGACGAATCTCACATCAGTCTTCCACAAGTCAGAGGTATGTATAATGGTGACCAAGCCAGAAAAGATAATCTAATTAATTTTGGCTTTCGTCTTCCCAGTGCCAAAGATAATCGACCTCTAACCTATACCGAGTGGCAATCTCGCACTCCCATCAAGCTTTATTGCTCCGCCACACCTAGCGAACATGAGTTATCTCTTTCATACGGGAGTAAAATTCCCACCGTGGCCGAACAAATGATTCGTCCGACTGGTCTTCTCGATCCCGCTGTCACCGTTTTCCCAGCCATTGGTCAGATCGATCACCTCACTCAGGAAGTCATCAAGAGGACAGCAAAAGGGGAACGTACTCTCATTTTGACTATGACCAAAAGAATGGCCGAAGATCTCTCAGACCACCTCAAAGAAAAATTTCATTTAAAAGTCGAGTATCTTCACTCAGATATTCATACCCTTGACAGAGCCGACATCCTCGACAAACTTCGTCTGGGTGACTTTGACTGTTTAGTGGGAATCAATCTGCTTCGTGAAGGTCTCGATCTACCCGAAGTTTCCCTGGTTGCTATACTCGACGCCGACAAAGAAGGCTTTCTTCGCACACCTACCGCACTCATTCAAACCATGGGTCGTGCCGCCCGCCATGTAAATGGAGAAGTCTATCTCTATGCCGACAAGACCTCAAAATCCATGAACATCGCCATCGACGAAACCCTCCGCCGCCGCAAAATCCAAATGGACTATAACGTAGCCCACGGTATCACCCCCACTGGAATTAATAAACCCATCCGTGAGAGACTCATGAAACGAGATATGAGTGCCCCAACTCCACGAATTAAAGAACTGGCCGAACACGGCTGGTCAGAGATAGACGATATCAATCCCGAGGCTCTCACTCCTCAAAAGAAAAAACTCTTAGTCATCAAACTCAAAAAAATGATGAACCAAGCCGCCAACTCCTGGAACTTTGAGCTCGCCGTCCGCTACCGCGACACCATCAAAAAACTCCAATAGTCTTCAGGGTGCAAACAACCTCTGTTTAATATAATATATAAACGTGGAACATGCCCAACTTGAATCAGACCATTTTGTAGAGCATTATGACTTTGACGATGAAATGCGCGAGCACTATACTAAGCAAGCCGAGATTTTGGACGATGAAATTAGAAAAGAAAGAAGTGAATCTAAAAAAGCAAGACTGGTAAAAACCGCCGACACATATTATGAAGCTATTTCTGAAGTAGAAGGTCTCGACAAAGGCGAAGCCGTGGACTGGATACAGAATCATGCTGGAGGCAAAAAAAGTTCTGAGATGGCAGACGCTGTCGAGGTGGGAGGGTTTGTCTGGTCCAGACAAACGGCTTGTGATCGGTTATCGTCCTGGGAAGATATTCTTGGTACAGTATCTTACCTAATTAGCAAAAAAAGAGGATAGATATTCACCTAGCGATATAAAATTATTGCTATACTGAATATATGATGAATACGGGTGATAAGAAGGAAATTAAGGAAATGATTTTTGAAGGCATATTCGAAGCTCTGGAACAAGTCGTCATTCCTAGGTTCGATAAACTGGAAGAGAATATCGGGGAATTAAAAGTAAAAGTCGATGGGTTGGAGGTAAAAGTCGATGGGTTAACCCAAGCGGTAGAAATTCTTGATTCCGATATGGGAGGAGTAAAAATGAGACTCTCAGAAGTTGAAAAGAAACTCGATACGGTACTGGACAACTCACTCATACTCCGAAATCACGAAAAACGCATCATCAAGCTCGAATCAGCCCTCGCGTAGGTAGTGTAAATCCATTTTCATATTCGGGTAATCTGTGGAAAAACAGTGTAGAATAGACTGTTATGTCTGTCATCTCACCATCAACTCATCTGATCATCAAAGGTGCTCGTCAGCATAATCTTAAAAACGTCAATCTGACCCTTCCGAAAAATAAACTCGTCGTCTTTACCGGTGTCTCCGGTAGCGGCAAGTCCAGCATGGCTCACGACACCATCTATGCCGAAGGCCAACGCCGCTATGTAGAATCCCTCTCCTCATACGCCCGCCAGTTTTTAGGTGTCATGGACAAGCCAGATGTGGACCAAATCGAGGGTCTTTCCCCAGCTATTCTCATCGACCAAAAGCAGGGGAGTCACAACCCCCGCAGTACCGTCGGAACCGTCACCGAGATCTATGACTATCTCCGTCTTCTCTTCGCCCGTATAGGGCACCCCCACTGCCCTAAATGTAGTCGGGAAATCCTTCCCCAGGACATCAATCAGATCTACAAAGCAGTCGTCGAACTGGCAGTTTCACATCCTAGCTACCTCAAGCAAAAAGGCGTCCGTCTTCTCATACTCGCTCCCATCGTCAAAGGTCAAAAAGGCGAGTTTAAGGAACTCTTCCCGGGGCTATCTAAACAGGGAATCCAAGAAGTTCGGGTAGACAATAAGATTCTTTCTACTCAAACAACACTCTCACTCTTTAAAAATAATCGCCACAACATCGAAGCCGTCATCGATAAACTGGTCATCGGTCAAGTAAGTGGTAGTCCAGAGTATGAAAAACAACGCCTGGTTGATTCTCTCGAGCAGGCCCTAAAAATTTCCGATGGAGAAGTATTTGTCAGTCTTGTCACCGATCCCTCTTTGTCCTTTCCGGAAAATCCTGAAGAAATGGAAGACCATCTTTTTTCTCAAAAATTAGCCTGTCCGGTAGATAACATTTCTATTCCGGAAATCGAGCCCCGATATTTTTCCTTCAACGCCCCCGAAGGCGCTTGTCCCGAATGTACCGGTCTGGGAACCAAAATGGTCCTTGATACAGAATCGGTAGTTTCTCCCTCACTCAGTTTACTGGAAGGCGCTATTATTCCCTTAGCCTCACAGTTCGAATCCAGAACTTGGTTAGCCAAACTGGTTCTTGAGGCCATGGAATCGCTCGGCTTCCCAGGCAACAAACCTCTTTTAGATCTGACAACTGATCAAAAACAAGCCCTCTTTACTGGTACAGGATCAAAAATATATTCGATCAAAGGAATTAATCGACACGGAAAACGCGTCATTCGTAAAATGACTTTTGATGGCTTATCTAAAGAGTTCGAAAGACGTTATGAAGAATCCAACTCAGTTACTTTCAAAGAAGAAATTTCCAAGTATTTAATTCGAAAAACCTGTCCTGTTTGTCTTGGTACGCGACTAAAGCCAGAAGTGCTGGCTGTTCATGTTAATAATCATTCCATCAGCGAACTTACTTCATGGTCTACCTCCAAATCAGCTGACTTCTTTCAAACTCTTTCAAAAAAACTAACTTCTACCGAGCAACAAATCAGTGAACCTATCTTGAAAGAAATAGGGGATAGGCTAAGTTTCCTCATGTCCGTCGGTCTCGACTACATCACTCTAGCGCGCGAGTCCGGTACTCTTTCCGGTGGAGAACTTCAAAGAATTCGTTTGGCCAGTCAAATCGGTTCTCGTCTAACAGGCATACTTTACGTCTTGGATGAACCCACCATTGGTCTGCATCAAAGAGACAATGCCAAACTAATCAAAACACTTAAAGACCTGGTGACGCTGGGAAATTCTTTAGTTGTCGTCGAGCATGATCAACAAACCATGGAAAGCGCCGATCATTTGGTGGAGTTTGGTCCCAAAGCGGGGTATCTCGGAGGCAGAATTACTTTTGAGGGGAGCATCGATGAAATGAAAAACTCCGACTGTCTTACCGGTCAATATCTTTCGGGTAAAAAATCTATTACAGCTATCAAACCCCAAAATCCAACCGAGAGTCCGGCTTCCATTCGCTTAACCGGCTGTACCCATCACAATCTCAAAGACGTCGATGTCGAGTTTCCTTTGAATAAATTCATTACCGTTACCGGCGTTTCCGGATCCGGCAAATCTTCCTTGGTTGTCGACACTCTCTACGAAGCTCTTTCCCAAAAACTTAACCCCACGCACCGCAAAGAAGACATTAAGTTTGGCACCATTACCATACCCGATATAGTCAAAAGAGTCTCTTTAATTGATCAAAGTCCCATTGGTAAAACACCCAGAAGCAATCCGGCAACCTACACAAAAGTTTTTGACTATGTCCGTCAACTTTTTGCCAATACCCAAGAGGCCAGATACCGAGGATACGGACCAGGACGATTTAGTTTTAATGTCAAAGGTGGACGCTGTGAAACCTGCGAAGGCGATGGTCAACTCAAAATTGAAATGCAATTTCTAGGAGATATTTATATCACTTGTGAAACCTGTAAGGGTAGTCGCTTTAACGATCCCACGCTGGAAATCGAGTACAAAGATAAAAGTATCGCTCAAATTCTGGACATGACCATGGATCAAGCCGGAGAATTTTTTAGGAACATTCCCGCCATCAGTAAAAAAATAGAGACAATCAAAAAGGTGGGCCTTGGCTATATTAAAATGGGACAAAGTGCGCCCACTCTTTCCGGTGGAGAAGCCCAAAGAGTTAAGCTGGCCACCGAACTGGCCAAGACGGGTAGTGGACACACAATTTATATTCTCGACGAACCTACCACCGGACTGCACTTCGATGACTTAAGCAAGCTTGTTCAAACCTTAGTTGATCTCGTCAATCAAAACAACACCGTTATCGTCATCGAACACAATCTAGACGTCATCAAGAATGCCGACTATATTATTGACATCGGCCCTGAAGGTGGTGACGCTGGTGGAGAGTTAATCGCCTCCGGTTCTCCAACAAAAGTAACCACCAAGTACGATACTCCGACTGCCCAAGAATTAAAAAAGATCATCCATTAAATTGACGAAAAAACTAACTGCCTTTTCTCTGATGCTTGTTACCGGTATATTGCTATTTTTTCCGAAGCAGATAAACGCTCTGGCCAAGTTCAACACCACTTATCAGATTAACTACCGGGTTGAAGATGATGGAATAACTCACGTTAATTTTGTCATCAATCAAAAAAACAATCTCTCGGTAGTCTACGCCACCGACTTCGGCATCAGCGTTAACGAAACTAAACTTGAAAACATTAAAGTAAAAGACGAAGGGATGTATGTCACCCCAGAAGTCATTAAAAGTCTTAATCAAACTTCCATCTCCTTTCCTTTTGTCAATAAAGTAGTCGGCAAAGATAAAAACCACACCTTTACCATTGAGTATGACACTAGAGATATTGCCCAAAAACACGGTAATACCTGGCAAATTGATATTCCCAGATTGGAACCGGACGAAAACGTCTCGAACCAAACCGTGATTCTCACCGTACCCAAAGGTTTTTCAACACCGGCCTATATCGATCCAAAACCAGACATCGTCAGCGATAATATTTACTATTTTAGCGGCAGTAAAATCAGTCACAAATCCATCAGCGCAATTTTTGGTAAAACCCAGTTTTATCAGGGTACCATTAACTATCGTTTATCCAATCCGGATCGAGATAGGATCAAAACGGAGATTGCACTTCCTCCCGACACTTCGTATCAAACGGTTTTTTACCAAAAACTAAGTCCCAAACCAAGCAGTGTCTACACCGATAAAGACCGTAATGTTCTGGCAGTTTACTTTCTAAATCCCAAAGAAAATCTCGATATCACCTTGGACTTTACCGTCAAACTGGACTTCACTCCCAAACCATCTTTAACCCAACCATCCGACTCCTACCTAACCAAAAATGCCATTTGGAACTATGACAACAATGTCTTTACCACTCCGGAAATCAAAAGTTTAACCACCGCCAAATCAATTTACGGTTTTGTCGTCGATAAATTGAAGTATGACTACACCAAAATTAACCGCCAAAAACCAACGCGAACTCCAGCCGCCGAGTCTCTAATCAATAACCTTAGTGCCATCTGTACCGACTTTACCGATGTCTTCGTTGCCTTAGCTCGAAAGGCGGGTATTCATGCCAGAGAGCTGGAAGGTTTCGCTATTTCCGAAAACCCCGATCTAAAGCCATTATCTCTGACTCAAGACGTACTTCACGCCTGGCCGGAATACTTCGACAAGACAAAAGCCAGCTGGATCCAAATCGACCCAACCTGGGCTAACACGACAAGGGGTATTGATTACTTTAACAAACTGGACTTTAACCATATTGTTTTTGCCATTCACGGAATGGATCCTGAGTACCCAGTACCCGCGGGTGGATACAAAAATGGAGACAAAACTCTCAAAAGTATTGCTATCAAATCTATCGATGAAATTCTTTTTCCGAAACCCACCTTTAGCGTAGAGTTTGTAAAACAAGAAGGAAACGATCTGGAATTTAAAATTGTCAACCAGTCGGGAGTTTCCTACTACGGTAACGCTAAGATCTCAGGTAACGAATTTATAGAGGTCGGCGAACAGTTTATGGACATAGCCCCGTTTTCGGATGGGATATTTAGGATCAAAACCCAAAAACAGCCCTTTGTCAGTAAAGATGACTTGAAAGTTATAATCTACCTAGATGGAAAACCATATCCAGCCACTGTTATCGTCGGCTCAGCCTCCACTCAGGCTTACGTTCTCGCCGGAATTGGCCTCTTTTTGGCATTCGCTTTTATCATTGCCTGGAGTCTACATCTTCGAAGACAAAAACAAAAAACCTCTCTATATCGGTAAATCGATTAATCTAAAGAGCCGGATCAGACAACATTACGAAGGATTTAGAGAGGGTACTTCTAAAGCTCTCCAATTCTTTCCCCAAACCAAAACACTTTACCTTAAGCCGGTAAAAAACGATATCGAGGCCGTTATTATCGAAGCCAATTACATTAAACAGTATCAACCGCGTTATAACAGCATCGTCAAAGATGATCGTTCAAATCTTTACCTTATATTTACCAACACGCCGAGTACCAAGATTTCCATTGTTCACGCCACCGATATCCAAGATCTAAACCTGGATAACCTTAAAGGTCAAGTATTTGGACCTTACGCTTCCGGAGCAGTAGCCAAAACTTTATACAAACAGCTAAGAAACATCTTTGGTTTTTGTCTAGCTCCCTTTAACTCCCAAAACCGAATGTGCTTTAACTACCACTTGGGGCACTGCCCCGGTGCTTGTGTAGGAGAAATAACCTCCTCAAAATACTCTGCTCACTTAGGTAGACTAAAAAAATTCCTTTCCGGGCAATTCATTATTCTTGATAAATCTCTTAACCAGGAAATAAAAACCGCCATTAAAAAACAGGCTTACGAACAGGCAAATGAAATTAAGTCTCAAATAAACGGTCTTCACTACATTCTCAGTACCAAAGATTCCAGCCTGCTTCTCAAACTTTCGGACGCTACCGACGCTCTTCAGTATAAAATCGTCCAGAAACTTAAACACCCACTACTTAAAAAACCTCCGATTCGAATCGAGTGTTACGATCTGGCCCATCTCCAGGGAGAAAACTATGTCGGCTCATTAGCTGTCTTTATTAAAGGAGCTCCATCAACTCAAGACTATCGACATTTTAATATTCGCTTGCCTGATCGTTCCGACCCCTTTGCCATGAGGCAAATAATCGAAAGACGGTTTAATCATAAAGAGTGGGGTACTCCAGATTTAATCGTCCTCGATGGTGGTATACCCCAGCTATCCATTGCCACACCGGCAATTCCACCACACATTCCCGTAATCGCCTTAGCCAAAAAGAAAGAAACCATCTATTTTTACGACTCTGAGTACAAAATTGTCACCCTTAATTTGCCCATCGAAGATCCGGTTCTAAATCTATTTCGAAACCTAAGAGACGAAGCCCATCGTTTTGCCAACTCCTTCCACATAAAACAACGCCGAAAAAGCCTAATATCGTAATATACTTAAATAACGATGAAAATTTTCTTTCGCCATATCCTCATCAATCTTCTCGTTATTTACCTGACAGATCTTATCTACCCCGGTTTCTCCATACTGCATGACACCAAAACTCTTCTTTCGGCAGCCGTCATCTGGCTACTACTAAACAAGATCGTCAAACCCATCATCAAGTTACTTCTTCTACCCATAAACCTTATCACTCTCAATCTCTTTTCATGGGTAATCAGTCTCATTACTTTATTTTTACTTCAATCTATCGTCGGCGGTATTACCGTCTCGGCATACAGTTTCCCCGGACTAAGTACGGGGGGATTCGTTTTTCCGGCTTTCTATGTCGGAATATTTCTCTCCTATCTCATTGCCTCCTGTATCCTCAATCTCATCCACAACTTTATTATCTGGCTTATTCGTAAGGACTCTGAATAGGGGATATAATTAGACACTATGCAAGTCACCCTCATCATTCAAATAATCGTTTCGCTGATTCTGATCGTTTTGGTCACTCTTCAATCAAAAGATAGCTCCCTTGGTGCCGGGTTTTCGTCTGCCACTCAATCGGGTTTCCATACCAAAAGAGGTCCGGAAAAAATAATTTATCTGGCCACTATCGTCTGCTCAATTCTATTTTTAATTCTTTCTTTTCTAAATATCGCCGTTTGGAAATGATTAATCCTTTTCGAGAAAGAATTTGGTTTATTAGAGGATTCATTAAAAAATATTCCATACAGATCATCCTTAGTCTTGTGGTAACCGTCACGATAGCTCTTTTGGGTACCTTTTTTCTATCAAAAATTCCCGAGAAAAGGTCAATCTATCGGATTGGAATTGTCGGCCAATTTGGCTCCGGTCAGCTACCTCCGTACATTATCAATTTTCTTAAAGCCGGACTTGTTACCTTAGATAGCAAGCACGAACCTCAACCAGGATTAGCCGAAAAATGGGATATTAGCGATGACGGAAAAACCTATACTTTTTATCTCCGTTCGGGTCTAAAGTGGAACGACAGCAAGGCGGTAAATGCTACCGATATTAAGATTTCTATTCCCAATATTGTGGTCGAAACCGTTGACCCCAACATCATTCGTTTTAAAATTCCCACCAAATTCTCACCCTTTCTGTCACTGTTAAATATTCCTCTTTTGAGCTCAAGTGGAAAAATCATCGGCGACTACGATATCCGTCTCAAGCAAAAAAGCTCCGGCGTCATCTCCCAAATTACTGTCAATACATCAAACAAGGTGTTAAACTTCAACGTTTTTCAGACTCCCAAACAAGCCATCACCGCCTTCAAACTGGGTCAAGTTGACATGGCTCTCGCTCTCCCTTCCGAATACGAATCGGACGTCGTCAAATATGGAAAAATTCAAAAGCAAATTGATTTAAACCGAGTGGTAACTCTGATCTTTAATCAGCAAGATCCCAATCTGAAGGATAAAAATGTTAGGCAAGGTATCGCCTACAGCCTAAAGGATAAAACCCTTGGTCAGACAGAGGCTTTAACCACTATTAGTCCGGTTTCTTGGGGCTTCAATCCTCTGGTAAAAACCTACCCTTATAATCTTCCGAGAACCAAGGAACTAATTAAAACTGCGGTGATCTTGGAACTCGCTACCACCCCAGAACTTCTCTCGGTTGCCGAAAATATTCGAACACAGCTAAACTCAGATAAAATTTCCATCAGTACCAAGGTTGTTTCGTCTACCCCTGAACAATTTCAACTATTCTTGACTCCCTACAATATCCCTTCCGACCCGGATCAATATCGCGACTGGCACTCAACCCAGGCAACCAACATCGGTCGGGGGTCGGACGAAAAAATCGATAAACTTTTAGAAGACGGCCGTATAATATTAGATCAAAAAGAAAGAAAGCGAATTTACTTTGATTTCCAAAAAACCTTCTCCGAAGAACTTCCCGCTTTAGTGCTTTATCATCCCTCAACCTTCGATCTGGCCAGAAGAGAATCTCTTTTTCAAATCATCAATAGCGGTAATTAGTGGGCGGGGAGGGACTCGAACCCTCATGAGTTGCCTCGCAGCGTTCTGAACACTGTGCGTCTACCATTTCGCCACCCGCCCAACCACACATATTATCTCATTATTCTTGGTATAATTAACAGGCATGCCGAGGTAGCCAAGGTAGTCACGGCGGGAGTCTGAAAAACTTCAGATAAGTGTGCAATTCACTTCCTCGGCACCGTTCTTGTTAAAATATTACGTATGCGGGAATAGCTCAGTTGGCTAGAGCGTCTCCTTGCCAAGGAGAAGGTCGAGGGTTCGAATCCCTTTTCCCGCTCACTTTGATTCTAAATCAGTTCATTATTATGCGCGGGTGCTGTAATGGTAGCCAGGCTAGCTTGAGGTGCTAGTGCCCGTAAGGGCGTGGAGGTTCAAGTCCTCTCCCGCGCACAAATAGAAATGGACTCTTAGCTCAGTTGGTTAGAGCGCCTCGTTTACATCGAGGAGGTCGAAGGTTCGAATCCCTCAGGGTCCACTTGATATAATTAACCATCCATGAGCACATCTCCGACCGAGTTCGAAAAATTTCTCCTTAAGGAATATTTCAGGCTTGGCTCCATCAACAAAGTTTTTACCGCCCACCATTTAGATCTTCCCATTTCCTTCGCCGGTTACGCCCGCTTACTCACCAAATTTAGCATCATCAAATCTGCTGGACCAAATAGTCGATTTTCAGAGTCATTAGACATCTTAACCAAACTCAGCAGTTACAAAATTCCTCTTGAAAAAGTCTATCACCGTTTCGCACCTCGTAGGATCCAAGTTTCCGTCAATACCTTACACCGCATTCTTCACTACACTAGGCTTGGCCTTACTAGGCGTCAGGGGACTGCATTATTGATTACTTCAAGTCAGGACTCCCAAAGTTTCTTGACTGGTAGAGAACAAAATACGCCCAATTCCCAATTGGGTAAGAGGGGAGATCTCGCACTACCCATGGGACACTCTAGAACCGGAGAAAACCCCAGAGATGCCATCGTCCGTGTGCTACAGCAAGAAGTCTTCACCGATCAAACCATTGAAGGACATTTCCCTTGGAAAATTGTTCCCGATCATCCTCAACCGGTCATGTATATCAGTATTGCCGACATTAAGGTCACTGTTTATCATCTTATCTTTGACCACGATTTTCAATTCTCCAGTTTCAAGCTAAATACTCTCAAATATCGCAACCTAAATCGTCTCCTAACAGATAATCTCCGCCCGGGAATCGAGGATATTCTTAAACAACATGCCGGTCTCCTCAAAAATACCAAGAGAATTACGGTTCCTGAATTTAGTTCCAAGTTGAACTTGGCCTTGCTGAAAGTCAAAGATTCATAAAAAAATATGATTCTGTTGTCTGTTATAACGAAATTCGAACTTATTTTCGGGACCATTACTAACTTATTGGCTCACCGCTCAACACTTCGTGTCTCGCGGTTCGCCACCGCCTGCCCTGCCGGTCCGCCTTTGGCGGAGGCGGAACCACTTGCGCGCGAGAAGCGGTATCCCGCCCTCATCGTCATTGCGAGGTTCGGTACCCCAAACCGTGGCAATCTCACTCCATTCGGATTCGGTCGGGATGATTGCTCTTACGAGCAAGCGCCAGCATTCGCTGTCGCATCTATATGTTCGTCCGCCTGAGGCGGACGAAGCTGTTCTCAACATATGGCTCAGAACATCGTCATTGCGAGGAATGAAATGACGAAGCAATCTATATAGATTGCATTTCCTCGCCATAAAATATCAGATAGTTAGGAGTGTATTTTACTATCTGATATTTAGTGATTGAGACAGCATTGGCCTAGCGACCAATGTGCCTGCTTTGCAGGCACAAGAAATATATTTTGAACTTGTATAATTACAATTATGTTGAAAAAAATAATATGATTAAATTCGTTTATTTTGATGTTGGTGGAGTAGTTGTTAAGGACTTTAGTGGCACAAACAAATGGAATGAGTTGAAAAATGGTATGGGGATAAAGCCCAATCAAGAGGTAGTATTCGATGAGATATTTGATATTTATGAACCAGAGGTTTGTATTGGCAGAGATGTGGAAACTTTAATTCCATTATTAAACACAAAACTATATTTGAGTTTGCCAGAAAACTATTCATTTCTTTTGGATTTTGTTAATCGCTTTGAAAGAAACGAATCAATCTGGCCAATTATCAAAAGAATCAAAGAGAGATATAAAGTTGGACTTTTGACCAATATGTACCCAAACATGTTGAATCAGATTTATAAGGCTGATCTTATGCCAGATACAAAGTGGGATGTGATTATAGATTCCAGTATCGAGAAAGTCAGGAAACCTCAAATCGAAATGTTTAAGTTGGCTGAAGACAGATCAGGGTTCAAGGGGGAAGAAATACTTTTTATAGAAAATGGCAAAAAACACATTGAGGCCGCAAACGAATTCGGATGGCAAACTTTTCTTTACGATCCGTCATTTACTGTAGAGTCAAATAAGAGCTTGGAAGAAACGCTTCTCAAATAGAAAATAGCCAAATTTCCACCTTTTGAGCTCTGGTGGGCGGGCGCGCGGGCGACTACCCCGAAAACGGGCGGGGAATCCCTTTCTGTTGCCGAGCTAGGATTCGAACCTAGGATATCCTCCTTCAAAGGGAGGCGTCCTACCACTAGACGACTCGGCAATACTGCCTATATTTTACAACGTACTTGGCTTTAGTTGGGGATTTTGACACAAACAACTGACTGTACAGAGCAAAGTTTCAATAGGCGGGACATCCACTAAAAACCGCCCATGTAATCACAGGCGGTCGTAAGCTTAGTTAAGGAACAAAATGTCATAGTTGAAAAATGAATCCTTATTTTCAAGAACTGGGGTTTCCTGTCCGCTCGACAGGTCGTACTTATACAAATTGGTGTGCCCAAAGATTTGAGCATCAGTCCGGAATTGTTTCTCAAAGAGAATGAAGGTCCCGTCCAAAGACCACGCAGGGGAGCTCCCTTCGGCGACTATTTTCGGATCGGAGCCGTCGGAGTTCGCCATATAAACAGAACCAACTCCCTCAGGTGTATAACCGGTATAAGCGAACCTACTACCATCCTGGGACCAGACAATATCACGAGCCTCCTGGTTGATGAGAACTTTCCGACCGGATCCATCGAAGTTAATTTGAACAATGGTGTCATTCAAGTAGCTGGCGAAAATCAGGGTACCGCTGGGGCTAATTGCTTGGGAAACGGCCTTGTCGGCGATCAGATTCATATATAACAGTGAGCCCTCGTCCAGTACCATGTGGTATAGCTTGTTTCCTTCGCCTTCCCAGTTTGAATTAAAAACGATATCGTATATTCCGTTTTTGACTACCGGGCTCCAGACAAAAGACATGACATTGAACCGATCACTGCAAGAACCGGTGGGGGGCAAGTCATACTCTGAGCAATTTATGGTATAAACCCAATTCATAGTGTCCAGGCACCAGTTGTCAGAACCGTCTGAATTCATGATGCAGAAGCCACCCTTATTGGTTCCAGTGAAGTAGGCAATATATTTGCCGTCAGGGGAAACGGTTGGATTGAACTCGTTGACCATATGGGTATTTGTAAGGTTGGTCTTTTTACCAGATTTGAGATCTAGTACCCAGATGTCGCCATTTCCCTGGTTGTTTTCCTCGTCTTCGGAAGCCACATAAGCCAGCCTCCTATCAGGAAAAAGTGAGGGATTCCAGCCATTTACTACTAGTTTAACTGTTTGGCTGGAGTCGTGCTGAACAATAGTTTGGTCGGTGAAATCGCCGGTAGCGTCATAGGACACCGACAGGAACCTGTAACTCGGTGCCTGAGAACAGGAAAACAGAGCAATAATCACCAACAAAAGACTTGATATGCGTTGTTTCAAGTTGATCCTCCATGAATCTTTGATTTGACAATTTTAGAGAACAGTCAGGTGAATAATAACACGGCCGAAGCCAAATGTCAAGGTTATAGGACGAGAGCGCCGAATAACATTTTCTACACGTCATTTCGACCAACCTGCCCGCAGGCGCTAAAGCGCAGCTTTTGCAGGCGGGAGTGGAGAAATCCCATTCCACGAGTATGAGATCCTTCGACTTCGCTCAGGATGACGTTGGTGGAGGGAGATCTCCCACTTCTGGGATCAACGACCCCGACTACGCTCGGGATGGCGAGGCCGCGTCACCGCCTCTACGGGATCTCGCCAAGGGCGATGACCAAAGGCGCTGGTCGGCAATAACCCCTATATTTTATAACACCGGAGTAAACATTCCCCGCTACCAGCGCCAACTCAGGTGTTGAAAACAAAGGCCCGATCTGGAAACTGGAACCAAAGAGCACTCCCACTAATAAACCATAAAATATTTGTGCCGACCTCCTCGGCGGGGTTGTCAGCGGTTCTGTGAGCATAATTGTTCCAAAAAAGAAGATCGGCCAAGAAATAAATATTTGAGAATACAGTTCCACCACATCTACTCCCTTAATCATTCCTAACACAGACACGGTCGTTACCGCCCCCATAAAAAAAGTTAAAAACAAATTAAGCCGCCTTAATTTTCGAAGGACAAGTATTCCAATCACCATTACCGCCGGTAGCATCAGTCCACTTCCCACCCACCAAACAACCGACCCAAATTTCAATAAACTCAAAATTAAAAGAGAGATGGCCGCTGGATTTAAAATATGTTTCTTCTTGATTACAAAGACATATTTTGATGAAATAGCTATCAAGCCTGCCAGCGCGACGACTGATAGATCGACGGGGGAAAGCACTAAAGTTAAAATAAAAGCTGTAATCAAAGTCGATTCAATGTTTGTCTTTATTTTAAGCAAAAACGAAAGAATTATATTCGTCGTCACACAGGTAAGACACAAGACAGCTGAAGATAACAGTATCTCCCAGCCTGTATAAGGCAGACTTCCCAAAAATCCCAAAACTGTAGCGTAGCCCAGGGTAGTCAATAGGCCATAAAGCATCAATTTTCTTAGCATAAAATACATTTTATACTCCTCACTTGCTTTACCCATACCAAAATGTATATAGTTACCCATGCCTGACTTTTCACCAGAGTCAACCAAGTCACTGTTTACAGAGAAATATAAAAATGATGTTCTCGGTAACTCGTATTCAGAAATTACCCAAAAACTAGATTCAATCTCGCCAAAAATTTATGGAGACTATCGAAAAATACTTGTTTTTGGCACCGTTTTCGAGACTTTAGCAGTTCAAGAACAATTAGCCAATACTCCCGAGACCCTATCGCAAAAAGGCATGAGAAGGTTGGTTGAAGATTTATATCAACAATCTCAGCTAGCATTGGGTGAACTTACACCGATTAGTACCCCTGACTTTGTTAGCGTTATCTTTGACAAAAATGGGGAACTTATTGTTGATCAAATTGTGGAAATGAAGACGTCAGGTAAGGCACTTGAAGTCGGTATCGGAAAAGAACAACCAAAAAAATCGGTCGAAACTATCGAAAGAGTTGTTAGCTTAATAAATTCCATTATTGAGAACAAAAGCGTTTCACACTTGTCTTCAAAAGATAAAATTTCAAACAAAAAAGAGGAGAAGAGACAAGTGTTTCTAAATAAAATTCTTAAGAAAATCGCTGAGTTAGATATTAATGAAACAATAACCCTTTCTCCAAGCCTGGAATACGTGATTATTTTGCCGCAAGGAGAAAATAGAGACATCTCGGATTTAAAATTACATAGTAAAGATGGGACGGCTATAGAGGCCAAGATCATAAATAGTCAATTTTCCAAAAAAGATATCCATCATGTCATTGACCATTATGCTGAAAACGATATAGAATAAACCCTGCTATGGACAACACCAATGAAGCCGTTACCAGCCTTTTTGCCATCGAGAATCTGATCAAAACACACATCTCTCACATCGACACGGTCAAGATCGAGCTGGCCAAGCAAGCCGAGATGTTTAATGACATTTTGAACAACGACGCCGGCTATAAAAAAGCGGCCGATGAGAGCAAGGAGATAAACAAGAAAAAAGCCGAAGCTAAACAAAATATTCTCAAATCTCCGTCCAACGCCTCCTTAAATCAAAAAATAAAAGACATGCGCCAGGAAATCAAGGAACTTAAAAATGCTCTCAGTAACTATCTCCAACAATATCAAAAAATTGCCGACACCGATCAGATCGAAAGTGAGGATGGTGAAGTCCGCCAAATCGTCTTCAATGCCCACCTGGTGAAGCTCTCAGGCCGATTCTCAAAGTAGCTTTTAGTGCGATTATAGGGTATAATTACTCAGTATGCTAAACATCAGAAACATTGCCGTCATTGCTCACGTCGATCATGGCAAAACCACTCTCATCGACGCTTTCATCAAACAGTCACATATTTTCCGTGACAATCAAGACGAAATGAGTCAAACCACCCTTCTCGACAGCAATGTACTGGAAAGAGAGCGGGGAATCACTATTTTGGCCAAGAATATCTCAGTTAATTACAAAGGCACCAAGATCAATATCATCGATACTCCTGGCCACTCCGACTTCTCTGGCGAGGTCGAAAGAACTCTGGGTATGGCCGATGGAGCTCTCCTTATCGTCGACGCCCAAGAAGGTCCCATGCCTCAGACTCGTTTTGTGCTCAAAAAAGCCTTCGAACTTGATCTCAAAGTCATTGTGGTCATCAACAAGATTGACAAGCCAAATGCCGATATTTCCAAAACCGAAAGCAGAATTTCCAACCTTTTCCTTGAACTAGCCACCGAAGATCATCATATCGACTATCCCATTCTTTACGCTGTGAGTAAATCAGGTAAAGTTTTTGATACTTTACCGGAAAATTTTGAAGCACCGGGAAATGTCATTCCTTTACTGGATAAAATTTTGGAATTTATTCCCAATCCCACTAACGACCAAAAAGGTAGCTTTAAAATGCTCATTTCTTCTTTAAATCATGACTCTCACCTGGGTCGCATTATCGTCGGTAAAATTTTTCGCGGATCCATAAAACCAGGCCAAAAGGTACTTCTTCTTGGAGAAACTCCCAAGTCACACCAAATTAACAAAGTTTTTACCTCCGAAGGACTGGGCCGCTTAGCCGTTGAAGAGGCCTACGCCGGTGACATCGTTTCTCTTACCGGAATCACCAACTGTAAAATAGGTCAAACCATATCAACCTTAGGAGATACCGAACCTTTAGCCTCAGCCATCATCACCGAACCCACTCTTCACATCACCGTCGGACCAAACACCTCACCCTTATCCGGCAGGGAAGGGGAGTTTACCACCGCTCGTCAAATAGAAGAGCGCTTAGCCAAAGAGCTAGAGATCAATCTATCTCTAAAACTTGAAAAATTGGAGAGTGGCAAATATAAAGTCTCAGGAAAGGGTGAACTTCACCTGGCGGTACTGTTGGAAACTTTGCGTCGTGAGGGATATGAGGTTGAGGTGGGTAAGCCCGAAGTAATTTACAAAATCATTGATGGTCAAAAGTGTGAACCCTACGAAGATGTCAATATCGTGGCTCCTCAGGAATATTTAGGCACTATTACTCAAGAAGTCGGCAAACGACTGGGAGTCCTGTCTCACATGGACCCTGTCAGTGATAAGGAAGTCGAGTTTGTGTATAAAATGCCTACTCGAGCCATCCTTGGACTCCGCTCTCTTCTACTGACCGCCACCAAAGGCACCGTCATCTTTAACAGTCAATTTTTGGACTTTGAGCCGGTAGGGGAGAATCTGCCCAAAATGCGCCGAGGTGTTCTGATAGCCACCAACTCCGGCGAAGCCCTCTCGTATGGCCTTCAAGCCGCTCAGGAGCGTGGTAGCACCTTCGTGGAGCCGGCCGACGCTATTTATGAAGGTCAAATCGTCGGTGCCAACGCCAAAGCTGAAGATATCGAGATCAACGCCTGCAAAGGCAAGCAACTTACCAACATGCGCTCTAAGTCCTCAGACGGCGTTATCCAGCTCGTTCCCGCCATCAAATTCTCCTTAGAACAGTGTCTGGACTTCTTGGAAAGCGACGAGCTTTTGGAAATCACTCCCAAGAACCTGCGACTACGCAAAAAATACCTCACTCAAGTTGAACGTCGTCGTCACCGTGACGAAATCAAAAACACCTACTAACATTTTCCACTCAGGGGTGATACACTACTAGTGTATTAGCGACACTTTGTACTTTTACAGGAGGTCACTTTGAAAATCTTAAACTATAGGCAGGCTCGCAAAATCGAGGATATGGCCGTTACCGATTTGGCCAAATATATCAAGACAGCCGGACTCAAAACTATTGTTTTGGGAATTTCCGGCGGACTCGACTCAGCCGTCATGGCCATACTTGGTCTCAAAACCATCAACAAACTTCAGAAAGAGGGTTATCAATGCGCCCACATCTACGATTTTATCGGAGTAGAAAGCCACTCGGACGATCTAAAGAAAGCTCGAGTCCTGTCTCACGAATTTGGCTTTGATCTTAGCGAATACGATTATACCGAGTGGTATCGTCAATCTCCCATTCGTCTTAATTCACACGCCGACCAATGGAAAATTCGCGTAGCCAACGGTAATCTCAAATGTCGTCTTCGTATGCTCCATTTATATGATCGTTCTCAGCTTTTTGGCGGCATCGTTCTCGACACAGATGATTTCTCGGAACTTCTCATGGGTTTCTGGACTCGTCATGGAGATGAGGGAGATGTAAAAATAATCCAACATCTTACCAAAGACGAAGTTCGAGATTTGGGAGAGTATTTAGGTATTTCCAAACTGATTCTTGAAGCGGCTCCAGGCGATGGTTTGGGAATCACCGATACCAACATGGCCAAAGATCAGCTCAAAATGGACTACATGAAAACAGATTACATCGTCAGTCATCTTTATCAAAGCGGTCTGAACTATAACAGTGACATCTCCTTACTCCAAACCCAAAGGTGTCTCAGAATTATCAAAGAAATTGCCGAAGAAATTTCAGAGTCGGTCGAAAATGTCACCCATGTAGTCAAACAAGCTCTCAAGACGGCCTTCAAAAGAAAGTACGGTGATAATGTGGCCATCTTATTATCCTCCCGTACCAAATTGGGTCTACCGGAACTCGGAACTCCAATATTTAACAAACTATATCTGGAGGCCATCAAAAAATCTCAATAATACCCCGAAACCCCGCCAATGCGGGGTTTTTAATTGTGACTCGGGGCGGACTCGGACCGCCGACCCCCTGCTTAGAAGGCAGGTGCTCTATCCAGCTGAGCTACCGAGTCATGAGTGCCGGGGGCGGGAATCGGACCCGCACTCCTTTAGAGGGAACGGGATTTTAAGTCCCGCGTGGCTACCATTTCACCACCCCGGCCCAAACATATCTATTTTAACCCAAAATACATCACTGTCATTCCGGACTTGATCCAGAATCCAGAAAACTTGATATGATTATGATATGAAATTCAATCTTCGCCTCTCGTATTTGTATCTATTCTCCTTCGTCGGGCTCCTAATTACCATTATTGGTAGTATCCAAATACTCGATCTGGGGCTCAAAACCTACGTTTTTAAAGTCTCCGAGTATACCTACTATGCTGAGCCGATAAAGTCCCCTGATGGTATATCCACCGACCTCTCCGTCGAAGAACAAAAACAACGCAATCAACTAGAACAAGCCAACCAGCGCAAACGCCAGCTTTCTACCTCTCTTTCCATGATTCTCGTCGGCGTGCCTGTATATCTGTATCACTGGAAAACCATCAAGAAAGAAAATCGGCCAGAAAATTGAGCTGGAGATGGGATATGGCTCGGACGGAATTGAGACAAATTGTGGTGCAAATTGAGGCTCTCGAATCATTAAATACAGGCTCAACTTAGACCCATAATTTGACTTATGCAAGCTTGGCAATTATAATAAGTAACATTCATCTTGGAGGTCCACTTGAACATTTCAAAATTAGTAAGAGAAAACGAATCTGTTTTTCGAGAGATTCTTCATGACTTAAAAGTCAGGTTTCCACTTTTTGTACCCGAAACGTTAGATGCTGACGGAGACATTGACTCACTCCTAAGTTTATTTACACCAACATTTGCGAGTAGTGGTTTTGGAATCGGAGAATTTGAAGTAGGTCCAGAGAATCTCGACCAAACAGAAGGTCAGCAAAAATTTAAACTTCACAGTAATGAATTAAAAATAAATGAAGCTGTAATTGAAATTCACAATTTTCAGACCTTGTCAGGATACAACATGATTCTTCTATACGACATTACCCCCAACCAGCCACTGCAATTTAAGAGGCATGCTCCAGGAATGATAACGCGGTCCTGAGTCGCCATAAACCCAGACTCTTAAGATGTTACTGAAAATAACTCTCTACCTAAGCACCTAGAAATGGGTGCTTTTTATATGAGAAACAGTGTGGAGAATTCTATACTCCAAGTGAGCGGGTGAGGGGAGTCGGACCCCTTTCATCAGCTTGGAAAGCTGAGGTATTACCGGTATACGACACCCGCTAGCAGAGAAATTTTATCATAACAACCTTTTCCTTAGGATCAAACATCATCTCAAATCTACTTGGGCTTTACTAAGTTCTCAAAAAACCCATTTTCTTCTAGCTCTTTAATGTATTTGAAGAGCTTATTGTAAACTTCGAGAGCTAGCTCCGGTCGATAAAACATTCCTGCGCTAGTACGAGTGACCAGCCCGACAGCTTTCATGTCTTCATCAAAAAGTTTGTCCTGACAAAGCATTACCTCTCTAAAACGTTGTCCTTCGGATCTAGATCCTGGTATAGCTCCCAAGGTAATTCTGACACCACGTTCGTCGGAATACTTGCTATTTTGAACCTTGAAAGTCTGCGTAATCCCACTCTTAACCAACTTTCTATATTCCCAAAGGACATCGCCCTTTTCCTTTGGCAATTTTACATACCCTAGAGCCAGCGCCAGCTTCTCTGGCGTGTTTATCTCCTTGTGTCTTTTACTCTCAACGACTGATTGATCAATATCTACTTCTGGTCTGTTCATATATTCAATGCTACTAATGTCGGGGTGAGAGGACTCGAACCTCCGGCCTCTGCGTCCCAAACGCAGCGCTCTAGCCATCTGAGCTACACCCCGATATCATCATTTTACCATTCAAGCTTGTTTTTGAGGTAAAATACCTATGGCTCGTCATATGTGGAAGAATGTGGTTTACCGCGTGACGAAGCTTTACGTGGTGGCTGTAGCTTAGTTGGTTCAAAGCGCCTCCCTGTGGAGGAGGAGATCGGGAGTTCAAATCTCCTCAGCCACCCAATAGATACCGTTCCAAAACGGTCACGTTTCGTCTAAAAAAAGATTGGTATATCAATACCTGGTTTTTTAGAGATCTGAAGGGGTATTTTACCGTTCAGAGGTTTGAATTTACCCTCACAATCAGTCAGTTTCTTAGTTCTTCTTCGCAGGAAGTAGCCATTAAGCCAAGTATCGGCGTGAGACATTGACTCAAAACCCTTAATGGTTTTGAGTCTTCCTTGTAAGTGAGAGTTAAAACACTCGATGAGATTGGTGGTGATTGGTAATCCTTTAAAGTTTCTCCAACCAAGGAGTAAGTCAGAGGACTTCGCTAAGTCAGTTAAGATAGCCAGACAGATTGGGTCATATTTCCACTTGTCAAACAAATACCTCGCCCTCTGGTTGTGATCTTCCAACGATCTCTTGCGGGAGAGTAGGTCTTCAATCAGGTGGACGAACTCAAGATGGAGAAAATCAGTCTTTAGATCAAAACAGTTTCTGACGTTTTGTTTGTAGTGGTTCTGGCAGAGCTGAACCACCGCTCTCGGAAAGATATTCAGACAGGCGTCTCTGATGACTTGATTGTCGTCGCAGACCATGGCCTGGAGTGGGTAGTTAGCCAGCTTAAGCGAAGAGAAGAACTTAAGGAGAGTCAAATACCCCTCGTTGACTCCAAGTCTGTAAGAGGGAATATCGTGGCTCTGGTAGTCAACACCGTAGACGACCGGTAGTTTCCGGTCGTAGCCTTTGACCTTGACATATTTTCCGTCAACCAAAAGAATACCGGTATATTTAGAAGCGAAGTTACGAGTAATATCGGCACAATGAGGAAGCTTAGAAAGAACCTCGTTTACTCTCCGGAAGACAGTCCCCACTCCCAGGCCAGATTGATCAGCCAGAGAGCGAAAGGGTACTCCATCGAGATGAAGTAGCGCTAACTTGCCGTCGTCAACCGACGATCTACTTCTGTTGATTTGAAACCAATGGCTACACGATGAACAAGAATATTTAACCTTACCTCGACGCGAGCCTCTTTTCTGAGTGATTAACCAGCCGCAAGACGGACACTTGGGGTTTTTTCATACCTTAATCATACATTTGACTAGTCAAAACAGATGTTTTGTTGGATGCAGACGTGATATATTTAAGAAAAACGAGACCGAAATGGAACGGTCTCCACCCCAAATAAAATCTCTCGCTTGTCGGGAGATTTGTGTCAACGAGACCGAAGACTTCGAGTCAATTTAGAAATAACCACAGAAAAGTATCATTATTCAATCATGGTAAGCTAAATATATGACCGAGCCAGACGAAACATCACGAAAGGCAGAAAAACAAACAAGACTAAAGATTGAACAATATATTACACTGGCCGAAAAATTATCTCTCTATCTAGAACCAATCCCTTTCTCGGGAATAGATGAAGAATCACTTGTAAGACTGAGGTTTACAGATTCCCAATATCCTGGATTCTCAACACCAATAGACAAAATAATAACCAGAATGGAACAAGAGGGGATAAAGATAACCTTTGGAACACATCCAGGTAGCGGAAACGTTTACGTATTGCCCTACTTAAGTAACGATATCGAAAACGATAGTATAAGCCCGCGCCATTTGAAACTATCCGTCGACATGGACGAGGTACTAAAATCTTTAATATTAGCCAATAAAGCATCACAAAAAGTCCCCTAATGGCAACCATAGACGATTTTAATCAAGTTGACATCAGAATAGGAAAAATAATAGAAGTCTTAGACTTTCCGGAGGCAAGGAAGCCCTCATACAAGCTCACTATAGATTTTGGTGAAGAGATTGGGATAAAACACTCCAGTGCTCAACTAGTCAAACATTACATCAAAGAAGGGTTACTTGGCAAATTGGTTCTGGGAGTCGTGAATTTACCACCTAGACAAATTGGGCCTTTTATCTCCGAGTCACTCACTTTGGGAGTACCGGATGAAAACCACGACTGTATTCTAATTGTTCCAGACAAAGACCAGGCCGTGATTGGCGGAAAACTATATTAATTACTGACAACGGGAACAAATAACGCTATCAAAGCGCAATATGTACACAAACCGATTCCAAGAACTTATCAGAACCCCAATTTCCACATTAACCGCCTAAATAATGGTAAAATCAACAGGCTATGTCGATAGAGTAGCCATTATTCAAAAATTTCTATCAAAAAAAATATTATGACAGGAACTATCAAAACAAAAACAGATCGGGGTTTTGGATTCATTTCTCGAGATGGGGAGACCAAAGATCTATTTTTTCACTCAAATGATCTAAAAGACGTTACTTTTGAAGAACTTCAAGTTGGTGCCGCTGTGACCTTTGATGTCGAAGTCGGTGATAAAGGCCCCAGTGCTAAAAACGTCCAGTTAGAGGCTAAAGCCGTCTAATTCGCCGGAAATTTAAGCCAAGAAAAAAGACCTCGCGATTTGCGGGGTCTTTTGTTTTACGGCGAGATTCCGAAAATGGTCAGATTGTCGATCACTTGCCCAAAAATCGTAATGAAGTAGATTTCCATTCTGTCACTATTGGCCTCAATCAAGATCGCCCCATGGCTATCCAGGTAACGCACCAAACTGTCCGGGCGAACTTGATCAAAACTACTTATATCATTTGCTCCACCTAATCCATTAATTATGTATGGAAATCCATTAATCTCTAGCCTTTCGTAGTTATGACAATGACCGGCGATGACAACATCGGCACCCCACTCTTTAAATGGCCAAGCCAAAGTTTGGTTGCTTCCAAATATGCATGAGCTATATGGCGGTTCGTGCATAAAAACGATGTTGTACTCGGCCGTCGAACCCTCAATCTGTTTCTTGAACCACCTCCCTTGTATGGAGTCGGTCGACCGTCCGTCCGGCTCGCGGGCATCGCTATCCAAAATAAAAGCGTGAATCAAATTGTCTCCAAAAACAACATCGTAGTACCTACCTTGAGCCGGGGGATAATCTTCAAGATAGGTAATAAAATCAAACTGAGGAATTTCATCGGCTTCCCAGCCGGCATCCCATGGATATCCCCAATCATGATTACCTAAAGCGGGAAAATATTTTTCTTGACGTATCCATTTACCATAAGGAAGTATGACGTTTCTCCAATAAGTATCTGCTCCACCCACCGGATAATTGTTGTCTCCAACAGTTATAACCGCCTCAACTTCCCAAGAATTTACCAATCTGGCTACCGACGCGGCGGAAAGATTTGGTCTGCCAAAGTCACCAATTACACCCAACATAACAGCATTAGGAGGCATTGGCAATGGGATCGAGTAGATCTCAATTGCTCCTAAAACAAAAAATACCAAAATAAATGAGATCAGAAATACAATCAGACGATTTTTCAACGGAACCTCCTCTCAACATTTAAAAGAACGTTGAGAGAAGAATAGCACCTATTCTTTCTTTTTGGTAGTTTTCTTGGGCTTCTTAACAATCTCCTCCAGAATCTTTTCGGTTATCACGTTTTTAGCTATCATTTCATCTTTAGGAGTGAGAAGTTTAATTATTTTATCGAGCTTGGAATTTATAACCTCAAGGTTAGAGCCATCACCTCTACTAGACCTACCGCCTTCGGTCTTGCCGGCAAAGCAGTTACTGCACAAAACGGGCTTACCACTCGTGGGTCTAAAGGGAACCTGACAACTACTGCCACACTGATCACAGGTAGCGCTAAACATCTGTCTATCATCTCTCTTATCAAACATTCTTGGAGCTCTTGAACCTCCATTGATTTCCTCAAAACATTTACTGCAAAAAACTTCTTTCCTACCGTTAGGCATGAAAGGAACCTGGCAGGATGCTCCACACTTGGCGCAGATAGCGTCATGCATCGTGGGTCTCTCAGTGCTTCGGAACCGCTCGTTACCTCTGTTTGAATATGTCATAACCTATATCTTACCATCAAAACCCACTACACCCCAAACTTTCTCGCCGCTTTTTTCCAAAACTGCCTGGCTCCGTCAGCCCCAATTTCCCCTGATTTCAGGGATTTGTTTGAAAACCGGAAATTTTTGGCCGTCATCATGGCAAACAATCCCGACTGCACCCCCCAAAAAATAAAATCTGCGGCTTTCATCGGCTCATTCGGTAATCTGACGGCTCTCAGATGAGTTAGCGATCCCGTCCTCGACAGCAATTGATGTCTTTCCAAAAACTCCATATTTTCAACTTCCTGTCTGCCCACCGCCGAGGTAAAAAGCAGTAAACTTCCTCCCACCCGCTTAGGATCCAGTATGGCTTTAAACGCTTGTTCGCTGGGTTTGGTAACTTCAAGGTGGATTAGGTTATTTTTATACAAGAACTCATAAAGAGAAATCATCTCGGTATCATTTTTACCTACTAGCACCTTCACTCTATCCAACCTCCTCATCAAAGAAATAAACATTTTAGTAAAGGGAGATTTTTTCACCAAGATCAAGAATTCAAACCGCTTAGAAAGACCGTTTAGAGCTTTTACTAACTTAATGATGTATCCCAAACCCACTGCCGCACCGGAAATTGGGATCGCCACCCTGATAGTCCCCGAATCTTTAGTGAGCGACTTATGTCGGTTACCAAGTCTCTTTGGCAGTTTCCTGGTCAACACGGAACAGAGTGGATAGGGGATTACTTTGCCTACAAAGTCGATTCCCTTCATCTTTGCGTAAGTTTCAAATTTATCTCTGACATGTTTACTGGGAACAAAAGTAAGATCTGCTCCACGGACACACCAAATATGTTGTGATGTGTCGTCCGTCACTTGAACAATTAATCTCACTACCCTTCCGGTTTCCCGCATCAGCCTCTCTTTTACCGCCCCGATTTGATGTGCCATACCAAAATGAGTGGCAATTATCCAAACCTCATCTTTACCGGTACTTCTCACCACAATATCTTTCAGTTGTTTAAACAACGCACCAGAACTCAGAACTAGGAATTTTCGGTAAAGAGCGGTAAATATATCTTCGGCTAATCCATACTGTGACCGTAAAAAAATAAACTTACCAATCGGATTGATACTGGTAAAGCGATGAATCCAGGTCATAAATCTATCAACTGATCCCAAAAGAACGTAGTCGGTTTTTTCGGGACGAGTCTCCACCAAGGCCTCGGTCACCCTAAGATGTCCCAGCCCGGCCGGGGCGTAAGTAAAAATCATCAACTTCATGGTGCACCAAGAGGGATTTGAACCCCCAACCTACGGTTCCGAAGACCGGCGCTCTATCCAGTTGAGCTATTGGTGCATAGGGATATTTTACCCTGAAATGAGGTAAAATAGGCAAGTTCGGGTCAGTAGCTCAGTTGGTTAGAGCACCTGCCTCTTAAGTAGGGTGTCGCGGGTTCGAGTCCCGCCTGACCCACCCCCTTTCTTGACTTATGCTTTAGTTTCTGCCAAGCTAATTTAGCTTATGGCGAAAAAAATTTTATACCTCGCAATCCTATTTCTCGTGACCACCCGCATGGCCTTTGCTCTCAACTCATCCTTACTTTACGGTGGTGAAAATATCACTGGCTCTTCCAGCATTAAAGTCCCCGGTGAGACAGAAAATGCCGTTCAAAATGATACTGTTTTAAACCCCAACGAACCTTATATTTTTGCGGCTCTACCCAATTTTGATCAGCAAATCAAAACCTCCATCAAAACAGCTGACGCTCGTTCAGAAATAGTCAGACAATATCTTCATAGATTTAAGTCACCCCTGGAGCCTCAAGCTGATCTGATCGTTACCCTTTCCGATCAATACAAATTTGACTACCGTTGGTTGGTAGCCATTGCCCAACAAGAATCAAACCTCTGTAAGCGTATTCCGGAAAACTCCTTTAATTGTTGGGGGTGGGGGATATACGGAGACAAAGTCACCAGATTCGATAGCTACGAAGACGCTCTTAAGCGAATAGCCCCTCAGTTTACCAAAATATTCTTGAAAGGAAATCATAGCAAAAATCCCTCCGAAGTCATGAAAACTTACACTCCCCCCTCAGACGGTTCTTGGGCAGAGGGAGTTTCCCAATTTTTCGACCACCTGGACTAAGTTTGGTGTCTCTATTGTACCAAGCTCGCACCTATTTTCAAAACAAATGAGGCTTAAGTAAAAAATGAGTGTCTAAAACCGAACCTTTTTCCTCGCTATAGCTCATTAGAAAAGGTTACCGAAGAGTAGTTCCGTAGTGTCTTTGAATATCATACAGTCGGCGAGTAATTTCGTCGACTTTTTGTTTGAGT
>LCKO01000006.1 GCA_001001485.1 Candidatus Collierbacteria bacterium GW2011_GWB2_45_17
GATGTCTTTTTTGGTTGCCATAGTCATAGACGACTACGGTAACCTATTTATGATCTATCCACACCTTTCTTGGTAACATTATTTGTGATCTATATCGAAGTCGGTAAAGGGATTCGGGCTCATGGTATACTAAATTATGGCTCCAGATATCTACAAACAACTAGTTTGGGACTATCAGATCTCTCCTTCGGAGTTCGACTCGATACTTAGTGGTCAAAAAACTTTCGGTTCTCTCAACCAAGCCTGGGCTATTTCCAGAGTCCTAGAAAACCTTAACTACTACGATGCTATCAAAATGGTTTCGTTGGATTCCATTAAAAATAACTGGTTAGAAGTAAAACCAAAATTATTCAAAAAAGCGATCAAAGACGGCTATGAATTCGTTCTACAACGACACGCTTTATCCCATACAAGATAAAGTACTCGAAATAATTCAAAAATCCAACTCCCTTTTTTACCTCACCGGTGGTACGGCTCTATCTAGGTTTTATTTTAATCACCGTTATTCTGATGATCTGGATTTTTTTGTTAACCAAAACCCAAACTTTGTATTAAACGCTGATCAAATAATTGCGACACTCGGTAAGTCTGCCGTAGTTAAAATAAAGCTAAAATCAACGACTTATTACTCAATTGTTGTTAATGAACTACTTAAAGTAGATTTGGTTAACGATGTCGGTTTTAGATTTGGCGAGACCAAGTCATTTTCCCAATTTAATAAAGTAGACAATGTCGAAAATATTTTATCTAACAAACTCTCAGCTTTAATTGGCCGAGATGAACCGAAGGACGTAGTAGATATTTGGGTCATTGCGAAAAATGTTTCTGTTAATTGGCCCAAGATGTTTCAGGATGCAAATTCCAAAGCAGTGGGGATATTTCCACCCGAGGTAGCAAAGAAACTAAGTGAGTTCCCTACGACAATGCTGGAAAAAATTAAATGGATAAATAACCCGCCAGAAGCTCAAGCTTTTTCCGAAGATATCACCAATATTTGTAACTCTATGCTAAAAGAGAGAGATCGTTAGGCGTTTTCGCCGTGCTGGCCGAGCTGTTTGGGGGAGAAGTCCATCGTGTGGCCAGGGAGGCGCCGTCGGCAATGATTATTTCAACTTTAGATTTGGGGTATTTTTGGATAGAAATGGATCTCAGACACTTTTCCAAGACAGAGGCGGAGTTGAGAGTGGGGATGACGATGGAGATATGGGGAAGTTGCTGTTTCATGGATGTTGGGTGTTAGATCGGAAGGGTAATTGTAGTTAGTGGTAAGTTTTCTATCATTTTCTGAACAGCACCGTCTTCGATTTTCCTTGAATAATAAATTTGTCCCATCTCCTGTTCTTTTTGAGTAAGAACAATTTTCCAGTTTTGCTTAATGTTGGCTTTTGTAATTGGTTGGCGAATTTCCTTTTGTTTGACAAGCTCAACTACCTCATTTAGGTCAATCGGATATTCCTCAAGAATCAGGAATATGTCATAAAAATCACGATAGCGAGCTCGGTCGCTCATGGCCCTGATCTTCTCGGCACATATTTCTTTGATATCCATAACCGAAATGGTGAAATCTACTCCCCAAACATTGTGGTATTTGAAGATTTGTGGTGAGAGAAGTACGTTTTGCAAAAAGTCTACTTCTACCTTTAGAGAATTTGGCTGGATAAGTGGCCCAATATACTGCAACTTCTCGATCTTCATTGTGGCGCCGGAAAGATAATCTTTTTTGATCTTCAAATAATCAAGGTTCCTAAAAACCTGATGTATATCCTCCAAAGAAACCGGAACTTGATTAGAGGAAAAATCTAGATCTTCAGAAAAGCGATATTGTTCCAGATAACAATGATGGAGTGCTGTGCCACCTTTAAAAACGAGCGTCTTACCCAAAGAAGATGAGGCAATAATCTGAAGAACAAGGGTAAGAAGATAGTCCTTTTCAGCAATGTGGAGCGGATACTTCAGACTCTTGCGATTGATAATTTCAAGCTGCTGACGGGTAATCACAGATTTTCCATGATGGACTGATATTTATCAAAGTACTCATCGTAGTAGAGCCGCCACTTAGCATTAAACTTTTTATCACCGGGAAGCATCCAATGAGTGCCCCGTCTGGTCTTCACAAGTGTATATAAACTCATTGAATTAATACCTAGTAAATCCAACATAAAGCCAAAAACCTTTATGGTGGTGGTAGACATTTTGCTTACATCTTTACATAGCTTTTCTATATTCAGGCTACGGCGATATTCTTGTAGCTTTTCGATCACTAAATCTACCGAGTACTGGCTCTTATGGAAATGAATGATGTCTATTAAGGCTTTCTCGGCGGTAGCAATTCGTGACACTCGGTTATCGATCGTGGCCTCTCGCCAACCGAAAAAAAACTGTTCTTTGATGTTCACAAAACTATATTCCGTACTATCTAGCTGGACATTTTTATACCGATTTTTGGAAATTGAAATAACTTTGTCCGTCAATTGATCAAACATGCCATAGTAAGATAGGGCCGATTCGAAAGATACATAAGAGTCTTTTACTAGCAAGTTGGCAACTATATAGGGCGAAAGTGACAGGAACCCACGATTACTGAAGTCCGAAATGGCATACAACCCTCTTTTGATGCGGATCAACCAACCATTTCTCACCAGTTTCGTTACTAATTTCTTAGCTTGTTGCCTGTCCCAAGTGTTTGCGGCTTCCAGATATACCTGCTCAGAAGTCACAATTTGCCCATGTTTGACAATAAGGCCTTCTAAAAGCTCGCTCTGTTTGGCGGTTAGGATAGTTTGTTTCATATGCTCCAAGTACCCTTATGTGGGTACTATCTAACATCAATCTAAACAAATATAAGGAAAATTGTCAAGTCTAGGCACAGGGGCTAGGCGTTTTCGCCGTGTTGGCTGAGTTGTTTGGGCGAGAAGTCCCAAAAACGTTAAAATCCGTCAATTTTGGTTGTTTTTCACGGTTATGTTGACAAAAACGTGAAGATTGATATAATGAGGTATGGCAAAAACTCTCAATGTCTTTAATAAGATTGCTCTCCTTCGAAGCCGATATTATGAGGCGTCTTCCGGCAAGGAAGCGCTTATCAAGCTTATTGCTGAGGCAGAAGTGGCTGAACAGGTATATAACTCAAACGCTATAGAAAATAGTACCCTTTCTTTGGAGGAGACAGAGAAGATTCTACTGCAAATTGATTTAGATAGGTATATCACAGAAAGAGAGCTTTTTGAGGCTAAAAATTTGGCTCGAGTGGTGACCTATATTGACAAACGAGCAAAAGAACAAGAACTTACTTTAGAGGTGGTTTTGTCACTTCATAAAATGCTTATTTCAAATATCCGTGATGATATTGCCGGCAATTTTAGAAAAGAAAATGAGTTTGTTCGTGTAGGTAGTCATATCGCTCCAGATCCAAAAGATGTAATTCCAAGACTGGATAAAATGTTGGTGGAGTATAACGCTTCTAGTGGCGACACTATCGTAAAGCGGATTGCCAAATTGCATCTTAATTTCGAATACATTCACCCTTTTGTTGATGGAAACGGTCGAATCGGGCGGGTTCTAAATAACTATCTATTAATACGCGAAGGTTTTGTTCCCATAAATATAAAGTTTATTGATAGAAAAAATTATTATGAAGCCTTTAAGGAGTTCGATGAGAAGAATGCTACCAAAATCATGGAGGAAATAGTAGGCAAAGCATTAACAAATAGCTACCACAAACGGTTGGCTTTTTTAGAGGGTAAAAATATTATCACTCTAGCAGAATACGCAAAAATCAATAGAAAATCCCACGCTAATCTTATAAATAAAGCCGGTAGACAATCCATCGAAGCGTTTTTGGACAAAAATATTTGGAAAATTGGTGTTTAGGTAGCTGTGGCACGAGAGCTAGGCGTTTTCGCCGTGCTGGCCGAGCTGTTTGGGAGAGAAGTCCGTCATGTGGCCGAGGAAGCTCCAGCCAGTAGACTGGAATACATCAACCTATGGATGGAACAGCTTGACAGAAGTTAATCTACGTTATGTGCTTGTATTCGTAGATAAGAAATTCCTAAGCAATGACAACTGATATAGACGGTAGCATATGTAGATTATAGACTGGGGTGGCAAAACTAGCTCAACTCGGCATACACATACTTGACATTTTTCTCCTTTTGTTCCACTATTACTAGTATATGATTAGTATTTCTGGAATAGAACATCAAAAAGAACTCGAAGCTCTTCCTTACTTTACCAAATCCCAAGCTGGTCTTCTCATCGGTAAATCTGACCGCAACCTCGACGGCAAGCTAGCCCAACTAAGCCGTCTTGGCTATCTGATATCACTCAAAAAAAATCTTTATGTCACCGACACTTTTTTAAACAGTGTCGACCGCTCCTACTACACAGAATTGATCGCCAACACCCTCCGCTCCCCTTCCTACCTTTCACTCGAGTACGTTTTGGCCAAATCCGGCCTCATCCCCGAAGGAGTCTTTGCTCTAGAATCTATTACTCTCAAATCGTCACGAGCCTACACTAACTTGCTCGGTCATTTTTCTTATCACAGCCTCAAGCCCTCGCTCTTTACCGGCTACCACCAAATCACCTGGGACGACAAAGTTGTTCTCGAGGCGACCAGCGCCAAGGCCTTGTTTGATTGGCTCTATCTCAAAAAAATGCTCGATGTTCGTGCTGAACTGACCCACGATCTGCGTCTTAACTGGGGTTATTTCTCATCTGCTGATTATCGCGAGTTTACCCAGTATGTTGACCTTTCCCACTCTCCAAAAATGCAGCAAATTAGTCGAATTATTCAAGAACTCTATGCTCATTCATGATTTAAAATCGGTCTATCTATCAAATAAGCAGGCGCACCCGGGATATTTGCGCAATCTCCTCAAAGAACGCTTGCAGTTCTACGTCCTCCAATTTGTAAGCGTTTCACCCTGGTCGCAGTCACTCATTTTCAAAGGGGGGACATGTCTGCGCTTTTTCTTTGACTTGCCCCGCCTCTCCGAAGACCTAGATTTTGATGTTCAGGATGAGGCAAATTTCCAGATGTCTTCCTTTGTCGAGGCCATTAGAAAACATTTTGTCTCTACGCTTCAATTTACCGAGCTTACGACCAAAATCGCGGGTAACGGCCGCACCCTCTACCTCAAATTTCCCATTCTAGATCAACTCGGCCTGAAACTTACGCCGTCGGACAGCCAGATTTTATTTATTCGGCTCGATTTTTCTCCGGCTATTGGGCATTCCTACGCTGTCGAGCTAGCTACCAAATCCACCCTTAATTTTTCCTTTATCATCCAGCGCTATTCTCTCCCCGACCTCATGGCTGGCAAAATTGCCGCCATCATCAAGCGGGAAACTCTGGAAGGTACCATAAAACAACCACGCATCAAGGGCCGTGATTATTACGATCTCGTTTGGTATCTCGAAAAAAATATTCGGCCTAATTGGTCATACGTCAAAGATTTAGTTGGGCTCTCCAAAACCGATGTTCTAAAACTCCTCCTACAAAAGATCAAGGTCATCGACCCCGCCCAGCTCAAAGCCGACATTGCCCCCTTTTTCCCCGATCCTCAATTTGTCACCTCTTTCAGTCAAAACATTCACGCGCTTTTTACCAGTCACTTTAAGAATCTAAAGGATTAGGCATGGATGTTAGGCGTTTTCGCCATGTTGGCCCAGCTGTTTGGGTGAGAAGTCCATCATATGGCCCAGGAAACGCCAGCCGGCCATGAAGAGGAATTTGATGTCGTCCAGATGCCTGATTTCCTTTACCTTACGAAGCATGAATTTGGGGCTTAAGAAGGATTTATAAAGATCTTGGGTGAGTTCCAAGACTTGTTTCTCCGTCAGAGGGGATTTCATGACCGGCTTGCGCATGTCGTAGTCATCGTAGTCCTCGGAGAGAAGCCATCCTTCCTTCTTGCACTCTTTCCAAAGAGGCGTTCCCGGGTAAGGAATAACCACGGTGGCTTGGAGAGTGTCGACAAAACCCTTATCAAAACATTTCTTGGCCAGATCGACCGTTTTCCTGGCGTCTTCGTAAGTTTCCCAAGGATAGCCCATCATGATGGTCAAGTGAGGATCCAGACCGCCCTTCTTGGCCATGCGGACACCTTCTTCGATCTGGTCAACCTTGACACCCTTATCCAGGTGATCTAAGGTGTATTGATTGGCGGACTCCATACCGTAGAGAATGAAACGGAAGTTGGCTTTTCCCATTAGATCATAATGTTCTTGTTTGAGGGCGTTAAGGCGCATGTTACAACCAAAAACAACTTTTTTATGATAGCCGGAATCAATTAACAAATTACAAAAATCAATTAGCGGTTTACCGATCATAAAAGTGCCGGCATCGTCGAAGATTTCTTTGACGTGGTACTTATCGACGACGTGCTTGACTTCGTCAAATAGTCTTTGGGCCGTAAATCGGCGGTAGGAGCCGATGGGATTGATGGTATGGTCCCAGACACAGAAGGTACAGCGATTCCACCAGCAGTCGCGACCGGAGTACATGTAGGTGGCCGGGGTGTATTTGTAGTTACCGTTGTAGACGGCATAGAGTTCCCACTTAGTAAGGTCTCGATCCACAAAAGGAAGAGTGTTCAGATCGTGTCCGATACTGGGTTTACCGGAATTGGCATAAACTGACGTTCCCTTTCTTTTGATGGTTTCGACCGGTTTTTGTTTAATTCTCTTATCCCCGATTCTCCACCAGACGCCACCTTCCAGCTCGGCGCCTTTGGATAAGTGATCCAGCAAATTGACGATAACAAAGTCGTAGTCACCTCCGGTGATGAGGTAGTCTACATTACTATTGTCCATCATTTCTTCCGGAGCAAAAGTGACATGATCCCCTACCCAGACGAGAAGGAGTTTGGGGAGCTCCTTTTTGAGGATCTTGGTCAGTTGCCAGTGTTTTTTGACGATCGGGGATTTGGTCTCGACCATGAGGACATCAGGCTTGAACCTCTTAATTTCTTTTAGCCACTGCTCAAAAGTTTGTTCCTCCGCGATGCCATCCATCCATTTCACCTGGTAGCCATGAGCCTTCGCATTGGAGGCGGCATAAGCCGGAACCATGGGGTAGATGAAGGTCTTGGCGTTGAAGTACTGAAACTGACGATTTTGGGAGAGTAACATGATCCCTTTGTCTGAGGGAGTGGGTGGATAACCGACAACAAGCCTTAAAGAGTGTTTGGTGCGGGGTGGTTGGTGCGAAGTGTTTTTAATCATGATTTTTTAAATATTTTATTAAAGCGTTGATGGAAATTATCAGTTTTTCGTATTTTGACTTGATAATTTCATAATCAGCGAGATCAATGTATTTTAGTTTACTGCATATTCGCAACAAAACTATTGTCTCCCCTATTGAGCCCCTTGAAATAACAAGAAAGTGTCTGAAATCTTTATGTGTGTCTCTGTAAAAACCCTCGGCGATATTGGCACAGACTGAGACTGTTGCTCTAGATATTTGAGATGATAGCCCAAATTTTTCCACCGCGGGTAGGCTCTTGATTACCGAGTATATCTGCAAAGTAATTTCTTCTGCTTCATTAAGAATTTTGATATCTTCTAAGGTTTTCATTGCACTATTAACTTTGCACTAAGCACTACGCACTATTCAGGGAAAGAGTTGTTTTCCAGTTTTGTCTTTAATTATGATAGCAAGAACGGGGCAAGAACGTGCGGCCTCCATAACAGCATCGAGAGTGTCGCCATCAGGATCGCTAATGATGGCCTTGCCATCTGAGTCTCGTAGCAAAAAGGTCAGGGGGGCGGCGATGGAACAGGGACCGGCGGAGATACATTTATCGAGATCAACGGTGATGGTGTGGCCATCTTTGCGGACGGCTTCGCTTTTTGATTCGGTGGTGGTTACCTTGGACATTGGTGTTTTATTTTAGCAGGAAAAGGTTAGGTATGAGATTGCCACGACCCGCCATAGCGGGCCTCGCAATGACGGTGATGATTGATTTCGGTTATTGTTTGGTATTAAATGGAGGTATGGATAAATTTAAAGTATTCAGCTATGAAGATCGTAGCGGAAAAGATTTGATTATCAAATCAGTTAAAAGGTTTACAAAATCTCAAAAATCAAAATATATTCGTCAAACTCTATTTCTAAGAAACTATGGTATCACTCGGAACAATCCCGTACTTAAAAAAATCGTAGGGACTCGAATGTGGGAGATGAGAAGCCTAGGAAAAGACAATCTTCGAATCTTTTGTGCTGAATACAGAGATGGTGTTGTTTTGCTACATGTTTTTATTAAAAAAACGCAAAAGACCAGTTCTGGCGACTTGTTACTTGCCCAAAGAAGACTTTCAGAACTACTTGACTGAATATACCTTTTATGGTATATTGTCTTTATGAGAAACCTAAAGACAATTAATGAGTTCACCAAGGAGCTGCTTAAAGATCCCGAAGTCAAGGCTGAGTATGATAAACTCGAGCCTGAGTATCAACTCATGTGCGCAATTATTGAGGCAAGAAGAGAAAAAAGACTTAGTCAGAAGCAACTAGCCGTAAAGGCCAAGACAACCCAAGCCAAGATTTCTATGATTGAAGCCGGTTTGTCAAACCCGACGATTCAGACAGTAAATTCAATTGCTATGGCTTTTGGGAAGAAATTGAGGATCGAATTTGTGTCTCGTTGAGTAGAAGGAACACTTTCCAAAACGGAAATAGTTGGAGTAGAAAGTAATGTGCAATAATTGCACATTGTTCCAAAATGGAACTATCTGGCTAACTTTTTCGTAAACAGGAAGCCTTGGAGAAAGCGAAGGCCGTACCAAAGATGGGTGATGAAGATGATTGGAATAGAGAGAAGAGATTGGAAGATGTTTTTTGAGACGCCGGCTATCCAAATAGCATTGGCAATGAGAGATAGAAAATATCCTTTGAATAACAGCCAGCCAATCCGGTGAAAATAGTTTAATGGTGGTTGGTTTAACCAACTAAGAAAAAGCAAGTAAAATATGCCTAGAACCAATAAGGACGGGCCAAAATAGACCAATTGAAGGGAGGTTTGGGGTAGAATTCTGGCAAAGAAGCCCCGATGAAGACCGAAGTTTCCATTTTGCCTAAGATGAGGGAACAAAATAGGTCGACGGTGATGGTAGACCAAGACTTGGGGATCGTATATAATTTTTTTACCTAGTCTGTGAGTGAGATCGAGACAGAGCTTGGTATCTTCACCCGGCCAGAAGTTTGAGTCAAAACCACCAACTTTTTCGAAGTCCAGTTTGCGGACGGCTAGATTCATAGAAGGATAGTCTTTGACGAATCTTTTTTGGAAAAGCAGAAATCTATATAAATAAGGGCCGGAACCGATGGGAGAGGCAGAAGCCCAACCGGAGGCGGCTTCTTGCCAACTGACTCCTGGAGGGGTGACTCCGGGACCACCGACACCGGCAATCATTGAATCCCTAAAGTGTGGCATCATATTTTTTAGCCAGTCCGGACTAGGAAATGCATCGTCGTCGATAAAGGCCAGGATTTCTCCTTTCGCCATTTTAGCTCCCACATCTCGCTTCTCGGCCGGGCCGACGTAGTGGCCGAAGTATTTTTGACGAAGTTTTGGGTAATTTAACTCAATCTTATAATCGCAGATCAGAATAATTTCGAAGCGTCGATAGGACTGTTTTTGAATAGCATCCAAACACTCTGCCAAATATGGATTTTTCTTTTTGTAATCGACAATGATGATAGAGACAATGGGGGGGGCTTTGTTCATGGGGTGATTGACTATACGTGTCTAATGGGTTATATTTCTCTTAGTTAAGGACCAGCGTGAGCGGATTGCCATGGCTGGTCTTTACCGTATCTTGAGCCTAAATAAATAACTTGGGTTGATTTTTGAGGCTATTTTCCTCCTAATAAATTTGATTTTCACTCTCTGAATTGGAGTCAATTTTGCACTCGAACCCTTATTTTCATAATAAAAGCGAGAAATCAATGCCATACTGTCCGCTAGTTCAACATCGGGATCACGATTTCCCTTTGTAACGTAACTTAATGAGGTTACGTGTTCGCGGTATGTAGGACTATTCGATTGATGATAATGATGAGCTCTTAATAGAAAGATATCTTGGTTCGTGTCTGATTCGGCTATTATTCTTCCATATAACTTTGTCTTCGACAAATTAAGTTTGAATTTTCTTAAAAGGGATCTGTAAGAGCGATTTAAAATCGTGTTAAGTTCCCAATTTCTTTTTTGGGCATGTTCCTTATTTACTATAATTGTAACAAAACAGATCTTTTCATCGTTAATTACATTTATCAATTCTGACCAAAAATTTGTTTCCGCAACAGGGTCTTTCAGGGAAGCAAAAGGGCCGGCTTTACGGAATATGTCACGCCCGTGAAGGATTATTTCAGAGTCACCGAAATATTTATCTTTTATTTTTGAGAGTGATCGATAAATCTTGTTTCTTCTTGATTCCTCGATAATAACTCCACAAAGGATAAAATATTTTGATGGATGTCCATACGAAGCCTTGCCCGATTCATCAATAGAGAGTAGTTTGTATTTGTTCATTTATAGCGGAGTTTGAGATGGGGGTCACCCTCCCAGTGGTCGGATCCATCATCGTCGTAGTAGTGAAGAATATAAGTGCGGTAAATAATGGCTAGGTAATCGATAAAGAAATTTTGAACCGAAGAAAGTCCAACATTGCTCATAAAATTGCTGGAAATCTCGACTGGTGATTCATAGATCCGCTTAAAACCAACCCTGTTCGCGATGGTGAGCATCTCGAGGTCAAAAGCCCAACGCTTGACGATCATCCTGGGGAGGACTTTGACCAGGACGGATCGTTTAAAAACTTTGAGGCCGGTTTGAGTATCTGAAACATTCAAACCAAAAAAGAATCTGGTGGCTCTTTGAACGATATGCGAGAGAATTTTCCTCTGCCAAGGATACTTGACCTTGCTGGCGTGATGCCGCTTACTTCCGATGATAATATCGGCATCGTACCACTTCATGTGTTCGAGAGCCAAACCAATACCTTTGGCATTGAGGTCTGAACCGGCATCAATAAAAGCGATTATTCCCCCCTTGGCTCTCGCCATACCAAAACGAACCGCATAACCCTTACCTTTGTTTTGTTTATATGAATAAACCTTGATATCTTGCCGACGCGTTTTTTTGGCTAGATGATAGGTTTTGTCCCGAGGTGATATACGACCATCAACCACGCAGAGAATCTCGTAGGGGCGATTTAATTGACTCAGGTAGTACTTAATTACAGTAAGATCGGTGACGATGGTTTTGCAGTTATAGGCAGGAACAATCACCGAAAGAAGCGAAGGATCAACTTTTCCGATTTTTATCTTTTTTCTTTTGGTGACCTTAGGCATGAAAGAATTTTACATCCAATAAAGTTATTTTGAATGGGGAGTTTGCCGACGGTAAAAATACACGAGCAGGGACAGGACCAAAAGGAAGTGAATCGTAAGGTTCGACCAGATAATGCCGGAAAGGGAGGTACGGTTCATATATAAGAGCACTGGCTGAACGATGGTGGCTATCAGGAGCAGGTAGTTCGCCTGAGGGCGGCCCGTGGCCATGAGGAAAGAAAGGATAAACTGACTGAGAGCAAAGAAGACCATGGAAAATGCGAACAACCACAGATAAGGGGTGATGGCTAAGTATTGGGATCCGGAAAGTATCCTGACAATGAAAGCCGGAAAAAGACTAAAAATACCGGCGCCTATGATCCCTAGAGCAAGGATTAGAACACCAAGCTTAACCAAGACCGATTTGGCGGAGCCGGTGGCGGTATGACGATGGGTGGCAATGGGGAGGGTGAGAGCGATGAGAGGTGTAAGACCAAAAAGAATCATTCTGCCAAGAATGGACAGAGCGGAGTAGAGACCGGAGAAGTAAGAATCCGAAAAGGCTCTGACGACCAAAATATCGGTGGAGATGAGAGAAAGAGTACCTAGGGCAAAGAGGAAACTAAAACCGGTAAATCCTCCGAGTGAAAACCGTGGTGCTTTTTTGACTGTTAGGCGGGGAAAAATAGAGGGCCGGATCCTCCAAAAAATAATGAGGGTGCCAATGATACTCGCGATCAGTTGACCAAGAACTGCCCCCGTAGCACCCAGGCCAAGACGGATAAGGAGAATGGATAAAACAATCGATAGAAAAATACCGACAAAGCCGACGAGAGAGATAAAAATAAATTTCTGGAAAGCGGTAATGTAGGAAGTAACAATGGTTTGAAAAAGAGAGACAAACATACTAAGACCAAGTACCACAAAGGCAGTGGGGTGAGCTTTGAACAAGACTGATAACGGACCGGCAAAGAAAATGAGAGCCAGGCCAAGGGTGACAGTAATGGGACTAAGAGTCTTCAAGAGATAGTAGAAGAATAGATTGGTAGAGACAGAGTCATCTTTCGCCTTGAAATCGGTGACGAACTTGGTGACCACGGTGGCGACGGTACCCATGGGAATACTTAGGATATAGATTAGAGATAGATAAGACAAAAACTCCCCGTACTCGGCCGGGACAAGGAACCTCAGTAAAATCAGATGAAACAAATAGCGAAAAATGTTTTGGGTGAAGCTCGCCACGTAAAAGACCATAGTGCTTTTGGCTGTGGGAGTGGAGAGAGAATTGAATATTCGTTTCATTGGTTTAGCTTGAAAATATAACTTGTGAAGACGCCGGAAGAGACAGTGGCGATGGGAGTATTCATATCGGAGTAGGAAATGACTTCGGAGATGACCACGCGGTAGAGTAGCTTTTCACTGGTAAATTCATCCGGATAGATCCAGCCGAAATACTCATCGGCAGAACTACTACTTGGGTGATTGCCGTAGGTTTGGAAGAGATAGCGCCAGCCACCATATGGGTGGTATGGCCGAGGATCTTTTCCTACGGTCTCCAAACTAAAGGGGCTATTCCCTATTAGAGGCATAATTTGATTGATTAAATTCCTGCGAGTAGTAAGACCATATTGGGACTGGGTGGTGGTGAAGATGGTGACAGAGTTTATGGCGATATAGATGGCAAAGAGTGGTGTAAGAAGTTTCCAGCTTACTTTCTCCAAGAAAAGTCCCAGGACTATCGTAGTCATAATAAAGAAGCCTAGCAGATAGTATTCACAGCCAATGGAGGGGTAGAGGAGATAGAAAAGAAGAATGGAAACGATCATCCAAGCGAGAATTTGAAACTTTCTTTCTTTTATCGCCTTCCGGAAAAACCAAACAAAAATCAGGACAACGAAGAGACTGATAAGGAAAACTGGTCGAGTCATATCGCCATGGGCTCCTAGACCGTGTTCTTCTTGAATATTGGTGTAGGGCTTGAGGTAAAGTGCTCGACTGATCGAGAACCAAACATTGTTTAGGTGATAGATAAGCTGGTCGAGACCAAAGACCGAACCCGAGGTTTTGGGGCTCAGGACATACCGGATGGGACCCAGGAGATCGTCAAAGTTGTGATTGATATCGAAGACGATGAGGGGTGAGACGACGGCGAGATAGGAAAAGATAGAGATCATCCAGATAGAAAGAGAAATTTTCTTAATATTTTTCAGAACAAGGAAAATAACGAGTGGCCAGTAGACCATGAGTGATAGATGAAGGTGGAGGCCGGAAGCCATGATAATAGTGGAGAGAATAAACCAGCGAGTGTCCTTCTCTGCCCGGTACAAAGAATAAAGAAGCCAAATGGTGACAAAGGCAATGGGAGTGGGATTCCAAAAACGATGATCAAAATAAATTAGTAGCGCCGAAAAGCCATAAAGAATAGCGGAAATCAAACCAACTTTTTTGGAAAATATCCTGGAGGCTACGAAATAGAGACTTATGGTAGTGATAATGCCAAAGAAAGAGGAGAAGTAGGCTAGGACAGAGAGATCACCGTTGCCGATCCAAAATAAAAGTGCGTTGAGATAGGTAAAGGCCGGACCCAGGTAAAAGCCAAAGTTACTGGCGCTCACGCCGATCCAGATGGGATGAAAATCTTTGACTTGAGACCAGGCTAAGAGGGCTTGATACTCCTCATCAAAGTTAAAAGAAAACCACTCGGCTGATTTCCAAAATCGGAGAACTATCAGAAAAATAAACAGAAGAATCGGAATTATTTTGGTCGGAGTAATCTTTAACTTGGCCACAGAGATAGTTTAGCATCAGCCGATAAAGTAGCCACGGGTGAAGAAGATAATTGAAAGTATAGAAAAAACTATAGTGGAAAAATAATAAACGTATTTAGTAAATGGGTGCTGGCGCTCTAACCAGTAGGCCAAATACATAAAGACTGGAAACATGACAAGTGTGTATCGCGGAACACTGGCAAAAGTGCCGGAGAAGCTGGGAAGGAGATAGGAAAGTAAGACAAATAGCCAATAGGAAAAGCGTATTTTTTTGAAGGAAAAGATTAAGACACCCAAGACTAGTGTGGCAGAGAGAAGTTCCAATACGACTGTAAAAAATAAGGGGTCCCAGTGATCGGTAAAAATAAGCATTTTGGCGTAGCGAAAAAAGACCTGATGAAGCAGAATTAGCTTATTGACCGTCCGGCCGGTAAAGTTTGTTTGAATTGTGGCGAAAAACAAGGCGTCTCCCGTCTTGAGAAATTGGAAACGCATAAATGACAGAAGCCCTAATGGTGGAAGGGTCAACCAGATGGCAGATGGATTTAAACATTTCTTGATATCTTTTCCGTAATAAACCCAGAATTCGTAGATAAGAGCCGGCCAGAGAAAAATGCCGGTGATTTTGGTGGCAGACGCGATAGCAGCCGCTATACAAGCCAAGAGGAATTGATTGCGGCGAGCAAAGTAAAAGCTGAGGACCGCCAGAAGTAGAAAAAGAGATTCTGTGTATACAGAACCAAAAAAGAAAGCTGTGGGAAAAAGCAAAAGGAGATAGATGGTTGATTTGGCAATTTTGGATTTGAAATCCAGAGCGACTAGTTTATAAAGGAAATAGAGAGCCAAAATAATACAGAGATGAGAAATAATTAGTCCGGAGGCGAGATAGTTATCGAAAAAATTGAAAGTGCGAATGGTCCAGGGGTAGATAGGGAAGAATGCATAGTCCATGTCTGTCTTGTGTTGGTAGCCGTAACCAAACTCGGCCAAGTCCAGATAATGAAGCCCGTCGAAGTTGGACCACATGGAAAAAAGATTACTCGCTGAAGGTATCTCGGTGAGATTGGTGAATCTGGTGCGTGGGGTCAGAAGAAACATGGCCGGAAGGGCGATGAGAATAATCAGCAGTCTCCAACCGAGGACGAGTTTAAGGATTTCTTTGATTGTCATTTAATTTATATAGATTGCTTCGTCGTTTCACTCCTCGCAATGACGGGTGGAGTGAGATTGCCACGTCGCGATTACACTCTTCGCAATGACGTGGAAAGAATGTGTTGATAAACGGCGAGGGTGAGTTTGGCGGTTTTGGCCCAAGAAAAGTCATGGGAACGTTCTTTGGCAAGATTAATTTGTTTCAATTTGGCTTCGGGAGAAAGTTTTAAAGCTTTTTTGATAGCTTTTTCCATGGATTTTAATTTCCTCGGACTAAAGGTAATCGCCTCTTCATGATATATTTCCGGAAGGCTAGATTTTTTGGAACTGGCTATCAAGCAACCGGCCGTCATGGCTTCCAGTAACGGCAAACCAAAACCCTCGTACAAGGACGGCTGAACATAAAGCGAGGCTAGGTGAAACATGGCGTTAAAATCTTCATCCGGGACGAAACCCGGGTAACTGATGTGGTTGTAGACTTGTAAACGAACCAAATCGATTAATTCCGGGTGAACCGGTTTAATAATTTCTTGGAGCATACCCTTACCAACGATTACTAATGGTATTCCGAGTCGATCCGTAACTTCAGCTAGTGAGGGGAGATTTTTATTTGGATTTGGCCCAGCGGCAAGCGTGAGGATAAATTTATCGGGAAGATGATATTTTTCTTTGATTTCGGCAATCTTTGAAGAAGAGGGGGGCTTTTTGTAGATCTCTGCTACCGCCAATGGGGTAACAAAGATTTTTTCTGGGGAGATACGAAAATATTTTTCGATATCTTTTTTGGAGTTTTCGGAGTCGGTAATGATGGCTGAAACCGATCTCAGAGACCACCACTGACGTAATAGATTGAGAGTACCCTTGATACCCTTAGGATACCGGCTGGACATAACGAGGGGTGTCAGATCATGAATAGTGACGATGGTGGGTTTTTCCTTTTTTACCGGAAAGGTAGCGTAAAAAAGATCAAAGAAGGGGAAGTGAATAATATCCGGATTTTTATCCGTCAAATCTATATCAGGAAGTTTAGCTAATGCTCTGGATAGATTTTCGGAATAAACTCCAACTCCCCTACCAGCGGAATGATCGCCTCCATTTAGAAATACTTTAATTTTTTCCATAATCTTCGTCTTTGTAGAGTTCCCAGAGCTTCATATAGGAAAAGGCGTGATGAAAACCTGAGTAAAGAGAGAATACAAACCCTGGAAAACCATCCATAAAACCACGATAGCGGATATACAGACTAAGGAAAGTACCTAAAGGTTTAAAGAATAAATAATTTAGGGTGTTGAAAAAATTGATTTTGACGCCATCTCTTTTATAGAAACCGGCTTGGAGACTGGAGTAACGATTCTCTCGGAGTAAGTAGCGAGAAAAATTGGGGGTGGCAAAGTGATCCAGGTCAGAACGTAACCAACCGACACTTCCTTTAACAATCATTTGCTCATGGACATCTTTGGCGGGAAGTTCGGCCTTACCACGTTGGAATAGTCTGATCACCGGATCCGGGTACTGTCCAGCGTTCTTTAAATATCGATTGAGAAAGAAATTTTTTCTGGGTAACCAGTAGGCGGCGGCCGGTTTGGTGAGACGATACGGCTCAGGAAAAAAGGGGAGAAATTTGTTGATGGTTGATTTTAATGGTGAAAGCCAACTGTCGTAACCAAAGTAGTCGCCATCGAGAATACCGATAATTTCCTTTTGCATTACCGGCGTTATTCGCTCGTCAGCATCTAGCTGAAGAATCCAGTCAGACTTGGCTTCGCGATTGGCAATGTCTTTTTGGATGTGGAAGACCGGATTGTTTTCTCTGAGTAGCACCTTGGCACCCAGCTTGCGGGCGATCTCAGCCGTCTTGTCCGTAGAATGGCCATCCACCACGATGATTTCATCTACCCAGCCCTTGACCGAGTTTAAGCAGTCGGCGATACAGTCCTCGTTGTTATACGAGGCTAAAGTGACCGAGATAGTTTGACGTTTAGATTTTTTCATTTGGTGGAGAGGAATTTGAACATTATAGCCCCTGCCGGAGAAAGAACCGTGCCAATTACTTTGGTGTCATCTACTTTTTCCTCGGCGGTAATGAGAAGAGTGTTGGGTAACAGCTTGTCTTGTTCGTAATTGATAGTGCGGAATTCGTATTTACCCAGCTTGCGGCCGGTAGCAAAGCCGTAGTGATCCGGTTCAGACATGACGATATCTCTCTGAAGATCTGCCGGAGGATATTTGGTGAAGAAGGCGATCAAGATATATGGCTGGTCGTAACGATCGGTGATAATAATATGATCATATTTGTTGTAGTTTTCTTTAGTGAAGGCAGCAACTTGATCAAAACCGTATTGCCAGGCGTAGGGTAGTTCCTTCGGGTAGTGGACATAGTACATATGAAGATAACGGGCAAATGAATAAAAACTCAAAAAACCAAAAATACAAAAAATCAAAATTTTGTAGACGAATTTATATTTTTTAATTAATTCAAAAAACTCATAAGTCCCCAGGGCGGCGATGATCATGAGTGGGACAGACATGTTCTCGGCTCGGAGGGCATGGGGTGACTGGTAGGTAATAGAGGCGGCTAGGGGGGCAATCAGGAACCAAGCCAGAACGACTTTCTTACCGTTGGAGTCGAGCATTATTAGAGAAAGTAGTCCTAGGGCGAAGAATGGGAGAAGGAAGAGAAGACTTTGCCCCGTTTCCGGAACTTTGCTTCTGGCTATAGCATCCCCATTGAGGAATAGAAAATCAGGAGAGTAATGAGAAAGATAGTTTTGGACGAATCTCATGGAGTAAGAGAGATAACGATTGTGAATTAATCTGACTTGTAAACTGCTTTTATCCTCATGCTCAAGACGGTAGTTAGTGGCTTGCCAGTCCGGACCGGAGTCGGCAAAGATCGAGACGCCGGAAAAACGAGACTGACCCTCTTTGGAGAGAAGTTGGCTGGCGATGGGGAGGGAAAGAAGAAGGCCGAGGAGGGTGGCAATGATAATAGTTTTCAGTTTTGAGTTCTCAGATTTCAGGTTTCTGATGCCGGAGAATAATTCTTGACGGTAGATGAAGACGAGAGAGAGGGCAAGAAGAGGAGAAATTATTCTGGCCGAATGATAAGTGTAAAAGCTTAAGGCAAAAGAGGTAACGAATAGGTAAAAATATTTTTGATTTTCCAAACCTTTTAAGAAACCCCAGACACCAAGAAGGATGAGGAAAGTAGCGGCGTTGACTTCCCAGCCACCCCTGGAAAACTGGAGATGCCAGGGAGATAGGGCGAGAAAAAGAGCAGAGAGTAAGGGTAGGTGGCGTGAGATTGCCACGTCGCGTTCGCTCCTCGCAATGACGGGAGGGAAGAGAAGTTTGATAATCAGGTAGACGAGAAGGACGCTGGCGATACCAAGGAGGGCCGATGGCAAACGAACCGCCGTGACAGTCAAACCCAAGAATTTGACAAAGGGTAAAACCAAATAAAAATAAACCGGAAGTTTGTAATCGTCGAAGGACCGGAAGACCAAGGGCCAGGCTATGGAGTGCTCGTCTTTACCCGTTTGGATCAATGACCAGGCGTTATAGCCGATGGCGGCTTCATCGGCATTCAAACCGGCAGGGAACTGATCGAGAGAGTACAGTCTGAGAACAGCGGCGAAAATGAGGATAGCGATAATTAAAAAATGTTTTTTCACTTGTCTTTGGTCTTTATTATTCTTAAAGAAATGTCTCCATTGGGGAAAAGCACATCAACGTGTTTTTCTATCGTGGGTAGAGAGAAATCAAAGTTTTCCGGAAAGTTGCCTATGGTTCCCACAAAGATAGTGCCAAACTGATTACTAACTTCACTCAGACCGGACTGGTGGAACTCGGCCAGACCAACTTTGGCAACATTGCCAACGTCGTAACCGCCAGACTGAAATTCATTGATCTTTTGATAAGTAGCCGGATCAAAACGGGAGTAAAAAAGATAGAAGATATATGGTTGACCCAAAACGTCGGTCATGACAACTTTGTCCTGCGGATACTGATTGATAAACTGCATGGCTTCTTTGTAGCCATATTGAAATTCTTTGGCATAAATGAAGTTTGAGTGAACAAAGAGAAGATCAAGAAAATAGACAAAGAAAACTATCGAGAGAAGGGCGACGAAAAAGAAAAGTGGCTTTATTTTCGTCAGCGCATAATAGGCTCCCAGTCCGCAAATAACTGCGAGGGGAATGGTGAGGAAAAGAGCTCTAACCGTCGAGTACTCGGAAAGGGTGAGAGATCCCGGAAGTGGGGCGAGCAGTAGTAAGCCGGCAATCAGGAGAGAGTTTTTTAGATTTGGGGATCTAACTAGAAAGATAACTCCTAAAACAAACCAAATAAAATCGAAGGGTAGAAGCATCCCCATACCGGGAACGTGTCCCCTTTCAACTATTCCTGTGCCTTCGTAAAATAGAACCCCCGGACTAAGGTGCTTCAGATACCGACTGGCAATCAGCCTAGTTGTCAGTTGTGGTTGGTTGTGAAAAAGACTGAGACTTAAGGAGTTGTTACTATCCGTGGCTCGGAGCTGTTCGCTGATGCCGGGATGATAGCCAAAGATGCTGAGTCGCTTCAGGCGATTGGCACTTTCGCCGGACATGGTAGACAGTGTAAGCGAAAGGAAGAAGGCCAAGACAAAGGCGACAACGGCTTTATTTTTTTTGACGGAAAAATAGAGTTTAAATTGATCTCTAAACTCTGACCAATAAAGTAGGACAGGAAGAACCAAAACCAGAGGAGTAAAAAGTTTGGCTGCTTGGTAGGTAAGGAAAGTCAGAAGAGCCAAGATGAGGGAGAAAGTCAGGAATTTGCCGGAACGAATAAAGACGAGAAGAAAATAAAGAGCGAAGAGAAGTAAGGTGACGAAGACATTGGTTTCCCAAGCCCCACGACTGAAGTGAATGTGCCAGGGCATGATGGCTAGAGAGAGGGCGGCGTAAGATCCCAGTTCACAGTTCTCGGTTGTCAGTTCTTGGTTTTTTGGTTTTGATTTTTTGGAAAATAGTTCATTGGTCAAAAGAAAGATGCCGTAAATGGCGAGGATGCCGGCGAGAGCGCTGGGGAGTCGGACGGCAAATTCGGTGAGTCCCAGAACAGCGATGGGTGGAATGGCCAGATAGACGTAAAGTCCCGGTTTAAAATCTCCGAAGCTTTTGAAAATGATCGGAAGAAACTTTCCGAATTCATCTCGACCGGTTTTGATGATTGAATAGGCGTTGTAACCCAGAGCCGCCTCATCCCAAGTTAAGGCATTGGGTAATGATCCGAGCTGATAAAGTCTGAGGACAGTTCCCAAAATAAGAGCGAGTATCAATAGCCAGTACTTCTTCATGGAAGTTCGATTATTTTAAAAGCGGTTGACCCATCCAGAAAATTGATGGTTTTTAAAACGTTGGCTCCTGTCGGAAGATGATCCGGCGAAGCAACCATCAAACTGTTGGATGTCGGAATCTCTCCGCCACTTTCCAGAGGTAACGAGGTGATCTTGCCGACCGGAATTTGCCAGTCGTTAACGAAGTAGACGTTATCGATTTTGTCCGTCCAAAACCAGTCCGATTTTTCAAACCGAATATTGTCCCCGCCCGGTTGTAATTTTTCAGGGGCAAGTTGGTTATAAAAAGCATAGAAAATATGGGCTTCACCATAGCGTTTGGAGATAAAGACTTTGGAAAAGTTTTTCTGAGTATTAATAAAATCGAAGACTTGCCGGTAACCATATTGCCAAGACTCCGAGTAGGTCTTGGAGTAGTTAGTGAAGTAGTCGTCTGAATAAATGACGAAAACGATAATAGCCACTGTCATCACTAAAGCAATTAAAAATGTTTTGGCAAAAGCCGAGAGACGATCCGCAAGAAAAAATAAACCTAAAGCGGCAATAATTACGGTAGCAGGAATCATGGGGTTTGGACGTAGAGCTTGTGGGGGATCGACTGTTAGGGCAGAAGCAACAGGAGAGAGCAAGAGCCAAGAAAGAATGAATTGATTCGATTTTTCACTTGGATTTTTAATTAAGTAAAATATCCCAATTAAAAATAAAACCATAATGGGAAAGCCAAGAAGGTTTCTGCCGGGGATAGCGAACTGGAACTGGGCTCCCCTGCTCTGATTGAAGAAATCCGGAGCGAAGTAACCAAAATAATTATTGATGAAAGTCTGGGCAAAATACAAAGGTCGGTTATAGACAAATTTGGCGATGATGGGAGGTAAGCCACTCTCCAGTCTTTTCTGTCCTAGGGTGTAGGCAGTTGATTCGGTGATGATATTTAATTTGCCATAACGGGCAGTGCCGGTACCAGTAAAGATCTGATAAGCCACAATGGTGGCGAAAAAGGCAAGAATTAATATTGCGATCACCATCTTGATCCTGGATTGCCACGTCGCAAACGCTCCTCGCAATGACCGCCAGTAAATAATGATAAAGGCCAAAATAATTGTGGGGACAAAAATTCTAGAAGTATTGTAGGTATGAAGAGATAAGCCAAAAAGGAAAGCAGAAGCTATTAGTGCGAAGTTGTTGGTTCGAGGTTCGTTGATAGAGCGTATTAGAAAGTAGGCTGCGAAAATTATTAGAGTTAGTGAAAGATTGGCCTCCAATGCCGGGCGGGAAATAAAGAAGTGCCAGGGCATAAAGGCAAGGAAGAAAGCGGAGATAGTTGGCAGATTACAGATGTCAGATGACAGTTTAGGTAATTTGTTTATGGACTTGTTGTTATTTCTGAGAACTGAGAACTTAGAACTGAGAACTAATTGATTTGCGAGAAGGTAGATACCTGGAATGGCGAGGGTGCCGGCAAGGGCGGAGATAAAGCGGATTGAAAAAACCGAAAGACCAAAAGCCCAAACAGGGAAGACCGTCAGATATATATAGAGGGGCAGTTTGTAATCGCCAAAAGCTCTGAAAATTAGGGGTAGTCTAGTTCCCCATTCGTCTTTTCCGGTAAGAAGAATTGAGTAGGCGTTATAACCATGACTGATTTCATCCCAGTTAGGGGCGACCGGAAAACGATCTAACCAGAAGAATCTGACTAAACCACCCAACAAAGTTAAAATTAAAAGAATCAGAAGTTGTTTTTTCATTGCTTAAAGTCAAAGACTTCCATAATTATCTCACCTGTCGGGGTAGTAACTTGATGCAGAGTGTGTCTTTCACTTGGTAGCAGGGAATTCCCCTGCCAAACATAAAGAGTTTCAAGATTTTTATCTTCCGGCCAATCTAATTTTTCGAATGAATATTTTCCCAATCTATATTTACCCATTTGATCCAAATAATCGACCGGATTTTTTTGCATTTCCTTTTCCCAGTCTGCAGAAGCTGCTTGAAAGACTGGTGGAGGTGTCTTAAGGTAAAAAGCAATGAACGATTGCCCTTGTGTCCCCTTATCGACCATAACAGTATCGTAATTCCTCTGAATCTTTGAAATAGCATTCACGGTATCTCTCCAGCCGTAAGACAAGGCTTTGGGGTAGGTAACAACCGAGTTGAAAAAGTAATCCTCGAAATAGAATCCGGTCAGGATAATGGCCAGTCCGATAAAAAGTCCCAGGATTTTTTTAGAGTACTTATTTTTTATTTCCAGGAATCTAACAAAACCAAAAGCGGCGATTATTTCCCATAGACACAAAAAGGAACCGGCACGGTTTGGGCGGTAACCTTCTTTAGTAAGCGCTGCCGGGATGGCGGCAAGGAGGAGCCAAATAAGTAGAGGTCTGGCATCGTAGTCTTCATCTTTTATCTTCTTAAGAAGAAGGAAAAGACCAAAAAGAACGAGAGGTAACATCCAGAAAAGAAGGAGTCCCCTACCTGGAATAACCGAGTAGGTTATTTCCCGACCACCTTCGGTAAACCAAAATGGTAAAGAGAAATAACTAAGATAATTCTCTCCGAACCGAGAGATGACGGTAAATATTTTTCGGTGAAAGAGACGTGGTATTTTTGGGTTTATCTTTGCAAGTGGGGAGTAGAAAGATTGATCATCGATTTGTTTTAAATTGACAGTATCGAGTTTAGATACCAGAAGATCCCCTCCCCTTTTGGCGGAGTTGCCAAAAACTGAGTCTATAACTAGAGGACTTAAAAGAATAATAATTGTCAGAAGGGCAGGCAGTAGTGATTTTAAACCTTTTGAAAAAATCTGCCGGCGATAAAGGAATAACAGCGAAAGGGCAAAGAGAGGAATATAGATTTTAGCCGAGTGATAGGCATACAAACTGAGACCCCAAAGAATGGCGGTGTAAATAAATTGTCGATGGTCTTTGAGTCCTCTCAAATATAAATAAAGTCCCAAGGGAAACAAAAAGGAGGTGAGGTTCACTTCCAAGGCAGTTCTTGAAAACTGGATATGCCAGGGAGAGAGGGCGAGAAAGATAGCACTATAGAGTGGAAGGTGTTTATAGTTAGGGAATATTTTGCCGGTGAGTAAATAAATCGCTAAGATGGCCAAGACCCCAAAGATGGCACTAGGGAGGCGCGCGGCAAATTCATTTAGCCCGAAGATTGCAACACTGGGAATCATCAAATAGGTCTGGAGGGGCGCTTTGTAGTCCAGAAATGACTTGAAAGAAGAAATCGGCCAACCCAATCCCCACTCGTCCTTACCTGTTTGCAGAAGACTGTAGGCGCTATACGCCTGACTAGCTTCGTCTGGAGAAAAGCCGGCGGGTATGCGACCGAGGTAGGTGAAGCGTAGGAAAAGCCCCAGGATTAGGATTAAGGCAAGGAGGACTTTCCCGATTTTCATACTACTTACTATTATATGGCTTGGTACCGGTCAAAATGTAGAAAAGAGGTTGACCGAAGATATTTTTTTGAGTGGCAAGAACTTTGGTGTTCTCCAAAGGGTTTTTACTCCAGTCCCAATCCCCTATCCCTTCGCGTCCTTGGACGGCGAGATAAAGATCATTGTTCGTCAGGAGGACTTTGAGCTCATCCAGATTGGGTGACTCTCCAAAATAGTATTTGTCCGCAAATTGGAACCCGTGGAAAGATCTGGCTTGATAAGTATCAACCACATCAGTGACAAAGTTTTTTTGGAATTCCTTAGGTGAGTACCTGGTATAGAAAAGAAACATGAGAAGGGATGGCTGATGGGTATTGTTGATGTAGACCTTGTCGTATTGAGGCAGTAGAGGTTTTAATTCAGTAAAAATATTTTTGAAACCATATTCCCAAAGAGAGGCAGACTCGTAACGGTAATGAGCAGAATAACGGTGAAAGTAACCGGCAAAAGAAACGGCGAGAATTATTAAGAAGATGAAGATCGTTGATTTGATTAATTTACTGGAGAAGAAACTTAGAAGATAAGTACCGCCGAGAGAGGAAATTAATATTAATGGAGGCAGCATTAGAAAAAGACGGGTGGCATGAGTGCCACCATCTACGGTGAGACAGCTAGGTATTGGGGAAAGAAGAAGCCATAATAACAGTAGGCGGTTATTCTTTTCGGTAATATTTTTAAGCATGAAAAATAAACCAGCAAGAAATAGTGGAAGTAAGATTGTAAGAAGCTCACCGACCATTGAAACTGAGTGTCGGAATTGAGGATCGCCTTTTATAAAAAGAAACTGTGGGGAGAAAGCGGTGAGGTAGTTATTCATGAACGCCGAAGAAATGGCGAGATATTTGTTGTGAAAAAGGGTTTCAACAATTGATTTACCAACCCAGGGATCTGTTCTTTGGAGGATAACCGTTTCAATAATTTTTGAGTCACTAAAAATACTCACTAAATTGAAACGACCACCGGCTTGGCCAAAAAATACGTTGTAAATTACCGGAAAGAAGATGATTAAAGGGAGAATAAGACGGATCCAATTTGTTTTAAGATTAAGTCTTGGTTTAAAAACAAAAAGAAGAGAAAGAACAAATAAAGGGGTAAAGACCATGGCAGTCGAATAAGTATAGAAAGTGAGGACAAAAGGAATTAGACCGGCAAAATATTTTTCTTTCAAGAAGAGATGGGTACCGAGCATGACCAGGAAAATTAAGGGAACGACCTCAAAAGCGGCTCTGGAAAAATGAATGTGCCAGGGAGTAAAAGCAAGTAATAAAGCCGATAAAAGAGCAGTTCTTTTGTTTTTAAAAATTGTTAAGCCGAGAAGGTAAATTAAATAAATGCTGGCGGAACCGAGCAGAGCTACGGGAAGTCGTACAGCCAGATCGGTGGGACCAAATATCCCTACAAAGGGAGCGGTGATGTACATGAGAAGCGGGGCGCGCCACTCTGAAAGGCTTTGGATATAGGTAGGTAAGAGGTGCCCCATGTAATCGCGACCGGTAGTGATGAGAGACCAAGCCTGATAACCAACGTCTATTTCATCTCCAAAAAGAGCAATAGGAAGACTAGTGAGACTCTGGAGCCGAAAAAAAGCCCCGGCTGCAATAATGATCGCCAGAAAAGCTTCTATCATAGATCCATTATAGCCATTTTTTCATTTTCCTAAATAAAGGGGATTTTTAATGTCAGGAATAAATTTAGAAAGTGAAAAAGACTCAGAGTAACGTAACCGACCCACCAAGCCGGATTCTCTGCAAAAGTAAGTAGTCCAAAAATAAGAGCCGGGGCGAGGTGCCTCTCATGCACTCTCGTCTGCAGAAAGAAAACGGCTAGGGCCCAGATGAATAAAGAGTTCAGGAAAGTTCTTGGGTATTGGTTCTTGGATACTCTGATAAGTAGATACACAAGTAGAGATATAAGAAGGACGATGGAGATTGTTCGCACAGAGAGTAGTCCCAGGTGAACGGAGTCTTCGGCTCCAGCCGGATATAAAAGATACCAAAAATTCCAGGCCGCATCGGAAACGCCGGTAGAGGACCCACTGAGAGTGGCAAAATAATTTTTAAGCGCGGCAAAGGGGCTCAAGCCGAAGGGCAAGTAACTGGCAAAGAAAACAAGGATCGAGTAGAAGGCTCCTGCCAGAAGTTGTCGAACAGGAAGATTCTTTAGCCAAAGAAAGAGATAAAAGGGCGCGAACCAGAGAGCTGTTTGTTTCGTCAGAGTGGCAAAGATAAAAAATATTAATGATGAGGATTTAGCCCGATCCGTTTTACCGAGAAACATGAGGTAGAGAGAAAGTAAAAGAAAAAAGTTAGTTATCGGTTCGATTTGACCCCAGACCGAACTGAGGTATATAACCGCCGGATTAAATAAATAGAGAGATGTTAGTAAGTATGGATGTTTAATTTTTCTGGCTTGGAAAAACTTGAAAATTAGAAGACCGGTACCCAGATCTGCGAGGATTCCGGGTAACTTGAGAAAACCGTAGCTCATATTTTCGTGATTAAACAAAGGAATGATAAATGACGGAAAAAAAGAAAAAGAATTATTTAAGAAAGTAAATAAATTGCGTAGAAGGGAAAGAAATAGATTGGAAACGGCGAAAAGGTAAATTGCTAATGGTGGATAATTGGCATCGTTAAAGCCGGTGAAGTGAGTTGAATAAAGTCCGATCGTGTTCGTCAGAGCGGCATTTCCCCAGACCAAGTGATTTTTGACATCTCCCGAGTACTGAGGAAATAGAAATATTAAACGTAGCAAAAAAGCTACTACCAAGATCACGTAAATTGACTTAATCTTTTTCATAATCCACCAATAACCAAATCAATACAGCTATTATTCCAGCTCTGGATATTTGAACTATTTCTAAAAAGTAAGAAGACTTCGTCAGAGATACCGGTAAAGCAAGTTTTGAATGAATAAACATCTGCAAGTGTAAGGAAGGATCAAAGGAAAACAGGATAATTAACCAACAGATTATTAAAGTGAAATAAAAAAAGTAGTCAGCCTTAGAAATAGAATAGATGACGAGCCAAGGCATGATCCATACTAGCCACTGAGGGTGGAAATGAGAAAAAGCTAGAGAGGCCAGAAGGGCAGAACCAATCGCAGTTGGTAGAGATAGCCTCTTCTTCCATACCAGGATTAGAATTAAGGTGTAGAAGATGAAAAAGAGAGGAATGTCATGACCGGAAGCGATGGAGATGGAGGCGTAGGTACTTTTACCTATTTGTTCGGCGAAGAGGGCGTAGTAACGATAGGCGGCAGATCCAAGATAGGGAAGAATTCCAAGTAGATAAACTCCAAGGCCGGTAACAGCTAATAGCAGAGATTGAAGGAGCTTTTTGTGAGTAGCCAAATAATGGAGAGCCAGAATGGGGATGAGGATCAATCCCGCTGGCTTGATGAGAGCCGAAAGGGCAATCAGAAGCACCGAGAGAAAGGGTTTGCCTTTCTGGTAATAGTAGAGACCAAGGGTGATAAAGAGAGCAATGATGATATCTACTTGACCGACCATTGAACTAACATAAATTGCCAGAGGGTTGAAAGTCCACAAAAGCATGGCAAGTTTTTTATGATTCTGTTTTTCAAAAAATTTAGGGAGTAACCACAAAAAAGCTAGATCTGCCAAAATCATAGGGAGTTTGTATAGAAGGAGAAGAACGTTGAAGTTGGGACTTGAAGGTAACCAGTCTTGATTGGCGAAAATTTGGCCGGTTTCTTTTACCACTGCTTGAAACGGCAAATAGATGAGGGAGGGAATTAGATAAGCTAAGGGTTGGTAGTTGAAGACTACGTTGGTATTTGGAGTGTCGTAGAAAGTAAATAACTTTCCCTCACCAATGATCAGTTTTCCGGCTATTGAAAAAGCCCCGATATCCGACTGATAAGTAAAAATTGAGACAACCACCCTAATTAAAAAAGCAAAACAAATCAGATATTTAAACCATGAACTATTCATCTTTTTACAGTTTTAATTATTTTCTGCCATTTTTGACCCGCCCAAAGAACTAGATTTAGTATAGCTGAGCCAATTACTCCGTGATATATCTGGGCGGACTTGGCTAAAGGACTTTTAAGATGACTGACAAAATTACCACTAGCACCATGAGCGTGTTGAACCTTGGCTTTGGGCAAGTAATAGATGGGGAAGCCAAACCGATGAAGGCGGCGACAGAACTCGATGTCTTCATAATACAGAAAGTAGGCTTCGTCTAGACCACCAACTATGTCAATCGTAGATTTAGGAATCAAAAAGGCAGCCATGACAACAACATCTACTTGGGTAGTTTCCTCCCCAGGATTGTATTTGTTAAAGCAGTTCTTACAGTTGAAGAAGTAATACTTGATAGCGTTCAGAATGGTGGGAAATTTGTAACAAGAAGGTTGAAGATTGCCGTCATTATTTAAGAGCCGAGGAGCAACAGCACCAAGTTTGGGAGTTTTTTTAGCGAAGTCAAGAAGATTTTTTAGAGCAGAGCCAATAATTCTGGTGTCGGGGTTGATGATGAGAATATAATCCCCTTTCGAGATTTTAATACCCTGATTGATGGCTTTGCTGAAACCAATGTTTTCCAGATTTCGAATGACGGTTGGTTTCAGAGAATGTTTTTCGGCTTTGTCAGCTCCTTTATCCGATGGGTAATTATCGACGACGATAATTTCTTTTTTTATACCATCCCGATTCTTTTTGATAGAATCCAAAAAAGGAACAATCGTATTTTCCGAACGATAGCCGACCGTTATTATGGACAGCTCAGGTTTCATAAGGCGTGTTTACCAATTTAAAAACTTCCTGGTCAGAGATGGGGAGAGATTGCCGCTTGCCTTTGGTAATGAATTCTTTTAGGGCGGCAAAGATGACCTTTAAATATCGAGGGTGTCTCAAGGAGTTGGAAAAAAGAAAAAGTTTGTGCGAAAGAAGCATCCGTAGATCAGAAAAATTTTGCCAGGTAAAAAGAAGCTCGTTTCTTTGTTTAATTAAATTCATATATTCCTTGTTTTTTAGTCCAAAGGTGGATTCGTGATGGTGGACGACAATTGGTTCCGGTGTCCAGATTATTTTGTATCCCGAACGCCAGGCGCGCCAGCCAATATCGATATCTTCCCAGTAAGCCGGACTATATATTTCATTGAAACCTCCCAGTTTATCCCAGATTGACCGCCTTAGGATACAACTGCCGCCGGACGGCCAAGCGGAGTAATGCGGGGTTTTTTTATCTTCCCCCCGGACAAACTGAAACTTGCCGGAGTGCCAGGAAACTTGTGGCCAGGATGAATTTTCTTCGTTGAAGTTCACCGCAAAAACTTTAAGGTCATCGAAGTATTCCATGGATTTTTCGATGTAACCCGGTTTGGGATAGACATCGTTATTGATAAAGATAAGAAAATCGGCCTTCGAATATGAAACTCCTTCATTGACCGATTTAGAAAAACCAAGATTTTCCGAGTGCCGAACACAGATCACTTTGGGCAACCATTTTTCCAGATATTTCGGAGCATCGTCCGTACCGCCGTCGTCTACGACGATAATTTTATTTACTTCCGGTGAGGTTTTAAGTACCACCGGTAAATTCTTTTCCAACAGCCATTGGGCGTTGTAAGAAGGGATGACGATGTCGATCGTGGGCTGTTTGGCCATATTCTTAATTATAGCTAACTCAACAGGAATCTATTAGTATTTTATTCTAAATACTAAATACAGGAAAAAGACGGCTAAAGTAACCAGCGACAAGTAGACTCCCTTCTTAAAATCCGGGTTATTATAACCAAAGGTGATCTTATGCTCGCCTTTGGGAACTGACACTTCTTTGAAGGTTTCCTTGAACTTCTGAATCGTGACCGGAGTATCGTCGATATTGGCTTGCCAATGGTCGGAGTAGTTTTCCATCAAAACGAAGCGGTTGTCGGTGGTAGTATTTACGGTAAATTCCCAAAAATCGTCCGCTTTGTTCGTGAGAAGTATTGAGTTTTTTGGATTAGTCTCGGAGAAAAAGTACGGAGGGGTGTAGTTTTGATTTTCTAAAATAACTACAGTACCTTCAGTAAAAACAGGTTTCCAGATTTTCTGATTAATACTATCAGCGATTTTCCCGTCCTTATCCGGAATCGAAACCTCGCTTCTCTTTAGAGCCATAAAATACTTCACTCCAAATTCGTCAAGCTTATCTAGGGCTGCACCATTCTCAAAGTAACGACTGATACTGCCATGGACGTCTTGATTTTTCATATACTTTTCGTACTGCAAGGGAGCAATCGGATCGTAACCGGAAGTAGAATAAAAGCCGAATACCTCCCACATATTGGGTGGCAGGAGCTCTCCGGACTCTCTCTCGAACCGGAAAAGATTAGGGGTTTCTGAATACTTTTCTTTGACAAAGGTAATCGATGGTGTTTCCGGAAAGTATAAATTTTTGGGAACAAAGGGAGTTACTTTTTTAAAGAAAAGAAAACCTTCGAAAAAAGCCAATAGTAAAACGACGTAGACCGCTAGAGTTTGTAATTTCCGGAACCTCAGCCCAGTCGCCAAGAGTCCAAAAAGAATTATGTAAATACCAAAAGGATACACTGAGTTTCTAGCCGCCGTGGTGAAATTGGCTTTGATTGCTTGATAATAGCTTGACATGCCGGGACCGTCTTGGGCGATGACATAAAGCGACCCAAGAAGAATGCTGTAAAGCAGTAAAAAGAAAGCGATAAATATGACGTTAGAAAACAAAAGTGATTTGCCATCTACTTTCCTTGAGAGAAAATCTTTGATCCCTGAGCTTGCTAAAATCACCCCGCCGAAAATGGCGAGAATAATGCTTCTCCCGGCCGGACTGCTGGATAAAAATGGCAGATGATATTGATAAACCAAAAATCCAAACGGGTACCTGGTAGTTAAAAATATACCCAGTAATAACAATACCAGGCCAATGACACCTAAAGAATCTATCTTTCTGGACCGAAATACTTTAACAATTTGGTAGATAGCAAAAAATAAAGGGATTGTACCAAAGTTGACTAATTTTTCTTGGAAATTATAATCTCCGCCAAAGTAATTCCCAGTGGAAGGATTGCCAAATACATTTACAGAGAAGAGGGTGGCCAATAATTTACTCCAAGGTATGAACCCAAAATTTACTCCCACAAGTGTTTCAAGTGATCGAATTGAGTGGCTAATAATACTTAGGCTTGGGAAAATGGCGGGAGCGGTAAGAAGTAGAGAAATAATAATTATGCAGAGTGGCTTTATGAAGGATAGTAGCCTGTTCTCTCCACGGGACAACATTCGAATTGAAGTCCAAAGGTAAAAAATAATGAGACAATAACCGATGGTTTGGGGGTGTCCTGAGAGTATTAAAAAAACCAAAGAGAGAGTACATAAGAACGTAAAATGTTTCTCGAAAAAATATAATACCCAAGGAAGCATGGCTAAGGCGAATGAAATAGTTCCCCAAGTAAGCCAGCCAGTGAAGAAGCTAGACATGCTCCAGCCAATAGCCAGAAGCCAGCCGGAAATTGGTGAGGCGAAGACAAATGAACCCAAAAGATATCCACCTAGTAAAGACAGAAAGACCTGAGAAATTACAATGAAGGACATGGCATCTATTTGGGGAAGAAATGTATAGAAAATATTTAAGGGTGAGAAAAGCATGGTATGGAACCATGGTGACATCTCGTAGCCGGAGAAGGAATATGGATTCCAAATATTTATTTTTCCCTTTAACAAGTCGGTGACTCCACGATTTCTCCAGATCCAAAATTGAGAGATAGTATCTGATATTAGGGAATTTTTTACCGGTGGGCGGACGGCATAACCATAACTTTCATTCAACCAGGGATAGTACATTCCGACCGGGATATCGATAGGTAGGGGGGTGTTTTTATTCTTAAAGTAGGGAAAAAATAGAACTCCGATGATACTCAAGATGACGAGGTTGACAATAAGTCTTTTCATCAATAATTATTTTTGATTGGATATCGGGAGGTAGGTCTTATTTCCCTCTGCGTCGGAGAAGAAAATAGTGCCGGAAGAGAAAATCTTCTCTTCTCTGATTTCGATGCCGGGTAGGAGATTTCTGTCGATTGTCTCCTTGTCAAGCGAAGGATGGAGTTCACCAATGAATCTGGGGAATTTATCCGGGATTACCTGTCTGAGGTCCTCGTCTATTAGTGGCTGGCCGATGATAGTCAGATTGGATAAGGCTAATAAATATTTTCCGTTTTCACTCAATCTGGAGAAAACGACATACACATTTTTTTGCGTTCTCGCCTTGGCATTCTTGTCCGGGACAATTTCGATTTTGCCTGCCGGGTCGAAGCCGGGAGAGAGATGTTCCCACTTCCAAACTGTTTTCCACTGGTTGTGTTCGATGACAAAGTTTAGCTCTTGGTTACTACTAAATTCACCAAAGTCCGTCAGATACTTGGTATTTAATTTCCCCCGATGAATAGTGTCGGTATCGACAATATCGGTGATAGAAACTTCGATTTTTTTGACCCGTAAAGTAGTATAAAAGTTTTCTAAAATAGATTGGAATTTATCTTCCGGAAACTGAGATCTGGTTTTCCGGTCGATACTGCGATAGAGCTCGCGATAGGCCCGGGTATTGAGGAAGTGAGACACGGGTTCGGTGTGGCCGGGTAAATTTCTAACTGTAAGTGTCGGCAGCAGTATTGAGAGATTGAGGAAAGCCAGGATAAGGATAACTGGCGTGAACTTCCGGAAAAAAAAGAGAATAAAGAGAATAAAGAGAGGAACAACAGGCATGAGGTAGCGCGCCCAAAAGGGAATGACGGTGTTGACGGCGAGAACTGCCATGCTAAAAAGAGTGAGATAGATCCAAAAATACTCTTTTTTCTTGAGACTTAAGGCAAATATCACAACTGAGAGGATAACTCCCAAAGGCAGGATGAGGGACCAGTCCCCCAGCCCAGTCTGAGCACCACCCACCCAAAAACCTTTGTAAATATTCAGAAAGATCCCCCGCCACTGATTGAGATAATCTATGGAATCAACGCCACTATGGAGATAAAAATCTAATGGCTTTTCGTGAAGCCGGAGCCATGGAATTGGATTTGGATGGTGAATGAAATAAGAGAAAAAAGAAATGACGTACCCGGCAAAGACCGAAGATAAATACAGAAGAGTGTTCAAAAATTTTCGAGAACTTAAGAATACCAGAATCAAACCGATGAGCAGAGTCAGCGGAGTGTAAACTCCAATCTTGGTCCCGGTCGCGAGCCCGAGGAAAATGCCCGCCAAGATAAGGTCTTTCGGCGTGAATCTCTTAAAAAACTTAACAAAGAAAAGAGTGTGAAGAGCAAAGAGGGCTGTAAGAGGCAGATCCAGCATAGTTTCTTTGATCTGGGTGGCGATAAAAGGAGTGGTGATAAAGAGAAAAAGGCCGAGTAGGGCTGTAGTCCGACCGACAAAGAGTTCAAGACAGAGTAAGTAGATTGCTAATCCCGTGAGGAGGTAAAAACCTAAACTAATCCAGTAGGGGTTCCCCATCGAGTATTCCGCCAGTCCATAGAGATACTTGGCAAAAGGGGGAACTTCGTAGTTGATGTTAAACGGATTTTCACCCTCCACTAGCCGATACCCGACAAACTTGTAGAGCTCGCCATCGGAAATTCCCCGAGAACTCTGGGGAACGTTCCACTGAGAGTTGTAATAATAGTTTTCGTAGTACTCGGGATTGTATTTGTAAAAGAAAATCTGTCGGGAGAAGTAAAGAATGGAAACCGTGACTAGACCAATGAGAAAGAGGAGAATTACGTCTAGTTTTTTCACTCCCTAAGTTTAGCAAACTTTCAGAGGAGCGAGGTAAGTTTTTTATTGAACTCGGAGATAGAAAATGTTTTGGCTCGAGCGATAGCCCCTTTGGACATCGCTTCTAAAGCTTGAAGATTTTTAATAAGATGCTGGGTGGCTGAAGCAATTTCGTCGGGTGTGTTACAAAGTACTCCCGAGTTTTCGGTGATAATTTCTTTCTGGCCACCTTTGTTGATGACTAGGGGGATACAACCGGCGGACATGGCCTCGACCGTGGCCATGCCGAAGTGCTCGACTTTTTCGGGATCGGTTTGCTCATTAATTTCGTAACCGGCGGCATGCCAGAAGAACTTGGCTTGAGAATAGAGCTTCTTTAATTCGTTAAAGTCAGGGTTGGTTATAAATTCAACAGACAGACCTTTGGCGAGATTTTTTAACTTTTTGATAGTTGCCTCATCCCCTATCAATCCACCGGCTAAAATTAATTTATAGCCTTTGGTTTTTCCGGATAGTATTTTAAATGATTCGATTAGAGCATCTTGACGTTTGCTATGAGAAGGGGAGTCAAAACGGGCAACAGAGAGAATCAAATTCTCTTTTTTCCCCGACTTAAAGCTTTCGGTATCGATCGGGGGATAAAGGACAAAACCCTTATCTTTTTGTAAATTCTTTTCTAAGACATTTCTGGTAAATTCAGAGTTGTAGACAAACTTTCGGACGAAGACAGTCTTTAGATTATTGATGATGCTGTTACTGCCCAGTTTTTTGAAGGGAACCTGAAAGTGTATCAGATTGTTTTTCGAGAATAAAAAGGGGAGACTGCCGTCGCTCACCCAGAAAATTAGATCGAAGTCTTTGGTAAATTTCAGTCTTTCGGCATAATCGGTTTTCTGGCTACAGAGGTCGTAGATCCCCTGATCGAGAGTGATTTTGGACAGATCGAGTCCAAAACGAGTTTCCGCGGCTAGAAGATCATTTTTGGCTGGCCAGGCAAGAACGACCGAGTAACCATTTTGAATTAGTCCTAAAGCAAAGGTAAGCACGTAGCGCTCCCCTCCTCCGAGAGTGTCAATGTAGGGATCGTAAATTAAAGCTTTTTTCATGATTTTTTCTCTTCCCATTCGGCGAGAATCTGTTTGTCGATGTTATCATAAGTCTCTTTAAGTGTCGGTTTTCTTTGCATCTCCCAAAGACGCTCGTAGGTGATGAACTTACTGAACATCTGGTAAATAATTTCGACCCAGCCCTCAGTACCATCTCTCCAAAGTCTTTGCTTAACTGCTCTACTCCAAAACTCGGTCAGAATTATCCGGATGAATCGCCAACCGGCCATAGGAGGATGGTGGGCATCGAGGAGTAGGTTGGCTTCCGTCTTCGACCACTCCAAAGTGTTGGAGAGTTTTTCGTCAATGTTTTTATGAGAAAGGTGAACCATTTGCTGTTTGAGTTTTCCAGTGGTGCCGGTCAATTTTGGTTGTTCATGAAGACGGCCTTCCCAGCGCTTAAGGGCGACTCTTTTCATTAATCTCAAAACACGAGGGTCGGGCCAGTGGTCAAGGTGTTTACCTAAAAAGATTTCATAGCGACTGATGGTATAGGCGGAGTGTTCCGGTTTGTTGATAGTATCGATAATTTCTTTGGCTAGTTTGACAGGAACTCTTTCGTCCGAATCAAGGTACAAGAGCCATTCTCCTTTGGCTGTCTTAGCTCCATCGTTGCGCCACTTGGCAAAACTGTCCCCGGTCGTGTGGACGATTTTGGTGCCAAATTTTCGACAGATATCAAGAGTGCTGTCCGTAGACCCGGTATTGACCACTATGATCTCATCGGCGAATTGCGAAGATTTTATGGCAGGGATAATTTCGTGAGCTACGTTTCGGACGAGAATGATGACAGATAGTTTCATATTATTTTTTCCAACTCCCCCAGCCGAATTTTTTGGTGAAGTAGTCTCTGACCGCGATTTTTTGAGCGGGGGTACCGATAATAAGTTTTTTAATTGCTTCGCGAAGAAGGGCAATTTTGGTACGAGTGCGGGCATAGGTAAATCCGAATAAAAGTCTGTTCCGAGTAAGAAAATAATCATTTAAAGGAGAACCAATTCCCGAACTCTGAGCCACTTTATGACCGATTTTAATTTGTGGGTCGACGAGCAATTTATAACCGGCTTTTTTAACGCGAAGACACAGATCTGAGTCTTCGAAGTAAAGACAGTATCTTTCGTCAAAAAGGCCGACTTTTTCTAAGATTTCGGCCCTGACAATAAAGAGACAGCCTGTGACAAAATCGGTATTTCTAATTTGGTCGAATTGGCCCTTGTCGACTTCGTCTACACCTATGTGGCTGGCATAGACATTGTCCCAGTCGTGTTTCCCGCCTGCGTACCAGATGACTTTTCCCAAATCTTCTTTTTGGTAATTTTCTTTAAATTCAAAACCTTTGGAAAAGTAGATAAGACCTCCAACAACTCCGATATTTTCATCACTAATGGGTGAATTAAGAATATTTGTCACGAAGTCAGCCGGAACAACGGTATCGTTATTTATGAGAACTATAATATCTGCCTTATCTTTGAGGGCGCGTTTCATACCGAGGTTGTTGCCAGCGGCAAAACCAATGTTTCCCGGGGAATCTAGGTAGATGGCGTGTTTGAATTTGCCCAGATTCTTCTTGAGGTTTTTCGAGAGGGAGTTGTCCACACAGTAAATAACAATCTCAACGCCTTTGGGTAAGATATTGGCTTCGAGTTGAGTGACTACCTCAATGGTATCCTCGTCACTGTGAAAACCAACCGTAATAAAGGCAATTTTCATTGTCTTAATTATACTGCCTATCGGTACGGTAAAAAAATCCCCTTTATTTTAGGAGGCGGCGTTGGAGCTTGAGGAAGAAAGCTTCGGTTTTCGAACGGGAAGATTGGAGCTTGGAGGTAATAATCCAGTAACGGAATTCTTTGAATTTTTCCTTAAAAATGGTCTGCCAGAGAGGAGTGAACTCTCTTTCCTTGATGGGTTTTTGGTCTTCAGACTGCCAGACCTTGAGATAGATAAGTAGGATGGAGAAAAACTGGAGCAGAGCCATGATGAGACCGTGAAGACCATCTTTGTAGCCTTCACCGGCAAAGAAGCGGGAGAGAAATTCACCAAGGGGTTTTTTTACTAAATCAGCCGGATCAAACACATAGCCGGACTTGATCAGCTCTTTGGCTTGCTGGGTTGAGTAGCGAAGAGAGCGGGTAAAATATTCGTCAATGGTGCGATAGTGGTGGTGTTCTATGGCAAAATCAGAGTCGTCCTGCAGATTGAAGCCATTACCGAAGGTTATCGGAACGGAATGGATCTCATCTTGCCACTCGACCGAATCCTTTTTGAAAAAACGAATATTGTAGTCCGGCCACCAGCGTGAATGCTGAAGCCACTGGCCAAAAACCAAGTTTTTCCTGGGGATCCGAACAAAGTCCAGCTCGTTCCGATCCGCAATCTCGATTAGCTTGGCGGCGAGAGTTTTGGGAACACGCTCGTCGGCATCGATAATCAGAATCCAGTCTCCCAGTGCTTTTTTGATGGCGAAGTTTCTGGCCGGTTCGACAAAACCGACAGCCTGATGATCATAAATCCGATCGGTAAACTGCTGAGCTATCTCCTTGGTGTTGTCCGATGATTCCATGTCCACGACAACAATTTCATCACAGAACTTTAGAGTCTTCAGACAATCAAAGAGATTTTCAGATTCGTTTCTAGTATTGACAACTGCTGAAATTTTTATCTTGGACATGGGTTAGTTAAATTTATATATGTTAATTTCTCCCGAGTCAAAGATTTTCTTTAAGTTTAAGTCTCCCGGATGGAGTTTAAGTTTTTGGAGAGGAGTTTCGTAGACGTACAAAATGTTGTTTTTGGTTAAAAACTCTATCCCCCATTGTTTATCCTCAGTATTGTAGAGACGCTGGATGTCTCTAGCCTTTTCTTTGTAATCAAAGCCGGTGATATCTAAGTTAATAGTATCCGAAAGGAATTCCGGTCGTCCTGAGATGGCTGAAATGTAAGCGGTGAAGACGTAGGAGTAGAGAGGTTTGGGGGCATAGATTGATCTTGAATCGTTTTGGTTGAATAACGGAGACAAGACGATACCTTTTGGCTGATCTCTAAGTTTATCCAAAGCAAGCAGTTCGGTGTAACTGATTCGTGAAGCAGAGAAGAAACCAATGTAGTCTTTTAGAGTACCGACCGAAGTTAGAATGGCGAGGAAGAGCACGGGAACTAGAAGATAAATATTTAACTTAGATAGAGCTTTGGCGGTGAAGATGGCGAGAAAGAAAAGAGCGTAGTACATAAACTGAATGGTGTTCCAAGGATTGACGTTTTGAATAAACAAAGTGGGAAGAAGTAAACCAAAAAGGATGATCCAACGAACGATAGTTTCCGAAGAGGTAACGGATTTTGTTTTGTAGATCTCAAATAGTCCAATAAGGCGCAGGCCAAGGTTACCGAGTAAAAAGACGGCTAAGGCAAAAAGATTAACCAAACCCAGTTTGACAAAGTTACCGGAGGCCTCGTAAGCTTGCCAAGCAGACACTAGTTGTGGCCAGTAGAAACGATCGAAGGAAGCGAAGAGACTTCTGGGAAACCATAGAGGAGAAAATAGAAAAGGTGCCGTTCCCCCAAGAGTGATGAAGGGCAGAGATATCAAGCCGCCGAGAAGTAGGACTCCAAAGAATAGTTTATATTTCCGTGAAAAAAGAAGAGCGCCGAGAAGAAGAATAAAAGCATAAATTTTTGTTTGGGAGAGGAGGGCACCGAGGAGGAAGAGGGAAAAGAGAGTTGTCAGTTTATAGTTCTCAGTTCTCAGATTGTGGTTCGTGGGGATGGATTCCCGATCAGGTCGGGAATGACTTTGGTGAAGATTGAGGAAGAGAAGGAGGACGACGATGGAGAGGGCGAAGGGGGGGTTTAAAAAAATGGAAACAGATTGATTGGACCAGAAAGCGGATTCTCCGGAAAAGATGTCCTGACCGTTTAGGAGTTTGGGAATAAAACCGAAAGACCCGGCTAAAAATATCAAGACTAAAGCCAGTAACCTTTCTGCGCGGGAGTAATTCCAGCTCTTGAGCAATTTATCGAGAAGAAAAATAATCGCAAGGCCGGTAAGGACCGGAAAAATCATGAAGTAAAAATTGATAGCCGAGACTCCGAAAATTTTGACAATAATTCCGGAAAGGAAATCAAAAATAAAGTGATAGTTGGATATCTTTTCTCCGGCTATTTGAGGATGAGAAAGACTAAAGGGAGCACCGGCGAACTTTTCGATCATAGATAAATGGAAAACGGCGTCGTGACCGTTTGGTCCCCAAAAGCCCATACCAAATGACTGGAGGGTACCGCTCCTAATAACGGTTAGTGAAGCGAGAAGGGCGACGGAGATGCCAATTATCAAGGTGGAGTGAGATTTACCCGCAAGGGGTATCCAGGAGAGCCACGTCGGAGTACCTTCTCGCAATGACGAACCTTTTGACCTTTTTATTTTTTTTGCTACGAAGATTGTAATTAGAACAATTAATAGCCAGAAGAGCCAGGTATAGGAGTTGGTATTTTTGAAGGGGGTAAACGGAGTTAAGTTCCAAGTGGTGATATTCTTCTCTCTGCCAACCTTAATGTCTTTGGAAGTGATGGCTGGTGCCGTAAAACCGGAGAAGGAAATTTTGTCAGGAAATAAAGTCAGTGTTTTGTTTTCCAGTTGGAAAGAAATTTCCCAGTTGTCCCATTGTTTGGAATGTATAGGAGTAGCTTTCTCCATATCTATAGACATGATTAGCTCAGAGCCAGGAAACTTGATGGAGTCGATGACTGCTGGAATTTCGTGGAAGAGATCGAGACTTTGATTTGGAGTAGCGAAGTTGTCTTCATAAATGTCTCGGTTGTAGACGCGGAAGTCGATTATCTTGGTTTCTCCATTAACCGATTTAAGGCCGATTCTGTAAAAAGGACTTTGGTACCAAAAGACTTTACCCGGGTCGGTTAGCTTAAGGTCGGTAGATTGATAGAAATAAGCCGGTGAACTAACCGGATAGCGGGCTTTAAACCAGTCACCAAAGTCCGAAAGAGAGATTGGATGAAGACTAAATTTGTCGTGATTTTTTTTGAGGGTGATAAAAACATTTTTAATTTCGTCTTTATAGTTCGGAAGGTAATAATCGTTTTCCAAGCCGATGTTGACATAGGTAAATTCATTAAAGAACTTCTGCTCGTATTGATTGATAAGTTTTTCGAAGTACTTGGTGTCTTGACCCATGTTCAAGTAATCATTGACTTGGACGGAATAAGCCGACTCCGATCTGTAGCCATAAAAATTAAAGAGGTCTCTTTGTGCCCAACGAACCATGGCTAAATCGACCCGATTTTCTTTACTTGAGGCAGGAATCAAAGAATTATTTTTGTCCGGGAAGTAAGGACTACCGAGATACCCGCCCCATAGACGATATTTGTCGGTGGAGTATTGATCGTCGCAGTTCATGGCGGTCAAGACCGAGTACTTGGACTGGAGATACTGGAGTGAGTAACTATCTAGATGCCAAGCAGAGACAGACTTGGGATAAGAACCGAAACGAGCGAAGAAAGCATTCATGTAGGTATCGATCAGCTTGATTCTGTCTTGAATGGTGTAACCGGAGAGAAAAATGCGATTGGCGTTAAAAATAGAAATTCCGGGAGGATATGAAATGTTGGTAGCCTCTGTTAGTTTAGGGGTGATCTCCAAGAAAGCTCCGAGAGATTGATTTTTGTCCGTCTCTACAAGATTATTAAAGAAAGCCGACATGGTAGCGTCTTGTACCGCGTCGTATCGCAGAAGCCAAGTGATGGGAAAAGCTGAATGGGTAGATTCATTGTATTGATAGAGTGGAAGAGCCAATGGGTCTTGACCAGGAGTTTGCCAACCTTCAGTTCCTCGAATGGGATTGGCAAAGGTAACAAAAGTTTCCGGCTTGAAAGCTAGAGCTTGTCCGGTAGCCGCAAAGAAAAAGAGAGCTAGGAGGATAAATATTTTTCTAAGCATGTTTAATCTTAAAGTAACTAAGGGTGTCCGTAAAAAATGATTTGCCTTCAAAAAAATAAATTGCTAGAGAATAAATGGCGGCCGAGCTCATGACGATCATGATTAGAGCAGGAAAGGAGTTTATGAAACGGATAGTAAAAAATAAAAATGAGGACATGAAAGCAGTAGCGGCTAAGGGAGTTTTAACAATCGCTAAAAAACTAAAATCGACATGTTTCTTGGCCATAAAAATGGTAACTATGGAAGAGGTAGCAATAATACCGGTGGCGTAAGCGACACCGAGGTAGCCGAATTTAATTGCCAGTAAGGGCATAATAGCCCAAGTGAGACCGGTCCACATGAGCATTAGTTTGAAAGTAGACTTGATGTGCCCGGTGGCATTTAACAGATTGGTGAGACTGGTACTGATACTGGCCCAGGCGGAGTTGTAGAGATAGATATAGAGAGGAATGATGGCGGGTAGCCATTTGGCGTAGTGGGGAATCAGGTGAGTCATGGGTGGTGCCACAAAACCCATGCCGGCGAGAATGGGGAAAGCCAAGAGGCACATGTACTTGAGACTGACTTCAACTGCTTTGGCCAGTTTTTCTTTGTCGTGTTGGAGTCTGGCAAAAGTCGGGAAGGAAACTTTGGTGAGATTGTCCATGACAATACGGAGAGGTAAACCGGCCCAGCGAGAAGCCCAGCCAAGGTAACCCAAGCCTGTAGTGCCGATGATCCTGGTTAGAATAATGGTCATGCCATCGTCTTTTAGGACAGCGAGAAAAGTATTGGCTTGGTAGGGTAAACCAAAACGAAGTAGATGAGAAAGAGACGGACGACTTATGCCAAATCTCGGTCTCCAAGGATAAACGAGGTACATGGCAACCAGGCCGACCACTCCCCTACCAAGAACGGCGTAAGTGAAAGCGGTAACCCCAAAACCTTGCCAAGCAAAGTAAACGGCTAAACTGTTGAAGGTGAGCGTTTCCAAAACTTGAGGGAGGATAAGTTTATTAAACTTGATTTCTCTTTCGAGCATGATGGAAGGAATAGTTTTTAGAGAACTAAGGAAGAGTGAGACACCCATGGCATACAACAAGTACATGCCTGCTTGGTCTATTTGGTACTGAGTCCGAATAATAGGAGAGAGGACAAAGAGAATAACAAGCAATGTCACGACTAAAACTTGCTGAACCGTAAAGGTGGTGGAAAGATCTTCTTTGGTAATGGCCTCTTTCTTTTGGATCAGAGCGGCGGCGAGACCAATATCGGAAAAATAGGCTAAGAAATTTACCACCGAAGAAACTAAATAAAATATCCCGTAAGTGTTGGGGTCTAGGAAAATAGTGAGCGCCAGGGTGGCGATGAAGGAGATTATTTGAACGATGAAAGTTCTAGATATGAGAGCCAAGACACCGGAAACAGAACGGCGTTTTACCTCTTGGAACTCTAGAGTCGATGGGGCGTCAGGGGAGTTCTGTCTGCCGGCAGACAGGATTTCATCGATCATGGCGGAAGAGTTTTATTAATAGAATGATGGAGAACAAAGTAATTAAGTCTGAGAAAAGACGAACTTTGGTATAGCCAATTTTTGAGTAGACGGAGTGGGTGCCTTGATCAACACTAACGACGACTCTACCCAAGTCCGGATCAATTTCAGTCTTAACTTTTTTGCCGTCAATTTTGGTAACCAAACCCGGGAAAGTATATAAAGGCAACATCACTTTGGCTGAAGGAGAAGAGACATTCACTTCAAAGTTCATCCAGTTGGTGCCGGAGTGAAAATTAAGGACTCCGCCATAACCTTCAGAAAAAATAGGAATAGTAAAAGCCGGAGCGCCAGGTGGCTTGGGAGCTGACCTGGGTAAATAATCGAAGATGCCTCCGGTCACTTGATTTTCCCAACTGTGGCCGGATAACTTTTCTTGAAGAGTCATTCTGACATGTCTTTCGAAGCGGAAGAAGGGCAGATTAAAGAAAATGATAAATAAAATAAGAATCGAAAATAAAATGGGTTTAAAAATCTTCGACAAATAGAGAGTCGAGAGATAGCCGGCGGCAAAGGAAAAGTAGAAAACTGTTAAAGCGACTAGTCGCCAAGGGAATTGAGAGTACTGGAGTATGCCAATTCTTTCCCAGATAGGGTTTGACCGGCTGTGAGTGAGGAAGGCATAAGCAAAACCAAAGGCAATGGTCATTAAGATCATGAGATTGATGGAGTGAGATTTACCCGCAAGGGGTATCCAGGAGAGCCACGTCGCTTCGCTCCTCGCAATGACGGATGTGGATGGAGTGAGATTCCTCGACTTCGCTCGGAATGACATACGGAATACAGCCAATATAGCTGCGAGGATGGCACCGATCCATTGAATGTGTCCGATGGAAAAAGACATGCCGTCTTCCGGACCCCAAGTAGAGCCACCGTAACCCCAGAAGCGGGATAAAAATAACTGTTTGATATCGGCGAAATGGGCCAGATAGTTGAAGTAGCCAATGGTCATGGTGTCGACATGGACGAATTTTTGCTCCAGAATTACCGGCAGAAAGAAAAAGGCTGAAAGACCGACACCTAGGAGACCGGCAAAAAAGAGATCTTTCATGGCGGTGAATTTATGGGTTTTCCACATCCAAAAAAGTGCCCAGATAATAGCCGTGGGAGCGAAGACCAGAGTCATAACGTTGTGAGAGGTTAGCTGGAGTGCCAGAGCGAGAGCGAGAAATAAAAGATTTTGTTTGGGTTTGTCTTTGGTAATAAGACGATAAATATAGAGCAGGATGAAGGGGAACCAGACCATTCCCCAACCTTCATTCATGGCACCACGCACATAAATATCGACCGAGTGATAAGGGGAGTAGACGTAGAGAATGGCGGAGAGAACCCCGCCCCATTTGCCAAAAAATTCTTTGGCTAGTAAATACATTCCCAGACCACTGAGGAAAAAAGCGAGGGCAAACATGACTTTGACGGGTAAGAAATAACCGGCTCCGAGAAGAACCATCAGTTCCATGGGATAGTAAGGCATGGGTGGATAAAACTGCATCAGGGGATAACCGTAGCCAAAACCCGGGTCAGGTACCCAACGGCAAGGAATTTGACCGTCTAAGACACATTTATGAACCTCATAGAGTCGAAATACCTGAAGATCGTCGTGCATAGGGAAAAAGTTCGGTCGAAAAATATCCCACGCGGCCGGAACTATGAGAAGTAACAAAATTATTTCCAAGCGGAATCGCCAAATAAACTTTGACAAAGATATTAGCATGTGGGAAAGAAAGCGCATGTGAGTTAATTATATACGGGGAAAGAGGGTTATTTTAAGCGGAAGAAGAGGAGGGACTCGTGAGTGCCGTCCAGTCTAGCCGACTTGGGATATTCTTTAATTAGTTCCAGTTTAGCCATTTCGGAAGCCGGCAGTTTATTTCTAGAAGCGTTAATAATATAGAAGCGGAGATTGTCTTTGGAAGTATTTAATAATCCCGAGGGAATTTCGGTGTTGTGAGGGTCCGAGCCAACGATAGTGATATTTTTGTGACCTTCGGTATAGATTTGTAAACCATCAGGCAAGGTGCCAAAGAAACCCTCGGTAAAGACGACAACTTTGTTACCATTGGCCTCTTCATTGAGAATATAAGTAGCGATTTCTTTTTGACCGTAACCGGCAGTCCATTCTTCGAGATAACCACTACGCATATCAAAGGACATGGGAGCGGCGGTGGGTTTCAAGAGATAGACAAAGGTGATTATCAGGGGAACGGAAATAAAGATTATTATCGAGGCTTTGATAAGGAGCCCTTTCCGACTAAAAAGCCAGTGAAGACCGAGACCGGCTATAGGAATTAAAGGCAGGGTGGTATAAAGAATGTAACGACTAGTGTAGACTCTGGCAATAGCCGCTTGAAAAAGTAGCGGTAAAAGGGAAACTAGTATTAAAAAAAGATATGACCGCCTGGTTTGGGAATTTAAATAACCCAAGACACCGAGTAGTAGGACAGTGGGAGTCAAAAGGAGAAATAACCAGTTACCGGTTTTTTGAAGATTTTCGATAAGAGGAACAGTTGGGTGGCTGAGAACCTCTTTAACGGTGTAGACGTAGTCGCCGTTTCTGGTGCCGATCATCTGGAAACCAACCCCCAAACGGAGAACATTGTACATGGCTTGGGAAATAACTAATGCCAAAAACAAACCCCAAAGGAGTCTGGCTAAAGTAGTTAACTTTAATTTTTTAAAGTCGAGGAAGAACAGAGCGGTGACAATAACCCACACATAATAAACAGAGGCGGGTGACTTGGTTAGAAGTCCCCCGCCGATAGCAAAGCCAAGATACATGGCATACTCAATCTGGAGTGTCTTGACAAATTTGATAGCAAAGATCAGAGACCAGATACCAAACATAGCCAGAAGACTATCCGCCAAGGCCATGCGGTCGAAGAACATAGTGAAAGGAATGATGGCGTAGAGGAAAGAGCTAAAAAGGGCGATGTAAACTTCGGCAAAAAGAACGTAGGCCAGAACGCCAACGCCGATGAGCGACCCAAGTCCGGCGACGACCGAAAGTAGACGGCCGGCAATAAGAGGATCGGACGTTAACTTAAGAAAGGGTATGGTGGTCCACATAAAGAGTGGTTGTTTGCCGTCCTGAAGCGGTAGGAAACGGAGGGTTGGTTCCGACCTCATGACTTGCGACCAACGAACATAAATAGCTTCGTCAACAAAGACCGGAATCTCATTTAATCGATAGAGACGAAAAAATAAAAAAAGAATCAGAGAAATAATGGATATTCCAATTAGCCAAAGTATATTATTTTTGGTCATATTTGCCTTGTATATCATTTTTCTTGACTTGAATGATTTGCATCAACATATCGATGGACTCAAAAACAAAACCTCTCTGCTTGCTGTTGGAAGTGTCTTCGTCTTTCCAAGTGACATCGACTTCTTTGAGTTTATATCCAAATTTTTCGGCCAGAAATAGAAGCTCGACATCAAAAGCGGAAACGGTCCAACCTTTTGAAGCAACTTTTTTGGTCAAGACTGAAAGAATTGGAAAAATTCTCTTGGCGGCTGTCAGCTTCATAGCTTTGAAACCACACTGGGTATCGATGACGTCGTGAAGAAGCATGGCTCCTCTAATAGAGCGAAAAGTCCAGGAAGCAATCTGGCGCAGTAAGGGAAAATTTTTCCGCATCTTACCTCTGGAGCCAAAGACGACATCAAAGCCTCGATCAAACCACGGTAGTAATTTTTCGATCTCTTTCAAGGGAGTGGATTGGTCCATGTCGGTGTAGAGAACTATTTCTCCTTTAGCTACTTGAATGCCGTTCCAGATACCGGCGGCTTTACCTCCGTGCTGGCCTCGGATCAGCCGGAAATTGGAATGAGTTTTAACAAAATTTTTAATAATGACATCTCCCCCATCAGTTGAACCATCGTCGTTGATGATGACCTCCCAGTCAAATCTTACCGTAGACAAGAAAGAGTTCATTTCATCGAGTACTCCCCTTTTGAGATTGGCGTGTTCGTTGTAGTTACTGAGAATTATGGAAAGTTTGGGGGTCATTTAAAAAGGTTGGCTTGGTAGTATTTTAACTCATCGATGGACTCTAAAATGTCGCCTTTGGCTCGGTGAGGCTCCATCTTGGGATAGTCGGGGATGTTGGGGTACCAGCGGTGCAGAAGCTCCTTTATGGTGTTGGTGTCGACAATCCGATAATGGACAAAGTCGTAGAGCTTGGGCAGGTAGATTCTCAAAAATTCCCGATCAATGTAAATCGAAGAGCCGGCCAGTAAAGCCGTATGAGGAGCGCAGTACTTTCTTAAAAAATCCAATGTCTCTGCTTCTGCTTGAGCAATGGTAATCGAAGACCTCCGAATCTCCTCCAGCAGTCCGGACTGGCTGAAGTGTTCTCTGTTCCACCGAGCCATACCGGTAAGAGTCGATTCCGGCTGATGAATAACCAGGTCCGGCCCCGTGCCAAGCACTTTCAAACTTCCATCGGTAACCACAGTAGCAATTTCGACGATGACGCCTTTATTAACATCCAAATCGGTAAATTCCAGATCGAGCCAGATCAGTGGTGAGCTGGGTAAAGTAGAACTCATTTGGTGTGAACTAAGCGATAAATTTTTAAATAATCAATGTTCCACTGACCCTCTACGTGAGAAGGGCCGAAGACGGCGATCTGCCAAGCGGGATGGCCTTCCGGCTGACAGCTATCCCCATCTTCACAGATAACAAAAAGTTGGTCGACTATCCTTTCCTCACCTCTCACTAAATTGGCTTTTTTGTTCTCCAAGAAATAGCGGTAAGACTCATCGTAGTTTTGCTTAGCAATGAGACCGAAGTTAAAAGATTCGCCTTTTGACTCTTGAATAATCAGATCGACGGTGGCTGAAGTGCGCCAGAGTTGGCGATTGGGATTTTCTTTGACTGGGCTAAAAATCAAACTGTAAGAAAATAGAAAAATTATTAAGGTCAATGAAAAAAATTTAAGAACAAGATTTTTTTCAAAAAGGAAACCGAAGACCGCGCCGAGCAATAAATAGATGGCAGGATAAATAAAGCCCAGATAGTGAACGTAGACATGTTGTTTATAAACACTCAGACCGAGAATTGCAAAACCCAACCAAACAAAAAGTAATTTTAACGATGATTGCCACTTTGATTTAATAAAGACCAGGATCGAGAGGATAAAAACCATGATGGCGGTGAAAGGAGCCAGCAGTGTCTGACGCGCCAACACCATATCGGAGACCGTCATGAGGATTGTCGGCAAGAAACGATCCGATCGGACGGGATTGAGGTTGACCGTAGTTTGTCGGTCGGTAAAAAAGGCACGAAAGGCGTTGAAGTTTAGCCATTGATGTTTAATGTCAAAGAGGAGTAAAGGCGACATTAAAATCAAAAAACTCAAAAAACCAAATAAAGAAAAACGTAAAAAACTTTTTTTGGATTTTAGATCTTTGGATTTATTGATAGAAATCAAAGTAAAGAGCCAGAAAAGACCGAGAACCGGAATGAGGAGTAGTCCGAGATAGTGCATCTGCAAGGCAAAGGCGAAGAAAATACCGACTAAAGATAACCAGAAATATTTTTTATTTCTCCAAACTTCATAAATTCCCCAAATACAAAGCAAGGAGAAAAGGGGCATGGGGTTCGGGTTCCAAGAAGAACGAGAATAGATAATGGCGACCGGTGAAACGGCATACAAAAGAGCGGCCACGACTCCGGCGGATTTGCTAAACCAAACTCGACCAACAAACCAGGTAAGCCAAACGGTCAGAGTTCCGATTAGAGCGACCGCTATGGCAGGGCCGATGGGACTAAGACGAGAAAGCAGCAAAGCAGGGGCCATCAGATAGTAATAGAGGGGGCCAAGGTACATGTTACCAATGCTGGTTTGGGGGCCAATGAAGACCAGATTTCCTTTGGTAACGAGATCCCGAACGATGCGAACGTCACGCCCTTCGTCTCCCAAGAAAGTCATAAAATCACCAATACGATACAGACGAAGGAACAAGGCGAGAAGTAAAATTAAAATCAACAAGACCGACTCGAATTTGTTTTTTTTGATGAAGTCGATCATTTTAACTTGTACCAGAGTCTAAATAAATCGACAAAGCTTTGGATGATAACATCCATGTTCGCGCCGGTGCCTTCTCCTTGGCGGCGAGGGAAATGATTGACGCCGATTTCGACAATTTTAAAACCGGCCTTTTGGGCTTTGATGAGAAACTCACTACTGATAAAAGCACCTCGCTCGCTTTGAAGAGGCTCAATTTTTTCCAATACTTTTTTGGAAATGAGTTTGAAGCCGCAGTCAATGTCTCTCACCGATAAGCCGAAAAGAATCTTGACGAAGATCTGCCAGGCAAAAGTATTTATTTTTCTTGAAAGCGAAACTTTTCTACTTAAGTAATAGCCGATGACCAGGTCGGCACCAGTCTCCGCCTGAGTAGCCAACAAGCGACTGATTTCCGAAAAGTCGAACTGACCATCCGAATCGATGAAAGAAATCCAGGGGTACCGACAGGCATAGAGACCACTTTTAAGGGCCGCGCCGTACCCTCGGTTGGGGTGATGGTGGATGACCGAGATGTTTTTGTCTTGATGACTAAGATTGTCGGCAATTTCCCCGGTCTTATCTCTTGAACCGTCATTAACAATAATCAGTTCCCATTCCGAAACATTTTTTTCCAGATTTTCGACTACGTTTTTGACCGTATTTTTGAGACTGGCTTCTTCGTTATACGCCGGCAGAAAGACAGACAATTTTTCTATTTGTCGCGACATATTCACCAGTATATACTAGAGGTAGATGAAACGAACGTATTTATTCTTGTTGTCGGCCTTGTTTACGTTGGCAATATGGATTCCTTTTGGACTAAAAATGAAACTTCCCCTTTGGGGTTTGGACTTCTCCGAAGGGACTAAAATCCTTTGGCAAAATTACGACGGACCAAACTACTTGATTGTAGAAAAAACTTGGTACGACAAAGAAATGATTAAGACTTCGTTCTCGACTACTGAACCGACCGAGTATTTCCCGGCACACTTTCCTCTTTATCCGGCGGTAATTTCTGTATTTGATCCATTTCTAAAAGGTCCAAGCGCCATGCTCTTAGCCACTCTTATTGGATCCGTTCTCTGTTTCTTGATGTTTTATAAATATTTATTGGAATTTAAATTAAGTGTTGATCCGTTCTGGCTGACTTTAGTATTTATGATTTTTCCCGCCAGATGGTTGGCTCTAAGAGGGGTGGGCTCACCCGAACCATGGTTTATTTTGTTTATTCTGGCTAGTCTTTTTTACTTTAAAAAAGAGAAATACATACTGGCAGGAATATTTGGAGCTTTAGCTCAACTAACAAAAAGCCCGGCAGTGATACTATTGGCCGCTTACGGAATATTTGCTATTGTTCAGTCAATTAAAGAGAAAAAGATTCAGTGGAAATATTGGCCTCTGCTACTTCAGGCTTTAGCTGTCGTTGGTTTATTTTTGTTTTTCAAAATCAGAACCGATGACTTATTGGCTTATCTCCATAGTGGTGATAATATTCATCTTTTTTGGCCACCGTTTAGTGTGTTTGCTCCAAAGGGGCAAGTATGGGTGGGAAATTTCTGGCTGGAAGATATTATCTGGACCTGGTTGGTTTTCGGAATTGGAATTATGAAACTCAAAGAAAAGAAATTGGATATTGAGTATTACTTTGCCGGATTATTTTTTCTGTCGACTCTCTTTATTGCTCATAGGGATATCAGTAGATATATTTTACCCGCGACTCCATTAGTTCTTATCGGTTGGGATAATCTGGTACACAAAAAAGAATTCAAATTAATTGCTTGCTTACTGATATTCCCGATCTTTCTGTTTACTTGGAACTTCTTGCTGAACAACACCGCCCCAATAGCCGATTGGGCACCATATTTGTGAAACAAATATGGAAAGAACTCAAGGAATCAAGGACACAAGAACTCAAGACAGGCAAAATATTAAACAAAAGAACTCAAGGCAATTAAAGTGATAAGTACAAAGCAAAGACTGGAAGATAGATTGCCAATTTTATTACGGTCGGTCGTTCGATTGTGCAAAAAATATCAGACTGAATTAATTGCCAAAAGAATTATTCCACAGCTCGTCGCTTCAATCGGGTCGATTGGTGCAAACTATCAAGAGGCTACGGCCGCGATGAGTAAGAAGGACTTTGTTAAATGTCTTAAGATCGCACGAAAGGAAGCTCGAGAAAGTATCATTTGGTTAGAAGGAATGGACGAATTGTCTGATGGTGCAGATAAACAAATTCCAGAAATAACTCAAGAGGTAAAAGAGGTGAGTTATATTCTTACAAGTATTATCTCGAAAACTGAGTCTTAACCTTTTTCTTTACTTGTCTTGAGTTCTAGATTCCTCGAGTTCTTGAGTTCTTATCGCTTTTTCCAAATCACGAGGTTGTAGATGAACCAGTTGAGGGGGACGGTGATCGCGAAGACGGCGAGGACGAGGAAGAGGGTGCGGTATTGGTCACCGAATACTTGTGTACCGACGCCGATCACCAGGCTGGGCAGAACAATCCCCGAGACGACGGAGCTGAGATTGAAGGTGGTAAATTTTTTGACTAAGGTGGTACCCCAGATCAGCTTTTCGTTTTTGAAGGTCCAAAGGTTATTGAGAATAAAGTTGCTGATGATCGAAAATTCGGCGGCAAGGGCATTTGCTAATGTATTTCTAACCCCAACGACGCTGATCAAATTGCTAAGAAGCTTGGCAAAGATATCGAGGCCGACCTTGTTGATGACAAAGCCAAAAAGACCGATAGTGCCAAATTTGATAAACTTTTGGGTGGTGGAGTCGTTCCATCTGAGTAAAACAGCTGTTCTGAGAATATCTTTGGCTGTCTGCGGTTCAATCTTGGACTCACCCGTTTCTCTGAGGCCAAACTGTAAAGGGATTTCCTTAATCTTGGCACCTAATTGAATGGTCTTGTAAATAAACTCCAGTTTGTAGCCAAAACTTCTGGAATACAAATGATCCATGTCCATGGTGTCGACAAAGCCTTTGATACGGGTAGCCTTTAGGCCGGTGGTGGGGTCGGTAAGGCGGAAAAAGTTTTTGGTTGGAAAGAACATGAAAATCCTTGCAGCTAAGCCACCTACTTCACTAAAGAAAAGTCTCTTGAAACCCCAACCTTTGGGATTACTACCACCTTTGATCTTGCGGGAGCCCAAGACATAATCATAACCTTCATCAATAGCCTGAAGCATGATGGGGATGGTGGTGGGCGGGTGCTGAAAATCACTATCGAACTCGATGACTACATCGGCGTCGTGCTTACTCATAGCTCTTCTAAAACCCTTTACATAAGCTGCACCAATCCCCTCTTTTTTGGTTTCGATCAGAAGATCAAGATCTGGGTATTGCTTTTGTTTGTCTTGAATTATTTTCCAAGTACCATCTGGGGACTTGCCATCGACGTAGAGTAAAACACATTTCCAGTTGGAGATTTTGGGAAAGGTTTTGATAAAAAGATAATCGATCATCCTCGCAGTGTGCCCTGCTTCATTGTAAGTGGGGATGACAATGACGGCGACGGGGAGTTGCTTCATTGATTATTTATCTTTGCAACAATCGCCACCGCAACAGTTATCGTTTTTTTCAGAAATTTCTTCACGTTTTCCGGTTTCGTCGTACCAGTAGAGTTTTTTTTCGTCCTCGCCGACAGTCTTGGTGTGGGATCCGTCACAAAAGGGTTGGTTTTTTGATAAGCCACACATACAGATATGTTTATCTCCTACCTGAACGGGAGTGTGGGCGGTTTTTTTTATTAGTCTGGGCATGAGGATATTATATAGCTCAAGAACTCGAGAACTCAAGGAATCAAGAACTCAAGCTATAATTGGAGTATGAAGATTGATATTTTGACTATATTCCCAGAAATGTTTGAGGGAGTGTTTAAAACCTCGATTATCGGCCGGGCGACAGGGACGAGGGTGGTGGACATCAAGGTTCACAATCTGCGCGACTGGAGTGATGATAATTATAAGAGTGTGGACGATCGGCCTTTTGGGGGGGGCGCGGGCATGGTGATGAGAGTGGATGTGGTGGAGAGAGCAATTAAAGAACTCAAGAACTCAAGAACTCAAGAACTCAAGACTAGGGTGATATTGATGGATACGAAGGGGAAAATGTACGACCAAAAAGTAGCCGAGAAGCTGAAACTCGAAGAACGCCTAATTTTGATTGCGCCCCATTTTGAAGGTATCGACCATCGGGTACATGAACACTTGGCGGATGAGGTTTATAGCATCGGGCCTTACGTCCTGAGTGGTGGAGAGCTACCGGTGATGGTGGTGGTGGACAGTCTTTGCCGCTTGTTGCCCGGGGTGCTGGGGAACTCCGAGTCGCTTAAAGAAGAGTCTTACAGTGAGGAAATGGAGATAGAGTACCCGCAATACACCAGACCGGCGGAGTACAAGGGTTGGAAGGTGCCGGAGGTACTTCTCTCGGGTGATCACAAAAAAATTGAGGCGTGGAGGAAGAAGCGGTAAATTTATATAGATTGCCACGTCGGATTACCTCCTCGCAATGACGAATGGTGGGAGGGAAAATAGATTACAGATGTCAGATGTCAGTGTAATGTAAAGGTTTAGATTTTTTCTGGGCGAGTTCTCGAGCTTCCTCGGCTGTCGTGGCAAGACCGTTTCTTAAATATTTCATTGCTTTTAGATATTGATCAGGATCCGGAAGTATTTCAGCCAGATCTCCAGCAATTTCTAAATACTCAGCAGTCTGCAACTGCTGAATTCTTTTGAATTCATTGCCTTTTCTCTCTGCATCAGAACTGTCATTTCTTTCTTCATTCAAACGGTTGACCTCTTTGTCTCTTAGATATTTCACAAGTGGTTCCATACGAAGGATTATAACTTAGGGATTCCGAAGGGGATGAGATAAATGATAGTATCGGATGAAGGAATTGTCACCAAGTCTTTTATTTTTAATTCGTCAAACGAACTGATGACTACCATTCCCAATCTAAGGCTTTCAGCTTGAAGATAGAGACTTTGAGCCACATGACCGGCTTCGAGATAGACTTCTTTGTCGTGGCCGATGCCACCATAAGCTTCGGCCATCTTACCCATATTGCCGGTGATTACCAGGACCGCCGGAGCTTTTTTGAAAGAACTTTCGTTTAGAGCCTCGTAAAGAGCCTGTTGGAGCTCAACTGATTGGATGGGTTTTAGCTGATGAACCGGAGTTCTGTCTCCCGGAAGATATTGGTACTCACCAGCCTCTAAACCGGTAACTTTGGAAGCTACCAGAAAAATCGATAGAGGGTAGGTTGACTTGGCTGAAGGAGCCGTCCGGCCTCCCCAGTCTACAGTGACCCCTTGCGCGGACCAGAGCATCTGAGAGACTTGTTTGAGAGAAAGTTCTTTATCCTGGAAGTCTCTCCTGGTGCGGCGATTCTTTAAAGTCGCCTCGACAGAGTTACTGCTCCTAAATTCTGGGCTGGGTAGAGAAATATTTTCGGCCGGAAGAATGGTGGCAGAAGCGGTTGATTCCGGACTGCCGGTGGTAGGAGAAGTTTTTTTAATAACTATCGTACCCAGAAGGATAAAAAATACAACTAAAGCAGTCAGCGCCGGTGTTAGCCAGTGTTTGAGAGGTGAAGGCGCTGTCTTTTTCACAGTTTAGATAAAACTGACCACCTTAGCCGTCTTCCTGATACCGGTAAACCATTCTTGGGTTTTGGCGTAGACTTCCTGCTGATAAAGGGTGTCTTTGATATTGGAGGCCACTTCTTCCAGTTTCTTACCCGTAAAAAGGGTGCCGTTGTCGGTAAAATACTTTTTAACTGCCTCGTCGGAAACTTGGATCTGGTAAGTTTTTTCGATCATCTTTTTTAAACTCAAACTCTGTTTGATGGACTCTTTGGCCTTGGCTTCAGTTAAGCCGTACTGGGTCAGAGCGGCCTTGAAAGCGTCTTCACTGCCGTAGTCTTTGACTATTTTGGCCATCTCATCGGCAACCTCATTCTCCGTAACAGTGATGTTGTTTTTCTTTACCTCCTGGAGAAGAAGTCTTTCCGAAACAATTTCATCAAAGGCTTGCTTGCCATACTTCTCAGACATCCTTTTATTTAGTTCGTAACGAGTGACCGGAACCGAGTTGACCGTGCCGGCGAGAAATAGTCCGCGATACTTTTGAGCCAGCAAGAAAAGGAGCGAGCCGAGGGCGATGATTAAGATTAACTTGCCGTAAAATCCAAACGGTGAATGTTTCACTTCGCGTAGCTCTTTAATCATTTTAATAGATTTGACGGTTTTGACGGTTGGTTTTTTCATGGATAAATTTTTATTATTAATATATATTATCACTTTCCAGGTCGATAATATTATCGAAGAAAGGAATGACCGGATCAGGCAGTTCGGTGCCAAAATTAATGATGTTCTGGCGGATCCATTCGTAGTCGGAGACAGAAGTTTTTTCGAATGTCGGCTGAAGAACTCCGATGTCCGGAGGAAGAAAAACAGGTTTGTCTGAGCCACGGAAGATGGTTTTACCGATAGATAGAGCAATTAAAAGAACAGTGATAATTCCACCACTGATAATAAACCACTTATACCGAATGGCTTTGGCTTTCAGTGGCACGAAAAAGGCACCACTTTTAAGATCGTTTATCAATTTTATCGCTTCCGGATTGGTTATCTTATCGGTTAGGTTGAGCATAGTTTTTTTCCAGATCAATGAGACGATCTATCCAGTCCCGTTGAAGAGTTTGGATCTCGGCCATTTTTTCGACTCTCGAGGAAAAAAAGATTTCAGCATCGGCTGATTCTTCGGCCTCAAGAAACTCCAAGTTCTTGGCCAGTAGATCAATTTTTACATCAACCACCTTGGCACTTTCGCGCAGTTCCCGAATCCTGGCCGTAACGGTAGCGGGAAGAGAGCCGGGTAGCTTGGAGACCAAATTCTCTAAAGCAATGTTGGAGTCCAATTGAGTCCTCACTAAAGTGGCAAGTTTGTTGGCGATGATACCGAACTTAATCATCCGATCGTGATGGGCCACGGACTTGGTATATGTTAGAGTAAACTTTTTTAAATCCTCCTGAGTAATGACAGTCTGGGACTTTTCAGCCTCGGCCAGATAAAACTGTCTGGAAGCGGCAAGAGAAGAAATAATGGGTTGAATTGGCGAATAGTCGGTTTTGGTATTGCCGATGAGATCCAAAATGTACCAGCTGAATGAAGCCTTGGCCAAGTCTCGAGAGAGAATCGTTTGTTTGGCTGATAAAATAACTTTTTGCTGATTATCCAAACTAGAAGTGTTTAAGTAGTCGGCTTTAAGGAGTCGGTACTCTGGATAATATTGACGGTATTGACCGTATTGAAAGTCGTAATCTGACTTGGCGGAGGCACTACTAGTATAACTGATTATATTTTAGGCAGGCTCAGACCTTGCCCCAAAAGAAGTTCGACTACAGTCTGCCAGGAGGAAAAATGAAGATCGAGAGTTTCTTCGGTGATTTTAGTTTTTAGACCACCCCAAACTGGATAGCGATTTGGATTGGTTTGGGTTTTTAAGAATTCGTGAACAGAGATAGATTTAATGACAGAAGAGTCAGCACTGAGATGATCAATGACGAAGGTAATAAGTTCATAGGGAGTGGTGGTGTCGGAAGAACAGTGGAAAACCCCGTGAGAGCCGGTCTCGATAATTCTATCGAGAGCTTCGGCAATTTCGTCGATAAAGGCAATGCAGATTTGCTGATCCCTGAACAGGGGGTACATTTTGCCATCGGCGTATTTTTTGAGAGCTCCTCTAATGTAGTCAGATTTCGGTTCAAATTTGACACGGACTGGGTAAATAATTCTAAGGATGGTTCCACCATTGTCTCTGACTATTTTTTCGGCTCTATTTTTGGTCCAACCGTACCAAGTAAGTTTTTCGCTGGAGTCGGGTGGTGTTTCTGGTTCTTCGTATGGACCGGGCTGACTTAAGTCCCCAGGAAAGACCATGTCGGTAGAAATTTGGATGAAGTTTTTTGATTTGAAAGAATCGGAAAGGTTTTTTGTCCCCTCAACGTTCACCTGCCACGCCGGTCCGGTTTCATCTCCGGATTGGGCTTCGGAAGCGTTGACATCGGTAAAAGCGGCGAAGTTGACGATCCAGTCAGGATTTTCTTTTTCCAGTAACTGACTGACTTGTTCTTTATTGGTAAGGTCAAATTGGGGGTATTCGGGAGTAACAAAGTTAAATTTATCGGAGTATTTTTCGATGAAGCGGGAACCGACTAAACCACTGGCGCCGGTGACAAGGATTTTGAGTTTGGACATAACTTACATTATCTCAGGTTTGACGAAATCAAAAGAAACAACCTTTGGATCGATACGACATTCCTGGGTATTTTCGTTGGCGACGAAGAATTGATCGGTGAAGTAATTGAGTGTGACTGAATCATTATTGGGATTGATGAAGCCATGAGCCACGCCGGCCGGGATATAAACAAATTTATCGGCCGAGAGAATAATCTTCATCTTCGTCAGATAAGAAGATGATTCAGGACGATAATCGATCAGACCCAGAATGATGGTGCCATTGGTAGTCCAGATTTCATTTTGACTCGGATGAATGTGCCAAAAACGTTTGGTTTTGGGAGCCAAAAATGAGGTATTGGCTTGAACGGGGCGGAATTTGATGCCCAAGTCTTTAAGAGTCACGGTATACCCTTGGGGATCAAGACGGATGGTCTCTTTGAACCAGCCACCGTAGTCATCGGCGAAGGTGCTGACCTTAACGACGTGGACATCTTGGATACCTTCAGCCTTCTCGTACGTTTGACGGTAGAGTTTAATCTTTTTGGGTAGGGCAATGGATCTATTTTTAATTCGTTTAAGTCCCATTTATGGTTGATGATTGTAAAAGTTTTCTGAGGTAATTTTCATATCTTGCCACCACCATTTGTTTGCTCGGTACCAAGCGACGGTTTCTTTTAAGCGTTTGTAAAAGGGTTCTTTTGGCTCCCAACCAAGCTCTTTATTGATTTTTTTCCAACTGACGGCGTAACGACGATCGTGTCCCGGTCTATCCGTGATGTATTCAATTCGGTTAGGGGGGAGTTTCATGATCTTGAGAATCTTTTTGGCCACTTGAAGATTGCTGACGTCTTTTTTCATGCCACCGACGGTGTAGCTACCGCCGATCTTGCCTTTGAGTAGAACCATTTCGATGGCCCGACAGTGATCTTCCACATACATCCAGTCGCGGATGTACCGTCCGTCACCGTAGATTAAAATATTTTTTCCGTCTAAAAGATTGGTGATAGCTCGGGGAATAAATTTTTCGGTATCCTGGAAAGGGCCGAAGTTGTTACTGCAGTTGGTTATGGTCACCGGCAAACCAAAGGTGGTATGGTAAGACATAACCAAGTGATCGGAGCTGGCTTTGGAGGCTGAGTAAGGCGAGTTTGGATTGTATTTAGTTTTGCCGTTAAATTTATTTTTTGAGTTTAGTTTCAAAGCTCCGAAGACTTCATCGGTTGAGATATGGTGGAATCTGGAGCCATACTTTTTGGCGGCTTCCAAGAGAGTCTGGGTTCCCAACACATTGGTTCTGGTAAAAATCATGGGGTCTTCGATGGAGCGATCGACATGGGTTTCAGCCGCAAAATGAACAACCATATCCACCTGAGAGACTAGGCTGTCGACGATTTTTGGATCGGTGATATCCCCTTTGACGAAAGTGTAATTTTGATTATTTTCAATATCTTTCAGCGATTCTTGATGTCCGGCATAAGTAAGACTATCTAGATTGATGATTTGATCGGCGGGGTGTTTCTTTAGCCAGTAGTGAATAAAGTTTGAGCCGATAAAGCCGGCACCGCCGGTGACCAAAAGTCTCCTGCCAGACTTAACTTTTTTGGCTTTTTCGGCCATGTGCTGGCCGGCATGCAAGAGGCTATCAAAAGTACCGGCATCCTGCCAGTAACTATCAAAGACATAAGCCTTTAACTCTCCCCTCTCTAAGTAGGTATTGTTGATACTGTCCTGACCATTAATTTCCAGTTCTCCCCGCGGTGATGGCTTGAGATTCTTGGCCATGTCGACCACCCGATGATCGTAAGTGTATAAACCGACAGAAACATACATAGACTTGGGTTGGCTGGGTTTTTCTTCGATAGACAAAACCTGGTTATCTTTGTCTAGTTCGACGACACCAAATCTTTTGACTTCTTCAAGATTGTCTAGCTTCTTGACGTAGATTTGTCCACCGGACTTGAAGGACTTGATTTGTTCGGAAAAATCTTCATCAATAATGTTATCTCCGAGAATCATGGTGACGTCATCGTTATCAAGAAAATCTTCTCCAATAATAAATGCCTCAGCCAAGCCGCGTGGTTCTTTTTGAATGGCGTAACTAAAATGGACGCCAAATTCCTCACCGGTTCCGAGTAAGTTTAAAAATAGGCCTGAGTTTTCCGGAGCCAAGACAATAAGAATGTCCTTTATCCCCGCTCTGACCAGAGTTTCAATAGAATAGTAGATCATGGGTTTGTTGTAAACAGGCAAGAGCTGTTTACTGATAACCCACGTCAAAGGCCGCAGTCTGGTCGCACGTCCACCGGCTAGGATAATTCCTTTCATAGACGACTATTATACCTTATGACACAACTTTAGCCTCTAAAAAAGTCCTATAACAATAAAACAACCAAGGAGGGCAAAAAGGACGTATTCAGTCACGATTTTTGAGTGATATGTATGTTCTTTTAGGTGATGAACTATACCCCATATAATATATAATAGGGATATTCCTAGAACCACAAAACGTTGAAATATAGGGTTGCCGTTATAAATTAAGATCAGGACAATGCCGGTAGAAACGAGGAGACAGAGGACTAAATAATCGAGAAGATGTCTGAGAGGTTTTTTCATAGAATGATTCCTTGGCGGATAATCAGAAGGATAATAGCCATCCCGGCGAAGTAAGTTAGGTGAGCCCAGGTTTTACCGGAAAGTCGAATAAGATTGTACCTTAAGACAAAGATCCAGTCGAGACTAAGGGCAAACAGAATTAAGATCACAAAGGCGAGTGACCAAGACCGCGAAAGATCTAGAGGGGATAAACCCGATGAAGGAATGATTTTTTCACTGGCTAAAACCGGCAGGGCATCGACCGTACTGGAAGCGATGCGGGAAACGGAAGTCTGGGGGGTACCAAACATTTGAACAACAATGGTGGTCTCGACACCGTTTATGTAGCCATCCATGACGGCAACTCCGATGTCTTGGTAACGGCTATCCAGCAAATTTTTCTTGTGGGTGGAAGAAGCCATCCAAGCCGAGACGATGTCTTTGGGATTGCTAAAGTCACGAGCCAAGTTTTCACCGGCGTGCTGATATTTGTAACCGGCATTGGAAACGAAAGTCCAAGGCTCGGTACCCTGGGGCGAAACATGGGCCCAGTAATTATTGGCAAACATGTCGGTGGCCTTGGCGAGGGCGGCTTGAGACAGTTCCGGACTTGATCTGACGATTTCGAGACCGGCATTAAGCCTTTGATTGTTGGTCAATTCGATCACTTTGGCCACGTCAATTTGAGAAGCATAACCGAGAACTCCCGGAAGAAGCCCAATGGTGATATCGACGATGGACCGGCCCATGATAAAAAGACCAATGAGAATGACAATTGAACGAGGCCAGAGAAGCCTTGCTTTGTGATTGTTGTGGGGATGTGGAACAAAAAGAGTGAGGGCAGGGTGCGCCATAACTTAATCCATTATAAGAGCTTGCTCGTCTTCTTTACAATAACCAAGTTATTGTAATATCCAGACTGCGCTTCCTCTTATAATCCCTTGTAACTTCGTTACAATGTTGGATTATGGCACAAAATAAATCGGCTCCACTGGGCTGTTTTGACCATTGACCGGAAGGCCGAGGGCAAAACCTAGCGTGTTGGCGATGGCGACCCCGATGCGAGTGCCGGTGAAAGAGCCGGGGCCGAGATTCACCAGGATTTCCGTGATATCTTCTTGTTTCAAGCCCTCCTCTGCCAAACAAGATAGAAGAAAGCCAAAAACGTCTTGATTTCTGGGAGAGTCGACTTTGTTCACGAATTCTTTATTACCCAGACGGATGATGACTTGAGTGTTGTTGGTGGAGTCGAGATAGAGTTTCATATATGGATTATATATTTTCGCTGGCTATGTCGGTTAGACACTTGACGGAATTGGTGATGTTACCCAGGGTAAAAATGCTAATACCGTTAATTCCCAGTTCTGGAGTGTTTTTTTCGGCTAGCTCGGTTAGGAGGTACCTGGGTGAAAAGCCGGTAATCATACCTGTAGCCAGAGACATTGCTAATTTTGGTTTTGACTTTAAAAAGGCCATGGCGTCTTTGATACCGATAGTCTCTAAAACCTTGACAAAGGAATTCCACTTCAGTTTTCCGAGAAGTCCGAGCTCGACCGGTAAATAAACACCTCTTTGTCTAATTTCCATAAGCCAATTAAAAAGAGTGTCGGCATCGAAAAACATCTGTGTGACTATTTCCATTTGCACACCTGCCTTCTCGGCAAATTCTTGTTTCTGTAGTAACACTTCGATCGGATCCATATCCATTACCGGATTGCCTTCCGGGTAACCGCCAATTCTTATTTTTTTGGGCAATATCCCTCTAATTAATAAACCATTAAGAACATCTTCAGTCTTTTTGAAGTCTTCGAAAGATGGGTCACCATCTCCTCCAACAATGAAGGCTTTTTCCATGCCGGCGTTTATTAATCTAAGAGAGACCTCGTCAAAATGATCTTGACTATAAATACGTCTGGCGGCGAGGTGTGGCCAAACTCTTTTCATTTTTTCCGGTCCCAGCATCTCAGCAAAATGCACCGTCTCTTCAATACCGGTGGGTCGACAGGTGACACTAATCGTATTGGTTTCGGGGATGATATTTATCAAATCCAAAGCCTTTTCGGTCGGTAAGACTTCGTAATTGGCTTCTGTGATCCACTGTTTTAGATATTCCGGAGGGGTAAGTCTTTCGGCTGATTTTTCGAGCATGTTCAGATTAATAAGAAACTATTTTTATTTCTCTCTGGTCATCACCGGTGGCTTTGAAGAAGATATCGATTCGCTTTTGGGGTAGAATATCAATAAATTTTTCCGGCCACTCAATAACCATTAAGTTGGTAGGATCGTACCAGATTTCTTCAACATCAAAGGCTTTGATTTCAGCTATGGAGCCCAGACGATAGAGATCAAGGTGGTAAAAGGTTTTAATTACCGGATGGTTGGTGATCGGATACTCGCGCATGATAATAAAAGTGGGAGAAACCAAACGGGGAATAGTGAAGAAAGAAGCCAGTCCTTGAGTAAAAGTAGTTTTCCCCGCGGCCAGAGCCCCATAAAGACAGATGGTAGTCCCCTCTTCTAGCCCAGAGGCAAGGTTGTGGGCTATTGCTTGAGTTTCTTGAGCGGAGCTACTAATAAAGAGCTGTTCCATAATTGGTGTTTGATAATGATTAAAGTGGAGATAACTAAACCGATGGAGTCGATGCCCACATCCCAAAGCTTACCGGCCCGGAAAGGCACAAACAGTTGATGAATTTCGTCGGTAAAGGCAAAAATTATGGAGAACAAAAAAGCTTTGGCCGGATTCTTTATCCCCACCGCCCGGTACATCAATAACATGAGCAGGATGTATTCCAAAACATGAGCAAATTTCTTGGAAAAAAAGTCTTCGGCGACGGTGCCATTGACGGGGAGGTCGGACCTCGCAGAAAAAGAGAACATCAGAATCATCCAGAGTATTACCGGCATGTATCTCAATAGAAATTTTCCCATGTGATTATTCTAATCTTTTTTATGCCTAAAATACAACCAGCCACCAGAAACGGTGCTTAAGATAGCGCCAAAAACAAAAGTGTATTTGAGGATTATGTTACGGTTTGGATTTGTTTCCATTGACGTCGGTATTGATTCGGGCGGGATTAATCCCGCCCCTACAGGGGAATCAACAAGGTTGGCGGAATCGGTGGATTCGCCGAGGACCGAGGAGGGTGTTGCAGTAGCCTGCAAGGCCTGGCCTTGCAGGGGCTTGATGGATGGAGTTGAGGTCGGGGTTTTTGTAGGAGTTGGTGTCGGCGATTTTGTAGGAGTTGGAGATGGTGTGGGTGTCGGAGTAGGTGCAAGTGTCGTTTCTACAATATTTTTTGAGAGGATTGGATTAACTTCAAAACTTTCTCCAGAATTGAATGTTTTTTGCTCACTCCAGTCAGCGTAACCTTGTTTGACAAGCTTGATAGTATGGCTACCAAGATCACAACTAACTTCGTTTGAATCGTCACAATGACAACCGGCGCAAAAATAAATTGACTCCGGCGCGTAGTGATGGGTATAACCACCGTCAACAAATATCTTAATGTTAGACAAAGTGGCTCCGTCGGAATCCTTGACAGAATTTATTTTGTAAATAGATTTTGCCGGAGTTGGTGTAGGAGTTTGAGTGGGGGTTGGTGACTCGGTGACGGGAGAAGCTGTTGGACTGGGAGTAGAGGTGGGGCTTGGAGAGGGACCGGCAACCGCTATCAAAGTAACGTCTGAAGATTGAGAAAAACTAGTACCACTAGCAGTGTAACGGCCCACTTTGAAGTAGTAATCTCCAGCTGGTTTGTCCGAGTCGAACTTAAACTTCATCTGGCCGTTCCAACTCCCCGATTCAACTTTGAAATAACTTGACGGAGATCCGGATAAGTTAACCCACCCTCCAGAATTGTTTTTTGTATAGCCAAAGTAGGAGGTACTGGAGTCAGGATAGAAGAAAACCCCCCGGATATATGAGGAACCACAACCGGAACATGTTAAAACCACGTCGACGGTTAATTCTTGGTCCACCATAATTGAGGATGGAACGCTTCCAGTGCTAATAGAGGAGGCGGAAATAATAACTTTTGGGAACAGAATAACCCAGACAAAAAGAAACAATACGGGCAGGATTTGTTTCACTAATTAAAATATAACAGAACACAAAACACTACAAGGAGACTCCTCGTAGAGCCCTGCAAGGCCAGGCCTTGCAGATACTATGTATGCTTAAAAGTAAGCGCTTGCCCGTCTTCTGCTCAATGGTTGTTATATGGCACTAAACGTGGTATAAATAGGTTAGACAGTAATTCCTCAATCGTGGGATTCCGGATGGTTTCTCATAAAAGCGATTGGGGTTTGTTGTACTAAGGAAACAAAAAGCTTTCTTCTACGATGACTTTTTTAATAATGTCGTAATACTTTGAATCTCCCCGCTCGTATTTTCGGAATATTGACCATGATATAAAATCTACTGCTTGTAACTGTTTTACTTGTCTGGGAGTTTTGACTTCTATATTTATTTTAACTTTGTGTTTACTAGTTACTTGAGTTTTTAAATAACTTTCAAAATTTTGATTTAAAAAACGATTTGTCTCGCGCTTTGAAGCGATTATGGTAATTGTATTTGAATCAACAATTTTTTTTGAAAAAATTCTATCCAACAATATGTTGGTTACGAAATTGTACAAAACATGTTTTTCATTTTGGAGTTTGGTATATACCTTTGATTTGTTTAGACAAATTATCATAACCCTTGGTTTTAGGGTTACTAATTTAGACAAGAGTTTTTTTCTTGTTTTTGGAGATTCTTTGACAGCATGGAGTACTCCTCCAGAGAGTCTCTTCACCTTTTTTCGTAAATTAGAGTGAGTTAGTTTGACAAGCTTTTCGATTCTTTTTTCTTCTTCGGTAAACAGAATTGTAACTATAAAATACTTTGATACTCTTTTTGTTTTTGAAAATCCTAGGTCGCCACTTTCATCTAAATATATCGTTGCCATTATTTTTGTAAACTATTTAAGATGGAGGTAGAGTGTCATTTTTCCATTATTTTGGAAAAGCCGAACATTGTTTCCAAAACTGGTTGATCCTCTATAGAAGTAAGCCACACCATCGTCAACCGCCCTGACAATAGTATCATTCGATCCAGACAAGTCGAGTCCATGATGGAAATTGTCTCTATAATAATAAAAATACGGTGTATGTCCGTAACACTGGGTAACTCTTACTTCATTCATTGGCCATGAAGCAGAGCCATTTCCAAAATCTTTTGTAACCGATGAATTTCGAGTGTCGTCACAAGCATCTTTATAAAAAAATATATTTCTTCGTGAAAGAACGCTTTCTGGATTTAGACTTTTATCACCATACCAACTAATATCTCCTGTTGAATAATTAGAGTGGTCTTTTTCTGAAAGATTATAGTAACCGAAATGGAGATGAGCCCCCTTTGAAAAGCCGGTATTCCCCATTACTCCAATAATATCTCCCTTTTTAACATCCTTTTTGCCGGTAAATTGTGATGAAGCCAGAGATGTTAGCTCCGCTGTTGCCTCAGCTTTGAGGGATTGAAATTTCTTTTCATCATTCTGAAATTGAACAAGCAGGACTTGCTTGTCGGCCACTTGTGAATCAAGAACTTTTTTTTGCGAAATGAGTTTTGCCTTTAGTTTTTCAACTTCCTTTTGTTTCGTGACTTTGTCCTGTTTTCTCTGATCGTAGTCGAGACGCGAGCGTTCCAGCTCCGAAAGAATCAGTTGATCCTTGGCCTTAATGGTATTAAGGTATTTTAATTTAGTTAAGAAGTCTCCAAATGAACTAGTCGAAAAAATCATGTCTATCGGAGTCACACGGGAACGGCGGTAGCTTTCTCTGACTCTCGCCAGATAGATTTTTCCCAGCTCGTCCATGGACTCGTTCACCGTTTCCAAAACTCCGCCTAAAACGGTTATTTCTTTTTCCAGAGAGTTAATCTGGATCTGGGTTCGATTGATCTCAGCCCGAGCAAGATTTATTTTTGAATTTAAGGTAGATATCGCTTGTTGATAAGTAGCTATTTGGCTTTCTGATGTGGAAATCTTCTCGTCACAAGCTTTACTTACATTGTCCCAAAAAGTAATTAATTGATCCGGAGGAAGCCCAGATTGTGGTTTGTCTTCACAGTAAACAGCATGAACACCAGTTGGAATCAAAAAAGCTCCGAGGAGAAGAAAAAGAAAGATGAGAGTTTTTTTCATTTTGACCGCTTGACGAACCTGGCGGCGGCGAAGAAACTAGAGATAAAGGAAAGTATCAAGCCAAAGACCAGTAGAGAGAGAAGTAACAAAAGAATGACTTCGGGGCGGATGGGAAAGGAAATAACCCCACCAAGTCTAGGAGCGAGGAAGGGGGTAGAGTAAAGAAGGGTGATGTAGCTTAATACCCAGCCAAAAAGAGCACCGACGAGACCGTAGATAACTGATTCAAGGAGGTATGGCTTGATAATGTAGAAGTTCCGAGCACCGAGAAGTTTGAGAGTACCTATCTCCAAACGACGGGAGGAAATCTTCATGGAAATAATAATCATGATGGTCAGAACGCAGACGATGGTCAGAGCGATGATGAGTAACAATCCAGCCATACGAATGGCATTGGTCCACTTGGTCAGCTCCGAAATGACATCTTCGGGAAAGTCAATTTCCTTTTTGCTCGCCGGAGTCTCACTGACAACATCGGACTTTTCCAAAATGGAGACAATGGTTCCGAAAGACTTCGGATCACTGGCGGTAATCTCGACACTGGCAGGCAGGATATCGGCGGTGACAATGCCCCAGTCGGTGACTGTACCCAAAAGTATCGGATCGTTGCCGACGCTTTTTTTATAGAGCTCCAGTGCATCTTGTTTGCTGATATAAATGGCGTTTTTGACCCCTTGAGTGGAGGTGAGATTACTTATCAGGCCAGCAACCTGATCGGTGGTATGGCCGTCCTTTAAATAAGCGATGATCTGGGGTTTGGTTTCAAAGTTTAAGAGTATGGAGTGCGAGGCGAGGGTGACCAGGGTAAAAATGCCAACGACAAATAGAGTAATGGAGACGACAAAAATGGCGGCTAATGCTTGAAAGGGAGTGCGGCGGATATTTTTTAAAGCGGTGTTCATTTATTTTTCGTTTTGGGTTTTGTAGAGTGAGATTCGGAGTCTGAGATTATCTTACCTTTTTCCAGCATAATTCGCCTGGCAGAGCTTAGATCGATGAGGGTGACGTCGTGGGTGGCCATGATGACGGTGGTACCATCGGAGTTTATTTTTTTTAGCAAATTAAATATTTCAATAGAAGTTTCTTTGTCTAAATTTCCGGTGGGCTCGTCTGCAAAAAGAATGGGTGGATCGGCCGCTATGGCTCTGGCGATAGCCGCTCTTTGAATTTCACCTCCGGAAAGCTGGACGGGGAAGAGATTTTCTTTTCCGGGAATACCAACCATGTCCAACAACCGATTAATTTTGTCCGAAATCTTTTTTGGGGAGTAACCCCCTATTTCCAACGAGAGGGCAATGTTCTCTCCAACTGTCTTGTCCGGAATTATTTTGTAATCTTGGAAGATAAAGCCGATTTTCCGACGAAGAGGTGGAATGTTTTTGGGCTTGATCTTGGAAAGATCCTCGCCATCGATAATGATTTTACCTTTGGTGGGTAGCAAATCACGGATAAGAAGACGGCCTAAAGTAGTTTTTCCCACACCGGACTTGCCGGTAATGACCACGAACTCTCCGGGAGAAACGGAAAAATCAATATCGTCTAAGACTGTGTCACCAGAATAAGTTTTGGTGACGTGAGAAAAATCAATCATTTTGGTAGAGGCATGTTCAGATTTTCGACCTTCACACGACCAACATCCATCAACCAACCTGCCTTTTGACCTTTAAAGGTTTCTCCCCAAACAGTGATTTGGTGACCCACTAAAGTATCAAGATCGATAACTGAGCTAGTCATATAAACAGTTTGCGAGATGCCACCTGGACGGACTAGTTTGTGAGTACCCTCACCGTTTAGACCACCTTTGTCCAGAACACCGGTGGCTGAAGTATTGAAGGCTTTTTCGTCGGCCGAGCCATAGATATCTCCCACCTTGACGCCTGTTTGAGGAACTTCTGCTTGGATATTTTTTAAATCACCTGAAGTGCCACTCGCCAGTTTGCCGGAAATACGGGTCTTCAGGCTTGCCCCGATATAAAAACCAACGATAGCCACAACTAAAAAGATAATGACTGTCAGGTAATTTGATCTCTTTTCGACTACCAAAACCGGTTGGTCTATCGCCGGTTCGGTGCCTGGATCTAGTTTGTCTAGATCAATCGTCTTTATTTCCATAACTTAGTTTATCATCTTTAACTCCGACTCGATAAAACCATCGAGATTGCCATCCAGAACAGAGTCCGGATTGGTTTCTTCATACTGGGTTCTTAGATCTTTGACCAATTTATACGGGTGGAGAACGTATGAGCGAATTTGATGTCCCCAACTGGCGATAGTCACACTGCCTTTTATCAAGTTGAGTTCTTCTTGGCGTTTGGCTTCTTGAACTTCCCAAAGTTTAGACTTAAGAACTTGCATGGCAATTTTGCGATTGGCATCTTGATAACGCTGAGTTTGACACTCCACCACGATACCTGAAGGGAGATGCTTGATGCGAACTGCGGTGCTGACCTTATTGACATTCTGGCCGCCGGCACCACTGGCTCGGCTGGCTTCGAACTCCAGATCTTCGTCGCGAATTTCAATTTCTGTTTCTTCCGGAAGAAGAGGCATAACCTCGACCCCGGCAAAAGATGTCTGTCTCAGCTTATCGGCATTAAAAGGAGATTGACGGACTAATCGATGGGTTCCTTTTTCGTTTTTTAAATATCCGTAGGCAAAACGTCCACGAACCAAATAGGTAACGGACTTGATACCAACTTCTTCCCCGGCCGAGTACTCAATCGTCTCAAAAGTCCAACCTCTTTTCTCGAAGAAACGAGTGTACATCCGAGACAACATGCTAGCCCAGTCCATAGCTTCGGTACCACCCTGACCGGCTTTGATCGAGACGATGGCTTCGGAAAGATCGTATTTTCCCGACAAAAAAGTAACCAGTTCGACTCTTTCGACACTTTTAACTAAGGTTTGAAAAAATATCTCCACTTCTTTATCAAAACCATCATCCTTAGATGACTTCGACATCTCGATTAATTCCTCCAAATTTTTTTCATCGGAGAGAAGTTTTTCTGAGGACGCAATGGTTTCTCTGACTTGAGCCATGGTGGACATCACTTTTTTGGCTTTATCTTCTTCCTGCCAAAGATCCGGTTCACCCGACTGGACGGTTAGCTTTTCCAGTTCAAGGTGAAGTGAAGGAAGATCCAATTTTTCAACGACGTCGTTGATCCTTTTTTTTAAGTCGGTAAGATTTATCTGAGAGTCTGAGGACATTAGGGTATTTTAGCTTAATTTGTAATAAGATTGAGGAATGAGATTGCTGAAGCGGTTTTGGTGGATATTTTTGTTGGGCTTTTTGGCCGGAGGCGGGTGGATGTTGTGGAAAGGTTCCAAAGCAAAAGAATTGAAAGCAATTACCTACACGGTCAAAAGACAAGATCTGACGGAAACCTTGACCCTCTCAGGAGAAATTGATGCTTTGGAAAAAGCCGATTTAAAGTTCCAAACTTCCGGACTACTCTCTTGGGTCGGGGTTAAAGAGGGCGACACGGTAAAGAAATATCAAGCGATAGCTTCGCTCGACAAACGGGAACTGACCAACAACCTGAATCAGTATATGAATTTATTTTTAAAAGAGAGATGGGACTTTGAACAAGGGGTGGATGATAATAAAAATTGGCAGACATTGGGTATGACAGACGCGGCTCGGGACAGTGTAAAAAGAACCCTGGACAAAAATCAGTACGACCTAAATAATGCGGTGCTTTCCTTTGAGGCGAAAAACCTGGCTTTGAAGTTTGCTACCCTAACTGCTCCTTTCGCAGGAATAATCACCAAGGTTGAAGTGCCTGTAGCCGGAGCAAATATCACCCCGGCCAGTGCTGTCTTCTCGATCGTGAATCCCAGCAGTCTATTTTTCTCCGCCACGGCGGACCAGACCGAAGTCTCCTCTTTCAAAGAAGGAATGCTAGGAAAGGTTGTTTTTGATTCCTTTCCTGAAAAAGAATTTAGCGGATCGGTGGAAAAAATTGGTTTTATTCCGAAAGCAGGAGAGTCCGGAACGGTTTATGAATTGAAAATCGCTTTTGACCCGGGAGATCTGGCCAGCTCAATAAAAATGGGGATGACCGGGGACGTTAATTTTGTTTTGAAGGAAATTAAAGAGGTGCTGGCGGTACCGGAAGCGTATGTGAAAAAAGTTGATGGTAAGTTTTTTGTATCGATGAAGACTGGCGACTCAATTAAAAAGGTTGAAATTACCAAAGGAGAGACTATTGAAGGATTGGTAGAAATAAAGTCAGGAATAAATGAAAACGACATCATCTATAATCAGCCTTAAAAAAGTCTATAAAGAATACTTGCTTGGAGACGAAACCGTTTTTACAGCTCTAAAAGATATTAATTTGGACATTTACCAGGGTGAGTTCTCAGCCATTGTCGGTCCGTCCGGATCCGGAAAGTCGACTCTGATGCACATTATTGGACTGCTGGATAAACCTTCCAGAGGAGAGATCATTATCAATGGAAAAGATGTGGCCAAACTTGATGACAATCAAACTTCAATTCTGCGAAACTCGTATGTAGGCTTTGTCTTCCAACAGTTTAATTTATTAAACAAGCTGACAATCCGCGAAAATATTCTTTTGCCGACGACCTACAGCCAGTCCACAATGTCCTTTAATCCGGCGGAAAGAGCCGAGATGCTGATGGATAAGTTTGGAATACTGTCCAAAAAGGATTCTTTTCCGAATAAGATCTCGGGTGGCCAACAACAGCGAGTGGCCGTGGCCAGAGCTTTGATCATGAAACCGCAACTGATACTAGCTGATGAACCAACGGGGAACTTGGACCATAAAACCGGTAATGAAATAATTGATTTGTTTGAACAATTAAACAAGGAGGAAGGGATTACTATTGTGATGGTAACTCATGAACCAAAAATAGCGGAAAGAACTAGAAGACAGATTAAGGTTTTTGATGGGGAAATAATTAGTGATAAAAAATGAAATTTTTAACCGGATTTTATCAACAATTTACCTCCGCTTTAGCCGATTTTCGGCGGGATAAAGTGAGGACAGCCTTGACTTCTCTCGGGATTATGATCGGGGTATTGTCTGTCGTGATGCTGATTGCTCTCGGACTGGGTCTTAAAAACTATATCCAGCAACAGTTTGAAAACTTAGGCGCAAATTTGGTAATGGTTTTACCCGGCTCAGGATTTTCCGGTGGCGGCCCGGCGGGTTTGGCCGGTGGAACGGAGTTTGACGAAAAAGATATCCGAAGCGTAGAAAAAGTTGACAATCTGAAATACGTAGTGCCGGTATATTTCCGTTCTATTACCATCTCAAGTGCCAATGCGGAAAAAACAGGTTACGTCATGGGCGCGAATGAACAGATATTTCAACTGATGAACGTGAAGACGGTGGCGGGCGAACTTTGGACCAAGGCGGACTTGGGTAAAAGGGCCAAAGTGGCGGTATTAGGTTTTACCAAGGCAGAAGAACTTTATGGAAAAGCCGAAGATGCTCTGGGAAAAACAATTCGCATCGAATCAATACGACTGAGGGTAGTGGGTATAGCCAAGAAAACCGGTGACCGAGAACAAGACAACGCGGCTTTTATACCGTACACCACCACCTTCGGCTCTATGAATCCCAAGAAAACATTTTGGGCGATATATCTCGGGATCCCTGAAGAGAAATACGTAGCCGGGGTAAAGACAGATGTTGAAAAGACCTTAACCAAACGGTATGACAAAGATAAATTTTCGGTGACCGAACAGTCGGAAATATTATCGACTGTGAATCAAATTTTTGGAATCATTAATCTGGTGCTGATCGCCATTGGCTCTATTTCTCTCATTGTGGGAGGTATTGGCATTATGAATATAATGTACGCGACGGTAACGGAAAGAACTCGGGAAGTGGGTATTCGCAGAGCTATGGGGGCGACCAAGAGAGATATTTTATGGCAGTTTCTGACAGAGTCGACCTTGCTATCTTTATTTGGAGGTGTAGTAGGACTCTTGCTAGCAGTTGTCATTGTGACAGTTGTCCGAAACTGGTTTCCGGTAGCGATAAATTTATTTGCCGTAATCTTAGCCTTGGGTGTATCGAGCGGCATCGGCATATTCTTTGGGGTGTTCCCGGCCAAAAAAGCGGCCGACCTCTCCCCCATGGAAGCAATTCGCTACGAGTAATAATATGATATATTCTGAACATGACAGAAAAAAGAAAGATCGAAACTTCTGCGTTGCCGGAAAATACTGCCGAGAGTGTCCGGCTGATTCAGAGGGAAATTGAGAAGATTGTTTCGGAAGATATCAAAGAATTTACCTATCAAGCCTTTGCGGAAGTTGATGAACACTTTTGGACTGCCCCAGCCAGCTCATCCGGAAAGTATCACCCGCCGGAAGATAATGGAGAGGGCGGTCTGGTCCGCCATGTGGTAAAGGGGGTGGTAGTAGTAGAACAGTTCGGACGGAGAGCGAAGTTTACACTCAGGGAAATAGATCTGGGAATTAGTGCTTTTTTGCTTCATGATACCTGTAAAAACGGTGTGGTGTGGACATCATCCAATACAGATTACACCCATGGATTGATCGCCGCCAAGTGGCTGGAAAAATTTGATTTGGCTGACGCTATGGCTAAAGAGCAAATATTAAGTGCAGTCCGCTACCACATGGCTCCGTGGTGCTATGCTGTGAGTCCGTATGACGAGCGTCCTTACACCAAGCAAGAAATGAATCAAAACCTGGATGAACTGACTCGAGCCATGTACCCCACCAGAGTAGAAAAAGCAGTACAAGAAGCGGACTACTGGTCTTCGAGACAGTCGATGTCCTATTTCCCCGGAGTGGCGGTGGATTTCAAAAGCCTTTAACCAAGATAATATTTTTCAAGTCCGGACCTTGTTTGTTGTCGCCGGGAACTTCGAGGATGAGAGGGAGATTTTGGAATTCCTTTTGGTTGATAAATAATTTCAGTCCTTCGAGCCCGATTTTGCCTTCGCCGATGTTGGCATGAAGATCGCGATGGGAACCAAGATCGGAAGCGCAGTCATTTAAATGAAGACAAACTAATTTGCTTAATAAATTAAATTGCTTTAGATCATTTATTAGTTTGGAAACCGAATTCGTTTGTCTCAAATCTATACCGGCGGCAAATAAATGAGCAGTGTCTAGACAAACTTTTAGACGGGGACTGTTGACTTTATTAATTAGAAAAGAAAGTTCTTCGAGTGAGCCGATTTTGCCGTTTTGGCCGGCGGCATTTTCCAGGATCAGATCACAACCTTCTGTCTCAGCCAAAATTCTTTGAATTGAAACAATTAATTGATCTTTGACTGAATCAAAACCGGCTCCGAGATGTGAGCCAATATGGATGATAACACCGGCAGAGTGAATGCGAGCACCATTGGTCATATCTATCACTAGAGAGTTTACCGATTTTTCAAATATATTTTGATTGAGCGAAGCGAGATTTACAAGGTACAGAGCGTGGATAAAGACCGGACCCAGTCGATACTGATTGATACCATCGAGGAAAGTGTAAACTTCATTTTCGGCAAATGGCTGACGGAGCCACACACGAGGAGAGCCGGCAAAGATCTGCAAACAACTGCCATCTATCTTTAGAATATTCTCGATGGCCTTGGATAGTCCGCCGGCGATAGAGACATGGCCACCGATTTTTCTCACGCTACTTTTCGACGATGTCGATACCAACTATCTTAATCTCAGTGATGGGTTTGTCTCCTGCTGAAGTAGGAGCGGAGACAATCGCGTCGACTATTTCTTGGCCCTTGGTGACTTTACCAAAGATCGTGTGTTTGTTATTTAACCAGGTAGTAGGAACAACGGTGATAAAGAACTGAGAACCATTGGTAGCTGGACCGGAATTGGCCATAGCTAACATGTATGGCTCACTAAAATTCAAAGAACTGTCAAATTCGTCTTCGAATTTGTATCCAGGTCCACCGGTACCGGTGCCCAGGGGATCCCCACCCTGAATCATAAAATCTTTGATGACCCGATGGAAAATGGTGCCGTTGTATAGAGATTTACCGGAAACTTTTTGACCGGATTTGGGATCGGTCCAGTCGAGTGTCCCTTTGGACAAGCCGATAAAGTTGGCCACGGTTTTGGGTGCTGACTTGGGAAATAGTTCGATCGTGATATCGCCTTGACTGGTTTTCATAATGGCGGTGACTTGGGTAATTTCGGCAGAAGGAGTGGACATAGTTGTTGGAGTGATAATAATAGTTGGAGACGGAGTAATGATGGTAATTTGGGGATCAGTCAACTTAAAAGAGGCGGTTGGTTTGGTGGAGGGTATGAGCTGACAGCCAGCCAGTAAGACGGCGAATAGTAAGGGGATAATTTTTTTCATGATTGAGGACATGGCTTATGATAACATGAGACAGATATGCAGATGCCGGTAGCAGTAGGAATTATTTTGGCGGTTATTTTTTTGGTGGCTTTTTCCGAATGGTTTTATAATCTAGTGAAAGGCTGGAGAGAGATCGTTATTGACGATGTCTATTTTAGGTATCGAATCGTAAGTGCTTCGATAGTTTCCATGATCGTAATTAGTTCGACTTTTTTCGGCATGGCCATTATTACCGAATGTCCGAATCAGGAAAGAGAGGGAGTCTTTGCGAAACTTGGGTGTGAGGAGTATCTAAAAATTAAAGCCGGGACCGAAAAGATATTTGATAGTAAGAACTCAAGAAATCAAGAACTCTAGATATTGAACTATTTTTTGGATTTGAGAAGGGATTCAGGGGATCGTAAAATTTTGTCGACCCATTTTTCGAGAAAAAAACGGTTATCTTTTGTTGCGGTCGAAGTTCCGACTGAATTCCACCAAGCCGAGGTAATTATCCAATCACTTCCTTGTCTTTTGACGGCGGCGACAATTTTGAAGCCGTTAATAACCTTAATGTGTTTATGTGAGTTGGTGGTGTAGCTCTTTTGGACTTCGTCCGGAAAACGAACGGCAGTATCAACCCAGTCGGGATTCAAACCTCGTTGTTTGATTCTTTCCCTTAGGTGTGTTGTCCAAATTACTTTCGACATTTAGGCAAGTTTAACCAAGTCAGGATCTTCCGCCAGTGGACTGGTTGGAGGAGTGATTATTGTGGAGGGAGATCCTTCGGCTACGCTCAGGATGACAGGAGGGGTAACCGGAACATCTGGAGTTATTTGAGCTACCGGAGCAGGGGTAGTGATTGGTTGGGGAATCAGGTCGGCCAGATGGCCAGTACCCTGAGGTTGGTCCGAAGCACCGGGGGTGATGTCGATAACTCCAGGAAGAGGGGTGGCAGGAACGTCTGTGGTGGGTGTAGGGGGGGTAAGGCTCGGTGACCCTATCTGAGGGGTAATCATGTCGGGATTAATATCGAGACCGATTTGAGGTACGGAAGTGTTGTCGTCCATATTGGTTGGGTTAATTATATTTTTAATGCCGATATCCGTGATTAGGGTATCTGGAGATAAGTTTATAACATATTCAATCAAATTGGCGACTTCGGTTAGTTCTAGAGCGTGACTGAGGTCTCGGGGAACTCCTTGTTTTTGGAAAAGAGCTGTCTTCATGAGTCCAGGATAAATGCCGGTGACCGAGATGTTTTGTCCGGATAGATCCATCTGGAGACACTGGGTGAAACCGGTGATAGCCCACTTGGAGGCTGAATAGACGGCGTGTTCTTTCTTCGCATGAAGTCCGTCTTGAGAAATAATGTTGATTATCCGACCACCTTTTTGCGATTTCATGACGGGGATAATTAATTTAGAAAGAAAAATAGTTCCCAAAGTATTAACCCTGATTACTTCCTCTATTTGTTGGGGGTCTGTTTCCTCTAGTTTTCCTTCCGTCCAGATGCCGGCGTTATTTATCAAAATATCGATTCGGTGATATTTTTCAATTACCTGCTTAACTGCCTCTTCTAGTAAGGAATAGTCGGTAACATCGGCCATAACAAAGTCACAGTTTAGTTCCTGAGAAACTTGTTTCAGTTTTTCTTCGTTGTGAGAAAGAATAACTACCTGATGATTTGAGGAAAGTTTGGAGGCCATAGCTTTTCCAAGGCCATCACTGCCACCGGAGATTAAAATTATTTTTTTTGTCATAGTTTAATAATTAAAAAGTTTGTATTGGCTGAGAGGGAAGGTGGGGACGAGGGGGCAGGGATACCGGCTCACGTTGCCTCTTGGAATCGATGAAGTTGGAAATGGCCAAGACGATAATAGCGATGACGGAAAAGGCCATTGCGCCACCGGAAACGTTCATGTATAACTTCCTTTGAAGTCTGGTAAATCTGGGGGTCTTGTCGTCCGGTGTGCCAATCTTTGATTCTGTTTCAATCAGATATTTTGCCACCGTCGGATGATTTTCATACAAACGACTGACTGCTTCAAAACTGACCTGAGCCGGCTTGAGATAAGAAATCCAATAATTTTCTAGCCCTGTTTTCCAAGCAGGATAGGTCTCCCCTATTTCCTCCAAAACGTTGTTTTTGACCATCAAGGCTCTTAGATCGGCGATATCTCTCAAGAAGTTGTAGTTGCCGGTACCCTCTTCGGCCGCCAAACCATAAGTGGCGATGCCAATGACGTTACCTTTGCTAGAGACAGCCGGTCCACCGCTATTACCATGGTTGATCGAGGCGTCGGTTTGGATTAAGTTTTTTTTGTCGCCCTTGGCCTGCTTGAAAGCGCTGATGACACCACGGGTAAAAGTGGGCTGGCTATTGGCGGAAGTATCCAGGAGTATGCTTTTTGACCCCATGGCAACACCCGGAAAACCTACTACCAAAATATCGGAACCGACACTAACTTCATCAATTTTTCCGAGAGGTAAGGCCGGGTAACCACTGCCGGAAACTTTTAGTAGAGCCACGTCCGAAGATGAAAATCCGATGACCGGATCGGGGAGCCGATAGTCGGCAGCGACGAAGGTGGCCGAGACAATATCGGTACCGCTGTTTACCCCTGATTTTGAGAGTTGAATGGGGGTATTGCCGAGTTGGATGAAAAAATTATTAGTGGAATTTTCGATTTTGATAAAGTTCTTTTTCAAAAGTTCACCGACTAAGGCGGCCATCTGATAAATAGACTCCTTATTTTGGTGAGCCTCTTTCACTTTTTGCTCTACCAAAGTCCGATCGATGGGCAAACTGGTTAGAGAAGAAAGATAAGTCTGAAAAAAATCAACCAAGAGATTATCAAGCGAGCCGCCGATGACTCCATAAATGAGAGAAGTTTCCGGAAGATTGGTGACGACGTGGCCGTTGGTAGCAATATAGCCATTTTGGTTGACAAAAAAACCACTACCAACCTGAGCTAAACAAAAGGGATAAGCTTTTTCGGTGTACTTTATCTGAGCACAGTAATTGTTGAGAATCATAACGACCGAGGGACGAATAATGGCCGCCAGGCGAGCCGAATCATCAGGAGTGGTAAGCCCCATGACTTGACTCACGGGAGAAATACCTTTCACCAGATCGAGAACATCGCCTCTGCCAAGATCATTTGGCATAACGGCAATGAGGGAAATGCCTGAATCGCTTGTCCAAACATCGATAACTTTGGGAGAGTTAAGAAACCGAGAGGTGTAAGTTTGAGTCTGCCAACCGATGACAAATGACTTTGACGGTCCCGCTTGTTTTGGAGCCAGAAAATTTTCACCCAGTAGTATTTTGAGAGTGGGAAGATCAATCTCTTCTTTTGAAAACCTAACCGAAATCAATGACCGGAGATGAAAGAAAACCGGTTCCAGGTCCGTCGGTGGTAGCCAAAGAGACTCATCGAAACTCAGTTGTAATGGCAGATTGAGTAAGCTTCCGTCCCAAACCGAATTTTTTTCCAGCAAACTGACTTTATCCAGAGCCGGACGAAGAGAACTGCCGACGCCCATGGCGGCTCGGCTGGAGAGATCGTTTTGATCGTCAAGTACCAGAAGGGCAAGGCCAATTCCGGAAATTAAGAAAAATAAAATAAACAGACCAAGCAAACTTTTTTTAACATTCACAGTATCAGTATAAATTATTTTGAAAGGTCTGTGGGTGTAACCGTCGGTGTTTCCTGTGGTAAGAGAATGGGAGAGCTGTTATCCGGAATCGTGATTTGTTTGGATCCATTGCCGGTCCAAAAAACGCCAATAGCCAGCCAGATAAGGACTATTAAAAATAAGATAAACACGGTGATCTTTCTCATATTTCGAGAAAGTTTGTATCAGCCATGTTAGGATCTTTGGCATCATCGGGATAAAAGTTGCGCTCCCAAGAATGTTTCTTAAGTTCTTCCATGAGCGTACTGGATAATGACCCTTTGTCTGAAACTGCTGTATTGTCAATGACATGTTTTATTTTCCTCATGCCGGGGATAACACAACTAATTTCTGGATGGGTAAGAATAAATCTCAAAGCCAGTTCTGAAACGCTTTGAATTTCTTCGCTAAGTAGACAAGATAGTTCTTCGATTCTTTCTTCTAGTTCAAGCAATCTGTCTGACGAAAAATAGGAGGATCTAAAGTCCCCTTCTTGGAAGGTGGTATTTGAGTCAATTTTTCCGGATAGTCCACCTTCATCTAAAGGAACTCTGGCTATAAGACCAATATTGTGTTCTTTGGCGTATGGTAGAAGTTTTTCAACTGGTTTTTGATGAAAAACATTATAAATGAACTGAACAGTAGAAATTAAACCAGTATCTAAAGTCTTTAAACAATTACTTGGTTGATAGTCGTTGATAGAGATGCCCCAATTTTTAACCTTTCCAGATTTAATAATTTCTTGAATTGTGTCTTTCCACTCTTGTTCGTCAGACCAACTATCATTCCAAACGTGAAATTGGACTAAGTCAATAAAATCAACTTGTAAACTTTTGAGAGAATCGTCAACTTGTTTTTTTATGTGTTCGGAAGGAAAACAGTCAGATAACTTATCGGTTTTCCAGGCTGGCCAATGCCAGTTGGCTGGGGCAACTTTGGTGGCAATTACTACCCTTTCTCGGTTATTGGATTCCTTAATAAATTCGCCAACAAGTTCTTCAGAGGGGTGTCTTTCTGGTTTTTCCTCTGAGTAACCATAAACCCAAGCAGTATCAATAAAATTACCTCCCAACTCTAGGTATTTAGCCAAACTTTTTTTGCTTTCTTCTTTTGTGGCACCAACCCACATATGTGGATCGTTGGCAATTTGCCAAGTACCATACCCGATCTCTGAAACTTTTAAATTTGTTTTACCGAATATCCGGTATTTCATTTTTATTTATAGTTTTGAATTTTTTGAATGTCTTCTTTGAGTTGAGGTAAATCTTTTTTTACTACAGCCCAAACCAGTTCTATATCTACTCCAAAATATTCATGAATTAACTTATCTCTCATACCGGCAATTTGTTTCCATATAATTTCTGGATACTGCTTTCTAAATTCTTCCGAAATGTTCCTGACAGCTTCGCCGATAATTTCAAGTCTCCTCATTATTGCATCTTGTTTTTCTGTAGATGCATAAAAATCGTCAGCTGATAATCCCTGCGTGTATTTATCAACAAAATCGATACTGTCCAAAATGTGTTTAAGAAATACCTGGGGATCTTTTGTCATATTATCCGAACTTGGTTCTGCTGGATATACGATTGTAGATATGGTGATATTGAACGATAGGTAGTTAGATCTACATTACGACCCAAGGCGGTTTTTAGATTCATTTCCAAACCAATAAGATCTAAGAGACTCTTGTCTTTAGGTAATTCCACTAAAATGTCGATATCGCTCTGTTTTGTCTGTTCACCTCTAGCAAAAGATCCAAATATTGAAGAACGTGTAACTCCAGCCTGTTGAAGAAAGGGTAACGCTTTGTGTTTGATCTCATCTAAATCTGACTTCATGAGGAAATTATAACACCGAGGACACTATGACACTTTTGGGTAGTGGCAGTTTTTCCATTTTTTGCCGGAGCCGCAGAAGCAAGGGTCGTTGCGGCCGAGTTTGTGGTTTCCTTGTGTGGATTGCCGTGCTGTTGTGGCGGGCGATTCATGAATCGCCCCTACAGAGGATGATGGAGATGTGGAGGTTTCGATGGTGCGGCGCTGAACCGGCTGGGGAATGTTTATTTGAACTCTGAAGATGCGATGGGCAATCGTAGAGTCGATGCGAGACAATAGACTTTCAAACATCGCAAAGGATTCCTGCTTGTACTCTACCAATGGGTCTTTCTGGGCATATCCCCGCAGACCAATACCATCGCGAAGATTGTCGATGGCATCGAGGTGATTCATCCATAGCTCATCGTAGGTATCGAGAATAACAAATCTTTCGATTTGAAGAAGAACATCGTCCCCAAAATGTTTCTTTTGAGAAGCTCTGGCTTGGGAAATAACGTTACCGAGCAAGGCTTTGACTTCTTCTCCGGACTGACCGGGTAAACTTTTTTCCATCGAGTTGGCAGAGCCCGGATCAAGTGGCAGTATGCTCTGAAAATCTTTGACGATTTGATCTGCTTCCGTCTTATTGACACCTGAAGCCTCATAAACACTAGATAAATAATTTATTTCTTTTTCCAGAGCTGTGTCTATCTGAGCAGAAGAAATTTTTTCATCGCCGGTGAGAACACTCTTTCGACGAGAGTAAAATATCTGACGTTGTTTGTTCATGACATCGTCGTAGTCTACCAAGTGTTTTCTTTGATCGAAGTAAAAAGACTCAACTTTTGACTGGGCGGTTTCGATGGCCTTACTGACCATGCCGGCTTCTAATGGTTGATCTTCCGGAACTTTCAGAAAGTCCATCAGACGGCTGACCTGATCGCCGCCAAAAATACGCATGATATCGTCCTCGAGGGAGATATAAAAACGGGAAGAACCCTGATCACCTTGGCGGCCGGAACGGCCACGAAGCTGATTATCAATACGACGTGATTCGTGCCGAACAGCGCCAAGAATATGAAGTCCTCCCCTATTTTTCACTGCCTCAGCTTCTTTATTCCACTCTTTAATTTCCCTGCCGGTAGGATCTCCACCCAGAACAATGTCCACTCCGCGACCGGCGATGTTGGTGGCCACTGTCACGGCCCCGAGTCGGCCGGCTTCGGAGATAATCATAGCTTCATTTTCGTGATTCTTGGCATTCAAAACCTGATGAGGAATTCTTTTTTTCTTGAGGTATTGACCGACAATATCATTTTGTTCGATAGACTTGGTACCGATCAGCACCGGCTGACCTTTGGCATGCAGTTCCGAAACTTCACCCATGATAGCCGAGTACTTGGCCCGCTGAGTTTTATAAACAATGTCTGAAAAGTCTTCTCGGATATTGGGCATGTTTGTCGGAATGATGATGACATCGAGATTGTAGATTTTTTTAAACTCCTCCGCTTCCGTGTGAGCAGTACCCGTCATACCGGCCAATTTTTTGTAAAGACGGAAGTAGTTTTGAAGAGAGATGGTGGCTAGAGTCCGAGATTCTTGTTGGATCTTGACGCCTTCTTTGGCTTCGATGGCTTGATGAAGTCCGTCCGAATAACGACGACCGTACATGAGACGACCGGTGTGGTCGTCCACAATGATCACTTCATCGTCTTTGACAATATAATCTCTATCTTTAACAAAAAGGGTTTGAGCTTTGAGAGCTTGCTCCAAATGATGGAGAGTTTGATAATCTTGCTGATAAAGATTTTCTACTTTAAGAGTTTTTTCCAGCTTTCTTAGACCATGATCGGTGAGATTGGCCGTCCTTTGTTTTTCATCGACTTCGAAATCGGTGTCGGCCGACATCTCTTTGATCAGATCGGCAAAACGGAAGTACTGATCGGTAGCCTCGCTGTCTGGAGCAGAAATAATTAAAGGGGTGCGAGCCTCGTCGATAAGAATGGAGTCGACCTCGTCGACGATGGCGAAGTGGTGAGGTCGCTGAGAAAGATTCTCCGCCGAACGAGCCATGTTGTCTCTTAAATAATCAAAGCCAAACTCGTTATTGGTGCCGTAAGTAATGTCGCAAGCGTAAGCTTCTGCCCGAGAAGCCGGACGCATGTGCTGAAGTCGGGAATCGGTATGAGTAGTGTCGGTGTATTCCGGGTCGTAAATTATCGCCGGTAGATCTCCTTGGCCGGAGAAAATACAGCCAACCGTTAAACCTAAAAAGTGATAGATGGGACCCATCCAGCCGGCGTCACGACGAGCCAGATAATCATTGACGGTGACGAGGTGAGCGCCCTCCCCCGTGAGAGCGTTTAAAACCATGGCCGGAACAGCGGATAAAGTTTTTCCTTCACCGGTTTTTTGTTCGGCGATTTTTCCCTGATGAAAAACTATGCCGGCCATTAGCTGAACGTCGTAGGGTCTTAAACCTAAAGTACGAATAGAGGCCTCGCGAGTGAGAGCAAATACTTGAGGCAAAACGTCATCCAGAGTTTTCTCGCCCTTTAGCTCTTTTTTTATTTGAGCTATTTCCGGAGCAAACTCGTCGTCCTTCATGTTTTTTATCGAGGCTTCTAAAGCACTGATGGTAGAAACAACTTTCTTCAGTTTTTCAACTTCGATTTTATTGGGATTTAGGATGGAGTCTAGAAAAGCAAACATGTCAATTGATTATACTGTTTAGACGAGAGAAATGAGGAGATTGGAGCGGGTGTGAGCAGTAATGAAGAAAAAACGAGTAGCGAGCGAGCTCATAAAGTTTAGTGTTGGCTGGTGATAGTCATACCAAAAGATTCGGTTTATCAAAACGAAGCGGGAATGGTCTTTGAGACTTTGAATAAAATCCAGGTTTTCTAATTTCTTGGGAATATACTTACCTTCGAAGCAATCTACCAGTGTCAGATCGTAGTTCTCAGATGTCAGATCTCGGATGTATTGAAGGGCGTCGGCGATGATAATTTTCAGGTGTTTGACTTTATCGAGACCGAAGTACTTTTTACTGATACTGGCCATCAGCGGATCGATCTCGATAGCGGTTATTTTGGCCTCCGGATAAAGACGATTAACCAGTAAGGTGTTTGATCCGCCTCCGAGTCCTAATATAAGAATATTTTTAGGAATAAAGGATTTTGGAATTAAATTTCTAAGACCGGTTTTCCAGATATGAGTGAGAATATCTCCGGACTCAATTAGACCATCAACAATCAAAGTTGGCTGACGAAAATAGCGATGTAGTGAAATTTGACGATTGTACGGCGTGTCTTCAAATTTGACGGTCTGAGGAATAAGTAAGTGTTTCAGTGACATGGCTATTGACTGTTTTCGATAGCTGACAGCTCCGCTCTGATTTTCCTGGCTAGATCTCCCCAGATTTTGTAACGGCGATTAAGCATGTTGGTAGAAACTCTGATGGGTTGCATTCCTTGGGTGAGAAAGGCGGCGTCCAGAAGGTCGGCGGCGGCGCGATCTCTTTCCAGATACGAGCCGGTGCCGGAGACAATAGCCACGACGGACATTTTGTCTCTCACGCCTGTGACAATGGTTGAATAACCGGCATTCTCGGTATAAGCAATTTTTAGCCCATTTACCCCGGGGTAAACTCCCAAAAGTCCGTTCCAGTTGGGAAGATAATAAAACCCATGGGCGGAACCGGTGGCTATGTCTTGATTGTCCGATTTAGCGGCATCCAATATTTCTGGGTAATTCTTTTGTACATTATTTACCAGCTTAGCAATATCCTCCAAGGTTGAGTACTGATTTTGTTCATCAAGTCCGTCAGAATTGATAAAGTGAGAGTGATTCATACCGATTAAGTTAGCTTTTTGGTTCATATAATAAATAAATTCGGAATAATAAATACCAACTGCTTCGGCGGCACCATCGACCAAAGCTTGAGCGGCATCATTGGCGCTAGTGGCAATAGCTCCACGGAGTAAATCTTCGGCTAAAAAAATTTCGCCGGCTTTAATACCCAGTATTGTCGGTACCTTGTTAAGTGATCTCTCTTGAACTTTTATCTGGCTATCAAGAGGAATCAAGTCCAAAATTACTTGAGCAGAAAGCAGTTTGGTAAACGAAGCGGGAGAGGTTTTGAGAGAAGTACCTTTACTATAGTAAACCAGGCCGGTGTCTGCGTTGTAAACAAGATAGCGAGGAACTGTGGCTAATGTTGCCAGTTCTTTTGATTTGGAGTAGTCCAGAGCCAGACCGACAATTTTTTTAGAGATTTTTTCTGTTTGATCTTTCCCCAGTATCAAGGGTGAAATAAGGAGTCCGGAATTTTTCTTTGAAAAAAATCGTATACCTCCTCCGATAAAAAGGATCAAAATAATAATTAAAACTAGCTTTTTAGACACGCCGAATGACCTCTTTTTCCACAAAAGGGACTAAAATTATCGGTATTTTCACCGATCCATCCGCCTGCTGATAGTTTTCCAGAATCGCTCCGAGAATACGGGGGGTGGCAATCACCGTGTTGTTTAAAGTGTAAACAAATTTGGTGGTACCATCGGTAGCCTTGTAGCGGATATTGAGACGACGAGATTGAAAATCATTAAAATATGAATTTGAGTGGGTTTCTCGATAGGCATTTTGGCTGGGGAACCAAACCTCCACATCATATTTTCTTCGCTGACCGGCACCCATGTCTCCCGTACACATAAGGAGAACGTGGTAAGGAAGCCCGAGAGCTTGGAGTAACTTTTCGGTATGGCCAAGCATAATGTCATGCATCTTACGAGTTTCATTTTCATCGGCTACGGTATAGACAACCTGCTCCACTTTGTTGAATTGGTGAACCCTAAAAATTCCTTTAGTGTCTTTGCCGTATGATCCAATTTCCCGACGGTAACAAGGAGAAATGCCAACCATTCTCATGGGTAGATCTTTTTCGTTTAAAACTTCATCCTTTCTAAAAGCAGTCAGTGAAACTTCTGAGGTACCGATAAGGTTTTGGCCATCTTGAGTTTGATAATGATCTTCTTTGCCCCAAGGGAAGTAACCTGTACCCCACATGGCTTCGTCGTTCACCATCCAGGGAACGGTCATGGGAGTATAGCCCTCGCCGATCATCATTTTGAGGGCATACATTAGCAGACCATACTCCAGAAGAACCAGGTCATTTTTGGTGAAGAAGGCGCGACTGCCGGCGATGCGAACAGCTCTCTTGGTATCTAGTAAATCTAAATTTTCGGCGAGTTCCTCGTGAGGCAAGACCGGAAAATCAAAAGTGGGTATCGTTCCCCATTTTTTGACCTCAACATTTCCCGATTCGTCCTTCCCTACCGGTACATCTGTGGCCGCGGGATTGGGAAGCCGATACATCAATTCCTTGAATTGTTTTTCTGTCTCGGCGAGACGTGGCTCAACTTCTTGAAGTTTTAATTTGATCTCTTTGCCTCGAGTAATTTGCTCATCACTTGGCTTGCCTTTTAGGTCGGCAATATTTTCATTTCCCTGTCGACGAAGAGCTTCGACCTCTTGAATTAACCGGCGTCTTTCATCATCAACCATTATTAGCTTGTCCACCATGGAGGGGTCAAACTGTTTATTGGCGATAGCAGTTTTTAGTGCCTCTGGCTCAGAACGAATATAGTTTATATCTAGCATAGGCCAATTATAACCCTAAGTCGTCCGCAATTTTTTGCATCGAGGTAAGGCAGATCTCGATAAATTTTTCCAGAGGAAGATTTAGACCTTCAGGTTTTTGACACATTGCTACTTCATTTCGGCGAGTGCCGGCGGCAAACTTTGGTTCTTTGAGGAATCTTTTTAGAACAGAGCTTACTTTAACATCGGCTAATTTGCGAGAAGGATAAACATAGGCCACGGCCATAATGAGACCGGTGAGAGAGTCGGCGCAAAAGATGGACCAGTCGGCTTTGGTTTCCGGTCGAACACTGGTGAGTTCCGGCGCGTGGGAAAGAATTATATGGTGGACAGAATCAGAAAGTTCTAAATTGTATTTTGCCAGAGCTTCTTTGGTATGGGAAGGGTGTTCTGCTTTGTAGGGATCGGAGTAGTCGATGTCGTGAATCAGGCCGGCCAGCAACCAATCTTCTTTCTCGGGTTCGTTTTCTCCCAGTAAATTATTGGCGGAAAAATAGTCGTAGAGACCACCCAGGCAGGCCTCTAGAGCAAGGGAATGGGTAAAGATTTTTTCGTCCAGTTGGATTTTGACGGCCAGGCGGTATTCATTGTTCATAAGAATGAATTATACAAGCCAACCGAAAATAAGATCGAACAAAGAGATACAATTATATTGATGGCTACTTTATATAAACTTTACAAAAAACACATAAAGGGATCACCTGTAAAGGCGATCGTTTTTGATTTTTGTGTGCATGTTTGCTCATTAACCAATGATGTTGCTAGGGAAGGTGAATTTACAGGTAAAAAGGTCCACATGAAGGGGAGATCGGTGAAACATCTTTATGACAAAAGGCCTGCCGAGGAATTTGAATTTGTAATGAGGCACGTTGAACAGGTAGTCAAGTTTCCGGACAGACTTTACGTGAACAGAGGAAGCAAAACAGGCGATTTCTTGTTTTACAAAAAAATTGATGAGGGGGTGTATCTGTGTTCCGTTGAAAAAACTGATGAAACTGATCCTGAGGATGGAGTAAGCAGGATGAACTATATCGTTACCTGTTTTCGGATGAGAAAGGAATCTTACCTGAACAATTACGAGCTTTTGAGGGACTGGAAGGTCGACATTCCTTCATCGTAACACTTTGGATGCTGGCTTTCGCCAGTCTACTTGTGTTCCGCAGTAGAGCCTTTCTGCATTTCAGCCCCTCAAAAACCCACAATTAGGTCCTTTGTTTGTTAATGTCAACTTTATCTTAACTGGATAAAGTATCCTCGTCAAGTTGGGTCAATTTTACTTGACCGATTTGATGTAGTAGCTAACTTTGCCGGCAGGGGCCTCTACTTCCACACTGTCGCCGGTTTTTTTGCCGATAAGAGCTTTTCCCAAAGGTGATTCGTGAGAGATTTTTTTGGCGGCCGGGTCTGCTTCCCATTCCCCAACAATAGAGAATTCGTGTTGACTGCCGTTGACCGTAACCATGACGACACTACCAATACCGACTTCCTCTTCACCGGACTTTTTGATGTCCACCACGTTGACTCGGGTGATAATATCCCTGAGCTCCTCGATTCGTCCTTCGAGAGCGGCGAGATCTTCTCTCGCTGAGTGATACTCGGCGTTTTCGGAAAGATCACCAAATTCGCGGGCTTTAGCCACGCGCTCAATGCCCTCGGGAAGGCCGGTGGTTTCTAATTGTTTTAGTTCATCAACTAACTGGCGGTAGCCAAGAGGAGTCATTTGAACTCGGTGAATTGTTTGGGTCATGTTGTTTTTATAAATTTTTTGGTTATCGTCTAAATATAGACTAAAAAAAGACCAGTCCCTTAGTGATTCTTATTGGGAACCGGCTAGACAGCATGCGGCTTGTATCTTCTGATGTATTTTAAGCTACGTTGAGGCTTTCTGTCAAGCAATTGGGGCACTTTTAGGCTCGTTTAGCCTCAGTAATCTGGTACAATAAAGCTCATGGCCTTGTCGTCTAGTGGTCTAGGACACTTGGTTCTCATCCAAGAGATCGCGGGTTCAAATCCCGCCAGGGTCACCTCAAAGAAGTTTCGCCCAGATATCTGGGATATCGCCCGTGCGCCCGCCCACGCACGGAGCTCCCGTGGGAGTACACGGGATTTCGCAGAGGCATAAGTACTCAAGATTCGATAGGGCTTTTTTTACTCTCTGTCAAGTACTGACATAATACTGTCACCTTTGTTTCAAAACCGGACTATTTTTGGTTGAAAAGTGGACTGGAGGTAAAGCTCGTAAGATCAGTCCATGCAATTACACAAAAGACTGTCTA
>LCKO01000007.1 GCA_001001485.1 Candidatus Collierbacteria bacterium GW2011_GWB2_45_17
ACTCAAACAAAAAGTCGACGAAATTACTCGCCGACTGTATGATATTCAAAGACACTACGGAACTACTCTTCGGTAACCTTTTCTAATGAGCTATAGCGAAATTTGTGATAAATTGATACATATACTAATTAAGTCCAAGTTTATGATAAAAACATTTCCGTTTACATTAGATTCCTTACCTTACGCTTACGACGCTCTCGAGCCGGTGATTGATAAAGAGACGATGGAAATCCATCACGACAAGCATCACCAGGCTTACACCGATAATTTGAATAAGGCAGCGGAGGCAAATGTTGAACTGCAAACGAAAGGATTGGAAGATCTATTGGGTTCGGGCGTGCCGGTGGTGAAAAATAATGCCGGTGGAGTTTGGAATCATGACTTTTTCTGGGAGAGCATGACTACTCCCGGTGTCAGTCAAATAGAAAACTCTTTGAAGGTGGAAATAGAAAAAGCATTTGCGAGTGTTGAGGAGTTTATGAGTAAGTTTGAGGCGGCGGCCATGGGAAGATTTGGCAGTGGTTGGGCTTGGCTAGTCAAGAATAAGGTCGGTGGGCTTGAAATTATGTCGACTGCCAATCAAGATAATCCTTTAGTTGACGGTTTGACACCTTTACTGGCGATCGATGTTTGGGAGCATGCTTATTACCTAAAATACAAGAACAAAAGAGTCGATTATGTCAAAGCCTGGTGGCAGGTGGTTAACTGGGATAAGGTGGAGGAGAGGCTTCTTTAGTGCCGAGAGAGGGGATCGAACCCTCACGGGATTGCTCCCACAGGTTTTTGAGACCTGAGCGTATACCATTCCGCCATCTCGGCAACCACTATTATCTATTTTATCGTTATTCTGGGAGTTTTACACAGGTTTTTGAGCGTCCTCGTCCTGACTCGGACATTTCGCCTGGCTGTAGGCTCAACCTTAGCGTATACCATTAGGCCGCTTCTCAGCAGAGCTAAGTGTCGAAGTTAGTTTTCGTCGGAGACGAAATAACCTTCGACCATCTCGGCTAACAATGTAATTTTACCTCAATTTAAATTGGTTTTTGAGCGCCCTCGTACTGACTCGGGCATTTCGCCTGACTGTGGGCTCAACCTTAGCGTATACCATTAGGCCGCTTCTCAGCAGAGCTAAGTGTCGAAGTTAGTTTTCGTCGGAGACGAAATAACCTTCGACCATCTCGGCAACAGAGTAATTTTACAGCATTACTACAGGGCCAGGCCTTAGAGGTCTCCAATCTTCAAGGCCTGGCCCTGGGGGGACTTTTTCGGCACAAAAAACCCTCGTCGCTTAGTACGAGGGATGGGGAATTACTTGACCCAGCCGAGCTTGACGAGGATGGGGTAGAAAATGTTACCAAAGAAGAGCCACATAAGGATAATGAAAACAATTACAGCGACGATCGTGAGAACAAGAGGGTTGGAGCCAGGCATGGTTAAGAAAGCCAAGGCTAAAGCAATGGTGAGAAAGAGTGGCATAATGTCTCCTTTTAAGGGTGCGAATTTGGGTGAATTATATCAGGTAGTATAATTGGCGTATATGATTAGGAGCGAAAATATAAGTGAAAGCAATTTTGAGGAACTGCTATCGGCGACGGCGGTGCTGAGAGAAGATGTGGCTAGGCAAGATGAGGCCTTGGCAGATATTGAAGTTTTAAGGGAGTTTGCGATGGAAAAAGGAATGTTTGATGAAGCCGTGCAGTGTTTCTTGGAAGAGGCCCTGATCTGGCAACATAAATACATGGAGTCCGGCAAAGATGAATTTTTAAAAAAGATGGAGGAGATTGTGGTTAAGGCTAGCGAGTTCATAAAAGAGAATAGACTTCAGCCGTGGGAGTCCCGGATCGCCAGGTTCTTGGGTAGAGTGGCAGACTATCAAAAAAAGTATTCTGTGGCTGAAAGTTACTACCAAGAGGCGATAGACAAAGCTCCAAGTGACCCTAAATATGCCAAAAACCAAGCTCTGATCTATGAGTACATAGGTTTTAAGATATTGGATGAAATTAGACTAGGAAAAGTTGATGAAGGGATAGATGAAGCGGAGGGCCTTTATGGGGATTATTTGTTTTCTGAAGAGGGTGGGGCGCTTAGACAAAGAGACTACTCGACTTGGGCTATCTGGAGATCTGGGCTGTTGATTAACCTTTGCCGAACTCTGATAGATCTAGATTTAACTGAAAAGTACAAGGCTGACATACTTGGCTGGCTTGAGAAAGCTGAGCAGGATCTAAAAGCTCCGGAAGGGGTAGAAGTTTGGACAGACTTTAGCTTTAGAAAGAATGAAATAAGTGAAGTTAGAGAGACGTTATGATCGATGTTAATAAGCTCAAAGTGGGGGTGACTTTTACCGAAGATGGAGTACCTTTCAGGGTAACCAAGTATGATTTTACCAAGATGGGACGAGGTCATGCCACCATCAAGGTCAAGGCTAGAAACCTAGTTAACGGGGCGATTGAGACTAAGGGCTACATCTCCGGCAACATGGTGGAGGACATACTTCTGGACAAAAGACACCTGCAGTACCTATACAAGGATGACGAGAAAGCCTTTTTTATGGACCCGGCCTCTTTTGAGCAAGTAGAGATACCCCTAAAGGTACTCGGAACCGATGTGATGTACTTGGTAGAAGGGGAAAGAGCTTGGGTGCTGTTTTGGGACGAAAAAATCTTGGGCGTGGAGGTGCCCTCTTCCGTTATTATGAAGATTACCGAGAGCGAGCCTGGGGCTAGGGGAAACACGGTGAGTAATGTCTTGAAGCCAGCTAAAACGGCCTCAGGACTGACGGTAATGGTGCCACTGTTTATCAACCCTGGAGATTCAATTAAGATCAATACCGAGTCCGGTGAGTATACGGGGAGAGCGAATTGACACCTGCAGGGCCAGGCCTTGCAGATTGGGGGACCTCTAAGGCCTGGCCCTAAGGGGATAGGAGGAGGATGGTGAGGAGAACCAGGGCTTGGGGGAGGAGACCCCAGAACTTGTTGGGAGTGGATTGATGAGACCAGGAGTGAAATCTGGCAAACTGCTTTAATAAATAACCTCGCCGGTTAAGAAAAATATAGGGGAACTCGATAAAGTCTGGTAGGAGACCCACAAACCAGCCTATCCAAGGTCGCCAGTCAAAAGGGCGGCCGACTTGAAAGAAAAGATAAACAAGCAGGACGGAAAGAGGAAAATCAAAAAATAATTCTTGGAAAAAGGCGGCTCTCTTACTTTTATGGCGACTAGTCAGACCTTGACTGACGTCCCAGTGAGGGATGCGGTCCTCCAGAAAGTGAGAAGCGATGATGAGAGGAAGGCTAATAAACGGATTGGGGATTTTGGAAGCGATTAAAGCGCCGGTGGTGCCGTGAACAATCGAAAGCATGTGTTTTTTTAGTATACTCTAGTTATGAATGAAGCGGTACTGAGGGTAAGTAATATTTATATCTACGGTTTTGGTTTGTTGGCAGTGCTGTCTTTTCTCTGGGGGTCATTTGTATTTTATAAAAAAAGCCAGGAGTCCCACTTTGAAGATTTTCATATTCTAGATAGTGTGGTTATGTCCGCTTTTTGGGCCTTTATAGTGGGGAGATTGGCTTTTGTAGCCTTAAATATGGCCACATTTTGGAATCATTTTCCGAGAATTTTGTTGCTCTCCAACTACCCGGGGATAGACAGATGGGGAGTGATTCTGGGTATCGCTTTGGGAGTTTTTCTTTCCGTCAGAAAAATTAAAGCCAGATTTTTGGATTGGTTTGATCTTGCCAGCCTGGGAATACTGTCCGGAGGAGCAGTTTTTTTAGCCGGTCTGTTTTTGCTTACTCGTGACTTTCGCTACGTGATCCTGTCTCTGTTACACCTCGGTTTGTTTATTTATCTCTGGCAAATGGAAGACAAATATCGAACTTATGAGTGGTACAGAGGTAAGAGAACTTCGGCTAGGTCTGGCTTTATTACGGGGTTTGTTTTATCTTTTTGGGGATTGGCGTTTCTAATTGAGAGGCTAATTTTTAAAGAAGTGATTTTGTGGAGTGTTATCTGGGGTGGAAGTTTGTTGGTGGGGGGCTTGGTTTTAGTGTATATTAGGTCTGGATGGAAGAAAATAAAATAAAATTTCCAAGATCGATCTTATTACCTTTAATCAAGTACTTGAAAGGGGAAAAGAAACGGCTTAAGGAAACCAAAGATGAGCTTAAAAAGGAAGATCCGTTTGTGATTGGCAATCGAGATGATGATAACTCGATTGACTCAGAGGTAGCGGAAACCGTCGAACACGATCGATCTTCGGCGATGAGAAGTCAGGTCACGAGATCCATTATTGAGATCAGAAAAACACTCACTCGGATAAAGCTGGGGAAGTATGGGATCTGTGCTAGTTGTGGCAAGATGATTGATACCGACAGACTGGCTGTCAATCTGACGGCTGAGTTTTGCGTGGCTTGTGAGGCTGCCAAGGAAAAGAAGAGGGGATAGTGGAGTGAGATTTACCCGCAGGGGGTATCCAGGAGAGCCACGGTTCGGAATACCGAAACTCGCAATGACATTAACGTTGGTGATTGATATTTTTTTGCAGACTTATTTTCGAGGGATAGGTTATGGCGTTCTCAACAAGGGAATTTCTTTTGGTTGGTTTTCGGGATTGGGTACTTATTTCGCAATTGCAATTTACTTGGTCTTCATAAAATTTTCGGGTTTGATGAATCAAACCCCTACGAAGCCGGCGCGGATAAATTTGGCTATTTGGTTATTGGCTGTGGGGGGAGTGGGGAATCTTGTACCCAGACTTATCTGGAGTGGTGTTTGGGACTACCTGTACTTTCCGGTCTTGGGTTTTTGGTTTAATTTATCGGATGTGTTGATCTGTGTAGGCGTAATTATTTATTTGTGGAGTGAGATTGCTTCCTGCAGGGCCAGGCCTTGCAGATCTAAATCCCTATAAGGCCTGGCCCTGTAGGAGAGATCGTATATACTTGGATTGATGGAAATGGCTGTTTTGTACGAAGACAAAGAGACGCTGGTAATAAATAAGCCGGTGGACTTGGTGGTGAATCGGGCCGAATCGATCAGGGGTGAAACGGTGCAGGATTGGGTGGAAGGGCAAGGGTGGTATAAAGGACTCAAGGACTCAAGAACTCAAGATATTGAGGCTTTGTATTGGGAGAGGAGTGGGGTGTGTCACAGGTTAGATAAAGAGACCAGTGGTTGTTTGATGATAGCTAAGACTCCTGAAGCACTGCGATATTATTTAGGATTGTTTAAGAACAGAAAAATTATCAAGACTTACTTGGCTTTGGTTCATGGTAGGGTGGAACCGGAAATAGGTGAGGTGGTCTTACCCCTAAAACGAAGCTTGAATGATCGAGAAAAATGGCAAGTTCATTACGAAGGGAAAAAAGCGGTCACGGGCTGGAAAGTGGAAACACGTTTTAACTATCCAGGACACGAGCATTGGAAGGATGCCCTGACTTTGGTGCGATTAAACTTGAAAACCGGACGAACGCATCAGATTAGAGTCCACTTGTCATTTTTGGGATGGCCAGTTTTTTCAGATTATAAATATTTGAATCGAAAGTTCTCCAGAGAAGACAGAAAGTATCTGTCGCATCACTTTTTACACGCCGAGCAGATTGGCTTTACGACTTATGAGGGTAAAAAAATTCTAGTAGAGGCTCCGTTACCGGAGGACTGCCGGAAATTCCTGAATTCGTTGAGTGAGATTATGCAACCGTAGGGCCAGGCCTTGAAGATCTGGGATCCTATAAGGCCTGGCCCTGCAGGTGAGGAGGGTGGTAGAATGATTTATGGAGAGTTTTTTAGTTGATTTGATGGTGGTTTTTGTTTCAGCCGTTTTTTTTGGGATAGGATTTAGATTTTTTAAGCTACCCTCGATTGTGGGTCAGGTTTTGGCCGGTTTTGTGATGGGGATGTGGGGAGTGCTTGGCTTATCCAGCGTCGAGGCCATGAAATTTCTTTCGACTCTCGGGGTAACCCTGTTGCTGTTTTTAGTTGGTTTGGAAATGAACTGGAAAGATATCCGACACTCAGGGAAAACAGTGTTTAAACTGTTTGTAGCCCAAACAATTTTGCTGTCGGGTGTTTTTGTAATTTTTGCAATTTGGGTTTTGGGTCTTTCATGGTTACCGGCCTTACTACTCTCAATCGCGTTGACCTTTAGCAGTACGATCGTGGTGGTTAAAACTTTGTCCGAGGGAAAAGACATTAAAGGTTTTGTTGGCAAGTTAAGTTTGGGTATGTTACTGCTCCAGGATCTGCTGGCGATTGTCTTACTGGCCTTAATTCCGGGTTTAAAAGAAGGTTTGAGCTCTGCCGTTTTGTCGATTTTGTTTCTAAAAATTGCCATTATTTTATTGGTTGTCAATGTCTTCGGACACTATTTAATCTCTTGGATCATGAAGTTTGCGATCAAGTCTTCCGAGGATTTGATCTTGTTTAGTTTGGTTTGGCTCTTTGGAGTCGTTTATTTTTCGACTAACGTACTTGAATTGACACCGGAAATTGGAGGGATATTGGCGGGTCTATCCTTGTCTACCAGCTGGGGCCACTACCAAATTGTCAGTAAAATTAAGACCTTACGCGATATTTTTCTAACCATATTTTTTGTGCTACTGGGGTTTGAGGTTGGCGCTGGCCCAGTGAATTGGTTCTTGGTGACGGAAATAGTTTTGATGGTAGTGGTGGGAAAGTTTTTGGTAACTGAGTTTACCGGCTGGTGCTGTGGGCTGAAAAGACGAGTTTCTTTTTCCGTCAGCATGAACATGACTCAGATTTCGGAGTTTGGCTTAATCGTGATGACCATTGGTTTCGGATCTCTTTTATGGGACAGTGAGCTGGTTTCGGCGGTGACGGTAGCCGGCCTTATCTCGATGGTACTGTCAACGATATTAATATCAAGCTCCTCGAAGATTTATAAATTCCTGTCAAAAGTATGGCCTCGATTATTTAAGTATGATGATCGAACTGGGGAAGCAGTCTCTTTTAAGAATCATGTGGTTCTTTTGGGTGGAGACAGAACGGGGAGAAGCATACTCTCGTTTCTGAAAAAGAACGGAGAGATAGTCTTGGTGGTAGATTTTAATCCAGAGATTGTGAGTCGATTGAAGAAGAGAGGGGAGGAGGTAATTTTTGCCGATGTGGCCGATCCTGATGTGGTCGAACTAACAAACATGAGAGAGGCAAAAATGGTGATATCCACCGTAAAAGATGTCGACGATTCGTTGGCGCTTCTTACCGAGATGAAAACCAGGAGCTTAAAGGTGCCGATCATCGTGGATGCAGAGTCGGCTCAAGAAGCGGCCGAACTTTACCAAGCCGGCGCGTCGTATGTCATATTTCCGCATTTTGTCAGTGGTTTACATCTGGGATTGCTCATGAGAAAGTTTGAAAAGGAAATCTATGAAGGAGAGTTCTAGGACAAGAGTGGCAAAAGTATTGGGGGTGATCTTTTTGTCGTCTTTGGCTGGGTTGTTAGTAATAAAAATATTACAGCAGGGAGTTTATTCTAGTAAGCTGGGAATGAACATCGTCATTGTTGGGAAAGAAACAATGGCTCTACTGTTACTCAGGCCGGAAGAGGACGTGGTGGGCTGGGTGGATTTTCCTAGAAATCTAAAAGTGAAAATATATAATTCGGACGCCAAATATCCGGCTAACTCTCTTTGGAGTTATGGAGTGCTGGTGAAAAATCCTTACGAAGTGGTTGAAAAAACAGTTGGTTTGTCGATGGGAGTGGTGGTGGCTAAGACGGTCAGGATCGAGGCAGAGACTTCGATAGAAGGAGTACTGAAAGATTTATACAAAATAGGTCTAAAAACAAATCTGAGTCTGAAAGATCGCTTGATGATCAGGAAGTTTTTAGTAGAAACGGTGGCTTCAAAAAAGTTGTTAGAAATGGACATGCCAACGAAGATTTTTGAGGTGCAGGTTGAACCAGATGGTAAGGAGTTTGTGAGTTTTAATTCAGTAGCCTCTTTGTGGACAAAAAATAAGTTTGTTTTGGAGTCCATACTGAGTGAAAATGTGGATTTGGTGGTGAATAATTTAACCGGACAGTCCGGTCTCGGGACTCAGGTGGCTAGACAGCTGGAGTCGACCGGCATGAGGGTGATTGAGGTCAAGTCTGACCAGGGAAGCGAGGTTACTGCCGGCAATGGTTGTTTCTTTAGTGTTTCAGGCAAATATCCCTTTACCGAGTCGTTGCTGGTTCAACAAATGAATTGTCTTGAATTTGGAAAAACGGAACAGGAAGGTGAAAAGGGGATTACCGTTTGGTTAAAGTAGAACTAGGCTTCGTCTCCTACCAGAGGGTCGTAGAGTTCCAGTGGGGGACTCTCGCTGGACTCACCAGCCGACAGAGAGGGAAGGTGCTCTTTTTCATCCAAGGGGAAGGAGGGGATACCGTGAAGCCTTTTGGAGGTATGAACTTCTTGGACGAAAACCTGAGGATTTTTGGGATTGACCGACTTCATCACAGTTTTGTATTTATAGCCGGAACTGATGAGCTTTAAAAGGCGATGAGAGATATTGTCCGGTAGGTAGCCGATGAAAACTTTATCTTTGATCACCTTAACTTTGTGTTTTGAGGTGGTGAGCTCGACCGGTTCCCCTATATTGAGTAGAGAAAATACCTTCGGTTCTCCCTGACTAACTAAAGGGACAACTTTAGATTTACCAGGTTCTTCAATGAAGCTGACTGTTTGGAGGTAAGGGTTGGCCAATCCCTGTTTTTTATTGGACTTGAGACGAGTTAAATTGTTTTTGGCAATGTGATTGTGAGGATCTATGGTCAGGACTTTTTTGAAGTTCTCGATAGCCTTTTTATTTTGCTTAGCCATAGTGAGAGCAATGCCGAGCCGGTTGAGAGTGGGGATGTCGTCAGGGAGAAGTTCCAGAATTTCTTGGTTGAGAGAGATAGCCTCGTGCCAGTTCTTAGCGATGGCAGCTTTAATGGCGTTTTGTTGAAGGTCGTGCGAGTTGTCATTGTTCATTCTGAGAAATGATAGTTAAGTTTAGTTCCCGTGTCAAGTAAAATGAGGGATTGCTACTGTGTTAAAATCCAGTTATGTCAGGACATTCTAAATGGTCGACGATTAAGCATCAAAAGGCGATAGAAGATAACAAAAGGGGTTCTATTTTTACTAAAATAGCCAAAAAGATCCATATAGCCGTTAAAAAAGGTGGTTCTGGAGACACAGACACAAATTCTTACTTGAGAGCTAGTGTGGAGGAAGCCAGATCGGTTAATATGCCGATGGAAAATATTAAAAGAGCGATTGATAAAGCTTTGGGTGTGGGTGGCGGAGTAATGGCGGAGGAGGTCGTTTATGAGGCTTATGGACCTTTGGGAGTGGGGATCTTGATTACGGTAGTTACGGATAACCGAAACAGAACCTCGGGTGAGATAAAGAATGTTTTGGACAAGCACGGAGCGAAGCTCGGTGGCCCTGGCTCGGTATCCTACATGAAGTCTATTTCCCCGATACCAACCGTGACCGTTCTTTCCGGAGAAGAAAAAACGAAGGTGCTGGAATTGTTGGATTTATTAACGGAATTGGACGATGTCGTCGAGATCTGGTCTAATCTGGCTTAAAGATGTCTAAAAGAACCCGCTTTATTTTGGTTGGTGGCCTGTTGGCTGTTTGTCTGTGGCTAACGACGATCGCACCGGTGGATTACCGATTTGGGTTGTATTTGACGGTTTCGGCTGTAGCATACATCCTCTCAGCGTGGGTGTTGTTTGATGATCTGAAAGGAGTAGAGTGGTTAACTCTAATGGTTTTACCGACCATGTTTACCTTAGGAAGCGGTCTGTTCTCCAATTTCTTGCCGTCTGCAGTCCCCAGAATGTTTGGTCGAGCCTTCCAATTGGAAAGTTCCATATTGCTGGCTGGAGTGTTTAAAATTATGTACTTTGTTCTTTTTGCGGTGGGAATGTATGGCGTCTTACTAATTGAGAATATTTTCTCCGTAGCGTCAATCAGAACAATTCAGCTTTTTCGGGCGGCTAAATCGGTAAATTTTATACTGACTTTAATATCCTCACTCTTTTTCTACACCGTAGCACTAAGTTTTAAACTACCCTTTTGGTGGGTGATGGCTATGGTCTTTGTGACATCGTTGATATTGTGCTTTCCCAGCCTGTGGAGTGTGGATCTAAAAGGTGATCTGGTCAAAGATGCGACGCGATATTCCCTGGCAATGAGTTGGGTGATCGCGATGGCTTCCGTGGCGCTGTCGTTTTGGCCGGTAAAACCATTTATGGGAGGCTTAATGCTAACCTCGCTTCTTTATGGACTGCTGGGAATCATGGAACAAAGATTGTCCACGAGAGTTTACGTGGAGAGTCTGTGGGAGTATGGGGTGACGGTAGCCATAATTATTGGGATTGGTTTCCTGACGACATCGTGGGTGGGAGGGTAAACAAGAACTCAAGGAATCAAGAACTCTAGAACTCAAGATGAGGATCGTGAATAATTATTTAGCTTTGATTTATGCGTGAGGAATATTTATTTTTTTAGACCGGAGGTCAAGGGAGGGGAGAGGGGCCTATAACAGTTATAGGCCTATAATTATCCTATAATAACTCGTAACCTATAATAGTTTTCACGAAAGAGGATTCTTTTCACGGTTTTAGCAGGCTTTGTGGATAACTGCTAGGGGTGATAGGCTTTGATACAGATATCGGGCATGATAGCAAAGGAGGGAGGTAGAGAGCGTGAAGGGAGGTTGATTTTTATTGATATTTAATTAATTGATAAAGCTTCATATATTTTAGTTAGTGTTACCTGGAGATAGAAGTAGCAGTCATTGTTTGATGTTCCCTATTTGTAGTTAGAGAAGAGGATTGAAAGAACGATAGACGATATGTCGCACAATAATACTTTTGCGACGTATCTCAAATACACAGGCTGTAGAGAACTTAGTTTTATATTCTGTTGCTTGGTGTAGATAATCCCGAAACTGATCACTCGCCCCCTCTTTGGACTCAGTAGTCGTTCGATTCTTTTCCTTTTGAGGCCACCGGCCTTAATTTGGGAAATTCTATGTAAAAACCCGAAAATCAAGGCTATTTTTCCATGATCTTGTAACCATCAAAGTGTCCAGGAGCCGTTTTAGGGGTATTGTAGAGACGCGTTTTTTTAGGCATAGAAGACCGTGATTGTGTGTCATTCCCGCGAAGGCGGGAATCCATTAAGTAGGTATCAATTTATCTAGACCCCGGATCAGGTCCGGGGTGACAATAGATATCACCCATTGAAAATATTCTGATAAATTTGAAAAATATTTTTGCTTGAATTAATTATAAGTAATTTGGAATTTCACTGACGACAAATAACTATTGAAATTATTCGCAGTTAATTGCCTGTCTGGCCTTTGGACATCAATAGATTATGGGATATATACCTATTTGGGCTTTTCCTGGTACCTCTCCCCTGCTCACCCATCCCATACTATTTTTCACGGCGTGAAAAACCCGCCTAGTTGGCGGGTGGTTTTTCCATAAGACCATTGGCTTCTCCCCACTTGCCCTTGACTCTTTGAATCCAGCAGGCGACGGTTTCTCCTCTAAAGGTAAGTCGTCGCATGAGAGCTAATATTTCCAATTGAGCTTCTAGAACGTCATCTTTTTTCTCGTCGTAGTTGTCGGTTATCCAACCGGTGACATAAAAGTCAGGCATGCCTCGGCTTTGATGGAACTCTTGCACTTCCCAGACGACATTATTGGTACTGAGTGAGAAAACTTTTTCCGCTTTGGCTTGAATTTGGATCGCCATGCTGATGACGCGATCTCTAAACACTTGGATCTCGCGATGATGATTGAGATTTTCAGGCATCTTATATCGAAGCAATAGTTCGTGCATGGAATCTCCTTCTTGTTCTTGTAGTCAAACTATTTTGACAGGGAGGTAACATTTAAAATTGTTTGTTTATGGCGTGCGAGTTGGGAACTTTTGATTTCTAGGCGTCGCTTCGCCAAAGCTTCTTTCTTGAGTTTGGCCATGTTGGCCGCAGTACAAATTGCTTGAACGGCTTTGGCAGAATTAGAAATGGCTATTTTCAGCCATTTTTCGGAGATTTGATCCGGTAAAAACTTGTTTCTTGACCGGAGTAGGCCTCCACCACCAATACGGACGTTTTTATTGACGCCGTAGTCGACGTAGCCGTGAACTGTTAATGTTATGAATTTTGGAAAGCGTGGTCCATGGCCGGTGTCCATGAGGACTATAACCATGCCATAGCCGACTTCGGTGTCAACCTTTATCTCGATACCTTGATAGTCTTCGGCAAATCCCCAACCCAATCTGAGCTTTTTAGTGGCCTTCTCGACAGCGTTGGCACACAGCTTTATTCTTCGATCATACTCTAGATTCATATTCACTCTCCTTATGTAAATGTTCTGGGTAATTATAACAGATGGGGAAAATCTGCGTCGCACAATAATTTGGTAAGATGAAGGGTGGCGAAGAAACAAGTAAATGATTTGAGCTTAAGAATACTAATCAAGAGGTATTTGAGTTTTATTGAGGTGGAAAAAAACTACTCCAAATTTACGATCCGTAACTACTCTCACTACCTCGGGATGTTCAGCAAATGGTTTGAAAAATACTACGAACAAGAATATATCCAGAAACTGACAAGTGAGATGGTTCGAAAATATAGACTATATTTAGTCAAATACGAGAACTCAAACGCCCAGCGCCTCTCCCCTACTACCCAAAGTTACTATGTAATTGCTTTGCGGGCGTTTCTAAAATATTGCAGTAAAAAAGGCATTAAAACGCTTTCGGCAGAAAAGGTGGATCTGCCTAAACCCAGCGAGCACCAGATTAAGTTTCTTGACCGAGATCAGGTAGAAAGACTCTTGATGGCGCCTGATACATCCAACATAAGTGGCCTACGGGATAGAACGATTTTGGAAGTGCTTTTTAGCACTGGACTACGTGTTTCGGAACTGGCTAAGTTAGACATCGATAAAATTGACTTGAAGGAGCGGGAGTTTGGGATACTGGGCAAGGGGCGGCGAATGAGGCTGGTATTTCTCTCCGAACGAGCGACGACCTGGTTGGGTAGGTACCTAAATGCCAGAACCGACCCCTTTCGTGCTCTTTGGGTGCGGATTCCCAAAAGTGGTGACTGGGATCCGACGATGGGAAACGAAAAAGCCAGGCTCTCTATTCGTGGTATCCAGAGGATAGTAGAGAAGTATCGACGGTCGGCAGGACTACCGATAAAAGTCAGTCCTCACGTGCTCCGACATAGTTTTGCCACGACATTGCTTCAGCAAGGAGCCGATTTGAGGAGTGTTCAGGAAATGCTGGGACACAAGAATGTAGCCACGACACAGATCTATACCCACGTCACCAATCCCCAACTGAAAAAGATCCACGACCAATTTTTAAAATAAATTGCCTACGAGGAGAGTCCTTGAAGGTGTATAAATATACTTGTGCCAGCAAAAAATGCGATAAAGGAATACGAGGCCGGAGGGTACTATCACATCTACAATCGTGGAGTAAATAAACAGACGATATTCGAAGATGAGAAAGATTACAAAACCTTTCTATCATTTTTGGAATTTTACTTAACACCGACTGTTAACCTTCAAGGAGAGTCCTTGAAGGAAGAAATATCGCCGTCGCGAATATTAAAGAATTACTTTGGTGAAATTACACTTTTGGCATATTGTTTGATGCCCAACCACTTTCACCTTTTTGTGAGGCAAGAGACTGAGAGAGGCATTGACAACTTTATGAGATCATTAGCTACAAAATACGTACGATATTTCAATACTCGTTATGACCGTATCGGTCCCCTATTCCAAGGTCCATATAAGGCAGTGAGGGTCGAGAACGAATATCAGTTTATATACTTGTCAAAATATATCCACCGAAATCCGATGGACCTGTTCACCTTCAAGGAGAGTCCTCGTAGGTTGTCGGAGTATAAATTTTCTTCCTATGGAAACTATCTTCATCAATTTTCTCAATCATGGGTCAATACTAGTGAAATCTTAGGTTTATTTTCAGCCACGAATAAAAATTATTCGTATGAGAATTTCGTTGATGGTGGTGAGCCTGATGATATTACAAGAATATCTACATTAACTATTGATATTTGACCTACGAGGAGAGTCCTTGAAGGCCGTGGTGGCGGCGAGGAAAGCCATAAAAATGGGGTGTGGGGTGAGTGGCCGGGCGATGTACTCGGGGTGGAACTGGGTGCCGACAAAGAAAGGGTGATCGGGAAGCTCGATGGCCTCGACTAGCCGGTCGTCTGGAGAAAGACCACTAATAATTAGGCCGGCCTTTTCCAGTTGATCTCGGTAATGGTTATTAAACTCGTAGCGATGGCGGTGTCTTTCATAAATAGTGGCTTTTGATTTAAAGTCGTTATTTTTGAGCCAAGGAGAATCTTTCTGGAGACTATACTTTTCGTAAGCAGTGAAAAGTTTGGTTCTTTTTTTTAAAACGCAGGGCCAAGAGCCAAGACGGATAGTGCCACCATATTGTTTTTTGGCCAGATACTCTACTTGTTCCGGCATAATATGAATAACCGGATGGAGTGTTTTTGGATTGGCTTCGGTGGAGTTTGCACCCTTGAGATGAGCAATGTTGCGGGCAAATTCGATCACAGCCATCTGCATACCAAAACATAGACCCAGATAAGGAATATTCTTTTCTCTGGCTTGTTTGACAGCTAATAGTTTGCCTTCAGTTCCCCTACTCCCCCATCCTTGAGGAACAATGATGCCGTCATAAATAGAAAGGTTGATATTCTTTTTTTCCAGGTCTTCACTATCGATCCAATCTAGGAGAGGATTAATCCCTTGAGTCCAGGCGGCTTGTTTGAGGGCTTCGATGACGGAAATGTAGGAGTCGGAGAGTTTATAATCGCCGGTTGCAAAATACTTACCCACCATGGCTATCTTGACTTCCTTTTTGGTTCGATTTCTAAGATGCTCGAATTTTTTCCAGCCTGCTAGGAAGTGCGCTTTTCTTCTGGCTCTGAGTCGTAGTTTGTGAAGTATTTTTTCACCGAATCGTTGGTCCTCCATATATAGTGGTACTTGATAAATGCTGGGAAGGTCAGGGGAACCGATGATGTCTTCATCCTGCAGATTACAAAAAACTGCTAATTTTTCCTTTCTTTTGGTATCAATCTCCTTCTCACTTCTGGCTACTAAAAAATCCGGCTGAATCCCCATGGCGTTTAAAATGTGGGTGGATTGTTGGGCTGGCTTACTTTTAAGTTCACCGATATTTTTTAGAAATGGTAAGTAAGTGACGTGGATTTGTATGACGTCTTTGGGTTGTCTGAGCTTTAAAATACGACTGGCTTCGAAGAAAATACCGTTTTGGTACTCCCCTACCGTGCCGCCAAGTTCGACGATGACGACTTTAGCGTGGTTTTTTTTACCGGCAAGTTCCAGGCGTCTAATTATCTCATCTGTCACGTGAGGTACCGCTTCCACATCTTCTCCCCCGTAGCCGAAAGCTCTCTCCCGATCGATGACCGTTTTATAAATCTGTCCGGTAGTAATATAGTTTTCTCGATGAAGGGTTTGGCCGGTAAAGCGTTCATAATTCCCCAGGTCCTGATCTGTCTCTAGACCATCTTCAGTCACAAAAACCTCTCCGTGTTCCTGAGGGCGGATGGTGCCAGCGTCGACATTAAGGTACATATCGATTTTGACATTGGTGACCGCTACCCCCATGTTTTTGAGAATCAAGCCAATACTGGCTGAGGTAATTCCCTTCCCCAAACCACTAACCACACCACCGGAAATAAAAATATATTTCATGGATTAATAATGGGCCTGCGTGTCAAAAAAAACAAGATCTGTCTTTTCCATCTGCTACAATTTATATTGGTTCTTGCCCCCGGAAAATAAAATGATTGAAACTCACCCATTTGGAGACTTTGTCCCGACAAATACACAATACCTCCTATTAGGAAGTTTTACTGGCCAGATAACCGATGTTTCATATGATTGGTTTTATGGCACAAAAAGAAATTTGTTTTGGCCGATTATCCAAGAGGTTTACGGAGTAAGTTTACAGTCAAAACTGGAAAAACAAGAATTGTTTAGCGAGTTGGGAATAGCTATAACGGACATTATTTTATCCTGTGAAAGAAAGTCAAAAAGTAACTTGGATATGAATTTGACCAATATAGTTCTTAATGATGAAGTAAGGTCTATTATCAAAAATAACCAGATTAGAAAAATATTCTTTTCCAGTAGGTTTGTTGAGAAATTATTTAAAAAATATTTTAGAGAGTTAGTTCTGGAATATCCTCAAATCGATCTGGTTACTCTTCCCTCTCCGTCGCCGAGATATGCGGCGATGAAAAAAACAGAAAAAATTGCTCTATATAAAGAAGTATTACCTAAGCTCTAATTATTCTTCGTCAGAGTCGGAGATGACGGTGACGGCGGCGACACTATCCCCTTCTTTAGCAAAACGCATGAGAATAACTCCTTGAGTAGCTCGGCCGAGTCTAGGAATATTTTTGACTGGCAGTTTGATGGCTTGTCCTTGAGAAGTAGTAATGAGGAGCATTTCCGAGGTTTGATCCACCAGTAGAGCGCCGGCTACTTTACCTGTTTTGTCGGTAGTTTCGCTGACTTTTAAGCCTTGCCCGGATCGATTCTGAACAGGATATTCTTCTAAAGGAGTACGCTTACCCATGCCGTGTTCGGTGACAATTAAATAATCACGGAAAAACTTGACTCGTTTGTCTATCGAGACCGGTCCTTCTGGTGGAAAAGATTCCATGGAGATAATGAAGTCTTCGCCTTTGAGTAAAATTCCTCGGACGCCCATGGTATCACGATCGGTGGGACGAACATCTGCTTCTTTGAATCTGATCGACTTACCATCTCTAGAAACTAGAGAAATGTGATCGTTACCGGATGTTTTATTGACCCAAACCAAGCTGTCTCCAAAATTAAGTTTGATAGCGATAAGGCCGTTGCTTTTGATATTTTCATACTTCGACATGGCTGTGCGTTTCACCACTCCTGTTTTGGTAGTAAAGAAAAGGAATTCACCCTTGGTAACTTGAGCCGACATGGTAAGGAGGGATTGAATGGTTTCGTCGGTTTCGATGTTGATCAAATTTATAATCGCCTGCCCTTTGCTAGTGCGGCTGCCTTCGGGAAGTTCCCAGACTTTCAGTGAGAAAACTTTTCCCTTGCTGGTAAAGACCAAGAGACGGTCGTGAGTGTTAGCATTGGTTAAGAGGTGAATTTCGTCGGTTTCTTTGACCGTCATACCAGCCACTCCTTTACCACCCCTCTTTTGGGAGCGGAAAGTGTCTAAAGGCATGCGCTTGATATAACCGGATTTAGTGAGAGCGACGATAGTTTCCTCAGCCGGAATTAGATCTTCCTCCGAGAAAGTACCTGGCGCATTTGCGACTATTTTAGTCCTTCTTTTTTCAGGATAGTCGAGTGCCAGCTTGGTGACTTCCTCTTTAATTAATTGAAGAACGGTCTTGGGATCTTTCAAGACTACAATGAGTCTGTCTATTTGTTTTTTAAGTTCTTGATACTCGGCTTCTATTTTCTGTCTTTCAAGGGCGGCCAGTTTCCTGAGTTGCATATCCAGAATAGCGATGGATTGAATTTCCGATAAACCGAACTTGGACATAAGGTTGGTCTTGGCTGTTTCACTGTCTGGGCTTTTCTTGATTGTTTCGATCACTTCATCGATATTGGAAAGAGCTATGAGGAGCCCCTCAAGAATGTGGGCTCTGTCCTGGGCGGTTTTTAGTTCGAATTGACTTCGTCGAACGACCACACCTTGTCTGTGCGCGGTGTACTCCATCAAGATTTGTTTAAGATTAAGAAGATGAGGGGTTCCCTCCGAGGTGAGTGCGACCACATTTGCCGGAAAACTAGTTTGAAGTTCGGTAAACTTGTAAAGATTGTTTAAAACACTTTTGGGTTTGGCGTCTTTTTTGAGGTCGACGGAAACGGTTAAACCCTTACGGTCGGACTCGTCTCTTAGGTCGGCGATGCCTTCGAGTTTTTTCTTTTTGACGAGTTCGGCGATGTTGGTGATAAGCTTGGCTTTGTTGACTTGATACGGAAGCTCGGTGATGAGAATTTGAAAACGACCACTTTTCTTCTCCACGATTTCGGCGACACCTCTCACAATAATACTGGCCTTCCCGGTGGCGTAAAGTTTTTTTATTTCAGTGGTGTCATAAATAATACCGGCAGTGGGAAAGTCCGGCCCTTTGATGTGTAGACAAAGCTCTTCGATTTCGATCGAAGAGTCTAGAGTGCCAGTGAGATCATGAAAGTTGGCCGAGACCAGCTCTTCATCTTTAAACTGCTTGGTGACTGTAGCGTGACTTTTATCAATTAAAGCCTTGATAGCATTGACCAACTCAAGTAGATTGTGTGGAGGAATTTTGGTAGCCATGCCGACAGCGATGCCGTCTGAACCCATGAGTAGAAGATTTGGAAGTTTAGCCGGAAGAACAGTAGGTTCCTGTTGAGAGCCATCAAAGTTGTCAATAAAATCAACGGTTTTTTTATCAATGTCTTCGAGAGCCTCACCGGCGATCTTGCTGAGACGAGCTTCGGTGTAACGCATGGCGGCGGCCGAGTCCCCGTCGATCGAACCAAAGTTTCCCTGGCCATCGATAAGTGGATAACGCATAGAAAAAGTTTGAGCCAAACGAACCATGGTTTGATAGACAGCTTGGTCCCCATGTGGATGATATTTTCCGAGCACCTCACCGACGATACGGGCTGATTTTTTGTAAGCACTTTTGTGAGTTAGACCCATCTCCTTCATGGCGAAAAGAATACGGCGATGGACTGGTTTTAGACCATCTCGAACATCAGGCAAGGCACGAGCGACGATGACCGACATGGCGTAGTCCAGATAAGAACGCTCCATCTCCTCGACGATGGGAGTGGTTCGAATTAGACCCCATTGAGTTTGCTCGTCCATTGATTATTTGCCTATTAATGTCATGACCATGGGAGCGATAAGTAAAGCGACAATTTGGACGATTTTCATCATCGGATTTAAGGCCGGTCCGGCAGTGTCTTTTAGAGGGTCGCCCACCGTGTCGCCAACCACAGAGGCTTTGTGGGCATCGGAGCCTTTGCCTCCCATATTGCCGTCTTCGATGTACTTTTTGGCATTGTCCCAGGCTCCACCGGTGTTGCACATAAAGAGAGCCAACATCAACCCCACTACGACCGTACCAGCGAGGAAACCACCCAAGGCCTCGGCACCTAAAAGAGCGGTAATTATGGGAAGGGAAATGACAATTGCGGCGGGGATGAGGAGCTCTTTTTGAGAAGCGGCAGTGACTATGGCGATGGCTTTGGAGTAATCAGGCAAGGTCTTTCCTTCCATAATTCCCTTAATCTCTCTAAACTGACGACGAACTTCTTCGACGACTTCAAAGGCGGCGCGGCCGACAGAGCCGATCAGTCTGGAACTAAAGAGAAAAGGAAGAGCTCCACCAATGAGGACACCAATAAATACTTTGGGATTACTGATGTTGATGGCGCTAAGACCGGTGGCTTCGAAATAAGTGGCGAACAAAGAGCTGGCGGCGACCGCGGCAGAGCCGACGGCAAAGCCCTTAGTCAGTGCTTTGGTAGTGTTGCCAACGGCGTCCAGATTGCCGGTAATTACTTGAGCTTTACCCTTGAGACCGGCCATTTCGACCATGCCTTGAGCGTTGTCGGCAATGGGACCAAAAGTGTCCAGAGCCATAATGATGCCAGTGGTAGCCAACATGCCCATGCCGGCCAGAGAGATCCCGTAGAAACCAAGCAGACTGTAGCCGGCAAAAATAGCACCGGCAACAACCAGAACAGAAACGAAAGTGGACTCCATGCCGTAACTCAAGCCGGCAATTAAATTGGTTCCAGCTCCGGTTTGTGAAGCTTTGGCAATACCAATAATTGGTTTTTCACCGGGGCCGGTGTAGTACTTGGTGATATAAAGAAGAGCTAGCATAGCGATGATACCGACGACTGAAGCATATCCTGCCTTTGGTTCACCCAATAAATAGGTGGATAGACCCATGAAAATAGCTATAGCAGAAACAGCTGAGACCATAAAACCTCGGATGAGTGGAGCCAGAGGATCTTCTTGGTCGTTTTTAGCTTTAACAAAAAAAGTACCCAAAATGGAGGTCAGAATAGAACCGGAACGAGCCAACAGGGGGAAAACCACTCCGGCTAGACCAAACATGGCTCCTCCAAGAATCATGGCGGCGACAATGGTCAGGGCGTAGGATTCAAAGACATCGGCGGCCATTCCGGCACAGTCTCCAACATTATCTCCGACGTTATCGGCGATAGTAGCCGGATTTCTAGGATCATCTTCCGGTATCCCCTTTTCGACTTTACCAACGAGGTCGGCACCGACATCAGCGGCTTTGGTAAAAATGCCACCACCAACTCTCATAAATAAAGCGAGAAGAGCGGCTCCAAAGCCATAACCCACTAAAATGTGGGTGGCGTTCTCTGCAATGGCTTCTGGTCCGACAGAAACGTAAGTAAAGTAAGAGTACATATAGATAAGAGACACACCGAGAAGGCCTAAACCGACGACGAGCATGCCATTGACGGTCCCGGCTCGAAAGGAGGTTTGAAGAGCGGCGTTTAGGCTTTTGGTAGCGTTATTGGCGGTTCTAACATTGGCTTCGACAGCGATGAGCATGCCAAAATAGCCAATAATGGCACTAAATGAGGCTCCAATGATAAAGGTGACGGCAATGCCAACACCCAAGGTATAAGCAATAAGCGCGGCCAGAATAAGCATGATGGGGAAAACCAGTTTAAATTGAGTGGCTAAATAAGACATGGCACCGTCTTTGACGGCTTTGGCAATTTGCTGAAGTTTGGCGTTGCCTTTGTCCTCTTTGAGAATGCTTTTACTTAAAAAATATCCGTAAACGAGAGCGATGATAGAAACGATTGGAGCGGTAAAAAGCGCAATAAGTTGAATGTCCATTTTATTTTATTTTTTAATAGTTTTGACTAGGCGTAATTATATATCAAGAGTGGCTTTTTTAGCATGAGTTTGAATGAATTTTTTACGAGGAGCAACTTCTTGGCCCATAAGAGTAGTAAAGACGACATCGGCTTTTTCGGCATCTTCGATGCTGATTTTTTTGAGAGTACGGGTAGCCGGATTCATGGTAGTTTCCCAAAGCTGTTCCGGATTCATCTCTCCAAGACCTTTGTAGCGTTGGATACCGGCTTTTTGTTTTTGGGAAGGAGTTAAGGTTTTTAGGTAGTCCTCTTTTTCGGTGTCGGAGTAAACATATTTTTTGGTAGAGTCATGAGAGATGAGGTAGAGAGGGGGCATGGCGAGATAAATATTTCCATTTGTGACCACGGGATTGGTGTGGCGGTAGAAAAAAGTGAGAAGAAGGGTAGCAATGTGAGCGCCGTCAACGTCGGCATCGGTCATGATAATAATGCGATGATAGCGAAGTTTGGCAACGTCAAGAGTCTCCCCTATGCCCATGCCCATGGCGATGATCAGATCTTTTAATTCTTCAAATTCGACGATCTTGTCAAGACGGGCTCTTTCGGTATTCAAAATTTTTCCACCCAAAGGCAAGACGGCTTGATGCTTTCGATCTCGACCCTGCTTCGCACTGTTGTGGACAAAAACTCCGGAGGTTAAGGCAAAATTGTGATTTTCTGGAACCTCAATGTCATAAACATCGACTTTGTCAGCTAAAGGAATAATTTGTTTGATTCGATGATTGTAATAGGTCACGGCTTGATAAAGAGATCTTTCATCACTATTAAAAAATCTTTGGCAAATAGTATCGAATTTCAGAAGACTCTTGTCATTAGTTTTTTTTCTAAGTTCTTCGTACCTTTGTTTATCGATTATCTTTGATTCTAGATATATCTGATGGAGGGCAAAAAGAGCTTTGGTGAGATATGTCTGGTTGTATGCGATTTTACGTTTGGAAATGAACTCAGGCGTCCATTGCTTGGCAGTTTTTTGACTTCTCCAAAGGCGCAAATCTTCGTTGTTCCATTGTTTTTCGGCTGAATTTCTAAGTATTTCCTTTTGTTCTGGATGCAACTCAAAATGCTTGATGGTACGATTTGATTGGTCCTGTCTGTTTTTTGGATTGCTCCAGTACAATTTTTGTGCGGCATCTAAAAGCTTACGATTTTGTTTTTGATATTCCACATTGTTCTTGTAGAACTCAAGGAATTTCTCAAGCATGAACTGTTTATATTCTTGATTTTGCCATTGCTTCTTGGCGTTATCACTATGAAATTGACGCATTTTTGGTGTAGACATGATTTTTCGCATTAGTTGCCTAAACTTTGTTGTTTGGTGTATTTTGGCTACTTTATCTTTGATGTCCGGTCGATGTAAAGTATGCTCTAGATTTGACTTGTGAAGGACGAGGTGTTTTTCTATGGTTAATCTTTGAAGATTGTTGGGATTGTTGTTTTGCTTGTTAAAGTCAATATGATGACGGTGACTACCGGAGTCAAGGGAATATTTATTGGTTCGAAGGTTATATTCGTCTGATAGGACATGGGTAAACATCCAGCGTGACTGACCTGGATCAAAAACCAGCTCATAGCCTTTGATGGTAATATATTTTCCCATTCTGGAAAGTTGTCTCCTTAAAGGCATAAGAGAAACATTTGTGGTCAAATCGATAGCCTTTGTATATGTGCCATCTCTCAGCATAAATAGGTGCTCTGGGGTGCAAATGATTTCTTCGTCGTTATCCAACACGATTTTTATGACCGAAGCCTGTTTCTTGGTTAATCTAGGATTGATAATTGGAGAGACACAAACTGAACCGTTCACGTCGATCGAGTAACAATAATTCTTTTTTCCGAGTTTGTCTTCAGCCACAAGCTTTTTAAAGCTCAAGTTACGTCCGTCAGTTAAAGCCACCAGGGTATCACCAGAAAAACAGCCTCCGGCTGAATCACCTTCGACGATAAATAATTCCGACATGGCCGGATCTTTTTCCTGACAGTCGGCCAGTTTACCCGGCAGAGTCATGCCTTCGAGAGCCCCCTTTCGAACGACGGCATCGCGGGCGGCTCTAGCCGCCATTCTGGCTTTGGCGGCCAGAAAAACTTTACCGATGATGGTTTGAGCGGTAGAAGGATGTTCTTCCAGATATTCATCCAGCCCTTTTTTGACTACTTGGTAAACGGCGGATTGAACTTCGGCATTGTTGACCCTAGTTTTGGTTTGAGATTCAAATTGTATTTCCGACGAGCTCATTTTGATCCAGACGACGCCGGTGAGACCTTCTTTGAGATCATCTGGAGTAAGATCGATGTCTTTATTTTTCCCCTTTTTATCTTTATCTTGATCCGTCCCTGTGGTAATGTAGTTTTTTAGAACTTTGGAAAGAGCTGTCTTGAAACCGGTAAGGTGAGTACCGCCGTCGTAGGTATTGATGGTGTTGGCGAAAGACTCGAGGTGGTCGTTGAAGGTGTCGGTGTACTGCATGACGACCTCCACACCGATGGGAATATTGGCCTCCGTGGAGTTTCCGGAGATATAAATTGGTTCGTGAAGTGGCTTTTTGTGGCGGTTCATGTGAGAAAGGAGCGATTTGATGCCGGACTCAAAATAATAATTAGCTTCTTTGTCGGTGCGTTCGTCTAGAAGATGAATGTAAACTCCGGCGACCAGATAAGCCCTCTCCTGGAGTTTGGCTTTGATGTTGACGTAGTTAAAGTCGGTGGTGATTTTAAAGATAGAGTGATCGGGCCAAAAGTGAGTAAAAGTGCCGGACTGTGAGGAGAGAAAGCGGTGGTGGAAGGGAGAAATAATCTCCTCGGCCTTGGCGAGATTAATTTCTTTGACCGGAAAGTCCGGAGCACCAATTTTGTATGATTGAGTGAAAAACTTTTGAGAGTGATTAACCACGATTTCCATTTTGGAGGAGAGCGCGTTGACCGCCGAAGCACCGACACCATGGAGACCACCTGAAGCCTTGTAGGCGTTCTCGGAAAATTTGCCACCGGCGTGGAGCTTGGTCATGGCAACTTCTAGAGCTGAGACACCAGAAGGATGCATGTCGGTAGGGACCCCCCGGCCGTCGTCTGAGACAGAAACGGAGCCGTCTTTGTGGAGACAGACAAAAATATTTTTGGCAAATTTTCCAATGGCTTCATCAAGAGAGTTATCAACAATTTCGATAAGTAGGTGGTGAAGACCTTTTTCATCGGTACTGCCGATGTACATCCCTGGACGCTTACGGACTGGCTCCAGACCTTCGAGTACTGTTATATCTTTAGCGGTGTATGACATGCGGGTTCATTTTAATCGGAATAAATGGGGATTACAATATATATATGTTACCAAAAATAGCTGTGGCTGTCGTTTCGGACAGAACGATGGTGTTAGAACAATTCGGTCTGACAGAAAATCATATCATAGAATTTGAAGGCTTCGGGGCTAAGGTGACGGAGCTTAGACGGTGGATATGTTCCGGTCTGAATGTTACTCAATCTAGACCAGAACTTTCTTTGGTGGTATGGGATGCGGATCAACTTAGTCCGGAATGCCAGGCAGTTCTGCTTAAGCCGATGGAAGAACTGGAGGAGAAGGTACAGCTTATTCTGGTGGTTGAAAACGAAAATCGGCTCTCCCCTACCATTTTGAGTCGAGGGGTAGTGGAAAACTTTTCCTTCAAAAAGGCAGTGACGGAGTCGAAGTGGTCAGAGGTTAGAAAGTGTTGGAGTAGCGGACCTTCTGCCTGTATTTCGTTTGTAGATCAAATGACAAAGGAGGAGGCTCCGATTCTGTTGGAGGAAATTATATTGAAGTTAAAAACCGGTTTGGCAACTGAAGTAAATAAAAAAAGGCTGGCTATACTGGAAATGGCTATGACTGCGCTATCGGAATTGAAGCAGACAAATATAAACCACAAGTTGTCGCTTGACAATTTTCTGATCAGCTCGTGGAGGATGATTAAGGTGAACGGATAAATTTGTTATAGTTAAGGTATGGATTATCAGGAGAAGGCGTTGCTGGATTTTTTGCTATCTTCGGGTAGGTTGGACGCCGTTAAAGCGGATGCCATCAAGGTCGAAGCAATGACGAGTGGCAAAAGTTTGACCGAGGTGCTTTTGACCAAAAGAATTATCAGCGAACAGGACCTGTCGGAGGCCAGGGCGAAAATTCTGAACATTCCATATTTTTCCGAAAGTAAGATTACGGTTAGTCCAGATCTGTTGGCGCTAATTTCGGTGGATTTGGCAAAAAATTATCAGGTGGCTCCGTTGGAACTAAATAAAGCCGAAGGAGAGCTGAGTTTAATCATGGTCAAACCGGAAGATCTGGCCACGGTTGACTTTTTTCAAAAGCGAACCGGTTACAAAATTAAGTCCTATCTGACCTCAAAGGATAACCTCGAGACTTTGATTGGAAATATTTATAGCCAAAGTTTGTCAGGAGAAATATCCGGCGTGTTGAAGCGTGGTAAGGAAATCGGTGATGAGACCAGCGGAGTTCGTTTGGTAACAGCGGACACTATTTCGCAGATAATTAAGGAGCCAAAAATTGTCGAGATTGTCAGAAAAGTGCTGGAACATGCGATTCGACTTAGGGCTTCCGATATTCACATCGAGCCCGAAGAAAACATTACCAGAGTTCGCTATCGTATTGACGGTATCTTGGAAGAAAAGCTGACCTTGGACAAGGACTACCACGCGGCTTTGGTTTCAAGAATCAAAATCTTGGCGGGAATGAAAATAGACGAGAAACGAATTCCCCAAGACGGTCGTTTTAACTTTAGCTCCGAGTTTGGTGAAGTTGACCTGCGTATTTCATCTCTCCCGACGGTTAATGGAGAGAAGATCGTGATGCGTCTTCTAAAAAAATCCGGGAGAGTACCCACTTTAGCCGAACTGGGTTTGCGGGCCAAGGCCCTGGCTTCTTTGGAAGAGGCAATTAGAATTCCTCATGGAATAATTCTTTCTACCGGGCCGACCGGTTCCGGTAAAACGACAACTCTTTATTCTCTCTTAACGATGATTAATACGCCTAAGGTGAACATCGTCACCTTGGAAGATCCGGTCGAGTATCAGATGGATGGTGTGAACCAAGTCCAGGTAAATCCGCAAGCAGGACTAACGTTTGCTTCGGGACTCAGATCCTTTCTTCGGCAGGACCCTAATATAATTATGGTGGGAGAAATCCGTGATGAGGAAACGGCTCAGTTGGCGATTCAGGCTTCACTGACCGGACACTTGGTTTTTTCGACTGTCCATACTAATTCTGCCGCCGGCGCTCTACCCCGTCTTTTGGATATGGGAGCCGAACCGTTCCTCTTGGCCTCTTCCATGACGGCGCTTATCGGTCAACGGGTTCTGAGAACGATTTGTGAAAATTGTAAACAACCATACATTCCGGAACCATCGGTAATTGAAGATATTCAGACCGTTTTGGGTAAATTGTTGGATGGTTGGATAAAGTCGAACGCTCAAAAAACAGAGACAGCCAAAAAGAACAATGTCCCGTTTATGTTGTACAAAGGAGCCGGTTGTGAAAAATGCGGCAATGTTGGGTATTTTGGAAGAATTGGTATTTTTGAAGTCCTTAGAGTGACTGAAAAGACAGCGAAGTTCATCATGGAAAGGGCGGACGCGGCGACAATAGAGAGATCTTCAATCGAAGATGGAATGATTATCATGAAACAAGATGGCTACCTCAAAGTTCTCGATGGCATCTCGACCCTGGAAGAAGTTATTAGAGTGGCTCAAGTCTAATGGATAAGCCGGAAGAATTAATGCACACACTCTTAGCGGCGGCGGCCAGCGCAGGGTCTTCGGACGTTCACCTGGTGTCCAATGGCTTTCCCTTATTGAGGACCATGGGAGTGCTGGAAACGTACCGGGAGGTTGGTGAGACCGATCAGGAGATGGTGATGGCGATGATTGGCAGTTTGATGACGCCGAATCAAAAGGAAATCTTTCTAACTAATTTAGAACATGATTTTTCGGTGAGTGTTCCCGGGAAGTATCGGTTTCGGGCTAACGCTTATTTTCAAAGAAGAACTCCGGGTCTGTCCCTCAGATTTATTCCTGACAAAGTGCCTTTGATTGACGAACTGGGTTTGCCGGGAATCTGTCATTCTTTTGCCAAGTTAAAACAGGGCTTTGTCTTGGTTACCGGGCCGACTGGGGTAGGAAAATCAACTACCCTGGCGGCGGTGATAGACGAAATCAACTCTACTCGACAGGAACATATTGTGACCATCGAGGATCCGATTGAGTTTATTCACGAGAATAAAAAATCCTTTGTCAGTCAACGTGAGTTGGGAGGAGACACTAAGAGCTGGAGTAATGCTTTGAAGTCTGTTTTGCGTCAGGATCCCAACGTGGTTTTTATTGGTGAGATGCGTGACGCCGAAACAATGCAAGCGGCCATGTCGGTAGCAGAGACGGGACATCTTGTCTTGGCCACTCTTCACACGAACTCAGCTTCTCAAGCGATCGAAAGAATCGTCGATAGTTTTGCTAAAGATCAACAGTCTCAAATAGTACTACAGTTGTCGATGGTTTTGGAGGCAGTCCTCTCACAGCGTCTAGTGCCGGCTATTTCCGGTAAAAGGATAGTGGCCACCGAAATCATGATTGTTACTCCAGCCGTCAGAAATAATATTCGTGAGGGAAAAACTTTTCAGATTGATAATGTGATACAGACGAGTGGAAATTTGGGTATGAGATTGATGGAGAATAGTTTGGCTGAGTTAGTCAATAAAAACTTGGTGGAAAGATCGACGGCGATGGAATACGCCATTAGACCATCACTTTTAGATAAGCTCTTGGGAGGTAGATAAAATGAAAACATTTCAATATAAAGTTCGTGATAGACAAGGAACAGCCTCGAGCGGAGTGCTGGACGCAGTCGATGACAAGCAGGCGGCTAATGTACTAAGGAGTAAGGGGCTTTTGATTACGGCGCTTTATGAATCTGACCAGCTCAATCTGGAAGCTTTTATGGGAAGATTTTCAAAACCTAAAGTGGAGGAGATCACCAACTTCACCCGTCAAATGGCCACCATGATTGGATCCGGATTACCTCTAATAGAAGCCTTAAAAATTCTTAAAAATCAAGCAGGTACAAGTCTGAAACCAGTCATAGACAAGATTTTGACCGAGGTTGAGGGAGGTTCCACCCTTGGAGATGCAGTGGCCAATTCGGGAGGAGGCTTTTCATCGGTCTATGTGGCGATGATCCGAGCCGGTGAGTCGGCCGGAGTCCTGGATCAAGTAATGGGAAAGCTGGCTGACACTTTGGATAAGCAGAGAGAGTTTAAAAGTAAAACCAAAGGGGCGATGGTTTACCCGATCATTATTTCGGTGGCCATGGTGGTGATTGCCGGCATTATGATGGTATTTGTGGTGCCGAAACTGACGGCGATGTATAAAGATTTTGGCGCCGAGCTACCAGGTCCGACCAAAGCATTGATGGCTGTCAGCGACTTTGCCGTCAACTATTGGTATGCTGTTCTCTTGGTGGTGGCGGTATGTATGTTTTTTTTCTCAAATTGGTCGAAAACGGAGGTTGGCGGTCTGATTATGGAGCAGTTAACTTTCAAAATTCCAATCTGGGGAAAGCTAAAAAAAGACGTCATCTTGACCGAGTTTGCCAGAACCATTAGTGTCCTTCTGGCCGCCGGTATCCCGATTTTAGATGCTTTAAATATTGTCGCTAATACGCTGGGAAGCAAGGTTTACAGTTCGGGGATAAGACAAGCGGCGGTCTATGTCGAAAAAGGCATTAGCTTGGCCGAGGCCATTACCAGATTAGAGATGTTTCCGCCAATTTTGTCGCAGATGATATCGGTGGGAGAAGAAACCGGAAAACTGGATTCGGTACTTAGTAAGTTAGCGGTTTTTTATGAATCTGAGAGTGAGACGAAAATAAAAGCTTTAACGACGGCGATAGAGCCATTGATTATGATTTTGATGGGAATCGGTGTGGGATTCTTGGTGATCGCGGTAATCATGCCTATTTATAACTTGACAAGTCAATTTTAATCATTCATGATTAATTAATATTGTTTAGCAATAAACGCAAAATGAAAAACAAAGGTTTTACGCTGATGGAGTTATTAATCGTCATTGGTGTTCTGGGTATCTTGGCCGCCGGTCTCCTGGCCGCCATTGATCCTTTTGAACAGCTGAAGAAAGCCAGAGACACCAATAATCGCAGTGCGGCGATTGAGTTTTTGGGATCGTCTCAGAGATATTACACCACTCATGGTTACCTGCCTTGGTTTAAACCAGCCACAACTGGTACGGGATATGACGTAACTAATTGTCCCGCGGCCGACTGGGATATTATCCGTCCGGCTGTTCCGGTGGTCACTTATCCAAGAAATGCCGTTAAGGTTGGATTGGGTATTACCGATGCCACCAGTGGAGTTAGCAAGTGTATTTCCAATACCTTACTCGTAGACGGAGAGATAAAATCTACCTTCTTTGCCGGATTAAAAACTCCGATTTATATCATGAGTGGTAGCCCGACTAACGTGGGTGTTTGTTTCGCCCCTGAAGGTAAGTCAAATTTGTCTGACACTCAAACAAAGTATCTCTTTACGGTAACAGGTACCGGTCCAAATGGTGTCATCAGTCTTCCGGTGGCTGGATGTACGGCTGATGAAAAGAGTGGCGGTTTGTGTCTCCAGTGTTTTGAATAAGGTATAAAATAAACCATGCTTTTGGTGATTTTGTTTCTATTCGTCATGGGGCTTGTTTGGGGAAGTTTCTTGAATGTAGTCATTTATAGAATGTCTCACGGGAAGTCTATTGCCGACGGTAGATCTGTTTGTCCGAAGTGTAAACACCCTATTCCCTGGAAGTACAACATTCCCCTACTCTCTTTTATGGTGCTAAAGGGGAAATGTGCCTTTTGTCATAAGAAAATTTCGATACAGTACCCCTTAATAGAGTTTATGACCGGAGTGTTTTTTGTTTGGTGGTTTGTGGTCGGTTTTAACTTTTTTAAACTGGTTGACAACCCGTGGAACCTTATTCAGCCTGCTTTTTGGCTGGTAGTGGGCATGGTCATGTTCGCCATCTTTATCATAGACCTCTTATACATGGTGATACCGTTTGGGTTAAACTTGACTCTTTTTACTTTTGCTCTGGCGTATAGAGTTGGTCTGACCGGTTTTGGTATCATGAACAAAATTGACTTTGTGAATGCCGTAGCCTCCGGCATGGTCGTTTGTTTGTTACTCATTATTCTTCAAATTCTTACCAAACTAATTAGGAAGGTAGATGGTTTTGGTTTGGGAGACATTTACCTAGTGCCATCTTTAGGACTGCTTTTGGGATGGCCAAAAATCGTTCCGGGGATGTTCGTAGCGTTCGTCCTTGGTTCGTTGGTCGGTTTGGTGTTGATTGGTTTGAAGAAAAAGAAACTGAGAGAGTATCTACCTTTTGGCCCCTTTTTAATTTTGGGAACGGTCACCTCCCTACTTTGGGGAGGGGCTATCTGGAGCTGGTATATAATGAAGTTGTGAACAAAATGTCCGGATTTACGCTGATGGAGATTATGATTGTCATTGGGCTGATTATGATTCTTTCGACGGTGGGAATAAACTCTTTTATTTTGAGTACAGTCAAGTCCAGGGATAGTCAAAGAAAAAATGACTTGAACCAACTTGGAAAGGCAGTAGAGTCTTTTTATGTGGATGTTGGTCGTTATCCCCTATCGACGGACGGCGTAGACGTTCCTCTCTGTTATGCTCGGGCCTCAGGGGTGGTGACGAACAGTCTTTGTACCAGTAATAAGTTAGCAAGCGTGATTGATGGAGTGACGACGATTTATATTACGATTCCAAGTGACCCAGTCGTCTCTTTGAAATATCCTTACGTCAGTGATGGTTTGGGCTATTCTTTATACACAGCCTTAGAAAATACGTTAGACCGCGATTTGGTAAAAGATGCTCAAGGGGACATGGTTACTTATCCCGATGTCAGCTGTGGTAGCGGATCATGTAATTATAAGATTATCGAAACCGGATTGGTAAAAGGTTTATGAAAGGGTTTACACTAATAGAACTGTTGGTCGCGATGGGAATTATGGCTGTTCTGACCGGAATGGCGCTTTTTAATTTTAATCAGTCTAGAGTTCGGGCGAGAGATGTGCAAAGAAAGAATGATCTCAAACAGCTTCAAACAGCCCTGGAGGTATATAAAAACGATAACAATTTCTATCCCTCTGATCCGGCAGCTTACCAAACCGACCTAATTACTGGAAGCTATATCAAGAACACTTTCAATGATCCAAAGGGAAGTGCCGAATGGGTAGATTATCAGTATCTACCTTCAGTTGATTTAAAGTATTATTATCTGACGTCTTGTCTCGAAAATCTAGCGGATTCATCAAAGGCCAGTGAGGCTCTTTGTGCGGAGGCGGGAGTGATGTGTGTTTGTGGTGTCAATGGGTCATTATTTATCGTTTCTCAACCATGAAATATAAAGGATTTACCTTACTGGAGTTGTTGGTGGTGATTGGGATTATTGGTGTTTTGATGGCTTTGGCGACGGTGGCTTACTCTTCGGCCCAAATCAGTGGCAGAAATGCCAGGCGAAAACAAGATCTGGTGGCCATCCAAAATGCCTTGGAGCAGTACTACTCCGCTAATGCTTTTAAGTATCCGGCGGGAACTTGTAGTACCGGAGCAAGCATTTATCTGAAAAGTTCCTGGCCAACGGACCCGAGTACAGGACAGGAGTACGTTGGAACCGATGGCTGTTCGGAAACGACGTACTGTATTTGTGCTGTGATGGAGAGTGCGGTGACTTCCGGTAATTCGGGGGCAAATTGCGCCTGGAATACCGATAAAACCAATTACTGTGTGGGAAATTTGCAATGAAAAATTTTTATAAATTGCCGCACCGTGAATCCACGGTTCGCAATGACAGTGGAGTGAGATCCCTGCCTGCCGGCAGGCAGGTCGCCTTCACTCCTCGCAATGACGAGTATGGGTTTACATTTGTTGAACTTTTGGTGGTGATTACGATTATCGGGGTCATATTTGCGGCCGGAATTGTTTCATTTTCGACTATTACCAGTAGATCGAGAGATGCCAGAAGAAAAGCGGATTTGGAGGCCATTCGTCAATCTTTGGAGATTTGCAGATCCCTGACCGGTTCATATCCGGCTGATATTAGTAGTAATGTAACTTGTAGCGCCGGGGTGGTTTTACTGTCTGTGACGCCAACCGATCCAAAACCTTGTGGCACACCGGCGGTGGCATCTTATACTTATTCTCGACCCACGACAACGACTTACACCTTGTCGGCACCCTGTATGGAGAATGAAAGTTATCAGGTGACAAACCCGTGAAGGCAGGATTCACCTTGATCGAGCTCATGATGGTGACGACCATAGTGCTAATTTTATCTGGTGGTTCGATTACGGCTTATTTAAACTTTAACAAGGCCGAGTCGGTCAAGAACGACGCCAGGAATTTGATTTCTGAAATTTATCGGGTGAGAACTTTGGCCTCAAGTCTGCAGTATCCGACCGGATGTAGCTCCCTTAAGGGTTACAATGTCACGAGTGACGCACTACTTTCCGGAGTAACTGTGACAGCAGACTGCGATCCGGACGATGTGATATTTCCCGCGATAAAACTATTAACCGGATCGACTTTTACTCAAGCTTTTGATATCACTTTTTTACCCGGGTCCGGCTACTTGACCAATGGTGCCGATCAACAAATAGTGATTAAGAACAGTAATGATGCGACGGTGACAAAAACAATTACCGTTGGTGCTTATGGAAACATAACCAGTAACTAGAATTATGATAATGTTTTTACAAAAAAATAAAGGAGTCATGTTAATTGAAATAGTGGTGGCGGTGGGAATAATTGGCCTGGTCTTGATTGGTGTTTCCGACTTGATGACCCGATCCGTCGGAGTGGTGTCTTTTCAAAAACAGAAGAAAGAAGCCCTGATGATTATTACAAAAAAACTGAATGATTACAAAACAGAGAGAGATACAAACCCGGATAACTTCTACACCACTGTAGAGAGTTCGACAATTGACCCATGCGTAATTGATAAACCATATAAATGTTTAGTGACCGTTGATAAAACAGTCGACGCGGTTAAAATATCCATAACGGCTCAGTGGCAAGACGGAGGGAGACCTTATGAGACCAGTTTATCTCAATCATTATCTAGAACTGTCAAATGAAAGCTTTTACTTTGATAGAAGTAATCATGGCGGTGACGCTCTTGGCGATTATATTACTAGGTGGCACAGGCCTCTTTTATCAAAATCTGAAGCTGACCGGACTTTCCGATGTGGATTCGAGTCTGACCAACTCTCTGCAGTCGGTTTTGAGATCTATGGAAAAAGATATTAGGTTTGGTGAAGTAACCGGAGTTGGTGTTGGAACGCGGTCCGATTGTCTATTGGCTGGTGACGTTGGATATGTGGGGAATAATCTCTACGTGTCTGATCTGGGGGGGCACGAAACCGTCTATACCGTAATGAACAATAAAATTGCCTCGACCTCTTCGGAAACCAACAGGATTACTTACTTAAATACGGATCAAATCACTATCGAGTCGTTGCAGTTCACTTGGTACTGTTTAGCCGGTATCAGTGATAAGATAAAAGTAGCTATTGACGCCAGTAGCAGTGCTTTGGGTACCGGCACAAAGGTTGAACAAAGTGTTTCATTGGAAATTAATTTATTAAATAGTGGGTTGAATTAAATGAATATTAAATCTATCCATTCGGGACAAGCCCACCACGGCGGGCAAGTTGCCTTGATAATGGTACTGATTATGACGGTAGTCAGCGCTGTCGCCGTGTCGCTCGCGAGCCGAACGACGGTAGAGACGAGAGTTCAACAGATGAATCTGGAGAACACCGAAGCGCTTCTGACCGCTCAGGCTGGACTGGAAGCCTCGATAGCCCAAAATCAGGCCTTAGAGGGGTCTTTGGGTACCGGCAAGGAGTACAAGGTTACTTTGGGTGAAGCTGGGACAACAGGGGTGGCTTCAGAAAAAATAAATCAAGGAGAAGCGTTTGAGTTGAACTTGGAAGGAGCTTCAGCAGTTACCGGAATAAAAATATATTGGAAATCGGCTACCATTGGCGGTGTACCAGCAATTTTTGTTTCCGATGTGAGAAGTAGTCAGAGTGTGGATTATGCCTATGACTCTACCGGTTCTAACGGCTTTACAAAAGTAGTTTCTGGTGGAGTTTTCGAGGGAGTAAACTATTCTTACGTTACCCCCGTACCGATAAGTATTTCGACCACCGAATCAAAAAAAATAAGAATAATGGTTCTGGAGTCATCAGCTTTTATAGGGATTGAGCCGGTGGGAGGACAGCTTGCGGTTCAGTCGACCAACTTCAGATCCATAGCCGACATTTCTTCTGCGGCTCAGGGGGTGGTGAAGTATGGTATTGAGTACAAAGAGTCTAAAGCCGATCAATTACCATCGGTGTTTGATTACGTTCTTTTTTCCGGAGGCTCGATTGTTCAGTAGAAATGGTAATATGAATGTATGCCTGCTTACTTTGGCTTAGATATTGGATCGACGAGTATCAAACTCATTCAGACTGATGGAGATAAGGTGAAGTCTATAGGTATAGAACCCAATCAATTTGGAAAAAATATCTCAGGGATGACGAACTCGGAAAAAATTTCTTTAACCGACACTTTGAAAAACATGATCAAAGACTCCGGGGTGAGAGAGAGAAAGGTAGTGGCCTCTATCCCAGAGTCGTCGGTATTTTCCAGAGTTCTAAAGTTTCCGGTTATGTCCAGTCCTGAGCTTGCCACTGCGATTAGATGGGAACTAGATCAAGCAGTCCCCTTTCCTCCAAGCGAAGTAGAGACGTCTTGGTCTGTTTTAGAGAAACCGGATAAATTTGATGGCAGTGAAAAGATATCTGTCTATGTGGTAGCGGTGCCTTCTAATATTTCAGAAACGTATGTCCAAATATTGGAGCTCATTGGAGTTGAGCCGGTTAGATTAGAAAACGAGGTGCCATCGTTAAGTAGGGCCTTTGCCGAAAATCTAAATGATACTAGTCCCACAGCAATTATCGATTGGGGAGCCAGCGGAACGAACATCGTCGTCGCCGGGAAGACAAAACTTTTTGGTAATTTTTATGTGCCGGTTGGCGGGTCAACGATGACCAAACTTGTCGCAGATGCTTTTGGGCTACCTCTAGACCAAGCGGAAAATTATAAGAGAACCTATGGTTTCTCCAAAGATCAACTGGATGGAAAGATGATGGTAGTATTAAAACCAATTATCGACAATATAATCGGAGAAATAAAAAAATTAATCATTTCGTATAACGATGAACATAGTGGAAACTTGGTAAGTAAATTAATTATCACCGGAGGAGGCGCCTACTTACCAGGATTGATTCCGTATTTGTCGGAAGCCGCAGGAATTGAAGTGGTGGTGGGGGATCCTTTTTCTCAGATGAGTTTAGACGCGAAATATAAAAACCTGGGTCCCGTTTTTGCTATTGCCAGCGGCTTAGCTATGCAATAAACATGATGCAAATTAACTTAATTGGTAAAAAAAGGCGTGGACAAGGAAGCAAAAATTGGTTTTCAATCCTAATGATCGTTGCTTTTGCTGTCTTGGGGTTGTATTTTTTAGTCAATACGGCTTATGTGATGATCAGGCTCACTCAAATCAAGAGAGAGTTGCAGAAGGTAGACAGAGAGATTGAGAGCGCTTCGGTGGCTATTTCGGCCAACAAAGAAGCGCTGGCAGAGTATGTTTTATCAAAACATATTTTGGATAAAATGAGTACTTTGAAACAGGAAAATTTCAGATACAAAGACTATTTGGATCAGGTTGCTAAACTCATGCCAGCAAATGCGGTTTTAACCAACATTGATTTTACGATTAAGGGGTGGGTGGCGGCTTCGGTGACACTTCCCAATACCGATTCTTTAAAAGAAATGGAACGTAATTTGTCTGATGTAACAAGCTTATCTCCAGGTGAGTTTGCTTCAATTTTTTCCGAGTCAGTGGCTGAGGATGCAAGTGGTCAATATAACGCAAAGTTACATTTTGAAATCAAAACAAATGACCGAAACTAAAATAGTTGGTTATAAGAAAATATTCGGCTTGGTTCTTCCGGACTGGGTGAACGAGGAAATTATCCGTAGAGGGGTGGCAGGATTATTGAGCTCGGTAGTAATGCTGTTGGTCTTGATATTTGTAGTTTGGCCTAACTTCGACACCATAACTTCTAAAAACTCTGAACTTAGTAAGGCTAAAAAAGACCTGGAGGTACTGCTAGGTTCTAGTCAGGGGTTAGAGCGGATCAAAACCGAGTTGTCTGAGCCAAATCAAAAGAGAATCTTGGTGGCCATGCCAACTCAGTACTCACCCGAGACAGCGATCTTTTTACTTAGGAAAATTAGCGCAGATACCGGAGTTTCAATCGTATCTTACTCCCTGCCTGCGGGAGTCTTACTCAATTCGGCTCCAACACTGGGCTCTGTCGCAAGTAGCCAGATGGTTGAATTTGTAGCGTATCCAGTAAGGATTACCGTGGCGGCTCCAGTAGAGGCTTTATTGGCATTTATCTCGAAAGTTGAGTCTTCATTACCGTTTGGAGTAATCTCCGACTTAAATTTGCAGGAAGTAACCAAACTATCCCGCTCGTCAACAAACAAGGCGGTTCAGATGGCAATTGAGATTAGATACTTTCAGTCAATTCTTAAGAGCGTGAATTTAAACAAGATTCAAACATTGACACCCGAAAACCTAAAATTGGCTAAGGAGCTGGTCGATTATAACTTGTTGACGGTTCCGGAAGAGTCTGTACCGGAAATGTCGGGACTACCAGCTTCCGGTTCGGGAAGTGTCTTTGGGTTCTGAGTCGTTTCACCGGTGGCTGGTTCCAGTAGGTCAACGGTAGCCCTAGTCCCCTTTTGAATAGAAGCAATTCTGACAATTTGCCTGATAGACTTGATGACCTTTCCTTGTTTACCGATTACTCGACCGACATCTTCAGGATCAACTTTGATAAGATACTTGGTCAAGTCCTTGTCTTCGGTGGCTTCTTCCGTGACGATGACACTTTCGGGGTGGTTAACGATGTTGCTGACGATGTACTCAATGAGTGATTTCATTTGATTATTTAATTAATTTTCTGAGAGTCTCGGTTGGTTGAGCTCCTTTTTTCTGCCAGTTTTGGTAGCTTTCCTGATTGAGGACGATTTTGTTTTCCGTTTCATGAGGATTGTAAGTACCGATAGAGTCAAGAACTTTACCCGAAAGCTTGGACTTGTCCTCGGCGACGACGATACGGTAAGAGCGTTGGTGTTTTTTACCAGTTGGTTGGAGTTTGATTTTCAGCATAGGATATTATATCACTTGGGTGACTCTAGTCTATTTAAGGCGGCTGTGGCGGCCTTTTGTTCGGCTTCTTGCTTGTTTTTTCCCCGGCCCACCCCCAGAGATTGACCATTAACCATGACGGAAACCTCGAAAGTTTTGTTGTGATCTAGACCGGTTTCGTTAATGGTTTGATAGACTGGTGAGAGTAAGCCTTGTGACTGGACTTTTTCTTGTAACAAGGACTTAGAGTCCTTCAGTTGGTTTAAGGCGATAATATCTTTGGCGTTGGGAAGGATGAATTTTTCAAAAAAGATTTTGGAGGTCTCCAGACCACCATCCAGATACAAGGCACCAATAAGGCTTTCGATGACATCTTCGAGGATAGATGAGTTCGTTCTTCCTCCGGTAGCTTCTTCTCCCTTGCTCATCTTGATGTAATCGTTAAAATGATTTTGCTTACAGACCTGGGAAAGTGACTCGGTTCTAACTATCGCTGATCTGGCGGCGGTCAGATAACCTTCCATTTTGTCAGGATATTTATCGTAGAGATAGGTGGAAATGAGCATTTCCAAAATGGCGTCGCCCAAGAACTCGAGACGTTCGTAGGTATCTCTGGCACCAGGCTGGTTTAGGCAAGACCGATGAGTAAGAGCCGTTTCCAGTAGGCTACGATTTTGAAACTGGTAACCTAGTGATTCTTGAAGTAGTTTAAGGTTTTGGAGGTTCATTATTGGTTTCTTCTTCCCTACCGGAGTAACTAATGGCGGCCGCCAGGGCACCGTTGACAAAACTGGAACTGGTTTTCCCCCCATAGCGTTTGGCTATTTCGACGGCTTCGTCGATAATGACTTTGGTGGGGGTTTGGGTTTTGACCAAGAGTTCGTAGACTGCTTGTCTAAGGACGGAGAGATCGACGCGGTTAATTTGGGAGATAGGCCATTCGGGGGCACACTTTTGAATTATTTCGTCGATTTCGGTAATTTTGGAGTTAATTTTGTCAACTCGGCTAGGTCGATCCGGCTGATCGGTAAAACTACCGGCAAAAAGAGACTTGAAGACCAAAATTCGTTTTAGATGTCTCGGGTCTAAGGCTGATTTCACGAATTTATGTTATTTTGATTGACAGGCCGGACAGAGAAAGTGACCCCTTTTTAGATTGCCACATTTTTTACAGGCGATCATTTTAGGCTCAATTAAATGAATTTGAGATCTTCTTTTGCCTTGTCTAGCGGTTGATATTTTTCTTTTGGGTGTCGCGGCCATGAGTTATTTTACCAAGTAAGGAGTCCCTTGGCAATCTCCAGGGCTTTTTGCTTGTCTAAACGGACAATTTTCAAAGCATCGGACTTAGATAGCTTAAAGAGTTTTTTCGACCAAAAGTATTTTAATCTTGTTTGAAGTGATCCGTGTTGTTTTTCCCCATATATCTCCCCAGCTCCTCTGAGACGGAGGTCTTTTTGAGCAAGAACCAAGCCGTTGTGAAACTTTTGTAATAGTTGAAGACGTTCCGTTTCGATTTCGTCGTCTGAGGAAGGAACTAAAAAACAGTAACCCTGTACTTCTCCCCTACCGACCCGACCTCTCAATTGGTGAAGCTGAGCCAGACCAAATCGTTCTGCTGAGTGAATGATCATGATGTTGGCTGTAGGAATATCGATACCCACTTCAACCAGCGAAGTGGAGACCAAAATACTTCCTGGGGTGTTTTTAAATTGAGTTAGGATTTTAAGTTGATCATCTCCGGAAACTCGACCGTGAATCGACCACAAAGGGAATTGATTGGGTAGTAGTTTGCGGTAAACTGTGGCTTGTTTTTCGACCGAAGAAGTGGCGGCGTTGTGTTCGGATATGTTTGGGCAGATAACAAATATTTGGTTGCCTTTTTCCAACTCCTCGGTTAACCACTTCGGGCTCTTTTTAAATTTGGTTGGAGAGACAACAAAAGTTTTGACCGGTAATCGGTTAGTGGGTTTGTGGCTAAGGTTACTTATTTCCAGGTCACCGAGTAAACCTAGAGCCACAGTTCGGGGAATCGGGGTGGCGGAAAGGTTAAAAAGATGTGGAAGCGGTTTTCTTTTCATAAGAATTTCTCTTTGGGTCACTCCGAATTTGTGTTGTTCGTCAATGGCTACAAAAGCTAGAGGCGGGTCTAGATTAGCCGGAAGTTGATTAAGCAAAGCGTGGGTGCCAATAAAAATAGTTGGTTGGTGAGTAATTTTGGCTTTTGAAGAACCGGTGACAAGAGAGACGTTTTTTGGAAAAAGAGAGTATTTTTTAAAGGTATTGAAATGTTGATTGGCAAGAATTTCGGTAGGAGCGAGAATGGCACAGCTAAGTCCAGTAGCAAGGCTTTGATTAGCGGCAAAAAGTAAAGGAGCGGTTTTTCCGGATCCAGTTTCACCTTGAATTAGACGATGAGTAAAAGCTTTCGTTTTAAGATCTTTTTCTATCTGACGGACGGTCTTTCGCTGGCCGGCGGTAAGAGTAAAAGGTAATATTTTTTCGGTGTAATCTCGGATCTTGGGAAAAATCTTTACCAAAACAGAAGATCCCAATTTTTCCCGTTCGAGACAGTTATGGATATTTATTCTGAGGTGTTCATTGTAGGAAAGTCTTTTATCGGCTCGCCAACGCTCCTGACTGTCTGACGGAAAGTGAAGCTTGTAAACGGCTTCTGACAGGGGTAGAAGGCCGGCTTCTGCCAGAGAGGCCGCGTCTAAAGGATCACTCACCCTGACTTCGTGTAGGAGATCATAAATCTTCTTTCTGAGCCATCTGGAGGTAACTCCTTCAGTCTGAGGGTATACGGGGACCAATCCACGAGTATTAATGGTAAAAGAGTCCCCTTCTTCGATGATGGGTGAAATTAAAGTAAGGTCTTTTCCGAAAAATGTTGGTCTTCCGGCGATGCTGTAAAGAGAGCCTTCTTGAATTAGTCTTTTGATATAAGGATTATTAAACCAAGTCAGTGTTATTTTTCCTGAAGAGTCATGGGCGGTGGCTTGGGTAATCAGTCTTTTGCTTTTGCTATAAAATGTCTTGACGTTATCAATAGTGGCCAGAAAAGAAACAGAGTACTCTTTTTGAATTTCTTTGATGGTTATCTGCTTGGTGAAGTCGAGGTAACGGCTAGGAAAGTGTTTGAGCAGGTCTCCGACGGTGGATATTCCCAGCCGATCAAGTTTATCTTTGATAACCGTTCCAACTCCCTTGACCAAAGAAATTGAATCTCCTGAAGAAAGATGGCTCATCTGATAAATAGAGAGGCAAAGGTGGTCAAAATTAAAACAAGGGAACCGATGAAGATAATGGCAGAAAAAAGTTTTCTTTTTCTTTTAGTCATGGTTTGTGAAGTAATTTAAGTTATTATAATATTATCAAGATAATTTATGTATAGAAAGCACAAATTTCGGCTAAGTGGTGTAGCCGTTAAAAATATCAATTTCGGCAAAATATTGTTTTTTGGATTACTGGGCTTGACGTTCTTGGTGGCGTTAATTTTTGCCTGGTTTTCTCGCGGCTTACCGGATCCGACAAAAGTTCAACGAAAAACCGGTTTTTCAACCGAAATTCTGGATAGAACCGGAAAAGTGATTCTTTATGATGTTTTTACCGATCAAGATAGAAAATTTACCCCACTATCTGAAGTTTCAGGATTTTTGAAACAAGCCACCATTGCAATAGAGGATAAAAATTTTTATAATCATCAAGGTTTTGATCCGCTATCCCTTTTCAGAATTATGAAGAATGTAGTTTTGGAAAGAAGACTCATCGGTGGATCGACTTTAACTCAACAGCTGGTTAAGATGATTCTTTTGACTAACGAGAGATCTGTTTCCCGTAAAGTTAGAGAGTTTATGCTGGCTCTTCGTATCGAAAAAACTTTTTCCAAAGATGAGATACTCCAGATGTACCTTAATGAAGCGCCTTATGGGGGTACGGCGGTGGGGGTAGCGGCGGCTTCGCAAATTTACTTTGGGAAGGAACCTATGGATCTAAGTTTGTCCGAAAGCGTTTTGCTGGCTGGTTTACCCCAGTCCCCTTCCCGCTACTCTCCGTATAATGGATCGAATAACAAAGCGTATTTAGCGAGATCCAAGGAGGTCTCCCGAAGAATGAGAGAAGACGGGGTAATTACTAAAGAGATGGAAGCTCTGGTCGACAATGAGTTAGAAAAAATTCAGTTTCGAGGAATGGGTAGTAATCGGATAAAAGCACCTCATTTTGTCATGTATATTAAACAGTTATTAGAAGAAAAATACGGCTCCAGTATTCTGGAGACGGGTGGACTAAAGGTTACCACTAGTTTAGATTGGGAACTGCAACAGAAAGCCGAAAAGACGGTTAAAGAAGAGGTGGATAAAGTGACCTCAAGTCTAAATATAAAAAATGGATCTTCGGTGATGCTCAACACCAGTACGGGAGAAATCTTGACCATGGTAGGTTCGAAAGATTTTTTTGATACCACTATCGACGGAGAAGTAAATGTTTCGATGAGACTCAGGCAACCAGGTTCCTCGATTAAACCCTTAGTTTATGCGACTGCTTTTAGTAAAAATTTTAATCCGGCCAGTGTTTTGGCCGACGTAGTGACTGAGTTTCCCGGGAAGGATGAGAAAACGCCTTATATTCCAAAGAATTATGACGGTAAAGAACACGGTCTTTTACACCTTAGGGACGCTCTCGGTAGTTCCATCAATATTCCGGCTGTAAAACTGTTGGCTTTGGTGGGAGTGGAAAACGTCTTGCGCCAGGGTTATAGAATGGGTCTGACCTCACTTGAGCCGACGGCAGAGACCATGGCCAGAGTCGGTCTCTCGATGGCCCTTGGAGGAGGCGAAGTAAGACTGTTGGAAATGACAGCGGCTTATAGTGCTTTTGCCAATGGAGGATATAAGGTGGAACCGATAGCTATTTTAAAAATTGAGGATAATCAGGATAAAGTAATTTTTGAAAATAAACTGGTAAAACCGGAACGAGTGCTGGATGAAAAGGTAGCCTTTTTGATAAATTCGATTTTGTCCGACAACAATTCGAGGCTTCTGACTTTTGGTCCAAATTCTTATTTAAATATGGGAGCGAGAGCAGTAGCGGTGAAAACAGGCACGACCAATGATTTGAGAGATAACTGGACTATTGGTTGGAGTCGGGACATTATTGTAGGTGTTTGGGTGGGAAATAATAATAATGAGAAAATGAAAAACGTGGCCTCCGGTGTTTCCGGAGCGGCGCCTATTTGGAAAAGAGAGATGCTTGATGGGTTGACTTTTAAACCGGACACTCCCTTTACAGTGCCCGAGGGTGTTTCTCAGATTGAGGTTGATAAGGTTTCCGGATATCCGGCCCACGATGGCTTTGGCAGTTATAAAGAGTGGTTTGTTAACGGCTCATTACCTAATGGCCCGGACACGGTTCACACTAAAGTCAAAATATGTAAAAATGACCCCGGAAAGTTAGCCGATAAAGTATCTATATCTCAAGGAAACTACGATGAAAAGGAGTTTATAGTTATGAGAGAAATTGATTTTCTAACGAACAAGTCTTTGTGGCAAAAAGGCATCGATGACTGGATATCTAAACAGGAGAATCCAATTTACAAACCTCCAACGGAAGTTTGCGGAGCCAGTGCGATCATGGACGTGCAGATTGTGACACCAGAAAACCACTCAAAAGTAGAAGGTGATAAGGTGACTGTTCGTTTCTTGGTAGTTTCTAGTAAACCGATAGTAGAAGCCAGGATTTATCTTGATGGGAATGAGAAAAAAGTTATTACAAGTGGCGATTATTTGACAACTTTAGAAATTTCATCCGGACAACATAGTTTACGAGTAACGGCTAAGAATAACGAGGGTGCCGAAGAATCTAAAACCATCGAGTTCGCGGTCAATACGGACTACATCGCCACCAGTTCCGCCACGATCTAGTTGGAGAAGTGCTTTTGGATGGTGCCTTTGAGAGAGTTGACTTCTTTTTGATCTAAATTTCGACTTGATGAGCCAAAAAAGAATTTAAAAGTGTGCTTATTTCGGTAACTTTCAATGTATGAAACTTCTCGAATGAGTGGATCAAAGCTCTTAAGATCCTGGATTAGTTCACCCAGCGGTTTGTCGGAAGTGATGGTGATGTCTTCAAGCATATATGGATAGTTGGAGACAAGCTGAATATCAGTCTCCTCATTTATTTTGGAGCATAATTTTTCCAAATTGATTTCTATGGCGATGGGGTTGGATGGTAAACCAATATTTCTGAGGAGACTCGGTTTTAGTAGCCCTATCTGTCCAAGAAGAATATCTTTCGAATAAATATCGGCGGTGGCCAGCTGACTGAAAAATGGTGGAGCGAATTGGGAAGGCCTGAAAGAAATATCGTCAACATTCATGTAGTCCAGTAGGGATTCGATTTTACCTTTTGCCTGTCGATAATTTTCATTCGATAATATGGCTAAGGTAGATATTTCATGAGGCAGTTCTTTCCCCCTTACCTTTTGATAGCAGTTGGATACTTCGTAGGTTCGGAGCGGTTCGGAAAATTTTCCTTGATTGCGTTTATGATTTTCCAGGTGAGATGGCAAAAGGCTGTTTCTGAGGAAGGCAAATTCGGATGACAAAGGATTTAGTAGATTTAATAGTTCGTCTGAGTTTTGGGAGGTTTTTTTGATTAGTTCATGAGAGATTAGGGAACTGTTATAAATTTCAAAAAAACCGATGTTAGATAAATACTTTTTAATTTTGAGTTCCGCTTCTAACAACAGATTTTTTGGTTCTGATGATAGATTGACGCAAGGGAGGATCGAAGGGAAACGGAAATAACCGTAGATTCGAGCGACCTCTTCAGCCAAATCTTCTTTAATATTGATGTCGTGATATCTCCAACTGGGAACAGAACAAACGAGACGCTCGTTTTCAAGGGTGACTAAAAAACCAAGACTGGCCAAGATGGAAATGACGGTTTCTCTCTTTATTTCGATACCGACGAAGGAATTTAACCAATTAAAATCGAGGGTGATGGTTTTGGGTGGACGAATAATGGGATAGTAATCATACAGTGATGAAGAAACTTCGGCACCGGTTCTCTCTTTAAACAATTGAATCGCCTTGAAGATTACGGGTAGACACAGCTCCGGATCGGGTTGCTTTTCGTAAATCTGAGCCGCCAGGGTTCTTTTTTGAAGAGATAAGGAAGTTTTACGAATTCTTTTGGCTGGATAGACCGGAACTATGAGTAAAATGTTTTTGGTGTGATTGTCTACTTCAGCCAAAGATCCACCCATGACTCCACAGAGATCGACCAGTCTACCAGAGCCGTCTTCGATGACAATGTCACCACCATCTAACTTGTTTTTTTGGCCGTCTAAAGTAGTTAATTCTTCTCCACGATGACTTTCTCTAAGATGTAAGTTTTGGGATGCCAGTTTATCTAGATCGAAAATGTGACTGGGCATGCCATAGAGGAGAGTCAGCTCATTGGTGATATCGATGCAGTTATTGAGGGATCGTTGTCCACAATTTTCAAGGAGCCTTTGGGTTTCCCGGGATGACGGTTTGACCAAGATGTTTTCGAAAGCGATAGCCGTGAATCTGACCACCAAGTCTTTTTCGATATTAAAATGAAATTGTTTAGATAAACCCTCTTTGAAATGAGGTTTATCCTGATAAGGGTCATTTATTAGTTTTGCCGGTATGCCAAACTGGGCAAGTATGGCCGCCGATTCTCTAGCCACACCTTGGGCACCGGCTGTGTCTACTCGGTTGGTGATTATCTCAATATTGTAAATAAAGTCGTCTCCAACTTTCGTAACCTGGTCGAATGTTGGACCGCAAAGACTGAGGTTCTGACTAAGAGATTCCGCTTTGGCCGGGGTTTCCAAAAACTTTCTTAGTGAAGAGTCGGTAATAATTATGTTCATTTTAAAATTGATTTAAAAATCTAATATCATCGCTAAAAATCAAACGAAGATCGGGTAAACCGGACTTCATCATCAAGACTCGTTCCACTCCCCAGCCAAAGGCAAAGCCGGAACATTCGTCTGGATTAAAACCCCCGTTTCTTAAGACCAGCGGGTGAACCATACCGGCTCCACCAAGCTCCAACCAACCGGATTTACAAATCTTACAAGAAGTTTTTCCGATTAGACCGGTGCCTTGACAAAGACCACAAGAAATATCAATCTCAAAGCTAGGCTCGGTGAATTGAAAGTGATGAGGACGAAGGCGAGTTCGCCTATCCGGACCAAAGTATTGTTTGACAAAATAGTCGGTGACCCCTAAAAGGTGTGTAATATTGATGTTTTTGTCAATGACCAGACCTTCAAACTGATGGAACATGGGGGTGTGAGAGGCGTCGAACTGTCGTCGATAGGTTTTGCCAATGTTAATCATTTTTATGGGAGGGTTTTTTTTGTACTCCATTTCCCTGAGTTGACCATTACTGGTATGAGCAGTGAGAACAACATTTTCTCCAACATAAAAAGTTTCTTGATCGTCTCTAGCCGGATGATCTTTGGGAATGTTTAAGCCTTCGGCGTAATACCAATCGGTTTCGACTTCCGGATAGCGTCTTCTGACAAAGCCCAGTCCTTTGAAAATGGACTCGATTTCTTCGATGGTTTGAGTTAGAGGATGAAGACTGCCTTTGAGGATAGGAATGCCGGGGACAGTCACATCAATGACCTGATGGCCGGCCACAGACAGAGCGGCTTCAAGCTTTTCCGACAGTTTGGTTTGAATGAATTTTTTTAGATGATTGATCTGTTGACCAATTTTTGGATCCGATTTTATGGGAAGAGATTTGAACAGAGAGTTAACCTTACCTTGCCGACCAAGATATTTGAGATTAAGCGAGTCGATTTCGTCAGAAAGAGAAGAGGTTTTTAAATCCTGGGTAAATTCTTTGGTAATTTCGACTATTTCGTTGAATTTTGTGCCCATCAACTTTAATCATAACAAAAATCCTTTATTTTTTGACAGTAAAGGAGACGAGATCTTTGAAGGTTTCGTGCAAGTCAGTAGCTAAGGCAGCCATAATTTTACGATTTAAAGTAATCTTTTTGTCGGAAAGTGCTTTGATAAATCTGGAGTACTTGGGAGCTCCTTGAATGGCTGAAAGAGCGGCATTGATTCGACTGATCCAGATAACTCTCATTTGTTGCTTTCTCTCCTTGCGACCATTGTAGGCATACTGACCGGCGTGTAAAACAGCTTCAGAGGCAGTCTTAAAAAGACGGTTTCTGGTCATTCTAAAACCCTTAGCGAGCTTGAAGACTTTTTTGTGTCCCTGACGGCGCACAGTACCGGTTTTTACTCTAGGCATAGGTTTATAGATGGAGCATTTGTTTAATTTTGGTAGCAATTCTGCCGGTGACCTCTACATAGTGCCGATATCGACGGATAAGCTTTTTGCTTTTTTTGCGACGAAGATGTCGCATGTACGGACTACGACGAAGCACTTTACCGGTGCCGGTAATTTTGAACCGCTTCATGACAATTTTTCTAGTCTTTTGTTTGAGTTTGGTCATTTTATTTCTTTGGCTTTATCTGGGCAATGAGGAGCTTGCCCAAAAATTTAGGGGCTTCGGCTACAGAAGAAACTTCAGACAGGCTTTCGAGGACCCGGGCCATCAGTTTTTCGCCAAACTCTTTTTTAGTGATTTCCCTTCCCTGGAATTTTACCACTAACTTGACTCGGTCGCCACCTTTTAAAAATTTTTCTGCTTGCCTGATTTTGACCATGATGTCATTTTCGGCCATAAAAGGCTTAAGTCTGATCTCTTTGGTTTCTTGTCCGCCTTTGGCACTGCCGGAATGATCCTTTTTCTCTTCTTGGTACTTGAATTTCTGAAAATCGATGATTTTGACAATAGGAGGTATAGCTTTGGCGGTGATTTCGACCAAGTCTAGACCAAGAGCCATAGCTCTCTCGAGGGCTTCTTTGGTGGGCATAATACCCAACTGCTTGCTTTCTTCGTCAACGACTCGGACTTCTGGATAGCGGATATTTTGATTGATGCGGTAGTATTTACCCAAGTTTTTGTTTATTGATTGTAATTTGGTGGTGGGCCCGACTGGACTCGAACCAGTGACCTCTGCAATGTCAATGCAGCGCTCTAGCCAGCTGAGCTACGAGCCCAATAGGGTTTATTTTATCATCAGCCGACGGAGGTAGCTACCGAACGTTCGTTGGCCTGAGTGAAGGAGGTTCCCCCAGTCTTGGCCATGCCGAGATAGAAGCCTTTTTTGGTTGAGCGGGAGTTGTACATGGCCAACCAACTGTTGGCCTCTTGAACTTGGAGGCTAAAAAGATGAATCATTTTTTTAATATGGGCAAGGAATGATTCGTGGTACTCCCCCGCTTCCACGAGGGGTGTTTCTACGGCTTTGAGAAGATTTTTATCAAGATTTTTGACTTGTTTGGCAAGAATTTTTAGATCAGCTCTGAGCTCCTCAATTCTTTGCTCGGTTTTCTTCTCCTTTGAGGAAAAAACTTGATTCCACTCTTGCTGTCTGGCTTGCAAAAACTGTTCCGACCTTCTCTTTTCTGCCTCTTTTTTCTCTTTAAATTGAGTAAACGGATTGGATCCAGGTTCTTGATTTCCGCCTTCAAATGAACGTCCTTGAGAGTTTCTCAGAGCCTCCAAAAAACTTTGGATCTTGCTGTTTCCGGCGCTATTACTATTTTGATTGCCTGGGTTAGTCATTTACTGGCCCTATAATATCAAAGAGTCATTAATAAATCAAGAGTCTTTCGGCGGTTGACGACCGATCTTAGTTGATCCGGTTGAGTATTGGGTAGGTTACTAACTTTGGCTAATTCTAGCAGTTCGGTGTCCTTAGTATCAACCCCTTCTTTTTTGGCGATTTCGAGCAAAATAAGGTCCAACCTGACTGACTTTTCGGCACTTTCGGCGTATTCCTTTTTGACCTGTTCGAGGTTTTTGTTGAGGGCTTTGAGGTAATCATCAATGGGTAAGTTGAGTGACTTTGCCTGGGCGTTAAGGCGTTCTAGACTGTAGTTTACTTCTTCCTTTATTACCAAAGGTGAGACAGCAAATCTCTCGTTTTCCAAAAGTTTAGTGTAAACATCTTCGATTTTTTTATCTTTAGTTTTTGATTTTAGATATTTTTGGTAATCCCCGAGCTTGATCTCCGGATAAAGTGGAAGTTGGAGCTTTACCGACCAACCTCCCTCCTTTTTGGTTTTTATTTCATCGAGAACAGGTCGACCAAGGAGTCGATATTTATTTTCTTTGATAGTCTGTTCCAGGAGACGGCTCATGACATGGTTTAGAATGTGATCGCTGAGCTTGTTGGGGTCCAGTTCTTTTTCGGCGATTGACTTTGGAGCTTTGCCGGTGCGAAAACCATTGACCGATACGGACTTAATCATTTCGTCTACCACACGATTTTTTTCCACCTCAATTTCCTCTGGGGTGACGCTGGCTTCCAAGAAGGCGGTGCCTGTTTCGATTTTAGTCTGTTTGATGGTCATAGCCTCTTATTTTAACCTATCAAATGGTAAAATTAACACCATGCCGAGGTGGCGAAATGGTAGACGCACTAGCTTTAGGAGCTAGCGGGAGTAATCCCGTGGAGGTTCAAGTCCTCTCCTCGGCACCATAGAGAACTTTTTATATAACATTTCAAATTAGATCGATCTGACGGGTTTTTTGTAGGTTCAAGCCGTCCATTTTTATCATTGGTCTTTTTAGCACCCTCCTTTAACTTCAAAAAGATAAACCTGAGCTGATATTCTAATTATTGATCTGAGCTTTCTAAAGGGTGGGGGCAAATTGCCACCCCCCTTTTGGTGGAAACTACTGGGGGTAAACAAAAGTTAAATTGTGCCATAATGAAGAATGTTGAGTTGTCTATATTTAGTAGACAGCTGATTAAACACGTCGGATTCGGGGTTATGTTTGCATTATGAAAAATATACCTGATAATCAAAAATCACAAATCATTATTTATCAGACTGAGGACGGAAAAACCCGTGTCGAAGTTCGTTTTGAGCATGAAAATGTCTGGCTTACTCAAAAGCTTATTGCAGAACTTTTTGATTGTTCTGTTGATAATGTTTCTTTACATCTAAAAAATATTTATCTTGAGCATGAGATTTATGGAGGTTCAACTGTCGAGGATTTCTCGATAGTTCAAAATGAAGGCAATCGGAAGGTACGAAGAAAAATAAGAATGTATCCATTAGAAGTAATTATTGCTGTAGGGTATCGAGTAAATTCTATCCGTGGCACACTTTTTCGCCAATGGGCTACAGACCGTCTAAAAGAATATATGATCAAGGGATTTACTATGGACGATGCCCGTCTTAAACAAGGCGGTTATAAATCACGCTTTTTTGAAGAGCTTTTGGAGCGCATCCGAGATATCCGATCAAGTGAACGAATGTTGTATCAAAAAGTGACAGATATTTATGCGACGAGCATTGATTATCGTAAAGATGCCAAAGAAACAGATTTGTTTTTTAAGACAGTGCAAAATAAGATGCATTTTGCGGTGAGTGGGAAAACTGCAGCAGAATTAATCGCAGAGCGCGCCAATAGTAAAAAACCAATGATGGGGCTTACAAATTTTTCAGGTCTGTATCCTATTCAGCGTGATATTTACATCGCTAAAAATTATTTAAACGAAAACGAGCTTGAGATGCTTAATCGTATCGTAGATGCATATTTATCATTTGCCGAGATTCAAGCTAAAAGCGAGCATGCCATGACCATGAAAGACTGGATTGGTAAACTTAATGAGTATCTGACTCTTTTAGGGAGGGGTATTTTAAAAAATGCTGGTACCGTGAGAGCAGAAGAAGCTGAGGAAAAAGCTGGTACGGAATATGAGATATATAAAAAGGAACAAGATAAAAACTATATTTCTGATTTTGACCTGCTTGTAAATAAATATCTCAAAGCAGGAAAGAGGGAGAAAAAAGCATGATTACCAAACTCAAACACTATTTCTTTGCCCCCCGTTTTCATTTTAGTAATTTAGCACACATTTTTACTTGATTCAAGAGGACGATATAGATCACAAATAATGTTACCAAGAAAGGTGTGGATAGATCATAAATAGGTTACCGTAGTCGTCTATGACTATGGCAACCAAAAAAGACATCTT
>LCKO01000008.1:0-546 GCA_001001485.1 Candidatus Collierbacteria bacterium GW2011_GWB2_45_17
CCGTTTCTCTCCTCGATGTATCGGTTGTCATTCTTGCGGTTGGGTCTACTTCTCGTCATCTGAATGTTTTCTCTCTGGCACCAGTCATACACAAAACGGTTAATGAACTCACTACCAGTATCAGGGTGAACACCCAGAGTTGGAAAGGGTAATTGTTTCCTTACTCTAGCCATACTTTCTTGAGTAGCGAATTGTCCCTTGTTCCACTGGGCGGCTGCCTGTGACCACATAGTAGCCACATCAGTGAAATTGAAGCTAAATACCATGTCTCCGGCCAGTGTGGATCCACAGTGAACGACGGTATCAATCTGACCAAAGCCAGGTGGTCTGCCTTCCCATGGCCCGGTGAAGATGGGAATGATTGTCTTGAGTTGACTTGGAGAAGTGGTGGATATTCCACGCCTTTTGTCTCTGGCGTGGACAAATCTAGCCAGTCTTCTTCTGACGGTGGCTTCACTCATAGCTAGGAGTAGTGCTGTCGTTTTGGGGTCATGAGTCCACTGTTTGTTACCTTGCAGATGAGAAACATACTCAGAGATCATCGGT
>LCKO01000008.1:726-30878 GCA_001001485.1 Candidatus Collierbacteria bacterium GW2011_GWB2_45_17
GATGTCTTTTTTGGTTGCCATAGTCATAGACGACTACGGTAACCTATTTATGATCTATCCACACCTTTCTTGGTAACATTATTTGTGATCTATATCGAATTTTTGACAAAATACAACCCACAGCATATACTACCCACAGAAAACACGCAACTTGACAATCCCAAGGAGACTTCTTTGAACGTCGCAAAAAATTTAAAAAGTATGGCTCTTACTCTATTTTTCCTCATGCCGATCATGGTACTGATTGCGCTTCTGAACCCAACTCTCGTTTACTTTCCCATTTCAGGTTTTTACCTGGCCGGGTTAACCATGACCATGGCTGTCTTAATGTACGCCTTTGCTAGTTTTGACTTCCAATATATTCAAAAACAAGCCAAACCCTGGATTTCAGTCGGTTCTGCCGAAACAATCACAACAACCTACTCCCATTTGATCAAGTTTTGGCTCGGAGTTCAAAGCTCAGACGTAAAAGAAGTTATTGTCAACCTCAAAAACCTTCCCCGAACTTCCTATTTTTTGGGCCGCTGGACCGTCTATCTCCGCGAAAGTGACCGTCTCGAACTTTGGCACGACCACGCCATGTTTGGAGACCAATGGTACTATATCAAGTACTGATTGATATATTATTTCTCTTTCAGACCCTGCACCCGCGGGGTCTTTTCTATGAGAACCCAAACTCCTATAGCTAGTTCTTGTGTCCCCGATCAATGCCGTAAAACTTAACTCTATCGCCTCTGAATTTAAGATCAATCGTGCCCAAACTCCCATTTCGATGCTTGGCGATCGACAGTTTCATGTCCGCCAAATTATTATCATCCACCCGGTACATAAACATCACCACATCGGCATCCTGCTCAATACTCCCCGACTCACGCAAGTCGGCAAGCTGGGGAATCTTCTCCGTCCGGCTCTCGATACTTCGATTTAGCTGAGACAGAGCCAGTACCGGAATTTTCAGCTCACGAGCCAGATTTTTTAGACCCTGAGAGATCGCTCCCACTTCCTGTACCCGACTATCATAAGACTTATCCCCCACGACTAGCTGTAAATAATCCACTACCAGCAGTTTCAAACCAACCTGAGAGTGTAGTTTGCGGGCTTTGGTCCGCAGTTCCAAGATAGATTGACCCGGCGTATCGTCAATGTAAAGCGGCGAGTCTGCCAATACCCCCATCGCTTCGGACAGACGGGCAAAGTCGTCATCTTTCAAGTTGCCAGTTTTTAATTTCCAAGCATCAATATTGGCTTGACCAACAAGCATTCTGTCCGCCATCTCCAGATTACTCATTTCGAGAGCGAAGTAACCCACCGGCAGTTTCCTCTCCACGGCCGCAAACTGAGCAATGTTAGTCGCCAAAGATGTTTTTCCAATACCGGGCCGGGCCGCCAAAATAATTAAATTACTGTCCTGCATACCGGCCAGCATATTATCAAGATCCGTAAAACCGGTGGGGACACCTCGAAGTCCATCCGGTGAGTTGTGGAGCGAGTCCAGCCGATCAAAACTTTCGGCCAACACGTCTTTAATCGGAGCAAAAGTTTTTCTAACATGCGACTGGGACAGGGAGTACACCGACTGTTCGGCCTTGTCCAGAATCTCCCCCAGTGGCCGGCTCTCATCAAAGCCCATCTCCCCCATCTGCGCGCCGGCAGAAATTAAAAGTCTTTTGATATAACAATCTTTGACAATCTGCGCGTACTTGGGTACGTGCGAAGCCACCGGCACCTCGTTTGAAAGTTCCGAAAGATAGGCTCGTCCCCCTACTCTATCCAAAAGTTTATTTTTCTTCAACCAATCGGACACCGTCAAAACATCAATGGGGTCTCGATTCTCATACAAAGCCGACATCGATTCAAAAATCTTGCCATTATTATCGTTGTAAAACATTTCCGGTCGTAAAACGATGGCAATTTCCACAATCGCATCTTTATCAATCAAAACAGATCCCAAAATAGATCTTTCGGCGTCATCTGCGTGGGGCGGTAGCCGTGTGCTAGCCATTCATTAGCAAAATTTGTGTATCGTCGGGCAGACTGCCTTCATCTATTTTTACCTTGTGAACCGCTTCTCCCACCAGTGGATATTTATTCTTTTCCAAAAATTCGTCTAGTCCGGTGAGGAGCATCGGAATGACATACGAGGACTGGACTTCTTTAATGAGGTCGATCGTCTCATCAACGCCAAAAGTGTTCTTTTCGCCTATCGGTATCATCATGACATCCACCGATCCCAGTTTTTCGATTTGGGCATCGGTCAGCTCTACTCCCAGGCTTCCCAAATGAACAATATGTAGACCATCCATAACTATCGCCATGACTAAATTTTTTTCTGGGGATGTTTTCATGGCCGTAAACTGAACTCCGGCAATTTCGTACTCCCCTTCTCGATCAATCACAAAGGTCTCCTGTCTGTTCACCGGCGTGGTCACTACTTTAACCACCTTGCCATCTTCTTCATCACGCTGAGACACCGTCACTACATCGGCTAAATCGCTTTCAATTAAATCCATACAGATAACAAATCCGGACTTACTTTTTAATTTAAAACCCAAGCCTCCAAGATATGTAATTTCCATGAGTAAATAATACCACAGCCATTGGGGTATATAATCTAGAAGCTATGCGCAAAGAAGTCCTCTTAGCCGTCATCTTTGGTGTCCTCCTGGGAGCCATCATTCTTATTGGCATTAATCTGGCCAACAACTCAGTCAGTAGTCTGCCTTCGTCAAACGACACTTCCTCAACCAAAACTGTCCCCACCCCTTCCCCGGCCAAAAAATCCGTTGAAATCATCAGTCCCCAAAATCACGCCGTCATTTCCGAAAAAACCATCTCCCTGTCCGGAAAAGCTACCCCGGACGCGAATCTAACCATCATCACCGAAATCGATGATTTAATTATCCAGTCCAGTGCCGAAGGAACTTTTTCCGCTCAAATAAATTTAATCGCCGGAGAAAACACCATTACCGTCACCACCCTCTTGCCGGACTACTCCACCGAGTCGGAGTCCATCACCATTATCCAATCAACTACTCTCCCCGAATGAAAACTAATAAATTAATTTTTTTACTTACCTTTTTATTCGTCATCCTGAGCGCAGTCGAAGGATCTCACTCCACCTCAGTTTATGCCGCCACCGCCACTCCATCGGCTACTCAAGACATCCAAGACAAAATCAAGAAAATGGTTGAGGAAAACATTAGTTCCACCGAAGCCAGTCTTAGAGAAAAAATTAATCTTCAAATCCTGGTGGGTTACGTCGGAGTGATCAACTCGATAAACTCCGGTAACATTACCATCGACTCAAAAGAAGGTCCCCTGATCCAAATCACCACCGATGCTAAAACCACTTTTATCAAGTCCGGCTCCGTTACCAAACTTTCTTCTCTTGCTCTCTCCGACAAAATAATTGTTATCGGTACTCTCATCAAAGACGACATCATCTTAGCCAAACGAGTGGCCGTCGTCCAAGTCGATCCCAATCCCATGACCTCGTCCACTTTAGTCGCCAAAATCAGTTCAGTTGATATCAAAAAGAAAACCATCGGCCTAAATATAAATAATCAAGAGGTTCTTTACACCCTCACCAAAAAATCCACCATCAAACTAATCGACTTGAAAACCGATCAAACCATCTTTGCCATCACCAAGAAGTACGAAGGTAAAGACTACCTCTCCCGCGCCAAAGTAATACAGCTCCCATAGGGCCAGGCCTTCAATCTTGATTCCTTGAGTTCTTGAGTTCTTGAGTTCTTGAGTTCTTGAGTTCTTTTCATTATCATGAATGTATGCCTCCCCTTTCACCGTCCCGCTTCAAAGCCTATTCCTTTTTACTCCTGAACACAGCCCTTTGGGGTTTCGCCGCGCCGATCATCAAATACTCCCTAAACTTCACCACTCCCGCTCAGTTTCTTTTTTATCGCTATCTCATCGCTACTTTAATTTTTTTCCCCATCTTTCTCCTGCATCGCTCACACGCCTCTCCCCACACTCCTAAAACTAATTATAGGTGGCTCATCACTCTCGCTCTTCTTGGTACCCCTCTCACTCTACTCCCACTTTTCTACGGCCTCCAAGCCACCACTTCCATCGAGGCTTCTATTCTGGAGTCCAGCAGTCCAATTTTTATTATTCTGGGGAGTATTATTTTTCTTAAAGAAACTCTCAAGCGGCGCGAGTGGTTTGGTCTCACCATTGCTATTGGTGGCACACTCATTCTGGCTCTTGAACCTTTTCTCACCGGCCACTCACTCTCCTCACTCTCCATCAAGGGAAATATCTTAGTCATCGTCAGTGATATTATTTGGGCCACCTTTCTCATTTTTTCCAAAAAAATTAATATCGATCCCATCAAACTCACGTTTACGTCTTTCGTTATCAGCATTCCCTTTTTCTTGATTATGGTTCTCGTCGAAAAAACCGGCTTTACCCTGGCTAGCCAAGCCGTACCTGGTATTCTTTTTATGGCCATTGGTGGCTCAATCATCGCCTTTTGGGCTTATCAAGAAGGACAAAGGCTCATCGAGGCTTCGGAAGCCGCCATTTTTACTTACTTGAAGCCTGCTTTCTCCGTTCCTCTCTCCATCCTCTGGCTCAGAGAGCCTTTCACCCCTGTCACCATCCTCGCCACGGCAGTGATTATCTCCGGCGTCTACCTCTCCGAAAAAAGATAGGCTCCTTTCCCCAGGGCCAGGCCTTAATCCGTCATTGCGAAGTCGCCTAGGCGACTGTGGCAATCTCACTCCACCAACGATACTCATAATTTGACATCCCAGTCTCACCGTGCTACTATAGGCCAACTTCGTCAAGCACTCTCACCCGGCCCAGCCGGAGATCTTTAAATTTAGGAGAAACCATGAAAACAAGACGTTTTGATTTGTTTTTGGCAATTTTGATAACCTTATTTTTGCTCTTTTTGAGCATTATGGCCATAATGACGCTCCCTCTAACACAGATTCCTGTAGTCATTTTCGCCTGGATCCTCACTTTGTGCTCATTTGGACTCACTATCCACATCTCACTTCAATAAAATCTCCCCACCCGGGAGCAAGGAGTAAAAATGGCAAACAAACAACCTCATAAGGGGAATTTTTCAACCAAAAATATCGAATGGTTGAAGGAAGTCAGAAACATCGCCGGAATTGTCTTGGGCATAAGTCTGCCTACGTTCCTCTTCATCGTAACCACCGTAGCTTCTCCACTTTCCTGGGGAGCTGCATTTATCTTTGGGAGTAGCCTCCTCGCTAGCTTTTTCTCCTTCATATTTTTTGCCGTTTCTTGTGTAATCATCAACACAAACGTATAGCTTCCCATCTTTCTCCTTAGGAGACACTACCAGTGTCTCCTTTTTTTGCCATTTTTAGCCTCGCGTGGTAGAATACAGAAGCTATGAAACAGAATCTTCACCCTGATTATCTCGAAATGGTCGTCACTTGTGCGTGCGGGAATACTTTCACCGTCGGCGGCTCCCGCCCTACTCTCCACGTAGACGTTTGTAACAAATGTCACCCCTTCATTACCGGAACTCAAAAGTTTATCGACGCTATGGGTAGAGTAGACAAATTTATGGCCAAACGCAAAGCGGCCGAAGGCTATGTCAGGAAAAATAAAAAAGGCCTTGAAGTGGTTGATAAAACCCCCAAATCCCTCAAAGAAATGCTCGACGTCAAGAAAAAGGTCGTCAAAGAAGCTCCCGCCGCCTAGATCAAATTCCCCTCCGTCATTGCGAGTCCAGCCCTGGCGGGACGTGGCAATCTCACTCCATTAACTATAAAATCTTAATATGGACAACCCGTATATTCAAGCCGAAATCAATCGCATCGAGGCTGAAATCAAAGCTAATGAAGCTCTCGTCTCCGATCTTGAGCTAGGCTCCCTGGCGACCATTGAGATTATCCGTCTCCAGGCCCAGCTCCAAAATCTTCTTACCAGTTCCGAAAACAATCCCTCCCCCGTAGGGGCGGACCCCCGTGTCCGCCCATCACCGGATTCATCCCCCGCCATTATCGAAATCCGCGGAGCCGCCGGCGGTGACGAGTCCAAAATTTTTGCCAATGATCTTCTCCGTATGTACTCTCGCTTTGCTCAAAACCACGGCTTTTCTATCGAGGCTATCGACGAAGGCGTCATTCGAGTTAGTCGACCGGATCGTTCTCTCTGGGATCACGGCGCCTACGAAACCTTTCAGTACGAGTCCGGCGTCCATCGCGTTCAGCGAGTTCCGGACACCGAGTCCGCCGGCCGAATACACACCAGCACCGCTACAGTGGCTGTCCTACCCGAAATCAAGCCCAATCAGCTTGTCGTAAGAGATCAGGATCTGGAATGGCAGTTTACCCGTGCCGGTGGCCCTGGAGGCCAAAACGTGAATAAGGTCAACACCGCCGTCCGCCTCACCCACCTCCCTACAGGCCTGACCGTCTTCGTTCACGAAGAACGCTACCAGGCTAGAAACAAAGAAATCGCCCTAAACATGATCCGCGCCAAGATCTGGCAGGCGGAGGAAGAAAAGCGCCTTAGTGCTCAGTCCAACCAGCGCTCCCTGGCCGTCGGTAGCGGCATGCGGGCCGAAAAGGTCAAAACCTACAACTTCCCCCAAAATAGGCTCACCGATCACCGGATCGACAAATCCTGGCACAATCTCAAAGAAATCATGGAGGGTAGGCTCGACGAAATGTTCGAATTCACCCTATCCACCCTCAAATCCCTCCCCTAATATCGTCATTGCGAAGAATGAAATGACGTGGCTCTCCTGGATACCCCTTGCGGGTAAATCTCACTCCATACAACCTAACTTGCAATCCAGCCACACCTGTGATACTATATAGGCTGTTAGTTTGATTCATCCACATTGACATTCAAAAGGAGACTCGATGATTATTTTTCTCGCCTTGCTTTCACTTTTCACTTTTCTGCTTTCCTTACCTTTCCTTGCCTGGAATACTTCAGATACGCTTCGCAAGCTGGTATCCGCGAACAAAGAAAACGATGGACTGAAAGAGGCCTATGAAAAGGCCAAAGAAAACGGTGACGATGATGCTATCGAGTTAGCCGAAAACGCCTATCTCAAGAGCCTTGGTGGTGGGTGCGGCACTGTCATCTACAGCTGTCTGGTTGCCATGTTTGGTTTAATTGGCACGATTATATTGGCCGTAGCGGAAGTGACAGTCATTGTCGTCGCTCTAGCTCTTCACGTTGGTGCTCCCTTCCTTGGATACATCGCCTTGATTATCTGGACCATCAATCTGATCTATGTCCTTTTCATCTACCCAAAACAGCTCGCCAAGAAAAACGAAGCTACCAAAGCCATCGGGAATACCTATATCCCAGAAACCAATTACTTCGCCAAAGGATTCTTCTGGTTTCCTGATCTTTATGCCTTGTACATCGTCCTGGTGATCATCGGCTTGCTGGTCTAATTTCTCTCTCCGCTTCTCTTCCCTCCGGCTTACCCCGGAGGGTTTTTGTGGTAAACTATCGGTTGAAGTTCGCACCTGAAAAAAATTAACTCGGAGGCATTTTAATGAAGATTCTTTTACAGGGTTCAATGGCCATCACCACCGGTAACACCACCGTGATCGCCAACTTGGGAGAAGCCGATCAGGTATTCCCAATAACGGAATTCAGTTACGATGTGGATATCGCAGAAGAGCTGATCAACAAAGGTGTTCGCGAGGAAGACGATAGCACATTCACGATTCCAGGAAACACAATCGTGATGGCGACCTATCGCCCCATCTTCCGCCGCCTTGAAATCACCCCTTTCAGCAAAGAAGAGGGCAAACTTTTTTTCCTGAATCTCCAGTCAGACCCGGACATAAAATCCAGACTCGAGCAGGTCGAACAAGCCGCCAAAAATCGCTCTCGCCAGTTCGTTGAAGACCTTCATAAGGTACTCGAACTTCTTCCCGAAGACGGCGCTACTTCCCAACTGGTAAAACATCTGGAAGAGGCCCAATGGGCTCAAGCATTATTGGAAATAATAGCTGCCATTCAGGTCGCCCTACCAGAAAAATGGGAAGCCCTTTCCGACTTAATCACCCCGAGCGGCCTTGCCTGGCTCACCGGAAAACTAAAATAATTCATCTCAGGAGGTACTTAAATGGACTTCAAGGAAAACTTTTACGACGATTTACTGGGTCTCAGGGGACACGGGCATACCGAAAACTTCGTTCATGATGTTGAGGATCTACCCAAGCTGGAAAGTATCGAAAAAGAACCAACTCCAGAAACCAAAGCAGAAAAGCAACCAAGATTCAACTGGTTTGCATTTGTTGTAGCCATGGCTTTGATCGGAATCGCTTTGCTTATCGGTGTCCTATTCCCCGGACCACTGGATGAGTTCATCGCCATTTTCATCATTAATATCCTCTACGGTCTTGCTCAGACTCACGGAATCAAAATATCCCGCAAGTAAACACCTCTCACCCCCGCACTGCGGGGGCTTTTTATTTGAGTTTTTGATTTTTTGAGTTTTTCTATTTCTTTGCCACCGGTGCTACCAATCCTTTCAGTACTTCCAGAGCTTTATCCAGCTGGTTATCCGCCTTGGGATTCTTTTCATCGTACACGTACTCCACTTTTACATCCGGTTCCAAACCATTGCCATGGATACTTCTGCCGGATGGCAGTAGCCACTCGGCTACGGTTACGTGCAGTGAAGACCCATCACCTATTTCTTGGGCGTCCTGTACCGTCCCCTTACCAAAGCTTTTTTCACCTATCAGTTTGGTTCCCAATCTCTCACTCAAAGCTCCGGCCAAGATCTCGGAAGCAGAGGCCGAACCACGATTAATCAAGACCACCAGGGGTATACCAATCAGTTTTCCTTGACGATTGACGCTACCAACTTCCGTTTTATTTCGATCTTTTTGTTTGACAATCACCCCATCGCTAACAAACTCACTCCCCAATTCCACCGCTCTTTCCAGGTAACCACCGGGGTTGTTGCGAACGTCCAGTATCACCCCTTTAGCTCCCTTGGCTTTCACCTCACTCACTATTTTTTCCCACTCCGGCAGAGTTTTTTCACCAAACTTGTTGATTCTAATATGAGCCACCCGATTATTGTCAAGCCATTCAAGCTCCATCGACGGCACATTGATTACATCTCTAACCAAGGTCACCTCTCTTGATTGTTTTTCTGTTTCTCTAAAAATAGTCAGCTTAACCTCGGTTCCCTTTTCCCCCCTGATCAAGTTAACCGCCTCATCAATCGCCAGTCCACCGGTGTCTTTCGAGATATTTTCCTTTTCATCCACAATTTTCAAAATCAGGTCACCCGCTTTCAAACCGGCCTTCATCGCCGGACTGTCTTTGAGTGGTGTCATTACCGCCAAAGTTTTCTCCACAAACCCCAGCTGAATCCCCACCCCGCCAAACTCTCCTCGAAGATCTTCTTTGGACCTGGCATTTTCTATTGGTGGAAAAAAGGCGGTATACGGGTCTTTTAGAGATTCTGTCATTCCCATTGCCGCTCCGTACATTAGTTGATCCGCCTTGATATCCTCAGGCTTCAAATAATTCTTCTTCAACCGTAAAAGCACCTCGTTCATGACTCGGGTATCTACCATACTGTTATCCTGATATCGGCTTTCAACGGTATAGACACCCCATTTATATCCTCCAAAACCAAATCCCAGCAACAAAATAATACTAACTAAATATCGTCTAACAAGGTTCAATTTCATGGGCAGAAAAATCTTTACTAATTAGCCCTATCCACAAACGGCAGTAGCGCCAAATGTCTAGCACGTTTAATTGCGCGGGCCAATCTTAGCTGGTGTTTTTCGCAAACACCGGTTGTCCAACGGGACACAATTCTTTTTTTAGGAGAAACACCGACGGCCAACGACTCGAGGTCGCTGTAAATCGGTTCGGCTTTCTTGACGCAAAAAGGACAAGGTTTGCTGGATTTTCGAATTTTCTTTTTTAGTATCATGGGTTTATTTTTAATTAAAATGGAATTTCGTCGGTAGCTTTGTCGTCCGTTCCTTTATCTTCTGCCGTAAAGACCTCCTCAGCCGGTGAAACCTGTTCCGGTTGGGGCTCCGTTCTGATGGTAGACGGTTCGTAACTCTCGGCAGAGCCTTTGGGGGTATTTAAGGCAATCATTTCATCAATGATCACTTCGGTCACTTGTCGGTCCGTGCCGTCCTGAGTTTTCCAAGCCCTTGTTTGTAGTCGACCTTCCACAAAAGCCTTTTGACCTTTTATCAACAGTTGACTGCAAATTTCTCCCAGTTTCCCCCAAGCGACAATTCTATGAAACTCTACACCCTCTTGTTTTTGACCCGAAGAATCAGTCCACTCACGGTTGGTAGCGATGCTAAAAGTACCCACCGCCGTTCCTTGGGGGGTGTATTTTAATTCCGGATCACGGGTCAGGTTTCCAATCAGGGTAACTCTATTTAAACTTCTTGTACTCATATTCTCTGTGCTTTAAATTCTAATCAATAAAAATCTTAACATCGTGTCATCCATCTGCAAGTCTTTCTCCAGTAGTTGAACTGCCTCGGCGGCGCCTTCGATCACGAGTTTCAAATAGTACCCGCGGCTTTGTTTTTTAATTTCGTAGGCCATGGTCTTCGTACCCCATTTATCCACACTGACTACTTTAAGAGAGCGCTTCTTGCACTTCTCACTAATCAGTTTTTCTGCTCCCAGTTCGTTCTCGGAGGAAGGATAGACGACCACGAGCTCGTACTGGTGTGCGACACCCACGACCGGCTTTGTCTCGGCTGTCTTAATTTCCTTACTTATCTTTACTGTCTTAGTTGCCTTAGTTGTCTTAGTTTTCATAACCTTGCCTATTTTACTACAAACCAACCATGAACTCTACCACATCTCCATCCTTTATCTCGTATTCCTTGCCCTCAAACCGGACTTTGCCTTTTTCGGCCGCCTCTTTCCAACCTCCATTGGCCACAAACTCGTCATACGCACACACCTTAGCTTTGATAAACTTTTTTTCGAAGTCCGTATGGATTACAGCCGCCGCATGAGGTGCTTTGGTACCCTTTGATACAGTCCAAGCTCTGCTTTCGGTCACTCCCGTGGTTAGAAAACTAATCAAACCAAGAGTAGCGTAGGCTTTCCGAATAAGTCTATCCAAGCCGGACTCCCCTATCCCCAGCTCTTTCATGTAGGCTATGCCGTCTTCTTCCGACAAGCTCGACAACTCCGACTCAATCTTGGCACAAATATATAACCCGTCGCTGTTTTTCACCTTCTCTACGTCATTGCGATCCGCCTTTGGCGGAGTGGCTCTCCTGGATACCCCTTGCGGGTAAATCTCACTCCACCGAATATCTTGTTTTAGCCTCGGATCATCTTCACCCACATTAAATACCATAATTTCCTTCTTCATCGTCAACAAAAATAAATCCCTCGCCAACTCTACCTCCTCCTCATGCAGCACGTCTCGTGCTGCGCGTCCGGCATTCAAACCTTCCCAAAGTCTTTCAACTAGAACTTTTTTTCTTTCGTCTGTTTTGAGTTCTTGAGTTCTTGAGTTCTTGAGTTTTTGTATTGTTTCCAAGTCTTTCAAAATTAACTCCGTTTCGATAACCTCATAATCCGTTTTGGGATCCACTGAACCCTCCTTAACAATTTCCGGATCCTTAAAGTCTCTCAGCACCTGCAAAATAACATCCACATCCCTGATATGAGTCAGAAATTTATTCCCCAAGCCGGCCCCAGTCGACGCTCCAGCTACCAGCCCGGCAATATCCACAAACTCCACTGTCGCGGGCACTATCTTCACGCTCTTTGATATCTCGGCCAAAACTCGCAAACGTTCATCTGGTACTTCCACTACTCCTACATTCGGTTCTATCGTCGCGAAAGGATAGTTGGCCACCAAAGCCTGCTGTCGCTTCAATAGCGCGTTAAACAACGTCGATTTTCCTACGTTTGGCAAACCCACAATTCCTACCTTTAAACTCATGTTTATATTTTACCTTACCTACCATGCTAGAATCTTGAGTATGGAATTTGGCAGACAACGATCCTCCGAAGGCAATACCCCGCTCGAATTATTGATTTGTTCGGAAGAGTTTAAAACTGAACTTTACCGCGGTCTTTTAATATTGGGAAAGAAAAATGTCCGCAAAGAATATCGCCATTTATGGAGCGAAAAACATCCATATTTCGGTTACTGTTATGTGGTCACCGAGCTTCTTTACCACTTGTCGGATAAAAGAGTCACCCCCAAAGTGATCCCAACAGATGAGGGAAAACACTGGTATGTGGAACTTTCAAATGGGGAACCTTTAGATCTGGCTAAGGATCAAGAATATGACTACTCCACAGGTGTCAAAAGATCTTTTATGACACAAACTATGTCGGCAAGAACCAAACAACTCAAAGAAATCATGGGGTTGTGACTAAAAACGACGTCCCATCGGCTTCTATTTGTCCGAAAAATCAGTCTTATTCCCATCTACTACGGGTATATACATATAGTGGTCTTTTACAAACGAGACAGGTTCTCCGTTGTTTCTCAAAACCCGATACTCAACACCATTGTTGGTCAAAATCCCATGAACTACTAAATTTTTTAAAAGCATGGATCCTTCAGGCCATGATTTCAAAATTAGTTCAGCAAACCCATCATCAATAGTTGGCTTAAAATCTTCCATTTTAACTTCGGTTTCAATTAAAGATCCATGGACATTCACATCAACCCCAACTCCATTTCTATTTAATTCATCCATAATCACAACCTTCTCTCCGTTTGAAAAATACAAAACACCGCTTTCATTCGGTTTCACTTTCAAAACCATAACATCACCGGGTAAATTTACCTCTACTCTGCCATTTGCTTTTTTCTCCATTCCCCAAGGACCGGGTGCTACTTCAAATGAATTTTTGTCAGACATATATTTATTATATTACTACTAATAACAACGATACTTTACTACTGACTGATAATTATACCCAAACGATCTCTTTCGTCGCGAAATAAACCTACCAAAAAGTCCGAATCGATTAACTTTTTCATTTATAAATGTCGTTTATTGTCAAAGACATGTCTTTTGGTCCAGTTTTCAAAGCCCCCACAAACTCCCTCCAGTCATCTCTGTTAATTCGTTTAGTTTGGGCTTTGATCTCTTTTTTTGCTCCCTCACGGATTAATTCAGACAAGTTGAGGTTGCTGGCCTTAGCTATCAGCTTAATCATTTAACTTATCCTTAAAACTAATTATTTCCTTCCACGGCTTGTGTCTATCAATCACCAGTTTCCAGCCCAATATTTCCAAACCGATCAAAGCCACCCACCAACCGGGGAGGATGGGTAAAATCATGCCCGTAAAACCAAAAACAATCAGAAAAATTCCTAATGCAGTTCTCAATGTCGATCTGGTTTTTTGTTGCATTAATATAGTATAGCCTGACATTTGACATTCTGCAGGTTAGTGTTACAATAACACTATAACTAATCTACTAACCCTGGAAGAAATCTTCGATCTCTTCAAAGAAAAATATTCTCAGTACTCTCCGGACTTTGAGCTCTGGATCAAGGCCTGCCAGGTCGAGAAACTTAATCGTTTAGTCGTCGAAAGAAACGCCGTCATCCTTAAACACAATTACATGAGCTGGGATTTACAGTGTGATGAAGTTCTGGGTATTCGAGGAGATTCATTGGAACTTTCCCGCAAAGCCTCTGAAACAAAGGCCGACGTCATTTTATTCTTGGGTGTCAAGTTTATGGCCGAGACAGCTAAAGTTTTGAATCCCACCAAAACCGTTCTTATCCCCTCTCTCCGTGCTGGTTGTTCTCTAGCCTCCAGCATTACCGGAGCCGATGTCAGAAAGTTAAAGGCCATGTTCCCCGGTGTTCCGGTAGTAGCTTATGTCAACACCGACGCCGATACCAAGTCCGAAGTCGATGTTTGTTGCGCTTCCGGCAATGCCGCCAAAGTCGTCAAATGGGCTCTTAAGAACTGGAAAACCAACCAAGTTATTTTCCTGCCCGATAAATTTCTGGCTCAGAACGTCGCCCGCGACATGGGTGCCGATATATACTTCCCCGATATGAATGCATCCGTACGGACATTGCGCGCAATGCCCCTACCCAGACCGAATATCCCCCTCTTCATCGGGTGGGAGGGCAAATGCGAAGTCCACGAAAAATTCACTCCTCAAGACGTCACCGAACTTAGAAAAGACTTCCCAGGCGTTTACATCATGGCCCACCCCGAGTGCCCTCCCGAAGTGGTCGAGAAAGTCGACTTTTCCGGCTCGACCGGTGAAATGATCAAAAACATCACCGAGCCTGATGTTCAAGACAAACAAGTCGCTTTCTTTACCGAGTGCGCCATGGTGGAGATGTTGGCCGCCAAACACAAAAACGTTTTACAGGTTTGTTCTATCCAAAAAAGATGTCCCCACATGGCTACCAATAATCTGGAAACCGTCATCGCCGCCTTGGAAAATATGGCATTCGAAATCACCGTTCCGGAAGAACTGCGAGCCAAGGCCGAACTCCCCATCCGCCGCATGATCGCCATTAAATAAAAAAACTACCTCGTCACAATTCTCAGCCGAGGTCCAGAAACAGTCATCTCTCCCCAGGGATTTTTTCCTTCAAGATAATACTGGTTCTGTCCCCTCCAAATAGAAATTGGCTTACTATAAAAGCTCGACCTCACCCCACTATCGACTGAAAGCTCACTGCTGTCCACTGCTCGATGATTGGTACTGTCGTAAAGTCTCACCGAACCCTTGCCATTTTCAATCCAACCCTGCCAAGAAACTTCCACCGATCCACCGTATAGGGCGGCATCAAAGGAGAAATCCGTCCCCGAAATTTTAGTCCAATCACTAGCATTCACCGAACCTCCGGAAAGCGTTACAAACTGTTCTTTGAGTTTACCGGTGGTTTTGGGCTTAATTAACCCCGTGTTCCTTTCCAGCACCAATACCCGACTTTCCAGCGAAGCCACCCTCTCTTCCAAGGTCCTGGTCGTCGAAGCCGCCAGCACCTCCGGATCGTCCAAAGACGGTTTTCTGACCATCAGGCCATAAACCTGCCAGCCGGCCAAGCTCAACACTGTCAAAATCAAGACACTGGGAACCCATTTTGACCTCATAATTTAGTCTAGCACACGTTCAGCCTAGGCTACTTCTTTCCCTGCTTTATTAGCTTCACCAACCCGCCTTACGGCGGGTTCTTTATATCCCCCAACCAGGCACAAAACTTGACAATTTAGCATCAGTATGTTATTATAGGCCTTATCTGATCTCATTTACATTCAACCAATTCAACCAAAGGAGAAATCATGACCGCCAAAGGTTACACTAGCGTCCTGTTTTACTTATTTCTTATCGCTCTCATTGTGGCCAGCCTTACCCCAGTCTTCGGCCTAGGCGAAGTAACTCGTACGGCCGCACTTCAAATTTCTGGATTGTTCGTGGTATTCTCCATTGCTACCGGGCTATCCCACAAGGGAGAAAGACAGGTGGAAATATCCATAATGGCAGCAATCGCTCTCGGAGCATTAATGCTAATGTCACTAATCGCTCCTTCCATAGGAGTTCTATTCGTCAATTCCCAATTAGGAATACTCATTAGCGGTGCCGCAGCAGGGCTTCTCGGCTACGTGATCCTGTCATTCTAAATTCACAGTCCTTCATTTTAAACAAAGGAGAAAAAATGAATCTTGAAAGACTAACCTGGTTAATAGCCTTTTTGGGCTTACTTGTCCTCGGGGTGCTCTCGTTATCTGGATACGTAAACATTACATTCGCAATTGTCCTCTCTGGCTTATACATCGGAGGAAACGCCTGGCTAGGTCTTGATAAGATAGCCTCAAAAATGTCAGCTAAGAAATAAGGAGAAAAATATGTTTACTCCCCCCGTCATCGGAACAATACTCGGGACTTTATTCGCGATTCTTTTTATGATCGCAGTCTTCCTCGGTTTGATAGCCCTCAAGATAGACACCTTGATCGAAGAGATTAGAAAATTGAAAAGATAATAACGCATTTTCCCCTCGACCCCGCCGCAAGGCGGGTCTTTTTATATCTTCTCCACCGTTACTCCATCAAAAAAGTCGGACACTTTGTAGCCCTTGTCTTCAATTTCTTTGCGTAAAGCATCGGACTCGGCCCACTGCTTAGACTTTCTCATTTCTTCTCTCTTGTTAACCATCTCCATCACCTCGGCCGGAATATCGGCCGGTATCTCGTCCCTTTCTGATAATTTCAGACCAAAAACACGGTCAAAGTTTTCTACCAGCCTTCTCTTTTCAAAGTCTTTTAGCTTTTCGTCTTTCAAGACCGCCCTGGCAACGGCGATAGCCGCCGACATATTCATGTCGTCCTCCACCGCATTTACAAACTCATCTCGGAAAAACTTTCCTCTTCCCGTCAAACTTTCATCCGCACTTGGTCCAAAAATATTTTTATCCTGCCCACCTTCCAATCGGAGAGCCAAAAATTCTTTCTTCAGTTTTTTGTAAGAATTCGACACTCCTTCCATCCCCTCCCAAGAAAAATTCATTTGTTTTCTATAGTGGGCGGATAAGTAGTAGTATCGGAGTGCCATCGGTGAAAAACCTTTCTCCACCACATCCGCCACTTTATAAACATTCCCCAAGCTCTTACTCATTTTTTTACCATCGACCGCCAGAAATAAACTGTGAAACCAATATTTCACAAAAGGCCTCTTACCGGTGGCCGCCTCACTCTGGGCAATTTCGTTTGGGTGATGAATAGACAAATGATCTTCCCCGCCAGTATGGATATCAATTTGCTCACCGAGGTACTTCATACTCATGGCCGAGCATTCGATGTGCCAGCCGGGGAAACCGTCCCCCCAGGGGCTCTCCCAATGCATTGCGTGTTGGGCAAATTTACCCACTCTTTTAAACCAGAGAGCAAAGTCCGCCGGATTTTTTTTACTATTCTCCGTCACCACTTCCCCCCGAACTCCTACTAGTTTATCTTCCAAAGACTGTCCAAAAAGTTGGCCATAATCGGCAAATTTAGTCACCTCAAAATACACCGCTTCCGGTGTGTCATAGGCGTAGCCATTTTCCATAATTTTCTGTATCAACCCGATCTGTTCTGGAATATTATCCGTCGCCTTACACTGCACATTCGGACGCAAAATATTTAGCGAATCCATCTCTTTGAGGAAATAATCCATAAATTGCTCTGCCACTTGCCAGACCGTCTTGCCGGTCATTTCGGCACCTTTTTCTAATTTATCTTCTCCCTCATCCGCATCGGACACCAAATGCCCCACATCGGTAATATTCTGGACATGAGTTACTTGGTAACCCTCCACCACCTCCAAAACTCTTCTGAGAACATCGTCATTCACATACTTCCTGCCGTGCCCAATATGAGGAAAGTCATAAACCGTCGGACCACAGGCATACATCCCCACTTTTCCATGGTTAATCGGCACAAACTCTTCAATTTTTCTGGACAACGAATTAAAAATCTTCAGCATTACCTCTATTGTATACTCTTAGCCATGAAACGATGGCTGGCAATTACGCTCACCTCCCTTCTTTTGATCCTATTTATTTACCCCTCTGCCTTTATTTACCCTAGAGACACTTTGCCGGACAACAACGACACCAGGCTCATCGCCTACATTATTGGCCAGGTACAAAACAATCTCTTGTCCGGCCAATCGCTTTACTACGGCACCTTCTTCGCCCCGGACCAAAACACCCTGGCCTACTCCGATCTTTTTCTCACCTCGGCTGTCTTGACTCTCCCCTTTCGTCTGGTGACTAGTTCTCCCATCGTCATTTTTAATATCGCTCTGATTCTCGGTTTTCTCCTGACCATTCTGTCTTCATTTCTCTTATTTGAATATTTATTTAAAAATATCTGGATCACTTCTCTGGCTGTCCTGCTCTTTAACTTCTCCGGCTTTCACTTCCATTACCTCCCCCATCTCCAAACATTTTCCTTATGGCCCTTATTTTTCTCTCTCTATTTTTTTCTCCGCTTTCTAAAAGAAAATCGTCCCCTGCTTCTCACTCTCTTTTTTCTCACTGTCACGGCCCAGATGGCCGAAAGCATCTTCCCCGTCTATCTCATCTTCTTCGCCTGCCTCATTGTCATTTCAACCGACCTGCCCGCCGTGGCGGGAGTGGAGAAATCTCACTCCACAAATATGAGATCTTTCCACTCACTTCGTTCGGTCAAGATGACGAAGCATTCTCTTCCGTTTATTCCCCTCTGGATTTTTCTGCTCTTCCCATACTACCAACTACACACCTCTCTCCCCGAGGCCACGCGTTCCATCCGCGACGCGGCCCACTTCTCTCTCGGCCTAGACCAAATTTTTACCCAGTTCCATGGTTGGATCGTGATAATCCTTGTCATTGCGAGCTTTGTATTCAAAGCGTGGCAATCTATACAGATTAACTCGTTATTTCCTGGATCGCCACGCCTGCCTGCCGGCAGGCAGGTCGCGTTCACTCTTCTCGCGATGACGAAATTACGTGGTCCAAAACTCAATATTTTTAACCCTTGGATTTATATCTTTTACTTCTCAATCATCATGTCCCTCGGCCCTGTTCTCAAAATCTTCGGCACCAATCTCCGAATTTTTGGCCTCCCCATTCCCCTTCCCTATGCCTTATTTTATTACCTCTTCCCCGGCTTCACCGGCTTTCGCACCCCCAGCCGTTTTATCGTTCTGGCTCTATTGGCCGCCGTCATTCTAATTGGCTTCCAAATAAAACCTCTTTTTGCCAAATTAAAAAACCGGACCAAAGTTATTTTTCTTCTTCTGATTTTGTCACTTCTTTTTATGGAGGCAGATCTTCCACTCAAGGGGTATTCGGTCAACATCAAGATGCATCCCGTCTACTTGGAAGTAAAAAAACTTCCTCCAGAAGCTGTTATTCTGGAGCTCCCCATCAAGCTATGGAACATGCCGGACCACGAAATCGAATCCATCCGCTCTCTCTACTCCTTAGAACACAATCACCGCCGTTTTGGTGGCTTCTCCGGCTTTGCCACCAACAGCTGGATCGACCTGGTCGAAAAAATAAACGCCAACGGTCTTAACTCAGAAAACACATCGCGATTAAAATCTCTTGGCATCACCCATATTATTAAAAACAACCACTTATACAACCTTCAAGGACTCTCCTTGTAGGTTACTCCTTTTGCTTATCCGTTTCTCCGTGACTTCCGGCCCCCACCTTTTTCAGTAAACTTTGAACAAAACTCTCTTTCTTCTGCCTTGCCCCAACCTCCTTTTGTTGTTTCTCTTGCTCTTGCTGATTTCTTTCCCTGGCAATCTGCGCATCCAGTTCTTGCCTCCTCTGTCGATATTGATCAAGCTCGGCCTTTACCTGCTGATATCTCTGATTATCCTTTTGTTTCGCCATGATCTTTTGTTGTTCCAGGTCTCGCTCCCCCAGATCCTTCGATTTATCGGCTGGATCAGCACCGACTCCGCTGGGTGCGCCGGTCAACTGTTCGAGCGTTCCCGACACAATATCACCTCCCGCCTGAGTGGCGGCTTTGACAGTGCTTTGTCCTAGCTCAAATAAATTGTCGGCCACTTGCTGGCCTATTCCTCCCATTGGTACGGGCATTAAAATAATTTTACATTATCTTGAGTTCTTGATTCCTTGAGTTCTTTCTCTACATCTCTCCTCGACCTTCCAGGGCTCTTGTCAGTGTTTGACCATCGGCGTACTCGATGTCCGCCCCCGTTGGCAGACCGCGTCCAATCCTGGTCACCTTGACGGTGTCCCGTAGCCCCATCTCTTTCATCCGTTCGGTAATGTACATCGCCGTCGCCTCTCCCTCCATATTAGGATTGGTAGCCAGAATTAGCTCTTTGATCTCGCCGGTCTTTAACCGAGCCATCAGTTGGGGAATTCGGAGATCATTTGGCCCAATACCAGAGAGTGGTGCCACCGCACCTCCCAAGACGTGGTAAATGCCTTTGTAGCCATCCGCCCGCTCGAAGGCCAGCAAATCCAAAGAAGTCTCCACCACGCACACCTGGGACTTGTCCCGACTTTCATCCTGACAAACCGGACAAAACTCCTCCTCACCCACATTAAAACACAGTGAACACAGTTTGGTATCTTTTTTCAGCCTAATGAGAGCCTCGGAAAACTTACTCAGCTTCTCTTGGGGCACGTTCAGAAGGTAATACGCCAACCGAGCCGCCGACTTCGGCCCAATACCGGGCAGAGCCTCAAACGCATCGATTACTTTTTGGACCGGCCGTATACTGCGCATATGCCATTACCCTTTCGGCATATTCCCAAGTACCTTGGACAAATCTCCCATCGAATCTTTCATCTCTTCGGCCGCGTACTTTTGAGCTTTGGTAATGGCTTCGTTAACCACCTTGACGGCCGTGTTCATATTCTCACCACTGATATATAGTTCTTTCAACTTCCCATCACCTGTCACCACAGCCCTTACGTCACCCTCTTCAATCTCAGTCTTGTGACCGGCAATTCTACGCTGAAGTATGGCTAACTTGGCTAGAGCCGCCCCTTGTGAACCAAACTGTCTTATTCCGTTAAACATCTTTAAAGCTAACTGGTAACAAACCTATTGTATATCAATCCAGCTCGTCATTGCGCAATTCAGCCTGCAGGGAAACCTCATCCCACCATTCCCACCCATCCCCATAGGGCCAGGCCTTATAGGGATCCCAGATCTTCAAGGCCTGGCCCTATCGGACTAACCTCAATCATCCAATCACCAAAACAACCAAAACAATTGACATTTCATGACCAGGATGTTATTATAGGGCATCGTATCACATTCCCAATTGGAGGCTCTATGACCACCGTCGTTTTTGAGAAATCGTTTTTCGTGAGATTTCTTCTCCTGATCCTCTCGAGGTCAGGATTCGACCATCAACACCTACATGTTATGGTCCCAGAAAGTCATGAAGAAAATCCTTATGTTCACATTAAGGATCACGGAATTACCCTTATGAAGGTCAAAATTTGTATCTCACTGGTTAGTGATCAGCCTGCTAAAATTTACATCGAGCCTATCAATATCAAGACCGAAACCCTGCTTGACTTTGCCGACAAGGCGGATAAGATGATTAAGTCTCGAGCAAAAATATTCATCAGCTAACAACACCCCGCCATCAGTGGGTTGAGAAGGTATCCTTTCGAAATGCCGCGTAACCCGCGGCTTTTTCTCATCCAAAAATCTTTTCGGCGGCGAGCATCACTCCTTGGATCGTGTCTATTCCTCCGTTGATCTGAGATAAATTTTCATCCTCGCTTCTTGGCTCGGTACGTGACCCCCTATCTATCAAGACACATTTGAACGTCAACGGTCCCCACAACTTGGCCATTTCTTCTTCAATTACTTTCTTCTTGACCTCTCTCTCTAACATTTCTTGCTGGAATCTGGAAGTTACCGATAAGGTTAAGGACTTGCCTTCCACATAAACCGGAGAAACCAATCTTAGCATTCCCGCCAGCGATCCGTACGTCAGTGCCACGGTCTTTATAAAATCCACCCAACCCAGTTTAACCGTGTCGATATTTACAATAGTGGCGGAATCACCTTGAGTAACTTCATTACTCTTATCAACTATATCTTTACTGCTTACTTTAACTACCGAATCTTCTACCTGTTTTTTCTCCGAAACAGGCCTGCTCGCCGTGGCAGGCTCCTCTCCTTTACCCTCAACACTCAAAGACAACAAAACAATTTCCAGTGGTAGTAGTGGTAGGGGTGAAATTTTTATTTTATCCGCCGCCAAAATGAGATTATTGATCAATTTGAGATACACTTCCGGGCTACTTCCATCTCTGACGCATCTTTCCATCTCCGTCTTAGTGACCGCCAAAATAGTCAACACCAGTATCGAGGCCTTCGTCCCAACCTTTTCCATATCATCAAATATCTTAATTACTTCTTCCGTCTGGTGATTTATCGCGGCATCCAATAACTTCTTCACCGACTGTCGGCCGGCAGTTCCCAGAACTTTAATCAAAGACTCCCGATCAATTGTTTTTCCATAACCGGATAACTGTTCTAAGAGTTTATGTCCTTCTCGAAAACTGCCATCGGTCGCTTCGGCAATCTCCTTCAAGATCTCCTCATCTACGCTCAGTCCCTCGCTCAACACCACCTTCTTCAGCGAATCGACCACCTCTTCTATCGTCGCTTTTGTAAAATTTACTCTGACACATCGGCTCAGAATCGTCTCAGGTACTTTCTGAGATTCGGTCGTGCACAAAATGAACATCACATGCTCTGGGGGTTCCTCCAAAGTTTTCAGGAGAGCATTAAAACCGGAGGTGGAAACCATGTGTACTTCATCGATGATGTAAACTTTTTTCGCGAGCTGAACCGGAGCCAACCTGACTCTATCTCGTAGTTCTCGAATGTCGTCCACCAATCCATTGCTGGCGGCATCAATCTCAATGACATCCACACTACTTCCTCGAGTGATTACCCGGCAAGACTCACACTCTCCACAAGGCTCGGAAAAATCTTTCTTTTTTCCCTCATTTTGCTTACAGTTAATTATCTTAGCCATAATCCTAGCGGCGCTAGTCTTACCCGAGCCACGTGGGCCAACAAAAAGATAGGCGTGGGAAATCTTGCCTGAAGATAAAGAGGACAACAGTCCCTCACGAACCGACGCCAAGTCCAGTTCCGAGATTTTTTTGGGTCGATAGATTTGGTAAAAACTCACCTTTACAACTTATGGCTTTTCACGCTCTGTGTCAACTAGAAAAAACTTGCTCATTACTTTTACTTAGCGCGGTTCAGCCAAACATTTATAAAACACGTGCCCACCTCACTATCCTAATAATATTTATTTAGGCTAACCGAAAAGAACCCATAAAAAAAGCCCCCGCTCTAAAGCGGAGGAAAAACTTAAAGCATTACGATAACACGGAAAATAGTTCCCTTATTACCCAAGACTCTTTTGATCACCACCGTTCCATCATCCTCATATTCGAGGCTCACTCTTTCTTTGGAAACGTCCCAAAAGATATTCCGCCGTGGAGTCAGAGGAATTTTCAAACGACCCTGATCAAAGGTAAAACCTGACGATATCTTCACTCCCGAAACAATCTTCGGTTCACCACTATTAGAAAAGAACGAAACTATCACTAGCTTTTTACCAAACAGTGATTCAACCAAATCGGTCGCCACTTTCTCACAATTTTCTTCAGTCACCAGAATCTTTTTCAAAATAACCTCCTCATATATTCAAAGTGCTATCCGAGAGGATTATATATCATCGTCATTCTCGCGCAGGCGGGGATCCATCCCCTATGACAAAATCAATCGTGGTGTATCCCCAGCAAATGCAGTAGCCCGTGACAAACCAAAAACTCAATTTCCTCATCCACCAAGCGGTTCCACTGCATTGCCTGCCTCTTGGCCTGCGGATAGCATATCACAATGTCCCCCAGCATTGCCTCTCCGTCTTCTAAAGGGAAAGACAGCACATCCGTTACCTCATCCAGATTAAAATACTTCTTCTTTAACTCCCGGATCTTCCTCTCCCCTACGATACTCAATGAAATTTCTATATTTCCATCTTGACCGTGTTCTATCAAAGCCTTCGTCAAAGCCTCTCTGACTCTATTCCGGTCAAAGCCATATCGGCTGTCCGCCTTGATATCTAACTGCAACTTAACCATTATCTGTAAACCTCTCGTCGACTATTTTCTTCACCACTCCTCCTTCTACTCTTCCTTTTAGTTTCCCCATTACTGCTCCCATCAGCCGACCGCCGACCAAACCGGTTTCGACGGCCACTTTTGCTACTTCAGCCTCCACTTCAGCCTCGGACATCATTTGAGGTAAATAGCTTTCAATAACTCCCAGTTCAAATTTTTCTTCGGCAACTCTCTCCGGAGATCCTACCTTTTCGTAAATTTCTATCGAGTCCTTCCGCTTCTTGGCCTCTTTCATCAAAACTCGAACCACTTCCTCATCAGGCAACTCCCCACCTTTAAAGTCTACTTGGGCATAGGAAAGCTCAGAAGACATTAGCTTTAAGACCCGAACCAACTTAGAGTCTGCCGCTTTTTGGGCAGTCGTCAAGTCCATCTTTATTTTTGAATACAACATGTTTATTTGGTAAGACCTGCATTGCGCTTGTTCCGTCTTCGGATTCTAGCCGAAGCCTTACGCAGTTCTGTCATCTTGATATTTTTAACCTTTGAGGGTTTAAGAAATCCAGACATGCCAACCGCCCGAACTTTATCCAGTCCCTGATCTTCATAAGTTAGTTTTTTGAACTCACTTATTATCTGTTGTGTACTTTGTCCTTGTTTTCTTTTTACTACTAGTGCCACTAAAAATGCACCTCTCTTTCTGTTTTTTATTTGAGTTTTTGATTTTTTGAGTTTTTTCTATGTAGTTCCTCCCGGTTCGGTCTTTGATCCTCCCAAAACATGAAAGTGTTCATGCTCAAAGTGGTTATATCCCGCCCCGTTGTTTACCAGTTTGTATCCGGCCTGCCTGCCGGCAGGCACGGTTTTATCCAGTCCCAGCTGGGCTACCACAGAAAAAACGGCTGACATCATTTTACCCCAAAACTTCCCGTTTTGTAACCCCGAAATGACCTCCTGCTTTCTAATATGGGCTTTAGGCATGACCAGCACGTGGATCGGAGCCGCTGGATATTTGTTCTTGATACACAAAAACTCGTCGTTCTCCCAGATCTTTTCACTCGCCTCCTCCCCCGCCACGATCTTACAAAACAAACAATTATGGTCTTTCATGAATCGATTTTACTATGTCATTGCGAGGTCGCCTAGACGACCGCGGCAATCCAGAAATTCTAGGGTTTAATCAATTTAATAACATCCCTAACAGTAACGAGCACCATCAAACCAATCAGAAAATACATCCCGACAGCGTGGACATAGCCCTCAAATCGGTTTTTTAGTCTCTTGCCGATTATTTTCTCGATACCTAGGAAAAGCAGTCTTCCTCCATCCAAAGCCGGAAAGGGCATGATGTTTAATATTGCCAGGTTAATCGACAAAATAGCCATAAACTGAAGAGTTGCAATCCAACCCACCTGATAAACCTGCTTGCTCACCTGATAAATTCCTATCGGACCGGCCACGTCCTTTGGCACTCCCTTACCGGTAACGATCCCCCCCAACAGAGATCCCAAGCTGACGGTAATCTCTTTACCCCAAGCCCAGGCCTCGGTGAGACCCACTACCACTCCACGGAAAGGTCTCTGCCAAATGGGGTACATTTTCATTTCCACGTTAGATAGCGCTACTCCCAAAGCACCTTCTCCTTGAGGCGGACTTACTCTGGGAACAATCTTCACGGTCGCTTCCTGTCCGGCTTTGTCCATCACCGTCAGTTCAATCTCTTTACCTTTGAGGGGTTCCACCTGCTTAATAAAATCATCCACACCGGAAAAGGCAATCTCTCTCTTTTCGAAAACAATTTTCTTTATCTCACTATCAGTCCTTATCCCCACCATTTCTGCCGGCGTGTTCTTCCCCACCTCTACGATAAATACTTTATCCGTCTTGGTCGGTATGCCAACATAAGTATAGACAATGCCAAACGCCAGTACCCCCAATAAAAAATTCATCACCACTCCTGCAGTAAGCACTCCGGCTCTTTGCCAAATTGGTTTGTTGAAGAAAGCTTCCGGAGAGCTGGCCTGTGCCGGATCATCCATATCTTCACCAAAGAGCTTGACAAAACCTCCTAGCGGCAACCAATTCAGACTAAAGAGGGTCCCTTTTCTGGTAAAAAGCTTCTTGGCTCGTGGCGGCAAACCAATCCCAAACTCCTCTACCCGCATCTTAAAAAGCTTGGCCATAAAAAAGTGGCCATACTCATGGACCAAAATCAAGACCGACAACATTAAAACAAAAACCAATATTTGCATTTCTTAATTCTACCAACAAATTTGCTATACTGGAATTATGATCACTGACAATGACATCAAAAAACTAAAGACAGTTTTCTCTACCAAAGAAGAAATTGAGCAAGTAGAAATAAACGTCGGTAAGGGCTTTTTGGACAGCCAAAGACAATTTACCGAAGTAAGGTCTGATATCTCCGAACTGAAGGGTGATGTGGCTGAACTAAAAGATGACTTTAAAGACATGAAGCTCCAGATGCACGGCATGGAGAAAAACATTATCTCTGCCATCCGCGATCTAAAAGAAGACCACGAAACTACAAAGCAACATGTAACCAAGCTCGAAAGAGTCGCTTTCGCGAATTAGACCGCCATCACTTCTTTTTCTTTCGCGCGGCTCATCTCTTCTACCTTCTCATTGAACTCAGCCGTAATCCTGTCTAGCTCGGAATGAAGCATAAATATGTCATCCTCCGAAACTTCCTTCCGTTCTTTCAAGGCGTCAATCTTCTCTTTCACATCTTGTCTGGCCTGCCTCATCATTATCTTGCCCGATTCGGTCTTTTGCTTCAAAAGTTTGACAAAATCTAGCCTTCTTTCTTGAGTGAGAGACGGAATCACAATCCGAATCAACTCTCCCGAAACTGCGGGAGACAACTTCATTTCATTATCCCCAATGGCTTTCTCAATCACTCCCAAAAGACTCCGATCAAACGGGGTAATGACTAGCATGTTGGTATCTGGCGCAGAGATAGTCGCTACTTCCACCAGTCTCATCCACGATCCGTAAGCCGGCACCATAATCCCCTCAACCAAGTCCGGCTTAGCGCGTCCCACCCGAATCGTCGAAAAATCATCTTCGACATTCTCCATTACTTTGGCAAACTTCTGCCTCAATAACTGAATCAACTCATGTTCTAATACCATATTGGTTTTATTCTAACATCACTCTCGTCATTGCGAAGCACGTAGTGCTGTGGCAATCCCACTCCACCTCTCCCACCTCTGTCACTTCCGCGAAGGCGGGAATCCATCAGGTTCTCCCAACCCCTTCATCTTTCCTCTTCTCAAACTTCCCTTCTTCGTCATCCGAATTGGCAACCACATCTTCAGTTACAGTACGAAATGGATTGGGTTTCAAATCCCGCGGATCTACCTCGTAGTGAACTCTCGTAACACCGATACCAGAATTATCAACTTCATCCGGTTTTTCGACTTTCTTCATTTTTTCTAAAGAAGCCTTTTTACGATTCGCTTGTTCGGCAATCATAGCCGACATCAGTTCTTCATTTGTTGCCATACCACAATTTACCACAATTCTTTATTCAATACCTAATTTGAACCTCGCAAAGCGGGAGACGCGAATATTCTCGCCCACCTTGCCACCAAGTTCCTTGATCAGCTGATCCATGGTCTTACCGGCATCGCGGATGTAGGCTTGACTCAATAGTTCTTCGGTGTCTTTTGGATTCATAGAGGTTACCTGCATGGCAATCTCTTTACAAAGAGCCTCAAATTCCGGTGTTTTGGCCACAAAGTCCGTCTCACAAGCCACTTCCACCATGGCGGCGGCACTGCCTCCACCGTGGGTGTAGCAATAGATCTTGCCGGAATGAACCTCACGACCAGACTTACTCTCGGCTCGGGCGAGTCCTTTGGCGGTGATAATTTCCTGAGCCTTCTTCATGTCCCCCTTAGCCTCTTCCAGGGCTTTCTTGGCGTCCATAATACCGGCTCCGGTCTTTTCTCTTAGTTTCTTAATTTTCTCCATCATATGTTTTAAATAATTCCTATTTCTTTTCTTCGTTTTGAGTTCTTGAGTTCTTGAGTTCTTGAGTTTTCTTCAATCCCGTCTCAATCGCCTGCCCCAGCACTCGAACTACAATTTCCAAACCTTTAGCCGAGTCATCATTCATCGGGATGGGGTAATCGACAAAGTCGGGGTTCGCATTGGAATCAACGATACCTATGACAGTTACTCCTCGACTGCTGGCTTCTTTGACGACCAGCTTTTCTTTGTGAGTGTCAAAAACAACCACCACTTCCGGAGCCTCTTTCAAAGCCGCAATACCACCAATGTTTCTTTCAAGTCTCGCAATCTCCTTGTCAAACATGACTTGTTCTTTCTTGGTGTACTTTTTGAACTGTCCGGATTCTCTTTTTAGCTTTTGTGAATTCAGTCTTTCTACCGTCTGCTTGACCTGTTTCCAGTTGGTAATCAGTCCTCCAATCCAACGCTGGGAAATATAAGGAATATCCAGTCTTTTGGCCTCGACTTCCACCATCAGTCTCACTTGTCGCTTGGTGCCGACGAGGATAATTCTTTTACCGGCGGTGGCTAGTTCCACGAGAATCTTGGTCGCCGCATCTAGTCCAGCCACGGTTTTTTCCAAGTCAAAGATATGAATACCGTTCTTGGCTCCCCAAAGGAACTTCTTCATCTTAGGATTCCACTTTTTCACCACGTGACCAAAGTGAGAACCAGCCTCAAAAAGCTCTTCCAGAACAGACTCAGACTTGACTTTCACAGCCTTCTTTACTGCCTTAGGCTCGTCATTGCGAGGAGTACTCGACGTGGCTCTCCTGGATCCCCCTTGCGGGGAAATCCCCGACTTCTCGACTACTTTAGAAGTTTTTTTCACAGCAACTTTCTTTACGGAAGTTTTCTTTTCGACTTTAGCTTTAACTGTCTTGAGTTCTTGAGTTTTTGAGTTCTCGAGTTCTTTAGTACCCTTTTTTTCAGCGGCTTTTTTGGCCATATATTTTCATCTCTTTTTAATTCCAGGCACATTTCAAGAGATTCGTACCGGGACAACTTATTAATTTAACTTGCCTATTTTAGCACAAATTGACTTCCGGTTCACTTGCGCCTTATAATATGCAGAGTACGTACCTTAATCTAAGCATAAGGAGTAAAAACCATGGAAGCGATCGATCCCATCACTATTTTCTACGCCAACGACCCAAAAGATCTCCCAGAGCTTGCCAGACAAGCCAACGAGTTCATTAAAAAGGCTAGAAGAGCCGGTGTTATGGCCCACCAGATCAAGGTTTCTGAACATACCTGTGCCGGTGAGCACACCTCCGGCGACCAAACATCTGACAGAACTTACAATTATACTTTGACCATCATCATCCTTTAAATCACAGTTATCCCCCGCGCAAGCGGGGTTTTTAATGCCACAAATCTTACTTTTATCATGATATTATTAATCTATGCTCACCAAAGTGGAAGTACAAAAATTACTGGACAAAGCCATTTCTGACCACGATCTAGTTATCTATCAGAAGATGGCTCAGGCAATTTCAGACAACAATATCAAGCTTTTCAATGTCTTGGCACGCCGAGAAGCCATAAAGGAAAGCTACGTAACCAAGGAACAGCTTCAAGAGACCGTCAGCAATCTTCAAAACACCATGGATAAAATGTACGGTCTGTTGAAGAAACACGATCAAGAGCAAACCGTCATGAGTCACCAAGTAAACAGTCATGAATCACGCATTTCCAAGCTAGAAGTCGCCTTGACCTAGCTTTTCTATCCCCAAATTTTCATACAAAGCCAGGATCGTCATCGGGCCGACACCACCAGGCACGGGCGTAATCAATGACGCCTTCGCCACTGCCTCAGGAGAAAAATCCCCTTTTGGATATCCCAGATCAATCCCTGTAAACCCTTCTGCCACCATCTCACTGGCTATCAAACCACTCACTCCGGTAGCACTAATGACCACCTCAAAATCTTCAAGGTTCTTCAAGTTATCTCCCTGGTCAAAACCTTTTGGCGACAGTCCCAAAACTTTCAATCTTTCCATTAGTCTTACCCCCACCGCTCCTTTATCTCCCACTACTGCAATTCTGTCATCTTCCTTAATTTTAAAAATTTCTATCAGCCTTTCCACTACTCTCACGACAGCCGGAATGAACCTACTCTTCGGGTTTAGACCGTCTACATCCTTCTCCGGATTAATTGTAGACATAATTTGCTCAACTTCCTCCTTTGTCGCCCCCAAAACAGGCAACTGGACCAAAATTCCGTCCACCGTCTCATCCCCATTCACCTCCATGATTCCTTCCCTGAGATCTGTAATCTTAGATCTGAAATCCACACTAACTACCACTCCCAGTCTCTCTCCCATTTCCCGTTTCAGTCTAACATAGGCACTGTCATACGTCCGGCCGTCGCACTGGAAGATCACCAGGCTCTTGCCCAGCACCCGTTCACTCTCCTCCAGAAACTCAGCCTCTCGCTCTGCCTGCTTTTTACCATCAAAGATTACTTTTGCCACCCCTAAGTATACCAAGC
>LCKO01000009.1:0-6467 GCA_001001485.1 Candidatus Collierbacteria bacterium GW2011_GWB2_45_17
TTTGAAGAAGCCGGTACCTATACTGTCACCATTTTGCCCATCAGTAAGACCGACAGTATTGTAAATAGCTTCGCGATCACCATTGGAGCGGATGAAACTCCTCAGATCAAAACAGTCAAAAAATGGTCAATCAACAACATGACCATCATCATTTCCAAGGATGGGGTCTCCGAGTCTCACGACTTTATTTACCCTCATTAGTCACTTCCCGCCACATAAAATAACCCGCTCTTTCGAGCGGGCTTTTATTAGAAAATTAACCTCTGAAGAGAGTCACGCTTGGCTTAACCTTCAACTTTGTCTCAATTAACTTGGCGACCAAGTTGGCTTCTGCCTCAAAATGAGGGTATGCCACTTCGATAAAAACAAATTGGTTATCTTTGACTTGTATACCCATCATATCTTCTTCTTCAGGTTTGCTCGGCTTGAATTTATTGAAAGACCACCGACCAGCTTTCTCACCCTTCTTTCCCTTCCCTACAATAAGAATATCCGTATCGTCGTAAACCCACCGATCGTAAGTGACTTCACCTTCATCGTTGTAGGCCAAATAACTTACTTTAAAACCATCATCACCCACCAAAAAAGAAGTTTTGGCTTTGATCAAATTGGCAATCTCGATTTTGAGAGGTACAGTCATTTTAGCTAAACTAGTTTTTTTCGCCATTTTTTCTCCTTCGCTTCAAGTTTAAAGAACCCGTATATTCTACCACCAATATTGACAGCTCTCCAAACTATGAGATAATCTTCCCTATCACTCCGTGAGCCTTGAGTGAAATCCCCCGTCCGTACATAAGGCAGAGCCTTCAACCGGACACCCAGAAAGAGGTTTAAATGACGCACCTTAATTTTCGTTCTACTGTTAAGCTTGAAAGGATCACTGTCGATAAAAAAGACCAACACGCCGTTTTGGTCACCGCCCCCCATCCGGTTACGTCCACCGCGTGGTACGTTCTGAATGATATGGATGAGTTGGGAGTTTTCGGTCGTGATCGCTGGAACGAAACCCAGCTCGTTTTCTGGCCCAATCCCGGCTACTACATCGACGATGTCAAGTCCTTGGTTGTCCCGGCAGTCTACGTGGGAATAGTTTATGAAAATGTCGAAGACTTCTGGAAAATCGGTCTCAAAAACCACGAACTCCGATACACCGAATACGTCAGTTTCGTCGGCGCTATTGATCGGGACATGGTCCGGATGGTCATCAGTTCCTGGATCCTCTCCAAAGCCAAGACTGTTTTGGACAATGCTTATCGAGATCAAATCTCCGATAACGGCTTAAACCGCAACTTTATTAAGTCTCAGTTGGTCAAAGCCGAAGCGGCCGCCAACCGACTCCGCTTCCTAAATCCCCAGCAAACCAGCCTCACCAAAAGCGAAATCCGAACTCGGCTAAATAAAGTTGAGATACTGATCAAAGTTCTCGATAACGCGGATGATGTGCTCACCGGACTGGCTGATCGCGCGGAAGCCATTCAAAAAAACGCCTACGCCGCCAAGAAAGCGCTCAAGCTGCTTCTGGAAGACGGAAAGTCCTTGGCTACCGACGAACTCTACACCAAATGGAAGAGTCTCATGAACTCGTTTACCCGAGACGGAGCCAAGCTCAAGACCATTGCCGCCGACTTCAAAGGCTATTACCGCCCCGACACTCTTGAAGACATCGAAAAACTCTGCCCTCCGGCTTGCACCAAGTAGTCACCAATATAAACAAACCCCCGACTCAGTCGGGGGTTCTTTTTTACCAATATTACTTCACCACATAAATTAATTTCTTACCTCGAGCGCCTTTTTCGTTTTCTACCCTATTAAAGATCACTTCCAGAGCGCACTGTTCAGAAATTTTTACGGTCAGATTGCCATACTCGTCTCGATCTCCCACTACGGGAGGATTCTTACCGGCCCACCTGACCATGGTTTTTCCATACTCTGAGATCGGTAGCGAAACCCACTCGTCTCGATCGGGATGAAGAATTTTTACCGGGATTTTGCTTGACCCCACGGCGACAGAAACAAAAGCTTCGATTACCAGCGAAGGATTGATTCTGGGCCTTCCGGCCGCAAACTCTTTTTCCCCCACCGTCGGCCTGACTCGAACAAACTTATATCTTCCATCTGCGGTGAAATCAGTCTTCAAGACCAGCCTCCAAAAATGATTTAATGTTCCTGCGGTGATGCTGTTGAGAATTCTACCACAACTTTACGGAAACACCCCATTGACTAACTATATTCTTTCTGGTAATTTGTATATCAATGGACAACAATAACAATAAAAAGAACTTAGACTTAAATAACCTACCCGACCTCCTCACCGTATCCGAAGTTGCCAATCTCCTCCGCGTCTCCACTCTGACCATCAAACGCTGGGGCAAGCGCGGCAAGCTCCCCGCCATCCGTATCAACTCTCGAGGCGACCGCCGTTACAAAAAAGAATCGGTTTTATGGATGCTGGGCATAAACCCCGCAAATAAGTAGTTCTCCCCTGCCGTGGTAAAATACTGGGAAAGCAAATATCTTGCTGTACCCTGAAAATTAAACCCATTACTGTCAAGGAGGTCGTATGTCCAGAAGTAAATTATTGGTTTTAACCTGTCTAATTTGTTTGTTTCTTCTGCTTAATTTTCTCGTTTACAGCCAAACTGACCCAAATAATGTCGTCGGTTTCGGATCCCCCGTCTTTATACCCTCCTCGCCAGTCCCCGTAGGGGCGATTCCGGACATTCCGGTCCCCACAATTACTCCGCTTCCCCCTCAAGTTTCGGCCTCAGATATCGCCAATGGGCTTGTTTGGCTTGAAATACCGGCTATCAACCTCAATTCAAGGCTGGATTTAGCCATCGAAATTGATTCTGCAAATGGCCCGACCTTTACCGAGCCGGCCGAAAATCCCCTATTGATTCCCAACTGGAGCGCCGATATCGGACTTCCCGGAGTTAGTATCATTTATGGTCACCGGCAGTGGGGTCCAAGTCCCAAAGTCTTTACCGATCTCGATAATCTCATCGTCGGTGACCAGGCGAACATTACGAGCCCCGGTTATCGGTTCACCTATAAAGTTATCGAGACACTGATCATCAATCCAGCCGACTTATGGACTGTGGCCGGCAATCATGATTTGGTGGCCAAGTCCAATAACCGGAACTATCTGATGTTGATCACTTGTACTCCTTGGGGCACCGATTTCCAGCGGCTCATCATCTTCTTGTCACTAGAGGCTGTTCCATGAACTACTTTCCCAAAGTGCCAACCTTTCCTAAGGTGGCGATCATCATACCCGCTCAGAATGAACAAAAAAACATTGTCAGAGCCATTCGTTCGGCTGATCAACAAACACATCCGAACAAGAAAATCATCGTCGCGGTCGACAACAGCTCCGACTACACCTATCAGATCGCCAAGGGTAGACAGAGTACGGTTCCCAACCTTACCGTTTTTTATACTTATGAGAATCATGGTCGAAAGGCCGGCGCTCTTAATCAAGCTATCGATCTTTACTGTCAGGATGCAGACTTCATCATGGTCTTGGATGCCGACACCATCGCCGCTCCGGATGTTATCACCGAAGCCTTACGCGTCCTTTCTACCGACTCGAGGCTGGGAGCTGTCTGTGCTCTAACCCATCTAACTCCGTTACCCAAAAACGCCACCTTCGATCAAAAGATTATCTGGCAGTTACAAAAACTGGAATACGCTTCGGCCGATTCCAGGCGTGTCGAACACCCCGAAGATCTGCAAGTTTTGGCTGGTACCTGTGTCGTTTTTCGCCCATCTGCCCTGGTGAGCGTCGCCAAGTTGATCCGTCAAAATGGTCAGTACTACGATCAGACCAATCTGACTGAAGACTACGAGCTCACGCTTTCTCTCAAAAAACTTGGCTGGCTGGTCACTATCGGCTCCAAAATGCATTCTTGGACTGATGTTCCTTTATCCTTTTCCGTCCATTGGCATCAGCGAATCCGCTGGGCACGCTATCATATGGATACCTTGAGACAAAAAGGATGGAACAAGGATACTCGTAAAGATATCCTCAGTCATGTCTCTTTTTCCTTTTTATTTACGCAACAGATCACCTTTGCGGCCATCGCCACCTATTTAGTCATAACCGGAACCCCTTTTGTCTGGAACCCCTTACTCTGGGTAGTTGTGGTACTATATTGGGTGGATCGGATGTATAGGCTCAAATACGTTGACAATCTCACCCCTGCCGATGTCACTACTCGGGCTCTCATAATTCCGGAGGAAATGTACATTCTTCTACATAGTGTCGAACGCATCTGGTCCTACTGGCTATCTTTTGTCAACGGACCGGAAGAATGGCGCGAAACTTAAAATTTATTTAAACTGAGGAGGCACAATATGTACGGTCCCACTATTCCCGCTACCGGAGGAGGCTGGTTTGTTTTGCCTACCGCCGGACTCATTTACGGAGGTATCTTTGGCAACGTCATCATTCTCGGCATCTCTCTGGGATTGATTATCCTCATCATCATTGGTCTAGTTCGCCTTCGTCGCGGCGAACAAAAAATAATCGAGCGCGACCGATAAACATCATCCACTCTGAACAATTGCTCAGAGTGGTTTTTTTACTTCCTCAAACTCCTGACGAAAACCAGCCAGGGAAACACCACCACCGCTCGAAAGATCCGCCCGGCTCGTTTTGGCTCCACCATCACTCGCCACAGCCACTTTAGTCCTATTCGTTCCATCCAAACAGGGGATTGCATAAAGTCCCCCAAGTATTCATTGAAAGTTCCACCCACCCCCATCACCACTCCAACTTTAAGCTGGGATAGGTGAGAGGCAATCCATTTTTCCTGTTTCACCGGATTGTAAGCCACAAACAGTAAGTCCGGTTTGTCAGCATTTATTTTTTTAACTACTCGGTCATCGGTAGTCCTGTCTGTCCCGACTTGATCTTCTCCCCGATCATAAGACACTCGAAGCTCTGGAAACCGTTCTAGGGCCAGTGTAGCCGTTCGCAAGCTCACGTTTCCCCAGCCACCGAGCAAAAATACCTTCCATCCCCGCTTTTCGGCTAACTTTAATAGTTCTTCAAACAAAAACACCCCCGTCACCGTCTCCCCAACCGTCCCAGCCAAAATCTCCCCACCCACCCTCAATCCCTCAACCATCAACTTAATCACCCTGCCTTGAGTTCTTGCGTTCTTGATTCCTTGAGTTCTTTGGTTGTACCTCACCCCAGCCAAAACTCTCGGCAAAAACCCTATCTTTCTGAGCTTTTACATAAAACTCACTATAAGCAGTGACTACCATCCGAGGTTTTCTCACCGACTGCCTCAGCCAACCATCAATCATATTAATTGTTTCCACTCTGGAAAGGACATCCACCGGCAGTCCCAAAACTTCTGATCTCATATGTGCTATTGTAATATATACGAGTTTCGCAGTTTCTCTGTAACGATATCGTCATTGCGAGTCTCGTACTCGAGCCGAAGCAATCCAGGGTTTTTCTGGAGGCACAACTTTATCACTTATTTATCTTGTCTGCTAAGTTGGAGTTTTTAGTCTTTTAAGTGAAATATCAAGCTTTTTAGTCTACTAAGACACCAAAAATCTCACTCAAAAACCATCTTCAAAGTAGTAGTGACGACTCCAAACACAAAATTTAGCGACAATTACCTAAAAAATCTATATTCTATAAGTCTAGTTTATCAAACTTATATTAATTTAGGTCACTTTGGAGTTCAAAATTAGTTATTGGGCTAATTAGAAAATAACCAATCAAGAAATATATAGCCCAAATTGAACCATAATAGTATTCATATTTCGTTCTAAAAAGTCAAATATAGTCCTAAATAATATACATTCAAAATGCTTAAAATAAACACACTAAACCCAATAACACATCAAAACAAACAACTTATATCTATACATAACTTGATATGGTTTGATAACAGGAAAAATCGTCAAAAAGACTGTAAAACATCCAAAACAGAATCTAGCCGAGTCCTTATCCTAAAAGCATAACCGAGTTTGTTCTTAATTAACCGTCATTGCGAATCTCGTACTCAGAGCCCTGCCTGCCGGCAGGCAGGTGTGGCAATCCAGAAATCCACCGATAGGGCCAGGCCTTATAGGGTCACAGATCTGCAAGGCCTGGCCCTATGGGTCAAATTTGAATCAAATCTGACCTAAACTCTTCCAAATGGGTTTTCAGACGCAATAAAATGCCACACATACCATACCCCCATAGCGTATAAAAAGCAAAATTTATGATATTACTCACATACCACAGGGGGTATATTAGGCCCATGTGTAAATAGAAACTGTTGAATACCTCGTCATCCTGAGCGAGCATTACGAGTCGAAGGATCTCACACTCGTGGAGTGGGATTTCTCCACTTCGGTCGAAATGACAGTGCAACTCTCCGATAGGGCCAGGCCTTATAGGGTCCCCAATCTGCAAGGCCTGGCCCTACAGGCCAATATTTATCTCCTCAATTCAT
>LCKO01000009.1:6519-33154 GCA_001001485.1 Candidatus Collierbacteria bacterium GW2011_GWB2_45_17
CTGACAACTAAGATATTTTTAATTGATACAATCAATCTTTATATCTATCTCTTAATACTTCTCTCATAAATGTCCAGATTCTCAATCGCTATCCCAATACCTTTTATTACACACCTTAATGGATCCTCCGCTACAAAGGCCGGAACACCTGTTTCCAGAGTTATCAATCTGTCAAAACCCTTCAGCAAGGCCGTTCCCCCACTCATCACGATTCCTTTATCAATAATGTCCGAAGAAAGCTCTGGAGGCACTTCCTCCATGACCGCCTTCAACATCTGAATAATTTTCCCCAGTGGTTCTCTCATCGCTTCAAACACTTCGTGCGACGAAAGCTGAACTTGTTTGGGTAGACCGGCAATACTGTCTCTGCCGGTTACCTCCATCATTTCTTCCTTCGACACCCCGATCGCCGATCCTATCTTCACTTTTATACTCTCTGCCGTCGTTTCTCCGATGACCAAGTTATGTTTTCTTCTAACGTACTTGGAAATTGCCTCATCGACTCGGTTTCCGGCCACGTCCAAGATCATGTTTCCCGACGCTTCCGCAATTGGTACTCCGGCGCCGATGGCCGCCGCCAAAGGTTCCTCAATCAGATAAGCGTTTCGAGCTCCGGCTTCCATGGCCGCTCCCAAAACCGCTCTCCGCTCTACCTGGGTGACCCCGGCCGGCACACAGATCATTACCTCCGGTCTTAATAGTCCATAGGCTCTCACTTTACGCATAAAATACTTGAGCATCGCCTCGGTCACGGCGTAGTCGGCGATTACCCCATCCCGCATGGGTTTACTGGCTCTGATGTTTCCCGGAGTCCTTCCCAGCATTTTTTGAGCTTCATGCCCAACTGCCAAAACTTTTCCATCAGTTAGTGACACAGCCACTACCGTCGGCTCTTCCAGCACAATCCCTTCCCCCACTACATACACCAGGCTGTTGGCCGTCCCTAGATCAATACCAACCTTTTTAGAAAAAGAAAATGACATTTGAGAGAATTCTACCAGTAAAACCCCACTAATATATAATAGTCGTGTGACCAAGAACCCCAAAGCTAAACGCCTCCTCGTCAATTTCTTCATCCTTCTCTTCCTCATCATCGGCACTTTTGTGGCTATCCAGTTTGCCAAAGGCTACCGTCCCGATCTCCAAAGCCGCTCCCTTTCCGGTACCGGCCTCCTGAACATTACCTCCTACCCCAAATCGGCCAGAGTCATTATCAATGACAAGCTCACCACCGTCACCGATGACAAACTCTATCTGCTACCAGGCACCTACACGGTCAAAGTCGAAAAAGACGGCTTCCATCCTTGGACCAAGTCTCTGCCGGTCAAGTCCGAACTAGTCACCTCGGCCGACGCTCGACTCTTCCCGATCATTACCGCCATCTCCCCCCTGACTTTTTATCAGGTGAGAAACACCGCCGCCAATACCGACAGCACCAAGATCGCCTACGTTCTCAAAAACTCTCCTCAAGAAACCAACAACGGTCTCTATGTCTACTCTATCATCGGCAACCTTTTGGGCTCCTCCAATCTCCAGATCACCGAAAACTCTATTAGAGACTACTCTCTGGCGACACTTATCTGGTCTCCGGACAGTTCTCAAATCCTGGCTCTCTTCACCGATAAAAGACAGCAAATTACTTCCGCCTATCTGCTATCCAGTAAAAATATGAACTCCAACACCCTCTCCGATGTTACTCTCCGTCTGCCTCTCATTATCAATCAGTGGCAAGATCAGTACGCCAAAATAAATTTACCGACGCTCAGTCTGTTCCCAAGATACATGATCGACCTACTTAGCCATCAGTCCATCAACGTTTATTTCTCTCCCGACAAAGAAAAAGTTTTTTACACCCCCACCGTCGATCTGAATCTGCCTGAGAATGAGATCGGCCAAGCTCTCCCCAACATCAACTCCACTCCGGAAAGTCGAAACCTTCAAAAAAACCAAGCCTACCTCTTCGATCTCAAAGAAGGCACCAACTACGCTCTCCCCTTTGCCGACAAACCTCTGGCGCTGTCTAAAACTCTCATCACCGCCGTCTCCGCCACCCCCTCAGCCAGTCTCGCCAGTCTCCTGCAACTTAAAGCTCAAACAGACAGCCGTCTCACCACCAATCTCTCTTGGTATTCAAACAGTAAACAACTAATACTTACCAATTCAGACGGAGTCAATATGGTGGACTACGACGCCACCAATATTACCAACATCACCTACGTCCAGCCACTGGAAAACTTTGTTACCGCCTCCCCCGACGGTAGTAAATTAATTTTGCTGACGAACATCAACCAAAAGCCAGACACCTACAACCTCATCTCCTTCGACCTGAAGTAATCACCGCAAAAACCAGTCGGTGATTTTGTTCAAGTTCCCCGAAGTAAATCTCTTTCCCTCACCGCGATAGTAGTAGTTATTCTCCCAAGCCGGTGTGGTAGCTGACAAAACCAAAGCCGTTTCGGCTCCGGAAGTGATATCCAAAAGCGTCATATAGTAGATTTTTCTCTGTAAATTGACTCCTCTTTCGGGAAAACCGGGAAAGCCTTTGTACATCCCCTCGGGCACTACTCCCGTCCAGGTGGGATCCGGCAGATACTTCTTGGCATTACCCACGATACTAAAGTCTAGAGCGTCATCTCCCAACAACTTAGTCATTTTATTAAGAACCACCTTAGGGTCGGAGTTCGTAATTATCATAAATCTGCCCGTCTTGTTTAACTCCCGCAGACATCTCTCTGCTTCCCATTTGTAAAAGACTCCCAGTTTGGATGAACTGGCTCGAAAGACCTGCCCCACAAACTTCTCCACCTCGGCGGGATCGGTAAACTGTTTCATGCTGGTCGACTCTTTGGCCAGCATTTCCAAGGCCATCGATCCGGCTACGGTGTTTTTGACGTAGTGATCAGACGTCGCCGGGGCCACAAAAATGTCCCCTATTTTCCAACCATAGATTTCTTTTTTGGACTCAATCTCGGCATCGGCTCTTTCCAGCAAAACTTTCATTTCTTCTCTCGGAACACCCAGTTCACTACTCATATAATCCAAAACAATCTCCCGATACTCTCTCGCTTCCAGATCGGAGTCGGTCAGAGTACCGTCATGATCCATTAATAACCAAGGATTTTTTTCTTTCATGGAAAGAAATATAGCACAACTCATACCATATTCGCAAACTTGTCCACGCTGTCGCCGCTTGAGCCAAACCATCAAAATAAAACACCTCCCTAAATCCTCTCGAGCTATCATCTTGGTGTTCGTGCACGACCACTTCTCTTCTCAGTTTATTCTCTTGATCGTAGTATGAATCATTCCAAACTTTCTGTTGTGTAAAAATCGATTTACCTACCACCCGTTTCCGTTCATAACTCAGAAAGCTTGGATCGGCATACGTTTTTAGCACAGCACTCTCCATGTCGTTTTTACCGGACAGTTCCCTCTCACTGTAAAAGGTGGGAAGAACAATTTGAATCCGATAAACTCCTTCAATACAGTTTAGTACATATCGCCAATCGTTATTCGGCCAACGGTCTGTCTCACACTCGACAATCTTATCCAAGAAAACCGACTCCTGTCTCTTCTTGATTCCTACCAGCCTTTGTAGCTCTTTGGCCGCCACCTCCACTCTGTAAAACTGGTCACTATCAAATTTAATTTCTCTAACCAACATGGACAGTTGCGCCCCCCTGGCCTCAAGCTCAGGATCGGCACAAGAGTAACCCAAAAGAACTGCCTCCCCGGCCACTTCATCAATCCAGTTCCCGCGTCCCAGTTCGGAAATGAGGTCATATTCCTTTCTCATGGGCATATTTTACCCTGTTCTCTAGTGTGTCGATGCCCAGAGTCGAACTGGGGACCTTCTCGTTAGGAGTGAGATGCTCTATCCGTCTGAGCTACATCGACCTAGTCGGGGTGCGCAGAATTGAACTGCGTGTCTCTCCGTTCCGAACGGAGCGTGATAGCCGATTCACTACACCCCGAAAACACCTCTCTATTTTACACGGGAATCGGTCCTTTTTGCGTAATTTTGCTATAATATATTCATGTTTAGTCTGTCGGACGACCAATTAAAGGCCGCTCAGGATGTCATCCGGGATGATCCTTCTCTCATCTGGTACACCAAGTCCTACGACACTCTCGACATCCGCTCTGTGGTCGAAGCCGTGCTCAATTGTGGCACTTGGGAACAAACTCAGCGCCTTATCTCTATCATCGGTATCGATAAAATGGCCAAACTCTTCGCCTGGCACAATACTCAACCTCGATCTAACCTGCATAAACTGGCTCGCAATTATTATTCGCACTACTTCGCCCGCTATGCACCCAAATATTCTCACGCCTGAGCAAACTCAGCTTTTGCCCTTGATTCAAAAATTTTCCCCGGATTTCTATCTCGTTGGCGGTACCGCCCTCGCACTCCAATACGGCCATCGCCGCTCCATCGACTTTGATTTATTCAGCCCGAGTTCGTTTGATAACGAAAAAATTCGTCGCCGGATCCTCTCCCAACATCAGATCAATACTACCCATATCGCTTCCGCTGGTGAATTAACCCTTATCGTCGATGGTATCAAAACTACTTTTTTCCAATACGAATATCCCATTTCTCACCCCGTCCTTTTTGAAAAAATTATTTCCCTGCCGGACGACTTGACGATTGGGGCAATGAAGGCTTTTGCCATGGGACAGCGCAACAAATGGAAAGACTACGCCGATTTATACTTTATTTTCCAGCATCACTCCCTCCAGGAAATTATTGACAAAGCCGAAGAGCTTTTTGGTACCGGGCTTTTTAATTCACGTTTATTCCGTGAGCAGCTCGCCTATCACGTAGATATTTCTTATGATGAAGAAATCGAGTGGATGCCAGGATTCGAAGTGCCAAAAGACACTATCCTTGAAAAACTAATTGACATCAGTCTTTCGTGATGTCGTAAATTGAGGTTGTAGCTCAGCTGGATAGACCTGCCTGCCGGCAGGCAGGGCATCTCACTCCTAACGAGAAGGTCGGCGGTTCGAATCCGCCCAACCTCACAATAGTTTGTCCCTTGCGGACAAAATATTGTGAACTACGCCTGGGAAGGATTCGAAAGGCGGAACTGCGACGGCAGCGAGCCGGGTCTTGAGGAACTTTCAGCAGAAAGTTACCGAGAGGAATCTACAAGTTCTAGAACGGATCGTCACACCCCCTCGTTTTTAACTAATTGATAATATACCTCATTGGCTGTCTGAAAACCGAGGATTTTTCTAGGTCGATTATTGATCTCGTCAACAACAGCTTGAAGTTCTTGATTGGTAATGACGGTAAAGTCGGTGCCTTTAGGAAAGTAATATCTCAAATGCCAGTTACCATGTTCGTTGGTTCCTCTTTCAAAAGATGAGTAGGGGTGGGCGTGGTAGGTGTCCATGCCAAACTCTGTTCTTAACTTGTAATGGAGATGAGTTTCACTACCATTGTCTAAAGTGGTTGATCTTCTGGCTTGTTTAGGTAGACTACCAAAGATCTTTTCTTGAGCCAGTATGGCTTCTTCGCTGTTGATGGCTTTCACCTTTACTGCCTTAATCTTCCGACAGATTCTTTCCACCTCAGTGTGGAGACCTGGTTTGTTCTTCCTCCGGCCCTCAACAGAGTCACCTTCCCAGTGACCAAACTCAGTGCGAGAGTTTACCGTTTCCGGTCTTTGACTGATGGAAATACGATCAGGAATGTGGCTACGGTGGACAGTTCTCCCTTTCTGTTTCTTCCTCTTTCTTTGTTTCCTCCTTAAGTATTCGAACCAGTAAAGATTGGTATCGTCGTTTTTGGGTTGTTTGAAAATCCAATCATAGATGGTCTCGTGGCAGATGTGCCAATGTGGATCATCGGGGTGACTTTTCCTCAACCTACCCGATATTTGTTCCGGACTCCAGCCCTTTCTCAGCTTCTTGGTAACGTATTTGTAAACATCAGGATTTTTAAGTGGTTCTTTATTGTGAGCGGATTTCTGTTGACGACTGTCTGCTTTAGCTTGGGCAGAGATGGCGATGTAGACAAAGATCGGATGTCCGTATTGGTCTTTAACCCAACTACCATTACTGTTAACCTCTCGCAGAACTGTCCTCCTGGGGCGGCCTAGTAGCCTGGCGCATTCGCTCTTGTTTGTTCCGCTGGCTAGGTACCCAGCTAGCAGATCCCTCTCATGTGACGTGAACTTCTTGTATGTATTCATTCCCCGTTATTTTAGTCGGGGGTGTGACGATCCGTTCTAGAACTTGTAATCCGCCCAACCTCACACAAAAATGGTATAATCCTCCCCACAGGCTTCTTGCCTAGTACTTTCACAAAGGAGATTTAAATGGCTACCAAAACCCAAACTCTGGACATTCCCGGTGTACTTTCGCGCATGGTGTTGACTCCAAAATCTAAAACTGGCTCCGTTTCCAAGCTCAGTGAGAGATTAGAAAAAATCGATACCGACGTTTTCTTTGGTTTCGAGAACGTGGATTCTCAGCTCAAAGACCTCCAAACTGCTACTGAACGAGAGTTCATCACGATCGAGATGGCCAAACGCGGTTTTCCCGAACTGGACTACTCTTTTTTGGCTTGGCGTAAAAAAGTCTCCAAACTTCCGGCTTTTATGGTCCTCGGTTTAGAAACAAACGAGTTCTCCGTCTCGGTCGAAGCCATGAGGAGTGATATTGTGGATTTGAACGATATCGACTATGAATTTGAACCCGATTTACCCAAAGTGATTATGGATCAGTTCCTAGATTCCATCCTCTATTTGGGGAAATTATCTGCCAACAAATACGATGATGGCGAAATTGCCATCACCGCCCAGTTTAACGGCGTCATGCCGGCTGAAGTCCGCAAAAAGACCATGAAAGTCCTGGAAGATGAAATCTTCGATAATATCTTCATTATCTGCGAAGCCCCGGCCTGGAACATCAACAAGACCGGCCGGACCGACAAAAAGGATCCCTTAGTCGTCGGCTGGGTCGATGAGACCGATCAAATGTTTCTGATAGCGAGCTTCGACCCCACCTCACTCGAAGACTACGTCCTCACTCAGTTCAAAAAATAAATTCTTAACCCCGCGTAGCTCATAGAGCGAAGTGGGGTTTTTATTGGCCTCAAAAGCGGTCTTCAAGCTATAATTAGTGAGTCTTCGGGGTGTAGTGAATCGGCTATCACGCTCCGTTCGGAACGGAGAGACACGCAGTTCAATTCTGCGCACCCCGACTTTTTGGCCACAAAAAAGACCCCGGCCATGTGGCAAGGGTCAACACTTATCTCTCCATAACGACTTCCAACTGCCCACCTTCGACAATTTTGGCCTTCAAACATTCTATCAGCTCATCTACCTTGGGTCTGTCATGTCCGTACAATCTTGGTCGCACCAATATCCGGTAAGCTCCTTCCTCAATCGATAAAATCTCAACCTCGGCTACAGTCATATAGACCGGCTTTAGGCTTTTCATTCTAGACGGCTGACGGTACGAAACTTTGATCGATCTTTTCCCAGCCTCAAAGTGTGGTGAAAAACCCATGTCCGTCACACATTGAATCACCGCTCTTCGGATGGCACCTGTTCTGTCTTGAACCACTCTGCGAGTAACCATTTGGAGCATTTTCTCTCCTCAACTAAATAGTTAAAGTTCCTTAACAAAGGATTTTACCCTATTATAGGGCAAATGTCTATCTAAAAACTCCGCCAATCTCGTCCTCACTATAAATTAGCTGCTCCGTAATCGTCTTGTACTCATGAATTTCTTCCGGGGTAAAGACTATTTTCATCTCTCTCTTGGCATTTTTCAAAGAGTCGGAAGCGTGAACCAGGTTATTTCCCCCACTCATACCAAAGTCTCCACGGACAGAACCCGCTTCCGCTTCATAGCCCTTACGTGTACCAACAATTCGTCTCACCAGAGCCGCCGCGTTGTAGCCTTCCAAAATCATGGCGATAATTGGTGTCCAGGACATAAAGCTGGCTATCTGAGGGAAAAAAGGCGCATCCTTATACTCGTGATACCATTTCTTCAAGATGCCGTCGTCAAGCTGAACCATCTTCATGGCTACTAGCTTAAACCCCTTTTTCTCAAAACGGCTGATTATTTCTCCAATTAAATTTCTTTGAACAGCATCCGGTTTGATCAAAACCAAGGTTCTTTCTGTTTTATTCATTCCCCTATCTTAACCCAATAATTTGAGTTTTTGTGTTTTTGATTTTTTGAGTTTTTTAATAAACCGCTTCGTAGTGCTCCAACTTCTCCACTTCCCCATTACTGGAAAGCACAATCGCCACCACATCCACCCTACAAGGACTCTCCTTGAAGGTCGATTGCAATAAATAAAGTTCGGCCATTCTTTTTACTTGAAATAGCTTGCCTTTATTGACCATCTCTTCCGGCTCGCCAAAATCATGCCCTATTTTTGTTTTTACCTCTACAAATACCAATATTTCCCCGTCCCAACAGATAATATCCAGCTCCCCAAAGCGGGTACGGAAGTTCCTCTCTTCTATCCGGTAACCTTTTTTCTGTAGATACTCACTCGCCAGTTCTTCCCCTCTATTCCCCGTCTTTTTGTTGTTTATTTTCATACTCCGTCATCCGCCTAGGCGGATCTATAAAAATTAATTGCTTATTCATTTTAACAACAAAAAAGGACAGGGAGACTTTTAAAAATCTAAACCTGTCCAAAAATATCTAATTAAAATGGGGCTGGCTGTTTGGATTCCAGCCTGCGGGGTCGAAGCCGTCTCGATTAGGATTAAAAACATAATCAGGGACTATACCAAGTGCGAAAAGAGAGTACTCGGTTTCGTCGCCACTGACCTCGTCTGTTGCTTTGGCAAACCAGTGACCGTCCTTTAAAAAAGGAGCTGAAGTAAATACCAAACGAACCATTTTAACCGTCCCAATTCTCACAGATCCCTCTCCAATCCATTTATATTTCTCAGGATGTGCCAGAGCATCTTGGAGTTGCGAATCACTGGTAATTTGGGGAACTCCATGCCTGAGGAGTGTTTTTATCCAAACGATAATTTTTAAATCAGGATGAACATCACAACGCCTGACTTGGTAGTGGTGATCCCAGGGATGCCTTTCCCAGCCTGTCAGAAGCATATTCCTTATGGTTAGTAATGATTGTTTCACTTTACCTCCATCAAGATATTTTCAAAGAATTACCGATAGACTATAGGGTACCACACCTGGCCATAAATGTCAAAACCTAGCCTCGAATGGGCTCATTTACATCCCAAAATACTTCGGCCCCTTACCGTCCCCTGGTACCACCAGCTCGATCGGTTTTGGCTTACCTGCAGGGCCTGGCCCTGCAGGCTCGTCATTTCGACCGAAGTGGAGGAACCTGCCTGCCGGCAGGCAGGTCTCACTCCACCTATCATCTTACGCCACAAAAAAACCGAGTGTATTTCTACACCCAGTGGCAACTAACCTAAAATCTGATTCGGATCCAACGATTTGGATAAAGAAAAGGTCTCTTTAGCCAATCTTTGAATACGCTTCTTCATTTCCTGAAAATTCTTCTCGTCCCCTGCGTCCCACACTTGTAGAGCAAAATGCTCTACTTTTTCAGCTACCTCAAGATAAGTTTTCTTTTCCGATGGAGAAAAAAGTGGATTATATTCAGGGTCATCATATAGATAATCACTAGTCCCCTGCAAATGCAATCCGACTCTTAGTGCAACTTTACGGAGGGCGGCAGGTTTCAGCTTTTTGTTCCCAACCGTCTTAAGTAACTCATCACTTATACCCATCAACCTACTGGCAAAAGAACTCCGCCATTCAGGGATTCTCCTGGGATTTCCCCCTTGTGCACGCCACAGACAATCTTGAAGTAACAGTGAAGCCTGAGAGACAAACGTCTTCATTTTAGAATCTTTCATTCTCGCCTCCAGCGATTAGGTTTTGACTTATATTTTCAAAGAATTACCAATAAGCTATAGGATACCATACTTAGCACAAAAAGTCAAATCTAGCCTCAATCTAGCTTCCCTACATCCCAAAATACTTTGGCCCTTTGCCATCACTCTGGACTACTGGCGGCTTTGTACCTGCAGGGCCTGGCCTTGCAGGCTTTGTCTCATCCGGCTGTTTTTTGTGCGAGTAATTCAGCTTCTTCCGCAGATCACTCATATTCAAAAAGTAGCTTGAGTACTTCTCCAGTAAAGATGAATAATTCCATTTATTCGGAATAATAATCTTAGCCAGCTTCCCCTTTTGCTCTAGGTACTCTTCCAGGCAAAAAAAGTCCCCGTCTCCAGACACGATAATCGCCTTGTCGTACTTGGGGTAGTTGATCATGGTATGCATGACCATCTCGGCATCGATATTGCCTTTGACTTTGATATCCGTATTCTCCTTATTGGTCAGCTCCAAAATCGGTTTGTAAACCAATTCGTAGCCGTCTTCTTTCAAAGAATCGTAAAGCTCCTGATTTTCAGGTATAAAACCAATAAAGACAAAGGCCTTTTCGACCCTTAAAACCTCTTTCAGATACTGATAAAACTTCCCAAAGTCCAAGTTCCAGCCCTTGTAACGAAAGTGTTTGCCGTCCTTCGTCTTGATATCGTTTCTCACCCCCAAGTTCAAATTCTGACTATCGATAAAAGCATAAACCACCTCATGTTTCTTATTCTCCATATATAAAGATGATACACCACAAAAAAGGGGAGCCTTTCGACTCCCAAATGTTTAGTGTAATTCTGTCCTTGAAAACTCATCCATATCCACCATGCCCACTGCCAAAGGCATCAACGGACTCATATCCCGAAGGGCCAAAGCAAAGTAGAGCGCATGGTCGGCTACATAGTCATCGGTCAGGGGGCGCATTTCAAAAGCCCAGCCACGTTTGGCAGACATCGCCGCCGCCATCTCAAACTTGACGAACTCCGGTGTCAAGGCGAACTTGGCCGCCGCTAAAGCTTGTTGAAGAATGATTTCACCGGATGTCATGCCTACCAGACGGGAAATATCGACCGAAGTCTCAGCAATCGTCACCATCGGCAGTATCACGCCACTGCCACTCTTTAACTTAGCCACACGGAGCATCGATATCCAATCATCAATCATCGAAAATCCGTGAGTGTGGTTTGGTGAAGTCAGCCAAAAATCAAATCCACCATCGGTAGGAATCCGTACCAGCCACTTACTTTCGGCATCAAAGTGAGTTGTCCCGGCACCATTTCCAAGTCTGAAAGCCGGTCTTTCCGCTTTCGGAAGGTGATAACCGGTCAGACCACGCTCGTAAAACTTGCCTAGAAGCTTTAAGATACTGGCCACATAAGCCATCTTCGGCCCCGAGCCCATATCTTGAAGCTGAAGGGCAAATTCATTTTCCCGCAGGAAACGATTAACCGTCTCCGCATCGTGCGCCGCCTTGGAAAACAGTTGATCTGAAGTTATCTGCAAAGCGACCAATAAAGAATCCAGACTGTGACGAACCACCATCCGCTGAAAATCGTTGCTGGGCTTCCAATCAACCGTTCCAAACGCTCGACTCATCGCCACATAAAGAGCGTGGTTCACCACTACCGAAGAAGCAAAATCTGCCATACTTTATTCTCCTTTTGGCCTCAGCCATAAAAATTTTGAATGTCCAAATTACCCCATAAGTATACCACAATCACCTGCAGGGCCTGGCCTTGCAGGACGTACTCTTTTATTTCAAGAGTACCACATAAAACCGCCCCCGAAAGGGCGGTGTGTTTGTTTCCTTGGTTGGGCACAGGCAATTCAATTTTTAGTGCAATCAAACCTTATTTCTGGCAGCAACCGACCGTTTTGTGTTGATGTGTAGTAGTCGGTCTTGCCCTGTATACATCCCCACGATGAATTATCTGAGGTTACACGAACACTCATCAGAACAATACCTCCCTTAACTTCAACCCTTGGTAGTGTCATCGGTGCGAACGGAATTGTTGCTTGTACGGCACCTTCATAACCAATAATCTCTACCCTCATCTCAGAAGGTAAATGACCATTCAGCCCGAAAATGGGCGAAAGTTCAAGGATCGTACTGTCGACTGTTGTGTCGATATATACATAGAACGACATCCTACTTGCTGGCGGAGTGAAAAGTTTTGGAGTTAAAGCCAAAAAGGCACCCGCTACGATGGCGAAGATGACCAAAACGATCAAGTTTAAACGACTAAGTTTCATTATTTCTCCTCTTTTCCTTTTTAACGTTCAGATTGTTGTCTACGAACTACCAATATTATAACACCAAAACCTCAATTTTACAAGACTATAAGTCTAATACCTGCAGGGCCTGGCCTTGCAGACTAAAACACCTTTTCTCTGTACTGGATCGCTTCTCCAAGGTGAGCCGCCAAAACAGCCTCACTCCCCTCCAAATCAGCTATCGTCCTGGCTACTTTCAGGACCCGAAAATACGCGCGTGCCGACAGGTCAAACTTCTCCATGGCGAGCCGAAGGATATGGACCCCGTCAATTTCCAGGCGGCAAAACTCCTTCACCTGCTTATTTTTCATCTGAGCATTACAAAAAATTCCAAACTTTAACAATCTTTCACTTTGTTTCTGTCTCGCCTTCATCACTTTCTCTCTTATCTCAAAGGAACTTTCTCCCTTGGACACCGTCGCCAAAATTTTTTCCGTTTCTACCGCCGGCACTGTAATGTGTAAATCAATCCGATCCAATATTGGCCCGCTAATCCGCCTTTTATACCTTTCTATTTCCCGGATCGAACACTTACATTCTTTGGTCGGGTGCCCCAGATACCCACAAGGGCAGGGATTGACGGCGGCAACGAGCTGAAACGAGGCCGGATACTCGACTCTGCCGGCTACTCTCGATATCTCGATCTTGCCATCCTCCATCGGCTGTCTCATGGCTTCCAAAACATACCTCGGAAACTCGGCCATCTCATCCAAAAACAAAACCCCCAAGTGAGCCAAAGAAACCTCTCCGGGCACCGGCTTACTCCCGCCTCCGATCAGTCCGGCCATACTGGTCGAATGATGAGGTGAGCGAAAAGGTCTTCTTCTTACCACCGCTTCCCCGGCACTCATGAGGCCCGCCGCCGAGTAAATTCTGGTCACCTCCATACTTTCTTCCTCGCTCATAAGAGGCATAATCCCGGGCAGGGCCCGCGACAACATGGTTTTCCCCGATCCGGGCGGGCCGGACATCAAGATATTGTGACCGCCGGCGGCCGAAATGATCAAAGCTCTCTTAGCCGACTCTTGGCCCACGATATCGGCCATATCAAACTCGGGAGAGGCCGCTTCCACCAAACTTTTTATTTCAATTTTTTTCAAAGGCTCGATTTTCTTCTCACCCATCAGGTGAAGAATTAACTCTTTAAGATTTCTCACCGGCAGAACTTCGATATCGGACACCACTGCCGCCTCATTCGCCGACAGTACCGGCAAAAAGATTCTTTTTTTATGTTCTTTCTTGGCAAACAAAGCCACCAATAAAGTTCCCTTCGTATGTCTCAAGCTCCCATCCAATGACAACTCTCCATAAAACAGTGCCTCAATCTTATTTCCCTCCCCGTAGGGGCGTGATTCATCACGCCCGTCAACATTTATATCCCCATTCGCCACCAAAATTCCTACTGCCATGGCCAGGTCATACGCCGAACCTTCTTTTGGCAGATCCGCCGGCGCCAGATTGACAATAATTTTTTTCTGAGGAAAAGCAAAGCCGCTATTGACGAGCGCCGTCTTAACTCTCTCCCGTGCCTCCCCCACCGCTTTATCCGGCAAGCCCACGATACTAAACCCGGGAAACCCCTTCTCGGCCACATCCACCTCCACCTCCACCAAAAAGCTCTCGAGTCCAACGCAAGCGACACTCTCAATTCTGGCAAGCATCATTCAAGTATATCGTAGGGGCACTCCTCGCGGGTGCCCATCAAGTAGGGGCGTGATTCATCACGCCCACCACCCTATAGGTTGCTTTTTTGAGGCCAGTGTGGTAAGATACCCTACTTGTAAGCCAGCACGTTGACTAAAAACCTATCAAAAGGAGGCTCCCGTGTCCGTAAAAGTTTTACTCGCCAGGCACGGAGCTTCCCTTGCCTACGAAAAAATCGACGAAGAAAGCGATATCTTTCGCCAAAAAAACTCTACCCCTTTGAGTCAACTGGGTATAACTCAAGCTCAACAACTTGGGAAGCTAGTTTCTATCTATCGGCCAGACGTCCTGATTTGCAGTCCTCAAAAAAGGGCTCGAAAAACCGCCGAGATCGTGGCTGAATTCAACCCTCTATTCTCCAATGTTATCGAAGATCTTCGGGAAATTCGGAGAGTTGTAGACGGCAAAAGTATCTACAGCCAGCTCAATCTCGATTACAAACGCTGGCGAGGGGAAGTTATCCGTCAGGCCGATCTTTCGGCCAAGTTTCATCCAAAAGACGAGTCCCATGGTGAGTTCTTAGCCAGAGAAACTAGAGTGAAACACTGGCTACTCCAAGAGTTCGACAGGCAGACAGTTTTGGTTGTCGGCCACAGCCAAGCTCACGCCATGCTTCTTGGTAGCATGATCCTGGGAGATCACCCAAAGCCACACACTCTCTTCAACTTTTTCAATCAACATTTTATGAATCACGGAGCCATTACCATCGTCACTCATGACCATCGCCATGGCTGGCAGATGAAGGAAGAGGACTTTAACATCACCAAGCATCTAAAATAAAACCCCGCAATTGCGGGGCTTTTTTTGTACTCAATCCGCCTCTTGAGCCAAAGGCTCATCTGCCTATGGCACGAGGCGGATCACATCAGCCGGTACTTTCCCTCACTCTCGCTCACCATCCCGCACAGCGACAGCTCGGTGAGCTTTCCCAGCACTTGAGAGACTTCCATCTTTAAAATTCTGGACAGTTCATCCACCGATCTCTCCCCATCGGCTAAAAGTGACACTAATGGATCATCGATACGCCCTACTTCAAGCCTGAGTTGCCCTGGAACCAGTCCCATCTCCTTCAAAACATCTTCCGCACACGTCACGGCCTTGGCCTTGCCGTCACGAATTAGTCCATTCGTCCCCTCCGCCACTCGGCTCGTTACCTGACCGGGTACGGCCAGGAGTTTTTTCCCAAACCGATTGGCCAGTCGAGCCGTAATCATACTGCCGGACTTGACCGAGCCCTCTACTATCAAGACCGCGTCCGCTATCCCGGCCACAATCCGATTTCTCTGGGGAAAAAACCATAACAATGGAGCAGTTTTGCCTGGGTACTCAGATACTATCAAACTATCTACTTCTACTATTCTTTGATACATTTCTTCGTCCTCTGTGGCCACCGGCCAGTCAATCCCCCAGCCCAAAACAGCAATTGTATTGCCTCCATTATCGAGACATGCTTTATGCGCCGTCTGATCTACTCCATACATAAAGCCAGAAACAATGTTCACCCCTTTGTTTACCAAAACCGGCATCCATTTTTCAATTACTCTAGCTCCGTACTCCGTCATTCTTCTGGAGCCGACGATAGCGAGCTTAGGTGAGTCATCCAAAAGTAAATCTATCTTTCCTTTATAAAAAATATTTTTTACATCAGGTTTTATCTTTTTTAAACCCTCACTCCACTTTTCTTTGGATAACTCCATTCCTTAATAATAAAACAAAGTGTTAAAATGAAACAGTGATCATCGAGTACACCAACGCTAAAGAACCCAAGAGCCACACCAGTCTTTCGGTGGCGATCGTGGTCGCTTCCTCCGTCTTCTTCTTTATTCCCACCACTCTTATAATTCTCGGCTATCTCTCCTCCACACCCACCGGCACTCTCATCTCTCCCCTCCCCCCAGGCACCCTCAGTAATGTAGGGGCACAGCGTGATGTGCCCACTTCCACCCCCACCCCCACCAACCAAGAACTTCCTATCATCGCCGCTCCCAACGACGCCACCGCCTCATCACCCACCAACATCACACCCCTAGCCGGCAGTAACATCATCGACAAAACCGCCACTATCTCCGCCGGCTTGACCGAAGCGACGGTCACCGATCCAGACATCAAGTCGGCGAGCCAGATCTATCTCTCTCCCAAACCTGGAGATGAATCTATTTACTCGGTTAAAAGCAAGAGTGAAGGCCTCATGATTATCGAGGTAAACAGCCCATCTGATATAGTTAGATACATTGACTACCATCTAATCAACCCCTAAGATAACTGATATGCGCCAATTCTTAGACAAAACCTCCACCCTGGTTTTAAGATACATCCCTTTTGTTCTGGCTCTGTTTATCCCCCTATTTTTCCTCCCCATTACCGCCGATCCATTTTCTCTTAACAAGTTTTATCTCGTCACCCTTATCGCCAGTCTTTCTTTGATCGCCTGGTGCGTCCGAAGTCTGGTCCGCGGCAAACTCTCTTTCACGGACTCACCCTCGCTTTTGCCCTTGATCTTTCTGGTTCTGGCTCAAATAATTTCTTCTTTCTGGCTCAGTCCGGTGAGACACGTCAGTCTTTTTGGCCAGACCGCCTTCTTCATTTCACTCTTAATTATCTTTCTGACCACCACCTCATCCCAAAAAAGCCGAGGTATCATCGACAGCGTCGTTCTCGGGCTTCTGATCTCTGTCACCTTTCTTAGTCTCTTCACCATCGTCCAGTACTTTGGCATCATCGGCAAAATAACTTCATCCGACCTCATCGGTAATAAGTTTTTTAATCCTGCCGGTGGGTTTCTCGCGGCTCTTACTCTAACCTTTCCCATCTTACTGGCCACCATCGGTTACTTGATCGTCACCAAAAATTGGCTTAATAAATCCTTGCTTTTTGCCGCCACTATTCTAATGGTCGTCGCCTCTCTCCTAAACCTCAGCTTTCTCTTCCCCCGAGATGGTCAACAGATCATCTTTTTACTTCCTTACCGAGCCAGCTGGTCTATCGCGGTCGACATTTTCAAAAACTGGCCCACCGCTTTCTTCGGCACCGGTCCCGAGACTTACCTGACTGTCTTTACCAGGCTAAGACCCGGTTATTTAAATGCCGATAGCGCTCTTTGGACTCTTCGTTTCTCGGAATCGGGCAGTTTCTTCCTCACTTTAATCACCACCGTTGGCCTGGTCGGAGCTCTCGCCTTTATCGTCTCTTTTGTGAGACTTCTGCTGGTCTCTCTCAAACACCGAACATCAAATATGAAAAACCCCTCTTTCGTTTTTCTATCCGTTTTTCTGATGGCCATCTTGGTTTCTTATCTTTTAACCCCCACCAGTCTTGCCTCTCTGGTTCTGGGTGTGATCGCCCTTATCGCTCTGACGGTTGAATTCAAACTTCTAGGACTCAAAAACATCAAAGACGTCAGTCTCAGTCTTTCGGCCAAGAGTGAACCGGAACCTTTTTATCAAAATCTTTCGGATGAACACCGCCTGAATCCGTACAGCGTCATTCTTCCTTGGATAGTTACCTTACTCTCATCTGTTCTGCTTGCTTTCTACTGGATCTACGCCGTTCCGGCTTACTCCGCTTCTATGGAAATTAAAAAAGCCGGGGATATGATCAGCACCAATCCTGTCGGGGCTTACTTGAAAGAAGTCAACGCCGCCAAACTAGACCCCTTCAACAGTAGTTACCCCACCATCCTCTCTCAGTTCTTCAAGAATGCCACTCTTAATCTGCTAAACAAAAAAGACGCCACCGTCGAAGACAAAAAGAACGCCACCGAGTACCTTCAACGCTCCATCGACTACGGCAAACAGGCCGCCACTCTTAATCCTTACAGTGTGCTGGTCTGGGAAAATCTGGCCGATATTTATCAATCCTTCATCGGCGTCGCCGAAGGGGCTCAAAACTTCGCCGTCTCCCATCTGGCTCAGGCCGTCTCCCTCGACCCTTCCAATCCGGCCCTCAGACTCAAGCTCGGAATTCTCTTCTTTAACCTCGGAGACCCTGATCAAGCCATCAAGCTCATCAGCCAAGCAATCGATCTCAAACAAAACTGGGAAGTCCCCTACTTCAACCTGGGGTTAATTTACAAAGACCGAAAAGACTATTCCAAAGCTCTGCAGTATCTCAAAGCTGGCTTACAGTACATCGACCCGTCTGCCGAGAACTACTCCAAGTTCCAAGAAGAGATCACGACTCTCGAAAAACTAGCGCCTTCACCCACAGCCACCCCCTCCGCCGCCACGAAGTAAACAAGCACGCCAAAATGTGGACCCTATCGGACTCGAACCGACTACCTTCCGCATGCCATGCGGACGCTCTACCAGGTGAGCTAAGGGCCCAACTTGTTCATTATACCAATCAAAAAAGAGTATAATGCACCAAAATTCACCTTAAAAAGGAAGGTAAAATGAAAACGAGGCTTGTCGTCTTGGCTGTTTTGGTTTCTATGTTAATTCTCTCTGCCTGTGCCACCCCACCACCCGCTCCAACCAGGCAAGATCAGCTTTCGGACACTGGTCTTTTTGGAAAACATCCTCTTCAGGGCGTGACCATCGAAAACGGTCTTGAAGGCGAGATGTCCGGTGGCTTTTTTCTCTTTGCCGCCGGTATCAACGGTCAGATTTCGTCCACCACCAAGTACATTTTCACTTGGTATCCGACTCCGGGAAAATACATCACCACCGAAATTCCCCGCTCTCTGATCGTTGTCAATGTGGTCGAGAATCAGGTACAACCAGAGTTTGAGTTAATCTTCAAGACCTCTTGGTTAAGCGATTTCCCCTATACTTATATCGATGACGCTGAAGTCGTCAGGAACGAATACAACTACACTTTGTACTCAGACGGCGCCAAACTGAACCTCAACAACTTCATCAAACCCGAAAATCTGGATATTGTTTACGTTTATGTCTCTCCTCAGGATTTACTTCCACCGTCCAAATAATCTGTTTCCCCTTCCCCCGCCTTCCCGGCGGGGTTTTTGTTGCTAAAGCAGACCTAAAAACATCAACACTTCCTGTTTTAATACTTTTCTTATTTTATTAAATTTTTCTAAAGGCAAAAGACTATTTAAGTCTTCTGTAATTATTTTATCTGTAACTTTATCATCTATAAATTTAATTAATTTATTAATATATTCTTTTGATTTTAAGCCTGTTCTTTCTTCAATAATTTCATTTTTAAATTTGTAACCTTGATTGAAAAAATAATGAATATCATAAATGTCTCTGCCTGCGATTTTTTGATGCTTTTCAAATCTGTCAGTTACAGCCACAAGTTTATTTGCAAACATGGTTTCAATGGTCTGACAGTTTACCAATCTATCAATTTCAGTTATTTTTACTTTTTTGTAATCATTAGCCTTAATGATTTCTTCAAAAATACTCAATTTAATGGTGCTTCGTTTATTTTGTGGCGCTTGATATTTCAACACAAAGAAAAGCGACTTTTTGTTGTCATTTTCTATCACCAAATCTAAACTTTTAAATGTTTTTTCAAGCTCTACTCTGAGAATTGCGGGGTCTGACTCTGCAACTAAATCAAAATCCAAATCAACCGAGAATCTATCCAAAAACCCTAACATCGTGGCGCACGTTCCACCCTTAAAATAAAGACTTTGTGAAAGAACCGGACTGTCTACAACCGCCATTAACAGTTTTTGTAACTGCATTTTGTGCAATATGTCTTCCTGCCTGATTAACTTCATTTTGATATATTATCTAAATAATACTTAGGGTTAAAATAAAGAATATCGGATACGGCTCTTTCTTTTGTCGCTATAAAGTATCCATCTTTACTTTCTACACCGTCTGGATCAAACAGAATTTCGGGTTTTAACTGCTTGTATATATATTGAGTTCCCCTAAATTCAATTTTTCTAGATATAGACGAAACAAAAGTGATTGGGTAGACTGTTTGGTTTATTACCCCTGCTTGAGAAAGAACTGTTTCACAACTTACATAACAAAATTTATGAATTAAAGCGGTTCCCAATTTAAATTTATCAATTTCATCAATCGGAACTGTTGAATATAGACCTTTTACGACCTGAATTAATACTCCTTGTGCAATATAACGCTTGATCGTGGTGTAAAGTGTATTTCTATTCACAATCCCCCACAAAAGTGCCAAATCTTGAGTATGGAATAGTGATTCACCGGATTTTAGAAGTAAGTTCAGTTTATTCATGTTGTACAATTATGTACAGGATAACATAACTAGACTTACTTGTCAAATACCGTATACGGAGGATTTTCTTGCTAAAATATACCTACGGGCTCGTAGTTAAACGGTAGAACATGGCATTCGCATTGCTAAGATGGGGGTTCAATTCCCCCCGAGTCCACCAGTTTGACTAATGGTACCACTAATGGTACTATCATCTTATGAACACTCTAAGCACCGTTCTCCCCGCCAACGAGGCCAGAACAAATTTCTATCAAATTCTAGACGAGGTCGGAAGCAATTTGCGCCAGTTCACCATCTCCCATCGAGGCAAACCGGGAGCTATTATTATGTCCATTGAAGAATTTGAAGGCTGGCAAGAAACCATGGAAATTATGTCGGATAAAAAACTCGTAAAGAGTATCGAGCGAGCCAGAAAATCAACCAAGACATATTCTCAAGAAGAAGTTGACAAGATGTTGGGTTGGTAAGTGTATTTTCAGAGATGAACATAATCTACACACCAGAAGCCTTCAAAAACCTCAAAAAGATTGGGGCAAAAGACTTACCAAAGATAAAACGCAAAATAAATACACTACACAATAATCCGTTAGTGGGTAAACTTCTCCAAGGTAAGTTCGAAGGATTAAGATGTCTTCGCGCTTGGCCACTACGAATCATCTACACCTTCGATTCAAATTCAAAGATTATCACAATTGAAACCGTGGACTACCGCGGCGACGTCTACAAATAACCAATCGTCATTGCGAATCTCGGTACTCCGAGCTGTGGCAATCTCACTCCACAAAATATAAAATATCTTTATGCCCGACCAAATCAAAATCTGCCAAAACTGCCATCACCCCTTCGTCTACTCCGAATACGAACAAAGCTTGGACCAGCGAAACGGTAAACCAGAGGCCATCTACTGCCCCATCTGCGTCAGTATCAAAGCCAGTGAACTTAAGCACCCCCCGAAACCGAAAAAATAGAAGGCTCATGATATACTCTCTTGTCGTATCCGTTCTTTAAAAGGAGAAAAATTATGAAACAATTTCTTTTGTACTGTGCTGGTGCCATTACCGGTATCTCTTATGCCGGTAGTACCGATTGGCGCGAATATGTTTCCCAAAAACTACCCCCGTTCATCACCGCCGTTTCCCCCATGCGCGGGAAAAAATATTTATCCCAAGAAAAAAACGTCAAAGCCTCATACGAAGATATACCGCTCAGTAGCCAAAAAGGCATTATGACCCGAGATCGCATGGATGTTATGCGTTGCGACATGATTCTCGTCAATTTACTGGGAACGGAAAAAGTCTCCATCGGCTCGGTCATGGAAGTTGCCTGGGCAGACGCCTTCCGCAAGCCAGTCATTCTCGTCATGGAAAAAGACAATCTTCATTCACACCCCATGCTCCGTGAAGCGGCCGGCTTTATCGTTTCCGATCTCGATGAAGCCATTACCATTGCCATCGCTGTTCTTTCACCCACTATCTAAAAGATTTCTTCCCGGACCAAGTTTACCTTGGTCCTTTTTATATCTTAAACTGTAAATATTAATAGTCACCCAAAATGGTGAGGATTTGTTTGGATAATTCAGTAAACTCTTCTTTGGATTTCTCGATGTTTTCTTTAGTCCCAATGTGAATTTCTTCTATAAGCTTGGGATCCAGATCAAATATTGCTACTCCCAGTTCTTGGCATTTAGCCGGAATACGACCATAATCCTGAATAATGGCCAGCGGATCACGCCAGCTTTTTTCGACCAGTCCGTTACGACCATGTTTTTCTGATAAATATTTTTTAACCTTGCCGGGTATTTCACTCATCCAGCGACGATGGTCATGAATGGGTTGTTTACCATAAACATTGTACGAATTCACAATGTATCCCACAAACAGCCCGTCTCCGGACAAGACAAATTTACTCTCGGTATTCCCCGCCAGGGCCTTACCCGATATTTGCCAATTTTTTTTCCAACCCTCAAAAACAGAACCAAGATTTTCAATTCCTTGAACGCTGAATGCGTCTGGCATCATAGGGACAACAAAGTAATCAGATCCCAGAAAAATGATTCTATTTAAGAGCGATAAGCTGGGTGAGGTGTCGATAACAAAAATATCGATTTCATCATGTAGTCCCCGTTCACGGAGGAAACGATCGATGGCGCTGGTTTGGAAATAACCGATTTGTTGTCCGGAAGCCGCCGCGCCATAGGCATTAACCAGTAAGTTTTCGTAGAGTGTCAAATTAACATTGCCTTTAAGTAAGGATAAATTACCATCACTCCGCTCGATCGGAACAGGCTCAACCGATAAATTTACATCCCCCCCGCCCTCAATAACGCCTTTAAGGACATCATAAATATCGCCTTCGTGATTATCATCTCCTAGTGCCAAGCGTGAAAGGTTACACTGGGGGTCAAGATCTATAAGCATGGTTTTATATCCCGCCTTGGCGAATGATACGGCGCAGTTGTAGACCAGAGTAGTTTTGCCCACCCCACCTTTATTGTTGGTGAATAGTAATTTTTTTGAACGCGGAAACCTCATAACTAAATGATACCAGATTTCTCGAATTGCCTTCCGGCGGGTAACCCGCTTATATCTTGAAATCTAACTTTTTGTAGTCGCCTACAACCGATATTGAGAGATTTTCTCGCTTAAATATTTCCCGCGCGATACTGTGTATCTCTGCCAAAGTGACTCTCTCAATTTTTTCGATTATTTCCTCAGGACTATAAATTTTTTCTCGGAAAATCATGTCTTCCAAGGCTGATCCCAAGACCGTTTCCGGCCGATCAAAAGCCAGAGCCAGTCGACCCTTGAAAGTATCTTTGGCTATTGCCACTTCCTCGGCCGTGATCTGCCACTTTCCTTTGCCGGCGAGCCCTAGCGAGATCTCAATCATCAGTTCTACCGCTTCATTTAATTTATTTTTGGGTAATCCCGCCCCAATCAGGACTGCTCCCGCATCCGAAAAAAGATCGGCATCGGACCCGATAGCGTAAGCCCAGCCTCGTTCTTCGCGCACTTCTTTCATGAGGCGTGAAAGCCAACCGTCTCCCAAAATAATGTTAGTCAGCTCCAAAGCAAATCTGCGCTCATCATTCATGTCAATACCTCGAAAGGCCATCACCACCGCCGCCTGCTCTACCTTGCGGGTCGTCAACCTCAGTCTGGGCTCTGTCTGTACGTCCCAAACAAATTTATTTTTCTCGGGAGATTTCCGGTCATCCGTGATTAGGGGAGCAAACTCTCTTTTGATTATTTCCAAAACTTCCGCTTCAGACCCAAACGAGCCGACGACTCCGACCACCATATTTTCGGCCACAAACCATTTTTCAAAATATTTCCTGAGCTCTTTGACCGTCATCTCATTCAAGCTTTTAACCGTGCCGATAATCGGCCGACCCATATTAGTCTCACCAAAAAGCAGTTTCTCGCACTCCTCAGCCGCCTTGGAATTTGGCCTGTCTTCATGCATGTTCAATTCTTCCAGAATCGTCCCTCTTTCTTTGCCAAAGTGTGCCTGGGGAAGTATCGGCTCGGTCACTACTTGACCCACAATTCGGGCAGCTAGGTTTAGGTTTCCTTTATCCATCTTTACCCAAAAGCCCATCTCGTTTTGACCGGTATAGGCATTAAAAGCGCCTCCGACCTTCTCCACCGCTTCGTTGATGTCGTACATCTTGGGAAACTGCTTGGTGCCCTTAAAAACGAAGTGTTCGAGGAAATGAGCACTGCCGGCCTCATGATCGTTCTCTTCCCGGCTCCCCGTGCCTATCATCACCCGCACCGTCACGCTCTCCCGGTCCTCCGGCACCAGGACGACACGTAATTTACCGAGTTTATGAACTTTAGGTGAAAATCTCATTTTTCCATTGTAACCCAAATTTACTTTTCACGGAAGACATCTAGAGTCTTTCCGTCGGTCGTGAGACTCACCGTTCCCATTGTATCCGTGCGGAGAATCTTGGCTCCAACTGCCTCTAACCGCATCAGAGTATCTCCGTGAGGGTGGCCATAGTTGTTTTTCCCTCCCACCGAGATGACCGCCAACCTTGGCCTCAACGCTTCCAAAAATTCTTTGGCCGATCCGTATTTAGATCCATGATGGGACACTTTTAAGATTTCGGTTTTGTTAAGCACTCCCCTCCCTACCAGTGCCAATTCGGACGCTGTCTCGAGGTCTCCGGTAAACAAGACCGAAAAGTCGCCATAGACGACTCTCATGAGCACCGACCGCGCGTTTGACTCATTTTCACTATTTATCGTCACTCCCTCCATCAGTTCACTCCCTTTGATAATATCAAAAGACAAAGAACCAAATCGAACAACATCATTTCGGCGCGGCTTGTCGATTACTTTTTCCACTTTATATCTCGCCCTTACTTCTTCCAACGCTCCGGTGTGGTCTTTATCCGAGTGGCTAATAAAAACTATTTCAATTTTTCTATCCCAAAACGGCATCTGCCTTGACAGACACTCCGTCAACTTCATTTTATTTGCACCCGTGTCAATGAGCGCTTGAAACGATCCCAAAACGACCACAGCGCTGTCTCCCTGGCCCACATCACAAAAAACCACCCGCAGTCGTCCATCCGGCCACTCCTGCCACACCCAAAATACGAGCAGTAAGCTAATTATCGCGCCCCACTTTTTCCAGTTCATGTTCCAAAAAATTTTATCACCAGCACAATCCAGTGTGCCAAGGCATAAACAGGCACCGAAAACACGGCCGGAACTACCAACATTCCGGCGCCAAAAATCATCAAAGGTGGTATCAAGGGCAAGATAAAAAGATTGCTAAATACGCCCATTAGACTCATTCTCCCAAAATGCCACCAAATTATCGGTAGCGTCATCATCATAGTTGAGACAGAGGATAAAAAACCGGTATTACCGGCCCAACTCACCAAACGATTGTCCCAATGCTCTTCCAGTTTTTTGGAACACCACGGTTCGATCACCATCAGCCCAAAACTGGCCGCCACCGACAGCTGGAAGCTGACACTCTCGATCAGCGCCGGCTCGATCATCAGCATCACCCAAACCGTCAACGTCAAAATCCAGTGAGAGACGCTTCCCCTTCCCACAGCCTGACCAAGATACATGAGGCCGGCCATCCAGACCGCTCGGACAACGGGCGGCTCACCACCGGCAAGTAGGGCATAAAAAATCATGGCCGTCAAAGCCACGATCACGGCCTTGGATCGCCGCCAAAACCAAAAACAAAGAGACAGTACCAGTCCACCCACCAGTAAGATGTTGTAGCCGGAAGCCACCGCGATGTGCACCGCACCGCTCCTGATCATTTGCTGGTAAAAATCTTGCCCTATATCTTTTTTATATCCCAATACTACGCCGGCTACCAGGCCGGCTTCCGGTTCAGGCAGGAATTTTTTGTATCTGGAAACCAAACTCTCACGGAAATTATCCACCATCTCCCGTCTTGAGTTCTTGCGTTCTTGAGTTCTTGAGTTCTTGTCTAGTGTCTCTATTTCCGCGCTGTCAAGCCACAATCTGCCCTGAAAACTGTCTATCACTCTCCTTTCTAATTTGCCAGATACCGTAATCTTAGACCCCGGCACGGCCGCGCAGATACTGCCTGAGTTAACCAAAAAATTACCCACGCGTATGATACAGTTTGAGTCTTTGTAATATACATTGACAACGTTTCCGGTGATCGAAACCAATCTCCCGGTCGTAAACTTTAAAGTTACTATCCAGCCTAGAACACCACGAAAAAATAACAAAAATACTAAAACAAAAACTCTTTTGGACATGGCTTAGAAAAGCTCTATCCTTTCCTGGTTCTTCTCCAAGATCGCTTTGGTCATCCCTCCCTTAGAGACCAGTTCTTCCAGACTCCCATACGGTCTGTTTTTTATGATGGTCGCCGCCCAAGCGGGACCCACCCCCCAAAGGGTATCCAATTCTGAAAGAGATGCCGTGTTCACATTAACCCTATCTAGGCCACTTATAGCCTCAGCATACCCTGGGATACCCAGGGTACTATTCGATTCAGGAATGTAGATCTTTTGGCCGTCTTTTAGTATTTGCGCTAAGTTAAGATTCTTTTGACTGTAATCTCGATCCGCCTTAGCCGAAAAGCCGCCAGCTAACACCAAGAGGTCTTTAATCCTGGCATTTTCGGCCAACCAGTACACTCCGGGAGACATCACCGCTCCTTCAATGTCCACGTAAACCCCGCTACCCGACGCCGCCCTGCTTTCACCTACACCGCTAAGGTACTCCACCCGGACCTGACGGTCCGTTAAAGCCCCTCTGAAAAAACTGACTAGGGAAATCGCTACCCCCAACAAAATCAGTCCCAGTAACATCTTATCTAGTCGGCTCACCATCCAATTTTACCTTTTTTTACCACCAATAAAATAATCTATAATTTTCTCACCTATGCGTAAATAGATAATCAGTTTAATCTATATACTGCCAATTAACGCACGTTCTATATCATAATCTCCGCAAAAGGCCTGACCCCGCTATAGCTCATTAGAAAAGGTTACCGAAGAGTAGTTCCGTAGTGTCTTTGAATATCATACAGTCGGCGAGTAATTTCGTCGACTTTTTGTTTGAGT
>LCKO01000010.1 GCA_001001485.1 Candidatus Collierbacteria bacterium GW2011_GWB2_45_17
TCTCATGAGAAGAAGGCCTGCATCGCTGGTCGAGGCAGGCCAAAAGGAAACCCCGTACAACGCCAAGCTGAAAGCTTGCTGTGCGGGGAGGACGTCATTGTTGACTTGTAATAAAACTCCCATTGCTGTTCTAGTTTGTTATAATGGTGGTGTTGTTAATTTATCTAAAGAAAAAATGGAAATAACAAACCTTGATCTAGGGATTTTTGAGAAATTAGGTGTAGGAGAGTTAAGTAGAAAACTGGAAGCCATAGATGCGGGGAGGCAAGCGATGAAAGAGGATTATTTTACAAAAAGACAGACGATATTTGACGCTTCGGGAGAACATCAGGATGAATATCGTGAGATAGAAAAGAGAATAAGTGAAAACATAGAGGGACTGAATTTACTCAACCCACATAGAGATCCTTTTTTAATGGAAGACAGCTATGAATATTTTGTGGATTATGATCTTCTTGATAAATTGGAGAACAAGATAATTGATGGGTGTGGCGATAAAGCGTTCCAACAAATGCATCGAACATGGGAGATGCTGGGTCACTTTAGAGAGAGGCTCGACTATGCCGTTTTTAAGAAAAAAATGGCTGAGATGGGTGGGGAATTAGATTAAGGAGTAAGTGCAGATCTCCCGCCTGCGAGGACAGTCCTCGCAGGGGGCGGTACTTCAAGGAGACTCCTTTAAGTTTAAATTGTCAGTCTTTTTCCTGTCCGGTGATTTGTGCGACTTGGAACCACCTCTTCCCATTTCGAACAGAGAAGTGAAACAGGTCAGCGTCGATGATAGTGATTGGGCAACTGATTGCGCCTGCGAGGACAGTCCTCGCAGGAGGTTCTTGAAGGTTGTCATCTTCGCGAATGCGGGGATCCATTTTTATTCGGAACTAATTTGTATAGATTCCGGGTCAAGGCCTGCCTACCGGCAGGCAGGGATGTGTACCAAATGGGATATTGACTTGACAAATAGTTAAGCTTTATGTATAGTGTATATTACATATGGTATACAAACGTAAAATATATCAAGATCTTTTGGCTCACGCTCAAACTCCAATGGTGACGGTTTTAACCGGCATGAGGAGAACGGGCAAGACAACTTTGATTACCCAACTTTTGAAGGATTTGCGAAACAAAAACTCTATTTTTCTGGATTTGCAACGCCCGGACAATAGGGAGCTGTTTGAACAGAAAAACTATGACAGTATTTACGAGGTTTTGGTGGCCAGAGGCATGTCTAAAGACAGTCCGATGGTGGTGGCTTTGGATGAAATCCAATTAGCTCCCGAGTGTCCCAGTGCCATTAAATATTTATTGGATCACAAAGGCATCAAGTTTATTGTCACCGGTTCGAGCTCGTATTACTTGAAAAATTTGTTTACCGAGTCTTTAGCTGGGAGAAAGAAAGTGTTTGAGTTATTTCCGTTGGACTTTGGGGAGTTTTTACTGTTTAAAGAAATAAAATCGGTGGCGACGGACTGGCAAAAAAAGCATTTTGATAAGGACGAGTACAATAGGTTAACGGCCTACTATGAAGAATTTATTAAGTTTGGGGGTTTTCCTCAAGTGGTTTTGGCAGAGACAGACGCGATGAAGAAAGATATATTGCTCGATATTATGTCTTCGTATGTAAATATTGACGTCAGATCATTGGCAGACTTTGCTGATGAGAGAAATCTGTTTGCTTTGGCAAAGCTGTTGGCTACCAGAGTGGGGAATAGGATTGAGTACAACACTTTGGCAAAATTAATCGGACTGTCTAGACACACCGTGAAAAACTACATCACTTTTTTTGAGAAAACCTATCTGGTACATACGGTGCCGGTATATACCAACAACGTGGGTCGGGAGATTGTGAAAGCAAGGAAATTGTATTTTTGTGATACCGGTTTGGCTAATACTTTAGCGGAAATATCCAGTGGGGTGCAGTTTGAAAATACGGTATACAACCAGATAATAAAACAAGGTACGGTACAGTATTATGCTTTGAAAACCGGTAATGAGATTGATTTTGTCATGGATGGAAAGCTGGCTATCGAAACCAAGGAAACGCCAACCGATGGCGATTTGATGATTCTGACACGCTTGTCGGAGACGGCCGGCTTAAAAGAGGTGAAATTGGTATCCAGAAACCGGTCTCCTCGATTTGAGAATTATGTTTGGGGTGGGTCGATACAGTAAACAGGCCAGCGTCGATGTACTTCAAGGAGTCTCCTTGAAGTGAGTGAAGCGGGCTTGAAGTGTGTAAAAAAACTCCGGCGTGAACCGGAGGGGTATGAAAAATCTATCTTAATTTGTCTAGTCGGGAATTACTTTGTCTAGCCAGGCCAAAAAACCGACGGAAAATATCCAGAAAATAAACCCAAAGACGGCTCCGAGAATGACATTCAAACCCTTTTCAAAAAAGTTAGGTGTGGAAATGAAGGTAGATGTTTCGAGACTGAAGATCTCGGGAGAGCTGTTGGAGACTGTCCAGCTACCGGTCATGGGGTAATCCCTGATCCAGTACAGACCGCTGTTTTCACCAATAGTTGGTTCTTCGTAGACGGATTGTTTAACGATGTCACCCTGGCTTAACTCAAAGTAGTTGGAGCTTTTGAGAGAAAAAGTGCCTTCAAGAGAGCGAGATAGGGTGTAGCCTGAGGTCCAGAAATAGGTTTGGTTTGGACCAACTTCAATCTGTTTTGGCGTATTGGCGGACGAGACGACTTTGTAAGGAACAATGATGCTTGCGAATGTAAAAAGGACAAAGAGGCTGATCGAAAAGGTAGTTTTCATCATGGTCAAAACTCCTGAATAATGGATTTTAAGGGGCGAACTGGGCTATTGTACCATGGGAGACGGGTTGGTCACGCCCAACCCCTACACCAGCTATACAGGCGTATTTTGTGGTAGAATAAACGAGTCTAAAAGACAGGAAAGGAATTTATGATCAATGAAAAAAACTCAGAAACTGGAGGAAGTAGGTAAGAAGCTAATATCCGTCATGGACAGGCTAATGGAGGGAGCCGCCGGCTTCCCCGGAGCCTTGAAGAGAAACCAGAAAGTTGAGGGTACGATAACCGCCATCAGTAAGAAGATGGTGCTGATTGATATTGGAGCCAAGACCGAAGGAATGGTGTCCGGTGAAGACCTGGCCGAAGCCTACGATGTTCTCAAAGAAATCAAAGAGGGTGACAAAATAAGCGCTTACGTCAAGTTTCCAGAGAATGACCAGGGGCAGATAATTCTGACTCTCAAGCAAGCGGCTGACGAAAACCGCTGGTACAAGTACAAGAAGATCATGGAGGAAGAGAAAGAAGTGGACGTCATGGGACTCGAAGTGAATAAGGGTGGTATGGTGGTCAAGATTGGCGAGATCCGTGGCTTTGTTCCGACGTCCCAGTTTGGGGAAAGGTTCCTCGGAAACATGGACACTCTCTTGAACAAAACCTTTAAAGTACGCGTTATCGAGGTAGATAAAGATCAAAATAGACTGATTTTTTCCGAAAAATTGGTGTCCGACTTCGAGGCTCTGGCTAAGAAGGGTGTGGCTTTGGAGCTGGTCAATGCCGGAGATAAATTTGAAGGAACCGTTTCGGGGATTATGCCTTTTGGAGTTTTTGTGACCGTCAATGTCCCGATGAAGGAAAAGAACGAAGCGGCCAAGGTCGAAGGATTGATTCATATCTCCGAGATCTCTTGGGAAAAAGTGGAAGACCCGAATGTTATGTTTAAAGTTGGTCAGGAAGTCCACGTCCAAGTTATCGGAATTGATAAAGGAGCGGGTAAACTGAACCTTTCCATCAAACAGATGTCCGGCGACCCATGGTCCAAGATAGAGACAGACTATGCCATTGGAACCAAACATTCGGGCAAGGTGGTGCGCCTGGCTCCCTACGGAATCTTTGTCAACTTTGATAAAGGAGTCGATGGTTTGATCCATATTTCCAAGAAGCCGGCCGATAAAGAGTTTAAGATGGGGGACGCGGTGGAAGTGTTTGTCGAAAACCTGGATGTCAAGGCGCGACGGATGTCGCTTGGAGTAGTGCTGACTGAGGTGCCGGTGGCATACAAGTAATCAATATATAATCTAAAATATGGCAAAAACAAAAATGATAGTAAAAGAAGATCAGATACTGGTAGATGTAGAAATGATCTTTAAAGAAATTGAAGCGGCTAATGGGGATTGGAAAAAAGTTTGGGAAGAGTTTAAAGCCTACCTAAAAGACGTGAAGGGCGAAGAAAAATAATCAAATGGAAGCCGCACCTTCTACTATTATAGGGGAAGCTGTTCGTACGTATAGCGAAAGGGATAATAGGGTTCCGGGGGAAGTGACAAAAGAGGTGTTAGATTTTTTGGGACAGAGATATTCTAAAAGCAGTCCTTACGAAAAAAGAGTTTTGGAACTTGGGGTGGGGGCAGGATCGATAATGACATTTTTGAGGGAGAAATTTGGGGAAAAGGTTTTTGGGATGGATATCAGAGATAAATTGATTCGTGACGAAAAGATAATGAATCACTTATTGGCCGGTGATATTCTGAATATGCCTATAGCATCAAATTCGGTGGACGTGGTGGTTTCCATGCATAAATACGAATCACATGATCTGGAAAATATTCTGAGGGAAATAGAGAGAATTTTAAACTTTGGTGGAGAGGCGACTTTGGTGATACCTAGAACCGGTAAAAAAGGAGAACCGGCAGTGGGGTTACCGGGAGAAACAAAACTAGGGGTAGATGGATTTAAAGAAATTTCTGTTCCGGGTGAAGTTGGTGACGCTTGGATAATCACCCTGAAGAAGAAGTGACCTGCAGGGCCAGGCCCTGCAGGTAAAAATTTGACAAAAGGCGTTTGGATGTGTGAAGATGGTGGATATGGATGAAAATACGGGTATAACAAACGATCAGGCGACGACATGGGCGCAGGATAATAAAACGATCATGGCACCTGAAGGATCGGTGGATCAGGGCAGAATTGCCGACTCCCCGACTGCTCAAAGAATGGCTAATTTTGAAAACATTACTCATGACCCAAATGCTACCGATACAGATAAGGAATTAGCGACCAAAGCCGAATCAACAATAGAGGCCGTAGCAGAAGTGGACGCCAGTGGCCTTACTTCAGAGCAAAAGAAATTTGTAGAGGCGATTGAGAGTGTCAATGAGCGCCATCCTGGTGTTTTAGAGGTAGAGGTTGAGGAAAATCAAAAGTTTTGGAAAATCAAGAATTACAAGACTCATGAAATGATGTTTTTTTCTAAAAATGGTGTTTATAATATCAATTTGGAAAAAAACACTGACGATATAAATATATTAAGTCTTACAAAAATAACAGATCAGCTTGATATGGTTCCAGAAAAACACATGCGGTTTATTTCCGGAAGTGTCTCCAAAGATCTAACGGTTTATAACATGGGTTTCAGTTTGAATGCGGTGAAGCTTAATCTTGACGATGAGAACGAAAAAAGGTGGCTTTCAAATGCCATTGCTCTTGGAGATAATTTGGTTAGAGAAGAGGCTGAAGAAACTCAAAAGGTAGGTGCCTCAGTTGATGTGCTTAATGCGCTATAAAGTTAATTAACAGATATTGTAGTCGAGGCGGCGGAGGGTGAAGGTGATATTTATATAGATTCCCGCTTTAGCAGAGATTTATTTTTGTAATAAGTTTTATGGATGGCGGCTAGAACGAGATCACTAATGGTTAGGTTTGTTTCTTTGGCTAGATTTTCAAGTAGTTTTCTATCCGTTTCGGTTTGACGGAAAGTGATGTGGTGTTTGGCAGACATATTTAAATAATACCACTTGGTGAATAATTTTTATTTTTTGGATTGCCACAGCATTGTATAGATTGCCGCGTCGTGCGGGTTTGATAAATCAAACCCCTACTCTTCGCAATGACGCATACGCAATGACGAGCCGTAGGTCTGTGCTACAATATGTAGTATATGAAAAGCAAACTGTTTGGACCCCTTGAAGAACAGGTGATGAACATCCTTTGGAAAGCTAAAAAACCTCTTAAACCGCAAGAAGTTCTGGGAAAATTGACCGGAGATCATGCCTATACCACGATCATGACGGTGCTTAAGAGAATGGCTGATAAGAAGATATTAAAAAGGAAGATGTGCGGAAAGGCTTTTGAGTACTGCCCGTGCGTGGAAAGGGAAATTTTTGTAAGGAAAAATTTATCGGTTATTTATGGAAGTTTGGTTAAAGACTTTGGAGGTCTGGCCATTTCTCAGTTTGTAGACGGGCTAAAAAAGAACAAGGAAGACATGAAGCTACTGAAGAGGTATATTGAAAGTAAGTCTAAATGAATTACCGAGTCTTAAACAAGTTGACCTCGTTATATTTTGTGGCTGTGATGGCTATCGGTGTCATATATTTGGCCTTGATATGGTGGGTGTTTGTCAAAACCGTTCCGGGAACGACAATGCTTTTAATCTATTTTTTGGATTCAAAAAGATATGGATACGACTTGGCGAGTATTGGAGATATGCCTTGGCTGTGGGCGAGCCTTGGACTTTGGCTTTTGAGCTTGGTGTGGTTATGGAAGGCGCTGGTGGCGGGGATAAAAACCGTTCGGAAAATAATGAGTACCGAGAAGTATGTGAACGGTCTGAAACTGCTTTCGCGGACAGGAAATAAAGTTCGTTTTGATTCTGCTTCGGGAGAGATTTTTACCGCCGGAATGCTACACCCAACAATATATCTGGCTAGCGGGCTAAACAAAACGCACAGTAACCGAGAGATACAAGCCATGATAGCGCACGAAGAAAATCATGTCAGAATGAAAGATCCGCTCAGAACTACCCTGGCGATGATGGTGGAGAAGGGCTTGCCGAGTTTCCCGATGAAAGAAAAAATGTTCCGGTATTTTATGACATTGACTGAACTATGCGCCGATAAGTCGGCCGAAGAAAGTCTGGCGGATGGTTTGCCCCTGATCACCGCCCTGTACAAAAAGCTACAGTTGTCCAATCGGAGTCTTTCGGCCGGAATTAATTATTTTAGCAGTCAAAGTGAAAGAATCGGTATTTTGGTGGGGAAAAAGAAACTTAACTGGGGGATGAATATGAGGTTGACGTCCGGAGTGATGGTGGGGTTACTGGTTTTTACTTACGTAATTATCAAGTCGAATTTTTATAGTTGTCCCCATCTGTCTTTGTGTTTGTCGGCGCTAACCTCGGTATTGAAGATACATTAACTGGAGTGAGATCCCTCGACTACGCTCGGGATGACGAGGACGAGATGGGGCTTGACAGGGATTGGATAACCCACTACACTACGTAGTATGTCAAATAATAATCGAGATCGGACAGTCTCCACTTTCTACATCAGAGGACTGCACTGCGCCGCGTGCGAGCTGATTATAGAAAAGAGACTGAACAAAATAGAGGGGATTATCAAAGCTGATGTTTCTCTTCAAAAAGAAACACTGGATGTTGAAACTGAAACGGATCAGAGGATTTCGACTGATTTTTTGAATGGGTTTTTTGCGGGGGACGGTTACACTTTTTCCGAGAAACCGTTTGAGAAGCAAAACAAAAATATCAATATTTCGTGTGAGTCAGAAGAAGTTCCGAATGGTGAGGCTGACAAGTTTATGCCTTTTATGATTGCGGCTCTAATCCTGATGGTTTTTTATATCCTCCAAAAAACAGGATTTACCTCACTTGTCTCGGTTAATTCTCAATCAGCTCTTCCGGCCTTTTTTCTTTTTGGACTGCTGGCCGGGGTTTCCAGCTGTGCCGCTTTGGTGGGAGGTATAGTTCTGTCCATGTCCAAGCAGTGGATGTCGCAATACAATGAGGGTGACTCGTTTGAAAAGAAAGCCGAACCCCATATCTTATTTAATATAGGGAGAGTAGCCGGATACGCTTTATTTGGAGCAGTGCTCGGTTATATCGGCAACTTTTTCCGTTTGTCTCCATCATTTTCGGCCATGCTCGTAATTGGGGTTTCAGCGGTGATGATACTTCTGGGCTTACAGATGCTAGGGGTGAAGGTGGCACATAAATTTCAACTGAGACTACCGAAGTCTTTTACCAATAAAGTGTCTGACGAGCAAAACTTTAAGGGAAGAACGGCGCCATTTTTTATGGGAGCGTTGACCTTTTTTCTACCCTGTGGCTTCACCGTGACGGCGCAGGCTTTGGCTCTCGCCTCCGGAGTACCCTTGCAGGGAGCTCTCATCATGGGGCTTTTTGCCTTGGGGACAGTACCAGGACTGATGGCCATAGGACTTGGCAGTGTCCAGATGTTTGGTGACAAAAATAAATCGAAACAGTTTTCGACGGTGGCTGGTCTGCTGGTATTGGCTTTTTCGGCCTTTAATATTAACGCTCAGATGACGGTACTGGGACTAACTAACATTGGAGACATTGTCTCGGCAATGAGTACATCACAAGTGCTGGGTGCGACAGATTTGGTCCCGTCGGTGGGTGGAAAGCAAGTTATCAAGATGACGGCTTCGTCGAATGGCTATACTCCTAATAAATTTAGAGTTAAGGTGGGACAGATTGTGCGTCTCCAAATAACCGATACCGGCACCAGTGGCTGTACCAACGCCGTGATTTCAAAGTTGTGGGAGGGACAGATTGATCTGACTCAGGGTGAGACGGCGATTAAAGAGTTTACTCCGACAAAGGTCGGTATTTACAAATTCTCCTGTTGGATGGGAATGATTTCGGGGACGATCGAAGTGGTTGATGCTCAGGGCTTGGTAGGATCGAACACCACCCCCGTTGCTACCGGAGCCAAGGGCTGTGGTTGTGGCGGGGGAGGAACGGGGTCTTGCGGTGCAAAGTGAAATTATAATTTATATAGATTCCCGATCAGGTCGGGAATGACAAGGAAACAATGAAAACAAAAATAACACAACTTTCGGTACCGGACATGCACTGTGAAGCCTGCCCAAAATTAATTACCATGAATCTTAAGGAACTCAAAGAGGTCAAGGAGGTTGAGGCTGATTTGGAAACAAAAATGGTGACGGTGACTCATGCCGAAGGCCTAACAAAGGAAGCCATCATCGACAATATTAAAGAGTCTGGATATACGGCAGAGGTGATTGATGGAGTGAGATTTACCCGCAAGGGGTATCCAGGAGAGCCACAGTCGCTTGGGCGACTTCGCAATGACGAAGAGGTAGTTGGAGAAGAGTCAAAAAAAAAATCTGAACCAGACTCCCAAGTAGCGTACCTGGAAATATCGGGAATGCACTGCAGTAGCTGTGCCGGAATAATCGAGAAAACCCTCATGAAGACTAGCGGGGTATCTGAGGCGAATGTTAATTTTGCTACCAGTAAAGCCAGAATAAAGTTTGAGACGAAACTCACCAACCTGGGGGGGCTGGTGGCGGCTGTGAAGTCCACCGGTTACGGCGCCGAAATTCCATCCGAGACAAACTCCAAGTCCGAAACCGAAAAAAGAGCCGTCGAGATAGACTTTTGGTTTACAAAATTTATAGCAGGATTGGTGCTGAGTATACCAATGTTGTTATTTATGGTTTATGACTTTGTACCCAACATGCCTTGGGCCAAAGTAATAATGCCAATCTCCGGCTTGATTTCTCTAGTGCTCGCCACCCCAGTGCAGTTTTGGGTAGGAAAAAACTTTATTCTGGGAGCGATCTCGGCTTTCAAAATGAAGACATTCAGTATGGATTCCTTGATTGCCATTGGAACGCTCACAGCTTATACCTACAGTGTCTTTGAACTTCTGAAATATTTTGTAGAGACTGGATCGGCTATTGGTTTGAATGGGATGAAGATAGGCAATCTTTATTTTGAAGTAGCGTCACTTCTGATTACCTTCGTAGCTCTAGGAAAATGGTTGGAAGCCAAAGCCAAGGGAAAAACCTCTCAAGCGATCGAAAAGCTAGTAGGCTTGGCTCCAAAGATGGCCCGAGTAATGAGAAATGGCACCCCAACTGACCTGCCTGTGGAGCAAGTGGTGGTGGGAGACATCGTGGTCGTTCGGCCCGGAGAGAGAATTCCGGTGGATGGAGTAATTATTTCCGGTTCCAGCTCTGTCGATGAGTCGGCGCTCACGGGAGAGAGTATTCCGATAGAGAAAACTATCGGAGCTAAAGTGTTTACGGCGACTATAAATAAGACGGGTAGTTTTGAATTTAAAGTGCAAAAAGTGGGCGAGGACACGGTGCTTTCTCAAATAGTGAAGCTGATTGAAGATGCTCAGGGAACTAAAGCCCCAATCCAGGGCTTTGCCGACAAAATTTCTTCGGTTTTTGTACCGCTGGTGATTTTAATGGCTATCGCCACCTTTCTGATTTGGTATTTCGTCCTCGGAGCGCCGTTTGAATTCGCGATTTTAGCCTTTGTTTCGGTAATTGTGATTGCTTGTCCGTGTGCTTTGGGTCTTGCGACTCCCACAGCGATTATGGTGGCCACGGGTAAAGGGGCAGAGCAGGGAATCTTGATTAAAGGCGGTGAACCGCTGGAAACGGCTTGTAAGATTGATACCATTATTTTTGACAAGACGGGGACACTCACCAAAGGCCAGCCGGAGGTGACTGACCTGATTAATTACTCTGGTAAGTCGGAACAGGAAGTTTTGATCGTGCTGTATGCTTTGGAATCTAAGTCCGAACATCCGTTGGCGGAGGCCATTGTCGAGTACTGTAAAAGTAGAATTTCGTCTGTCGATATGCAGACCCCGACCACCGATTTTAGCGCCATTCCGGGTCACGGGGTGGAAGCCAAGATTAACGGACACACTTACTATGTGGGTAACCGCCGTTTGATGGAGCAGAAAAAGATTCACTCTTACTCCTTTATGGATTTGGAAAGATTGGAAGAAGATGGTAAAACAGCCATGCTGATTGCCTCTGCCGAACAAGTATTGGGAATAGTGGCGGTCGCCGACCAAGTAAAAGAGACCACAGTAGAAGTGGTTAAGAAATTGCAGAAAATGGGTATCGAAGTTTATATGATCACCGGGGACAACCGACGAACGGCCAATGCCATCGCCAAGCAAATTGGCATCACTAATGTTTTGGCTGAAGTCTTACCTCAAAATAAAGCCGAAGAAGTTAAAAAACTCCAAGAGCAAGGAAATATTGTGGCTATGGTAGGGGATGGGATTAATGATTCGCCGGCTTTGGTCCAGTCTGACCTCGGTATTGTGATGGCGTCCGGCGCCGACGTAGCGCTGGAGTCCGGAAGTATCATCATTATGAATAATGACTTGGATGGAGTCATCACCGCCATCAAACTGAGTATGGAAACGGTTGGAAAGATTAAGCAAAATATGTTTTTTGCGCTTTTTTATAACGTTCTCGGTATTCCGGTGGCGGCGCGAGTTTTCGTGTCTGCCGGTTTGGTACTTAAGCCGGAACTGGCCGGTCTGGCCATGGCGCTGTCTTCGGTTTCGGTCGTAAGTAACTCGCTTCTCCTTAAAGGATTTAACCCTAAGAAGTTTAATCTCATTTCCCGTTTGGCGCCGATCGTGATGACGGTTGGGTTCTTGCTTATTTTTTGGCAATTTGCAGTCATCTCTTCCAAAGAAAACTTGGGTGTGGTAACGACTTATGTCCAAAAGGATCCGGGTCTTGCAACTCAACTAAATTGGCTTATAACCAAGAATGAATCCAAGGTGACCATAACCGAAGAAGGTTTTGTAAAACTGTTTCTAAAGACTGAGAGGATCACCGTGCCGCTGATTTTGGCTGAAGGAAAACCGGAAGCCGAGGGGACCGTGTCGGGCATGATAATTGGCAGTAAGGAGGCAGAGATGATGCGTGAAGAGAAATTGTTTTCCAATATTGGAGATGAAATAGAAAACTTCTTCGGAGTGCCCAAGATACGAGTTACGGGAATTTTGGCACCGACCAACACGATTTTAGATGAGTACCACCTGATGGAGCCGACTGCTTTTGACCAGGTCAAGGCAGACGAACTGATAGTCGCCGAAACCCCATTTGGAGGGATCAAGATTTTCTATCTCTATGATGAAAAAAACATTCCCGACCAACTGAGGGGACTGATTGATCCATATCGAACCGAGTACCAGATAGAAGGCGAGACATATTTCTCAATCTATATTGGTTACGACGAGGCGAAAGAAATGAAGATGGAAAAACTGATTTACAAGATTGGTGATAAGCTCAAGAATTTTTTCGGCAACAATGTCTTGGTGGCTGGTCTACCCAGAAAGACCATGACCACTTTGGACATGATGCACTTTGTACCCAAGGAGTTTAAGGAAAATTATCTAAAGAGTTTGGAAATTAAGTAAGGGCGGAGTCCTGCAGGGCCAGGCCCTGCAGGTGGATGTGATTCATGTTTATAATGGTGGTATATGCCACAAAAGAATAGTCGTAAAGAATATGGTGCCGGCGGGTATTACCATATCTTTAATCGAGGAGTAGAGAAGAGGAATATTTTTCTAGATGAACAAGATTACAAAGTTTTTCTTGGCTATATGAAATTTTATCTCGAGATGCCTAGCCTGCAGGGCCAGGCCCTGCAGGCGGTGTCGCCATCAAAGATTCTCAAAAATTACCATGACCAGATTGAGTTGCTTGCTTATTGTTTGATGCCAAATCATTTTCACTTTTTGATAAAACAATCGACCGATCGAGGTATCGCAGAATTTATGCAGTCTTTGGTGCTGAAGTACGTGATGTATTTTAATAAGAAATATAAACGAGTGGGGAGTTTGTTTCAAAGCCGATATAAGACAGTTCTAGTTGAAAATGAAAATCAGTTTGTTTATATAACCAAATATATTCATCGGAATCCAATTGATATTTTACCTGCAGGGCCAGGCCCTGCAGGTCTGGAGGAGTATAAATATTCCAGTTATGGAAATTACCTGGGATTGTTCCGGCAGGATTGGGTGAAGGCGGAAGAGATACTTTTTAACTTTTCAAAGAAAAATCATAGAAACACCTACCGATCTTTTGTGGAAGACTCGAGAGACACGGAAGACATCAAGAAAGTGTATCGTGAGATGATTGACCTGGATGATTAGACGCCTTTGCCTGCAGGGCCAGGCCCTGCAGGTATACAATAGAATACTTGATGATACAAAAAAGATTGAGCCCTTTGGAGCAAGAAGTGATGATTGTGGTTTGGGAACTTAAAAGTTGCCATGCTAGGGATATTGTGAGTAAATTTGAAAAGACTAAGCCCCTGGCTTATACAACTGTGGCGACTTTGCTAGATAGGCTTTATAAAAAAGGTATGGTGAATAGAAAAAATGAAGGTTCCGTCTTTGTCTTCTCGCCAAAGTCTACTAGCGAAGAATATAGTAAAAAGATTGCCAAGTCTTTTCTTAATAATTTTTTTGATTCGTTTGGAGAGTCGGCGATGGTTTCGTTTGCTGAATCGGTAGAAAGCCTACCCAGGAAAAAAAGAGAAGACTTGTTGCGCTTGCTGAGAACTTACCATGCGAAACAATAAGTATTTTTTGGTTTTAGTTAGTTTTTTTGTTTTCTCCAGTATTATTTTGGGAATTATTTTTAAGAAGTATGTTTTCTTGCTTTTTCACCACTCTGTCTACTACTGTCAACAGGTAATTGGTGCTTTGCCGATACGATTACCCGGAAACTTGGGGGAAGCCAGCCTGACTGTATTGCTGGTAATGTTTTTGTATACCACCTTAAAACTGGTGGTTACTCAGATAAAGACTTTTAAAATGAGGCGATGGTTATATTTATCCACTGTCCGCAGTGGCACGATAAAAAAGTTAGCTAATAGACTGGAGCTGAAAAATAAGGTATTTGTCTTTAAAAAGAGTTATCCTTCGGCTTTTTGTTTTGGTTTTTGGAAGCCAAAAATTTATTTGTCGACCGGACTGGTCAAGATTCTTTCTCGGTCCGAACTGGAGGCAGTTGTGAGACATGAGAAATACCACCTGGAAAACAAAGATGCCTTCGTTTTTCTTCTCTCGTCGATGGCACAAATTTTATTGCCTTTTTTTCCATTAATCTCCGACATTTCTAAAAAATATCGGATTCAAAATGAGATGGCGGCAGATGAGGCGGCTGTAGTGGGGATGAGAGAGGCGAAGTCTTTGGTATCGGTCCTGAAAAAACTGGTGGCCTATGAACCCAAGAGATCTTTGGCTTTGGCACTTTCTTTGGCAGACTGGAACACTTTGGAGTTTAGAATCAAAAGACTGCTTAATAAAAAAATCGAGTCAAAAAAAATACCGGTCGGAAGCATTCTCATCAGCGTGATCTCTTGGTTGATTTTGGGCGCATTAGCATTTACTCCCGTAGAGGCCCTTGACAACGACCTACATTCTTACTACACTTGTAGTAGTTATGATAATCAAAAATACCAGTCAAAACCCTATTCTAGTTATTCTTCTGATCGTGGCCGCCTTTTTTCTGGGTTCTTTGTGGACTGAAGTTAAGTATTTAAAAAAGACAAACGGTCAACAAGCGACAGGCGCTGCTCCAACCCAACAAGTACCGTCCCAACCAGATACAACAGATAACGGCGCGCCGATAAAAGTCTCAGTGGACAATGATCCGGTTTTGGGAGATAAAAAAGCTATAGTGACCTTAATTGAGTTTTCGGACTATGAATGCCCGTTCTGTAAAAAGTATTTTACCGATACCTATCCACAAATTAAAAAAGACTACATTGATACAGGAAAGGTTAAGATGGTATTTCGTGACTTGCCTCTTGGTTTCCATCAAAATGCTCCGAAAGAAGCAGAGGCGGCTGAGTGTGCCAGAAAGCAAGGCGGGGACACGACCTACTTCAAATACCATGATCAGATATTTACCAAAACAACCTCCAATGGTACCGGCTTGGCTTTGGATCAACTACCGATCATAGCCAAAGAGTTGGGCTTGAACGTGAATAAGTTTCAGCAATGCTTGGACTCGGGTGAGTTTAAGAGTGAAGTGGATAAAGATCTGGCTGATGCTGGAGCCGTCGGGGCTAATGGTACGCCAACTTTCTTTATCGGTAAGTCGACCAGTAACGGAGAGGTTGATGGTATCAAAGTTGTCGGTGCCCAGCCGTATAGCGCCTTTAAGACGATCATAGACGAACTATTGAAGTAAAAGATGAGTAATAAAATTTTACTGGTGACCTTAGTTCTCATGGTGGGGTTGATTGGAGTGATGAGTTGGAAAGTAAAATCTGCTTCGGTTTTGGGTGCTACTGCCGGAAGTGAGACAATTTCTCTCTCTACCGATCCAAATCCTTTACGACCCGGACGGGCTACCTTTGTAATTGAGGTAAGAGATGCAGGCGGTGAACCGGTTGATAACGCCACGGTATCATATGACCTGAACATGACGACGATGAATATGGGCATTCAACAAGGAAGTGCGACTCCACTGGGAAGGGGGCGATACACAGCTACAGGAAACTTGTCGATGCGAGGTCCTTGGAGAGTTCGCACCAAAGTGATTATGCCGGATGAAAGGACTGAGAACAAAGACTTTGTGATAAATGTGCCATAATTATTAATAAAGAATTTTTATGAACTTTGATTACACAGTTACAACAACAAAATCGTTTGACGAAGCGGTTCGTGCAGTTGAGCTGGAGACACAAGAGGCTGGTTTTAGAGTGCTTTATATTCATGATGTGGCTGAAACTTTGAAAGAAAAGGGCTTGGAAATTGAGCCTTTGAAGATAATTGAGATCTGTAACGCTAAAAGTGCTTATGCGGTACTACAGGCGGATATCAAGATAGGTCTTTGTCTGCCCTGTAAGATAAATGTCTACCGGAAGGATGGAGTGACGTATATTTCGGGGATGAGGCCGATTATTTTACCCAAATTTTTCCCCGATGCGGATTTGGGTAATCTTCCTAATGAAGTAGACGCGATAATCAAAAAAATTATCGACGAAAGTAAGTAACTAAGGCCTGCAGGCTATTTTTTGCCTAAGAAGAAGTTGTAAAAGTAGGCAAATAGGTAGCCTACTAACCAAGCGCTCACCGTGGCAGAGACCAGACCAGAGAAAAAGTTCCCCGAGACCAAGTCCGCAGTGCCGAGTTTTTGGAGCGCTATACCGTGGAACCATGACTGCCCCATGGCGAACATCCAATCGGGAAATAACCCCACCAGAAATCGACAAGCCACAAAGACAACCGCGGTGGTGGCACCGGCGGCGTGGGCAGTTGAAACAGGATGGTGTTTCATTTTATTTTTGTTATATTAATACCTTAACTGTAGCACTTGAGTAACAAAAGTCAAAAAAAAAAGAAAAGAACCTCTTGCGAGGCCTTTTCTCGATTTACGATTGCTCGTATCTCTGACCAAAAACTTGCGTTCTTGGCTAACTGTATTTATAAGCCATTGGAGGCTGATTGTCAATAGGCCGTTGTTTAGGCAAAAGAAAACCCCCGCCATGGCGGGGGGTTTCAAATTCATTTACAGCTTGACGCTGGTGATCTTATCGATCTCGGCCACGAAAGTGGTTCCTTTATGCGAAAGGTATGTTAGATCGCTTTCGTCCCAGGTAACAACAGCTCCCATAGGGAGAACGCGACAGTAGTTTAATTTTTCTGCTGCTGGCATGTTCTTCCAAAAAACACGATGGGCAAAGTTTTTGTCACCATAATGGACAGAGGCAACTCCACTTAAGGGGTTGTAACTCAGTACAGTGCCAATCGCCGTGTCTTCGGTTGCGATGATTGACTCTCTCTGTACAATCGCGAAGAATACGCGGTTGAATTGGCAGAAAATGCCGAGAGAATAAACTTCCCCATTAATACGGATACCGATCATGTTGATGGGGAACCGCCCTGAACCAGGATAGCCATTGTATGGCTTAATGTCAATTTTCTTCACGAAGACTGAACTTTCGAGGGTTTGTTCCAGATGGCTTTTGGCTGCCGGTAGGACGATATTCATTTGTCGAACAAAACCCTTTGGAAGTCTGATGGCTGGAGCTTTGTCCACTGGTTGGATATGGTTATCGAGAGTAAAGACGCTGAAGTCTTTTTCAGCCTCTACCTCGAGAATGATCTCAACTTTGCCCCTTTGAAATTTACCCAAATATCCATCTCGGGGAGTGATCATCTTACCGTCAAGGCGAAGTTCTACACGTAAGCCTTTTATGGCTGTTGTTACGGGTGAAGTAAAGATTGTCATTTTTCTCTCCTTGAGAGTCTTGCTATGGAATTGAAAGGTACGGTGCGGGCCGAGAGGCCAGCAGAGGAAGCTAACTGGCCTATAATAACATAGGTAGGCTCGCTTGTCAAGACTATTGACCTGCAGGGCCAGGCCCTGCAGGATATAAAATCCACCCCTAGCTAGGGGTGGATGGAAAGATATTGAAACTAAAGCTGTTCCAGTTGGCTATAGCCCATTTTGGACCAAGTAAGAGACTAAGCCGATTAATCACAAGTTCTACATCTTCAGGTAAGACGTTGGCTGGTGCAAGACCGATCTCTTTTCTAAAGAACCTGGATTGGTGTTTCACCAGACCAGTATTGATTACCTGTAAGGCTTTTCCGGCGAGAGAGTTGATTCTCTGTTCGATCTCGGTATTCACCTCTTCCGGAGTGAGAGCGAGGAGGGGGGCGAAGTCGAGGTAGTACCAAGACTCGTCTTCATTAAAGGTGACTATCCATCCAAAGGCTTCAAGTATCCACAGAACGAACTCGATAACTCGATTAACCTTGTCTTTATCCCTATGAATGTAATCTGGGAAAATGTTTGGTCCAAAAGTGAACCGATACCCATTCCGGAAGTCGTAGTTAAAAAGTAACTCGTTACCTGCTCCAAGTAATAATCCGAGGCTATATTCCTCATTTTTATAGCCGTGGATCTTATGGATTTTGGCGATGTTGGCGGAGATGTCCGAAGAAAGGTTTTCGTAGAAGTTAAAATTTTTTCCAGATTCACGATCTTCCCTGAAGGTAATTACTTCCTGGGGAGAACAAATAGATATTTCGGTACCGTCAAAGACGAGTTTCATAGAGTCCTCCAATTTTTAAGTTGCGAATGGGGGTATTATACAACGATTACGTCAGCTTGATGGAGCGGATGGAGGCGTGGGAGAGGGGGGAGAAAACGATGGTGTAGCCGAGGGATTTGGCTTCTTTGAGCATTTTATCGGTGAAGCCGACTTTTCTGATTTCGCCCAGAAGACCGAGCTCGCCGAAGCAGATGGAGTTTTCCGGCAAGGGTTTGTCTTTGACCGAGGAGACGATGGCTAGAGCGATGCCTAGGTCGGCACCCGGGTCTTTGACCTCCAGGCCGCCAGTGACGTTCACAAAAACGTCTTTGGTGGCCAGGCTCAGATTTAGGTGCTTGGTGAGGATGGCGCAGATAAGCTGGAGACGGTTTCCCGAGATGCCTTTGGCGATGCGGCGGGGGATGGGGAGGGGTGAGGCGACCACCAATGCTTGGATCTCGACTGTGAGGGGACGAGTGCCTTCCATGATCATGGTCAAACAGGAGCCTGGAGCATTTTTGACCCGTCCTTCAAGCAAAATGGCACCCGGGTCTTTGACCTCGTTGAGGCCGCCGCCATCCATGCGGAAGATGCCGGTTTCGTCTGTCGGGCCAAAGCGGTTTTTGACGGTACGCAGAAGTCTAAGAAGATGTTGGCGGTCGCCTGAAAGCTCCAGAACAGTGTCCACCATGTGCTCCAGCATTTTGGGGCCGGCGATGTCTCCGTCCTTCGTCACGTGCCCCACAATGATCAAGGGAACGGAGTGTTCTTTGGCGGCCTGAATGAGAAAGCTGGCACTGTCGCGGATCTGGGAGGGCGAGCCTGGGGTGGTGGGGTTCGTGACAGTCGAGACGGACTGGATGGAGTCGACAATACATATTAGATCACAGCTCTCAGATTTCAGATCTCGGTTACTAATTGTTGGTTTAAGGGCGTCAATAATATTTTCCACGCAGGAGGTGTTGAGGAGCTGGATATGATCGGCCTGCGAGGACAGTCCTTGCAGGCGGGTGATGCGGGAGGCTACTTGAGCCGGATTTTCCTCGGAACAGACGTATAAAACCCCTCCGGCCTGCTGGCCACCTCCCCTTGACAGGGGAGGTTGAAGCGATAGTGCGAGCTGGGTGAGAAGGGTGGATTTGCCGATGCCTGGCTGGCCGGCCAGAAGATAGACGCCGCCTTTGGTGAGGCCGGGACCCAGGACACGGTCGAACTCACCGATGCCGGTAGAAAAGGTGTAGCCGGTTTGGGAAGAAAGAGCTGTTTTGACCGTAAAACTTTCGGCTGGTTTGAGACTAACTTTCTGGCCGGTTTTGGTTCTGGCGGTTTTGAGGAAGGGAGCGGTCTCGACGAGCGTATTCCACTCGTGGCAAGCAGGGCATTGACCGGCCCACTTGGGCTCTATTGTAGAGCATTCTGCTTGGCTTGACTTTTTGAGTGTTATGGGGTATAATGCCGGCAGTCTTGTACGTTCGTCCATACCTTAAAATATCCAAAAGGAGACCAAAATGAGCTATATTTTTAAAACCCTTGTCGCGACTCTGCCGAAGATTAAGGTAGAGATCTGGGGCTGGAGCCGAGAATTAGGCTCGTGGGTCTGTAAAAAGTCCATGACCATGGACGAGTGGCTAGCCAGCAGAGAGCTGGCACCATCTGCTTTGAAGGAGAAGGATCTAAGAGGGTTTGCTAAAGACAAATGGATCTTGTGGGAAGGAAAAGCCCTTCTGCCTACTCCGATCACCAAGATAAGCCTAAAAACTCTCATCTCGCGTAACGTCAGGCCTTAGACAAATTCCTCCGGTGAACCCGGGGGATTTTTTTGGCCAGAGTGCCATATGTATCACGACCTAGACAGTTGAATTAGTGTCTATAAATGTCGTGGGAACCGATGGTGTGAAACCAGACCTCTGAATCATTGACGAAGTCGAATATGATGCGAGTTTTGAAGTTTACGGAGAATGACCAGGCACCTTTTAGGTTCCCAGTGAGAGAGTGAGTTTTGAGCCTGGTATCAAAGGGATTTGTTCTAAAAACTACCTCTTTTATTTTGGCCAATTCCTTGAGTTTTTGGGGGAGTTTCCGATACTCTCTTTCAAATTTTGGAGAGTAGTATATCTTCATTTGAAGACTTTAATCCAGGTCGGCTAAAGACCGGAGGAGTTTTCCCTTTCCCGCCTTCATTTCTTTGCGTGATTGATCGAGTTCTTTGGCTAGCTTGATTTCGCTCCAATCTCTAAAGAGGGCTCTAAAGAATTCACTTTTGGAGGCGTATTTGCCGGTGGAGATTTCCTTGTTGATTAGGAGTGCCATGGGCTCGGGAAGGGATATGTTCATGATTGTTCTCATAACTGTAATATATTGTATTACAGCCTGTCTGTCAAGAGATGTAGGTGTAATGTGGGCAAAAAAAGCCCCGCGGGTTAGGCGGGACTGGGGAGAGAACTCGAGAAAGGTGACTATTGAGTGGGTACACAGTAACTGCGGGCGCCGTGGTAATCCAGGCTTGGAGGGTTAAAGCTGGGCTGTTCTTGGAGGCCGTTGACGTCTACTTGCACCAAAGTGGTTTCTTCGGGAAGGTCAAAGGTGTAGAGCCAGTCCGTGCCATCAGGACGGGGGTTTGTGATCCTCCAAGCATTTTTGAGGTTACCGTTGAGATAGATACCAATCTGACGGTAGCCCCACCCACCATGGTTCTTAATGAGAACCCGAAGGGTGTTTTGAGTACAAGTGATGATTTTGTACTCGAAGGGTAAGATAGCTTTTTCACCAGGAACTTCGACCACGGCATATTTATGATATCGACCGTAGGAACTCGAAAAGATGTTGGGAGCGGGGATAAATAAGGAAACATCTACCAGGGTTTGCCCGGGCACTTCCAGCTTCGGCAAGTGAAAATTGTATGACCGAGTTTCATCTGGTTGAAGGGGTGCCCCTACGGGCAAGGTAATTCGATGAGAGACACCACGTTCCCAATTTTTTACAATATACATCTTTGGGTTGTAGAGTGGATTGTAAATGGGGGTGACTGGTACCCCCTGGTTTTCGAGCCTTACCTCGATACCTTCTGGCTGTACCTCGCTGTTTTCGTTGTTGGTAACGGTGAAGTTACAGATGTTTGCGGTATTACAGTCCACAGGTGAAAGGGAGACTTTGAGTGGATTGCACCCTACCAATAATAGAGCGAGAGCGGCTAAAAACCATTTAAGTGATTTTTTCATCAAGATTCTCCTTGGGGGAAGCCCCCTGAATGGTGGCTAGATAGCCACGAACTAAATTGTCAATTTACAAGTGGAATCATAGCATATTATAAGCTATTTGTCAAGTCTTTAGGTACAAAAAGGCCGCGTGGGTACGCGGCATTTTGAGACGGGTGGAGTGAGATCCCTCCACTACGGTCGGGATGACAAGACAAAAAAGCCCCGGCGGGATGACGGGTTAGCCGAGATCGGAGGGATCGTAGGAGACACAGAGCCAGGAGTTATCACCGGTACTTTTGACGAGTTCCAAAGCCAGTCCAAAAAAGATCATGGCGGCAATTTCCATGCCGGTCAAGAAAAAGATGTCTTCGGAAAAGGGATAATCTTTGAGAAACTGAAAAACCAGAGCTGTAGATGGATCTTTTTGGAGGAGATTGCAGGTGGCATTTAGATCGAGTGCTATTTGATCTTGGATACGGAGCGTGTCGAAATGGTGGGTAGTGCTGACTAGCTGTTCGTAAAGGGACAGCCTTTCTTCCTTGGTAGCCACTTTTTTACAGACAGCTGAGGCTTGAATAGTCTCGAGCGGGTATTGGAAACCCATGATTAAGTTTTGAAGATTCTTTTCGGTGACTTGATAGGTATTTAGAGTATTGACATCTAAACGGAGAATAACTGCGTAAGTGGTCATGATGGGAGCAATGTTCAAAGCTATGGCCGCGGCTGGTTCAAAGGTGGGGCTGATTTCGCGGATAACATCATCAATAACGGCGAGATGGTCGAACTGGGGTAAAAAAGGAGAACCTTGGAAAATTAAAGGAAACTGATTGGTCATGGCGACCTCCTATTTGTAAAGGAACTTCTGGAGGGTATTGTACCAGGTATGGGGTATATTTGGGGAAAAATGAGGCTGGAATTTATATGGGCTGGGGAGGATATCGGCTATAGGTTGAGAAACTTGACAAGATGTGATATATTTTGGGTATATCAAGTTAATCTTTGAAAAAATATGAAAAATCTGCTCAACCGACTGGTGAATAGGCGTAAAAAATCTCTTCGCTGGTCACGCACAATTGCCAGAAGTGTCAGTTCGATTCAGATCTCCAAGATGGGCCAGTTGGGTCAATCTTTGGTAGTGATGAGCCGATGATGGAGTGAGATTGCCACAGTCGCCTAAGGCGACTTCGCAATGACGATCATCGAGACAGAAAAAAAGCAATATCACCGTAGCCTAACTCGAATGACATTGCTTTTCTTTTTCTAGATATTGTCTGGACAGTAGACTTTATCTGAATACAGAGTAACACTGTAAAAAATAACTGTCAACTGTAACAAAAGGCCTCAGAGAGAGGAGTGATGACCAGTCGGGCAGGCAGGTCGTCACCCTCACTGTGAGGCTTTTGGGGTAGAACTTAACTTAACAGTTCAAGAACATTTAAAGGAGAAGATCATGATTGATAAACAGTTTCAGGTAATTGTGTTCCAGACAAATACGTTTGGAAATGAGGTGCTCATAGATGACGGAGTGTTTGTTGGTAATGACAGTCCCGTTAGAAAGGCCGGCGCTAACGCGTATATCGCGGAACTAGGAAGCAGAGGGTTTAAATTTGTTTCTCAGATCCAGGTAAAGATGTTCAATGGAGAGTATCGAATAAATTGGGTGTTTGAGCGTCAACTAAACTAGTTTTGCTTATGACCCGCCACGGCGGGTCCTTTTTGTGGCTAGAAGTCTTTGGAGAATGAAGATGAAGATGAAAAGGGGGGTGATAAGAAAGGCGAGGCCGAGGAATTCGAGGTACTGGGGGAGGAAGATGATGGCGATGGAAGATGAAGAGTCTTGTGGAGTGAGATTGCCACGGTCGCCTAGGCGACCTCGCAATGACGATAAATCCCAGGAGTTGTGCCAGAGAGCGAAATCGTTGTGAGCCAGCTTGTTTAGATAAGGATAGGTGAAAAGGATTTTGGCGGTAAGTAACCAAGGGGGAAGCCGGAGGTCTGCCTCGGTCACTTCTATGGCCTGCCAGTAGGGGCATTGGGTTTGGTAGAGGGATAATTGGGGGAAATTTTCAATTTTCGAATTTTCATTGGTGACGGAAATGGTGTAGAGGAATTCGGCGGGGTGGGTGGAGGAGAGGGTAGGGACTTGGGCAGGCGCAAGGCCAGCCCCTACGGGATTCGCAATGACGGATTTAAGGGAGATGGATTTCATGAAGTTGAGGGGGATGGGGCGAAGGGAGAGATTTTTTAGGAGATTGGAAGTGATTCTGTTACCGATTGATTGATTAAAAAGATGCAGGGTGTAGCCTGGTGGTTCTTCGGAGTTGGAAATGGGCTGGATGAGGGATTGGGTGGCGTTGGTTTTGGCCAGGCGTTCGAAGACATCGCAACGATAAGTGGATTGATTTTCTAAACAAACAGTCAAGGGCAATCCTCTTTGGAATTCGGTCTGGAAAGAGAGAAGATAGTTGAGTGAGTGAGGCAGATGGCGAAGATTGAGATAGTCGCATTCGATAGCATTTTTACTTTGGTAAAGAAAGCCGTTTTTGGAAACTAGTTTGACAGTATTGCCTGAATTGAATTGATCGCAGTTACGGCTTTCCGGGAAGAGGCCGTTACTATCCGGAGTTTGTCTGATATCAAAAGCGGTATCGGTGATAGGTAAAGAAATTTGAAGATTTTTTTCCTCACCGGTTAAGGTTATTTCTTGATTGGGAATTTCTTTGATTTGCGACTTGGCAGAATAAAGCAGTTGGTGAGTGGAAAGGCTAATATTTTGGTAGACAATCTCTTGAACAGACTTGGTGTCTGAGGCTTCTAAAATTAGATTTGCCTGCTGATATTTTCCGGTGGATCTCGCAAAAACTTGGACGCGTCTCGGGACGGACCTTGGTTCAAGCGGTTGAGGAATTGCTAAAGCCCCGTAGTCCTGGCCGGAGATGTTGGCGTTGCCCGGCGTTAGAGTCGGAGAGGAATAGGTAAAGGAAAGGGAGATGAGAGAGCCGGCGGAAATAAGAGGCAGGGGGGTGGAGAGGCAACCGACGACATCGGTTCCCAAGAGAGAGATTCTTTGATGGGAGGTTATTTTTTCTATTTTTCGGTTGGGTTTTTGGAGGTAGCATTGGGCAGGATCGGACTGGGAAAGATTGTTGGTCAGATCGATAGTGTCGAGGCTCGTAGCATCGAAAAGATTGACCTGAAAACTACTTTTGGTAGGTAAGTAAGTGGTGGCGAGCGGGGTAAAGTTTTCCAGGTTGGGAAGTTCGGCGGGGATTTGGATGGGCCAAAACTGGTGGTCTACCTGAAGAATAAAGGAGTTGGTGGTGGAAGAAAGGGGAAGAGAAATGAAGGTCGGTTCTGGGTGAAGGTCGATTTGTTTTTGATCTATGAAAAGAACGGGAGTGATGGGAGTGAATCGAATAGTTAGAAAGTTGGAAGATTTTTGATACTCGAGACGAACGGGGAGAAGGTTTTCGGTGGCGGTGAGGGAGGGGATGGTGAGGAGACCCGCCGTCGCCTGCGGCTTTGGCGAGGCGAGGGAGACGGAGGTGGAGAGGTAGTCGGATTTTTCGGTCCAGTCTGAGTTTGGGCGGAGAGGGAGGGAGGAGAAGGGGAATAAACCCCTCTCGGCTTCGCCGCTTCTCCCCTTGACAGGGGAGATCGAGAGGAAGTTTTGGGGTTTCGGATCGAGAGCGACTTGATAGAGAAAAATTTTGTCGTTGAAGTTTTTGGATAGAGAAAACTTTGAGGAAGAGGTGAGAAATTTTTCGAGAGTGAAAAGAATCCAACTGATAGAGTACTTGTCTACCAGAGTCTCGAACTCTGTCTGGTTGTCGGAGTAGAGGGCAGTTGAAACTTCTTCGTAGTACGTTTCGGATTTTTTTTCCCAGACATCAAAGGCGCGGTCAAGGATGGGTTGGTGAATTCCATACCAGAGGAAGCCGGAACCTCTATATCCCCAACTATAGTAATTCCAACCCCAGAAAGTGTACTGAGGAAAATTGGCAATGCGAGTAGACGGGTCTTGGCTCTTTAAATAATTAAAGAGATCGAGGTATTCTGAGGGTAAGATAAGACGCATGTTGGCACTGAACAGATGACCGGAAAAGACGGGGGACATAAAAATGATGAGAGTGAAGGCGACGGAAAAAAGAGTCAGGGGGTAAGTCAGACGACTGTGGAGATAGGTAAACAGATCCAAGACAAAGACCGTGCCAATGGCAAAAAAACAAGCGAAAGTAAAACTCAAGGGAGTGGAAAACTTGGTGAAGGGAGAGCGAAAAAGCTCTCCTACCAGAGGCAGACCGGAGTTGATAAGAAGCCCACCGCCGAGGAGGAAGAAGAGGCAGATGAGCAAAATACCAATAAGACTTTTGGTCCAGAAAAATTTCTTGGTGATGGAGTAGTAGAGACCGACTAGAACGAAGACAAAAAGAAGATAGCCGATGGGAGTGATGACCGGAATGGTGAGATGACTGCGCCAAACAGACAGAAGATAGTCGAACCGGCCGAGCTCGGAGAGGTCGACGAAGTTAAAGAAGTAGCCCTTGAGAAGGGCAATGTCTAGTAAGTTGCCAAACTGGAGATTTCGAAAATAGGTTTCGGGAGAAGAGATCAGATTTATCTTGGCCTGTTCACCGACATGAGCATTGGTAAAGACAAAGAAAACGACGGGAAGGAGCCAAAAAAGACTGGGAATTAGCACGGATAAAATAGATTGGGAGATCTTTTTTAGAGAGTTAATTTTCTTTTTGGGGGAGAAAAAAACTTCGCTGAAAATGGGGATAAGTGAAAGACAGAAGACGACAAAAAGAGTTTCGACGTAAAAAGCGGGTGAGGAAATAAAGGAAACTATAAAAATAGCTATGAGGGATCGCCAACTGGGAGTTTCCAGGTAACCGGTAACAAAAAAGAGCAACCACGGAAAGGCTCCGTAGAAGTAAGTAAACGACTCGAAAGGAGTAAAAAATGTCTGCAGTGTGGCTAGGTTGAGAAGATAGAATAGACCACCCAAAAAAGAGGCGTATTGAACTGTCCTAGAGTCTAGGTGAGTTTTGAAGAGCCGTTGACTTAAAAATAAGTAAACACCTAGAGGTCCTAGGATCAAAGGGAGGAAAATAAATAAGTAACGAATTGAAGAAAACGGCAGACCGGGAAGGAGGGAAAATAGATAAATGAGAAAAACGCGGGGAAGGTCAGCGGCGTGAGCCATACCGCCCAAAAGTCCCAAGGACTGGTACTCTTGCCAGACGGAAAAGAGAGCTCGTTTGAGATTGATAGCCGGTCCTAATTCGGAGGATAAGTTGTCCCAACCAAGAAGAAAGGTGCCTGGCTCGTAGTTGAGGAAGGCAATAAGGATGGTGAGAGTGATAAGTGTGAGGATGGGCCAGGAGCGCCGTAAGAATTTGGGGATCCGCCGGATCTGCCTAAGAGGGAAGCGGTGTTTGGCTTTGGTGATGTTCTTTGCCACAAACTAGTTTAGCATTCGTAATCGATAGCGGTTAAATAAATGGGAGTGATGTCTTCTGGTTCCTCAACAAATCTTTGGTATGAACTATTTTGTTTGCCGCCAAAGTTAACAATAATTTCTTCTGGACGAACCCATTTTTGGTGAAAATGACCAAGATAATTTGGATAAGAAGAATATCTATATTCAGACAACTTGTGGGGAGACTCCTTGTAATAAGATGAGAGACCTAGGGGGTTTCGATGGATGTATTTTGATAAGTGTATCCATTGATTTTCAGCCTCAATTCTAACGGCCTTATATCTGTCTTGGAACAAGTGTCCGACCCGTTTATATCTTGTGTTGAAGTATCTGACATATTTGGTGGAAAGTGAACTCATAAAGTTGCTCATGGAAAAGTCATCGTTTTGTTTTATAAAAAGATGAAAGTGGTTGGGCATAAGACAGTAGGCAATTAAGGTGATCGATTCTGAATAATTACGAAGTATTTTTGAAGGAGACGTTGGTCTTACCTGCGAGGACAGTCCTCGCAGGTCTATTGAATTTGGGTTAGTGAGGTAGAACTTCAGGTAGGAGAGGAAGGTTTTGTAGTCTTGTTCGTCTAGAAAAATAAGTCGCTTCTCTACTCCGCGATTGTAAATATGATAATAAGCTCCAGACTCATATTCCTTAATAGCATTTTTTGAGGGCATTAATTAATAATAGTCCCTAGAAGGGTATATTATTCGCCTGCGAGGACAGTCCTCGCAGGTGTACGAAAAAAGAATTAAACACCTGGAAAAATTTGTGGTTTAGCGTTTTGACATGCCACGGAGGTGCTTGTGGAGGGGGTAGATAAATTTTTCGGAGAGAATCAAGATAGCTAAGGTCTGAGCCAGAACTATCAGGAAAGACTTGAAGGAGGGGAGATATCCTCGATTGAAGATTCCATCTAGTCTGGCTCGAGTAATACGCCAAAAGGTGAATTTGGGGCGTACGAGAGAGATATTGGTGTCGTGCTCGCGGTAGAAATGGGTGAAATTGGGCAAGTTCGCGAACTGACCAAAACGGGAGGCTGAAAAGAAAAGACCGTAGTCCTCCGCAGGAGAAAAACGAGGGTCGCTATAAAGAAAGTCTTTAGGGAGCTTATTGCGATTGATCATAACGGTCGGCTGTTGCATGGGAACAGTTTGAAAAAGCATTTCATAGATTTCTGGGTGGGTGAGAGGAAAGCGTTTGGTACCAATTTTTTTACCGTGGTCGTTGATGAGGTAGCATTGACCACCGACAATCACAGTTTCGGAATGCTCGTCCAGATATTTCTTTTGAAGTGAAAGACGGGTGGGTGCCATAAGATCGTCGGCATCCATACGGGCGATATATTTGGACTTAGCTTGGGTAATGGCAAAATTGAAAGTGGGGCTAACACCAAGATTTCTACTGTTCTGAAACGAGTGGATCCAGGAGTGTTTTTTGGCAAATTTTTTAATTATTTCCCAGGAGTTATCGGTAGAACAGTCATCGACGATAATAAGCTCGATTGGTTTTAGGGCTTGAGCCACAATGCTTTCTAAACACCGTCTCAGATATGAACCAGCGTTATAAACGGGGAGACAAACGGAAACTGCGGGCTTTTTCATTAAGAAAAATTATAGTCGCTTTCTTGATAGACGATGTTGTAACCACCAATAAAATACCTGAAACGAATCTCCAGCAATTCTCTGAAGGAGTTGATAGAGTCTTTAATTAGACTTACTTTGGTGTTTTTCTGATTTGCCCAAATTACAGCTTTTTCAACCATGTAGAAGCCAAGTTTTCGGGCGAGAAAGATAATTTCGGAGTCGTAACCCCAACGGTTGATTTTGGCCCGACTGAAAATGGCTTGTTTAGCTTCGCGTTTGAACATTTTGAATCCACAAGTAAAATCGGTGATGTTTTTTACGCCTAGTATTTGCCTGGAGATGGCAGTGAAGACCTTACCCATATTCTCACGAACCCACGACTGGTGGATGGTGACGGTAGAGTGGCCATTCTTGCGGGTGCCAATAATGACATCTAAGTTGGCTTTCATAAACGGTAGGAACTTCTCGATTTGAGGAAGGGGAGTGGAAATGTCTGCGTCCATAAGAAGGGTGTATTCTGCCTTTGAGGTTAACATACCCTTGCGAACAGCAAAACCTTTACCCATATTCTTTTTGTAGGTGATGACGCGAAGATGGTACTTTGATTTGAAACTTTTGAGTAGTTTGAGAGTTTGATCTGTAGAGCCGTCGTTTACAAAAATTACTTCATCGATCTTAATACCCTTGGGGGTGTGGAAAGAAGATAGGGCGTTGAAAGCTCTACCAACTCTTTTGGCTTCATTGTAGACGGGTATGACGAGGGAGACGGTATGAGTCATATAGTCTTATAATATATCATGCCGAGGCTAAGATGTCAAGTTATAAGTGCATGAAAAAGCCCCTCGCGATTGCGGGGGGCTGATTGACGAACAGTTATTTGCTTATTTGGGCTGGGATTCGACGGAGGGAACAACGACCCAGGCACCAATGGCGCCATCGCCAGCGAGTTCCCAATTGGCATCCAGAAGCATGTCGGCCAATTTCTTGGCGTCCACCATCTGGTACATGCCGTCGTGGGGGGTGGGACCACCATTGTCACACCAGAAAGTGGCGGCGCTGACCATCAGTTTGGCGGGGCCACGGACTTGGTAGGTGAGGCCGGTGATGGGGTAGAAGATGTGCCCGTAGACGTTCTCGGGAACATCGATGAACCAGTAGTCGCCGGCGGCGACTTCGGTTTCATTCTTGTCCAAGAACATGAATGAGTTGGGGACAACCTGACCGTTGTTCTTCAGAGCCGTGATGTCGTCGTCCAGACCGACGCTAGTGCAGGCGTTGAAATAGGTGCGCCCGTCGTTGGCCACAGTGATGGCTTCAACTGGGACGATTTCCACTGAGCCTGGAGCCGAAGGCAAGGGGGCGCTGGTGATGGTTTCGACGTTGGAGGGGCAGGCGTAGATATTCCCTCTGACCGTGAAGGCCAGGGACCCATCACTACATTCCTCTTCGGTGGTGACACTGCGCTCAGTGTCGAACCAAGTTGCGAAGTCGGTCAGCTTGGCGGGGGCATCAGCCATGGGATTGAAGCAGGCCGAGGCCAGCAACATGACGGCGAAGCCTAACACGAAGGCATTTCGAAGTTTCTTCATTTTCTTTTCTCCTTTATGAGATGAATTCCCCCCATATGGAGGGTTGGATAAGCAAATAACTTTTTAAAGGTCTTGCAGACTTAAAGTCTACTCTCTGTTCCTGCTTTAGCGGGAGCAGAGGTAAAGTTCAAGAGAATATTTTAAGCGCGTTTGGCGAAGACGAAGGAGGCCAGGCCGGCGAGGTAGGATAAACCGGCGAAGTTAAAGAAGATTGAGTCTTGGGCACCGGTGTCGACTACGATGTGCTCGGTACAGGTGTTCGCTTGACCATAAACCGGAGTACAAACGATGGTTTTGGTGGTTCTGGTGACGGAACCGCCTTTTTGGCCGGCTGAAGGTAAAGCAGTCAAAACAGGTTCGGCGATGGCAGGAGTGATGGAGGGAGATCCTTCGACTCGCTTTTTGGACTCGCTCAGGATGACGGGGGTGGGAGTGATAATCTCGTTGGCGGGGATGCCAAAACGGTTTTCCTCAGCCTTCGGGATGACCCTTTTGGAGAGGGAATAAGTAATCGCTCCGGTGAGAAGCAGAAGAACCAAGATAACAGGTAGAAGTGATTTCATAGTGGGCAGTGTAACACACTACAGGATAGATGTCAATTCCCATTGTACTTGGGTCGCAAGAGGAACCTTGTGACTTTAAAGATCTATAAAGATCTATAATGAAGAAAATAAAAACAATTGCCTTGATTGTGTTGCTGGTCGTAGCGTGGTGGAAGAAGAGGAGGAAATAAAACGCCATTTACGCGAGTTGTATGGCTGGAAAAGTGGCCCATAAACAGGCACGATATAGGCCTATAGCTTGACTTTTGAGGGGTTTGGTGGTATGATCTAGGCATCGTTAGATTACTCTAGGTTGCTCTTTCAAATCTGATATATAGACAATTCCCTCACAAGGGGAATGAGGAGAAAAAAATGAAGAAAAAACTCGCACTATTCAGTATCGCGGCTATGGTTTCTCTGGTTGTAGCTTGCGTTTTCGCCCCCCGTGCAGAGGCTTCCCAAGGCCATCCTATCTACGTCTGGAACGATAACCAGACAGTGCTTTTGGATGTGCGATATAAAATGAGCGTAGGCTACACCTACGCTGAAATTGAGGCGGCATTTTATGCTTTTGCTACCCAAGCTTGCGGAGGGGAAGGTGAAGCAAAGTGTTGGCATGGTGCCCACGTAGGAATTCTTAAAAACATAATTTCTACTCCGAAGGTAGTTGCGGGCTTTTATCAGGCACCAGATGGAAATTATTATCTCGTTGATGTCGGGCAATGCCTTGTTAAGGACGGCTGCCAGCCGTAAAAAAATGTTTGCAAGTTTATTTAAAGACCATCTTTGAAAGATAAGGTGGTCTTTTTTGGTTACTATGGGTATAATCACCTAGATGTCACTTGGACAAAATGAACAAGTATCACGCAGAGATTTTTTGAAACTGTCTGCTTCTGGAGTGTTGGGGCTAGCACTATCAAGGCTTGGTGTGGATGGGGCGTTGGCCAGGGAAAGTAGTTACAGATTGGTTCATGGGGTTGAGGTCTACGGTTTGGACGAAAAGATTGATACTTTAGAAAAAGCCAAAAACCTGACTTTTGAATTTGATTTAGATTTTGAAAGAAAACTACCAAAAGATATTAAAAGCAAAAACAGATGGGAACAGAGAGAGTATGCCATGCCAAAAGACAAAAGGCTGTTTCAGTTTGTAGTTAATGAGTCAATTTACCATGAGTATTCCAAGCAAAAAGCCAAAACAGGAGTGGATTTTGTCGAATACATCCAAATACATTTGGATTTAATGAATCGGTTTAGTAAACAACAGCCTGGTTTGGAAAATTTTAGAACGGAATTAAAAAGAGTAATTGTGGTAAGTGATGACTTCAAAAGGAATCCCGTTGAGTATTCAAAAGATATAGATGCGATGTGGTTTAATGTTAAAGATGAGAGATATGAGGAAAAGGCTTGGAATTATTATCAATGGCAAGCTGAGAGACAAGAAAGCGGAGATTTAATTTTGACGACTGAAGAGGATCGGGCTATGGATAGCTACAAAGAAAGCGTGGTTTTGCCCAAAGCAGATGATTTACTGCAGAGTATTTCCGACAGGGGAGTTGGGGTCAACTGGGCTTTAATCCACGAACTATCGCATCACTGGAACTTGCCGGACGAACGTGGTCTTTTACTAGACCCTATTTAAGTCCTTATCTTAAAGCTCTTTTGTTTCGAAATAAAAAGGAAAATATTCGTGGATACTATACTGACCCCCGATCGATGGAGTTGGATCGCGATGAGGTATCTCTTGATTTTTATGGGCAAGTGCCTCAAGAGGTGTCCTTTCAACTTAGCGATGCAGGTAACTTTAAAGTTTACCGATCAAGTCATGTAAAGCCGGACTATTACTCGGCTAAAATCTTTAGCGACGTTCAGGAGGTTAGCCGAAGCCCCGAGGGTAACTTCGTCTGGCCAAAAGAGTCTTTAGAGCCGCTAAAAGTCGAAGGGAAAAAGCTTTATTCCACGGTCTATGTGATAAGAACCAGTGACGGAGAAAAAAATAAGGAGTTGTATTTTCCAGTGTCTCTATTTAATATTCCGGCAATTTTTGGAGTAAAAAAGGCTAATTATAAAATCGAGTTTACCGGTTACGAGCCAGACAGCGCCTATGCCTACACACAGGTGATGGAGTATGTTGAAGCAAGTGAGATGCCGGTATTTATGGCTAAGAAGAGTCAGACCGGTGAGCCTATTTATGCCTTAATGGCTATTCCTGGTACGCAAGAGTGGGCAGTTTGGTCCTTGGTTCGGGATCTTTAAGGAGAGTCCTCGTAGGTAAAGTGTGGTATATTATAGGAGTTCTAAAGTAACTTAAAAAATGTCCACTACCCACTAAGGAGCCTGAAATGAACAAAAAAATTGTTTTTGTTATTGTTTTGGTTATGATTTCTATCTTGGTTTTTGTAGACGATTTCAACCTGGAAGCGGTAAAAGTTGAGAGTTATGGCCTAACTCCTGTTTTGATCGCTCCAACTCTTCGAATTACAGGCACCAATCCGACAGATGTTCCTTATCTTAAGACCTACTCTTCTGATTCTGCAGTGATTGAAAATAACGAACACATAAGTTGTGATGGTTGGGCAACCTGTTATGAAGGAGAGATCTGTGTTCACGATCCAGAAGTTCTTTGGGCTGACGGCCTAGGAAAGGGCAATTGGGTCTGTCGAGATAAAAAAACTTATCCTTACGATCTAGTGCTTTGTCCCCATGATCCATTGCAGATGTGTGCTGTGGAAAAAAGAAAGTAGTTTTGATATTTGCCGCTCTGTTTACAGAGCGGCGTTTTCATTAGATAAGATGGTTTAGATCTAAAAGGAAGTGTCATGGAGAAAGAAGACACTTAACTGGGACAACAACAAGCGACAAGTTGATATCAGATGGAGTATGGTTTAGACTGAAATAGATGAAAATACGGGTGGTTGTATTATCTGGATTGATATTGATTGTTTTTTTTGTATTATTTGGATATCTCAGTTTTGCTTATTATGTAAAGGCAACAAGCTATATTTATTCTTTGAGTTATGCTGAACGAAATGACTCTCTTATTCGCTTATATGACGACTTCAGTCTTGGGAAATTGGGAGGTATTTTGGTATATATTTCAGATGGAAGTAAACCTGGCATTTGGTTTTGGTATAAAAACAGACTGAAGTTTGTCTCCGTCGACCACCAATCTGTCTTTTCGGTTTATAAGGGTTGTGATCTTGAGGTGTTTAATATGATGAATAATGGTGGTGATCGAACAATGCCGAGAAGGATATACACGTCTTTATCTGATCTTAAAAAAGAATTTGTTAAGAGTGGGGAGTTGGTAACTATTTTGTTGGCAAAAAACGTTGATGGCAATAGGGTGAATGTAGTTCGTGAATTGTGGATGCAGGACTGGTGGAGTTTTAAGAATGGAGACATGAAAATACAATGCAAAAAATAATTATCACTTTCTTATTGTTTTTTTTGTTATTTTTTTTATTTATACGAGTTGTTAGAGCCTATCAGTGTGCAAATTGGATATGTAATGATTGGCCAAGTTATTCATGTTGGTGTGAGGATGAAGGGACGGTTGAGTGTGGTCCTGGATATTATGCGTGTAACAACAATGAGAATTGTTGCGAGGTTGGGCCGGTGGAGTGTCCATGTGGCACAAAGCCAAGTGGGGCTTGTGAATCGTGTTGTGTACCGGAGGCAACCACTTGCGATGCTTGTTCGGTAAGCTGTGGCGGCGGGACTCAGCACTGTACAGATGGCTGTAGTGGCTGGGATGAGGCTTGTAATACGCAGTCGTGTTGCACTAACACTGCTCCCAACGCGGCAACTTTGTCATCTCCGGCAAACGGAACACAGATTTTAAAGGGAGTCGCGACAGCATTGGACTGGTCCGATGTGACCGCATGGGGGACGAACTGCGCCGGAAATAATAATAAATATGAAGTGTGTATCAGTAGTAATCAGACGTCTTGTAACTTGGCTAATTATGTATCTACCGGATTAACTTCCCAGTATTCTTGGACTCCTGCGAAGGCCGATAACTACGTCACCTGGTCGGTGAGATCCAATAATGGAGCGTTGACTACCAGCTCGGTGACGCGCGACCTTTGTGTAGAAGCGACGGCTCCAACTGTTTCAGCTTGGGATGCGTGGTCTGCTGTTTGTGGTAGCGCTACACGAACTAGGACTTGTAGTGAAACCTGTGGTACAGATGATTGTCCGGCTTACTTTGCAAATCCGGCGAACTGTCCCGTAGCCGGTGCATGCTCAACAGTAGGTAATACTCAGACGCAAACAAGGTGTACTCACTGTGCTCCTACGCTAACTACATGGGGGGCTTGCGATGCAAATCATAGAAGAACCAGAAATTGTACAGAAAATGATGGACTCTGTGATGGCAATGATTGTGCCTTAGAGGTAACGAATGAGAATTGTGTGGGGACAATTACGGGATCGCTTTTTGATGCGTCTGACTACACAAGCTGTGGTGGTATCGCGATGGGAGATAAATATAAAAATCAAACATTTAACATCACGGGAACCTGGCCGGTAATATCGGCACCGGTAAACACGGACTCTGTTGGTAATTATTCTGAGTCTGTTTATGCTTCCACAGTCAATCCGCTTTATACCTACAACTATTCTGATCTAATTAACTCCGGATTGGCCGCGGGGGTAAAGTTTCAGTGTCAATCTGCTTCGGTGACGGTAACCGACCAAGCTCAGACTGTGACGAAGGATACCGGTTTCTGGAGGGTGTATGGCGGGTGGTGGCAGGCGGTGGGAGGTAATGTCTATGGAGATGACGGCATCAAGAGCGAGATCCCGTCGAGTCTGGCGATTCTGATTCCTCCGGCCGAGATGTCCCTGATCTTGCCTACGGCGGGAAATCGGAGAGGACTCCTGAGCTATGGCGTGACTCGTCCGGCCAATATGCTGGGAACCAACCCGAACGCGAAGGTCAGTACCAGTCTGTGGGAAAAAGAAAGTAAGTATGGCGGACAGGTTTATGATTGGGATTTTTTTGATAAACGATTTAATCTGTTTGCCAAAACCACCTGGAGTGATGGACAGGCGATAAACTATGATGACTTAGGGATAGGCTACCAGATATTTAAGAGTGCGGGACCGATCTTTGCTTTTGACTTTAGCCCGACAGGGACACAAAAGGCGATTTTCCACGTCAACGGCGATCTGCGAGTGACCGGCAATATTACAGTACCTAGCGGGGCGTTTCTCACGGTAATAGCTAAAGGGACCATCACTTTTGACCAGGCCGTAACCCAGGCCGATGGCTGGTACGTGGCCAAAAATATTTCGGTACCGTGTAAAGACATCGACGGTAACGGCTGTGACAAGACCGACAGCCAGTTTTTGGGGAACGGAACCTTTGTCGGCTGGAGTGGCATAGCTTTGGGCAGAACCAGAGGCATTACCAACAACACTGCTCCCTCAGAGAAGTTTACCTACCGACAAGATCTTTTCCTGAACGCGCCGAAACCGATGAGAATGTACACCAAGTACTACAAACCGTTTGTGCCGTAAAGTAAGGAGTTGACAAAATCAGATTTTCTGATAATATGAAAGTATGCAAGTAACCAGTATCATTAGAAATAGAGGTCAACTGACGATTCCTGATTCGATTAGGAAGTTTGTTGGTTGGGCTGATACGATGTCGGCAGTGACGATCATGGTTAATAAGCAAGATGAAATACTTATTCGCCCTCAGGTAAGGGCAATGGATAAGGACAAATTGTGGAGAAGGATAAATGAAGTAAGAAATCTGAACGCAGGGGAAGCCTTTGATGTAGTGAAGTTTTTGGAAAGAGACAGACAATCTCATTAAAAATGACAAATTTGGTAATAGACACATCAATCTTGGTGAAATGGTTAAACAAGGTGGGGGAGGAAGATCTTGGCTTGGCGGACGATTTGCTTTCTAGATGTATGTCTAGGGAGTTTGAGATCTTGGTTCCAGAATTAGCAAAATATGAGTGTGGAAACGCCCTGTTAAAAGGTAAAAAGCTTGATCTGGTTATAGGGTTTAAAACATTAAGGTTGTTCTATTCACTACCAATTGTTTTCGTGACTGAAACAGAAGATTTAGCCGTGGAAACTTTTCGAATCGCCAAAGAATGGGGAATGACGTACTATGATGCGTCATTTTTGGCTTTGGCACAAAAATACCAGGCGATTTTGGTAACCCAAAACGTAAAACACCAAAAAAGACCGAATGAAATTGAGGTATTGAGTGTGAAGGAGTTTGGAATCAGATTCTACCGGCCGTTTGTACCGTAAACTAGATCTCAGATGACAGATTGTAGATTGGGGGGTGTTGTGGGTGTTTTGAGTGATAGTAGTGACCCAAGAAACTATTGGAAAGTTCTAAATAAAAACCCCGAGATGAATCGGGGTGGTAAATCAGGGGAGGATGAGGACGGGGGTGCCGACTTCGGCCCAGTGGTAGAGCCAGTCGGCATCGGGGGTGTACATATTGATACAGCCGTGGGACATGGGAGTACCAAAATTAGAGTGCCAGTACGTGCCGTGAAAGCCGTAACCCTTGAAAAAGTACATGGTCCAAGGAACATCGGTCAGATCGTAACCAGGTCCGGTCATGCGGGTGGATTCCAATTTTATATAGATGGCGTAGCTGCCGGTGACAGTAGGGAAGGCGGCGACGCCGGTGGAAACGATAAACTCTTTGAGGAGAAGGCCGTCTTCGTAGACATAAGTTTTTTGTTCAGAAAGAATGACGAGGATTTGCTTGCCTTCCAAAACTGTGGCCTTCGGTATAGTAATAGGGATACTAGCGATAAGAAGCTGTTGTCCGGCATAGATAAGGTTGATGTTGGTAAGGTGATTGGCTCGCGCCAGTCCATACAGGTCTAAGCCGAACCGTTTGGCTATCTCGGCCAAGGTATCACCCGATTCGACGGTGTAATACTCGGGGGTGGCCGGGGTGGGGGTGGCGGTAGGTTCGAGGACAACCGGAGTGGCAGTTGAAGGAACGGCCGGCTGGGTTTGTAGAATTTTAATTTCCCTTGTTGGTGAAGCGGCGGCTGTTGGAGAGATGTCATTCGAGAAGTCACAGGCGGAGATAAAAATGACTAGAAGTAGAAGCGTAAAAAGAGTTTGACGATGGGACATAGGGCCTCCATAAATTTAAAGAACTTAGATGGGATATTTTACCCTAATTCGAACCAAACTCCTACGTCAATTGATTCTGTTGGCATAAACGAAGAAGCGAACGGGGGAGTTCCAGAGTTGGCAGGTGTAGAGGATCAGGTTCGCGCTATAGTCGGTGATCCGGGTGCCTGTTTCGGTTGAGTAGATTTTGTATTCGAATTGGCGCTGTTCCCAGATGATTTTGATAGTGTCACCGACTTTGAGCCGAGGCAGATTGTAAAAAGAATTTAGCTTACGGAAGGCAGGAGTCCATTCCAGATAACCCCAGCGATGAGCGGCGAGGATGATGGGACGTCCACAGTTCTCAGGTGACAGTTGACAGTTGTCAGATGGGGAACTGAAGTTGGGGACACGCCAGATGCCTTGTTTGAGAACTGTTTGGACGTCTTCGCTCTCGTGAATTTCGCCTCGGACACCGATCTCGTCGATAATCAGGCCGTTCTCGGCCGGAAGGGAGGGGTCGACGGAGGGGAGGGTGTTAGAAACATTCGGAAGGGATGGATCCCGGATTAAGTCCGGGATGACAGAAGGGGTTGGAGACGATGGACGAGTTAGCGATTCTTGAGCCTGGATGGCGGTTGAGGCGATGGTGGAGGCAAGCAGGCTTGAAGTTTGGGGGGAAAGACGGTAGTAGAGGTGAGGCCAGGAGGGGAGCAGGGCAAAAATAGCTGTGAGAGTCCAAAAGGTGACGCCGAGGGTGGCAAATGTTTTAGATTTCTTCATATTTATCATTTTACATTTATTTCTGGATTGCCACACCCGCCACGGCGGGTTCGCAATGACGGAGATTACCTGCAAGGCCAGGCCTTGCAGGTGAGATGGTGGTTGATGGATTGATATTATTAGATGCACCTATAGTCTGTGCTTGACAAAGGGTAGGCTCGCGTGCTATACTACCCATTAGTTTGATATAGTTTGAGTTAATCAAAGGTGAAATGGGTTTGGTTTGCAGTGCCACCTTAAAAACGGCGCTGCGGCTAAAGCCTTACGCGTTTCACCCTTAATTGACTTAAGTGATTCCCCAAACCAGTTGACAGAGACGTGCTAGCGTGTAGAATATCCTTAGTACGTGATTAACTTCCTTTTTTCCAGAATTCTCTAATTTATTTAATTACCCATATTTCTTATGGCTACAAAAGCCAAAATAGCTGTTATTAAGTCCATTCCGGCGGTTGAAGTTTCCGTGCCTAAGCCGTTTGTGGTACCTCCTTCTCAAGCGTTCAGACCGATATTCCAACCCAGATTTGGTACGCGACCCGCGTATGTCAGAACGCCCCAGGAGCCGGTAATTACCGAAGAAGTGACCGGTATTTTGGAAATGACGAGTGTGGATGGGAGGGGAATTCTGCGCCAAGGCTTCCGACCGGGTGAAAATGACGTGCTGATTCCTTCGATGGTGAGCCGCCTGGCCAAGCTCCGTGCCGGAGACGTGGTGACCGGATTGGCCCGCAGACCGAAAGAGACCGAACCATACTGGACGATGGTGCAGGTGACCAAGGTCAACGGCGAGGAACCGGCCAAGATGTTTGATCGGTTTAAATTTGAAAAAGGCATCCCCATCTATCCCTACGAAAAATTGAAGCTGGAAACTGGTAAAGAGATTCTTTCTACCCGACTGATTGATCTCTGCGCGCCTATCGGCCGGGGACAAAGAGGTATTATCGTATCTCCTCCCAAAGCCGGTAAGACAACCATAATAAAAGAAATTGCCAGTGGAATCGCGACGAACTATCCCGAAATTCACATCATGGCCGTGCTGGTGGGAGAAAGACCTGAAGAGGTGACGGATATTTCCAGACACATTTTGGCCGTAACCAAAGAAAGTGTCATGCCCGGAGAAACAGCGGCCAGTAACTTTGACGAAAAAGCCGAAGATCAGACTAAAGTGGCCGAGATGGCCTTGGAGCGGGCTAAACGTTTGGTGGAACTGGGCAAAGACGTGGTGATTTTGCTGGACTCGGTTACGAGGCTAGCCCGTGCCTATAACTTGGCCATCCCGACTTCGGGAAGAACCCTCTCCGGAGGCTTTGATCCGGCGGCTTTGTATCCACCGAAGAAATTTTTTGGAGCGGCCCGGAAGATTGAGGGCGGGGGAAGCTTGACGATCATCGGGACGGCTTTGACGGACACCGGCAGTCGGATGGATGATCTGGTTTATGAAGAGTTTAAGGGTACCGGTAACATGGAGCTACACCTGGATCGACGCCTGGCCGAACGGAGAATTTATCCGGCGATCGATGTCATGAGATCAGGCACCAGAAGAGACGATCTGCTGTTTGACTCGGTGGAGTACCAAAGTATCGTACTCATGCGCCGGATGCTGGACATGCTGGGGGATAATGAGCGAACGGAAGTGATCTCCGGCCGGATCGCCCGCACCAAATCGAATAAAGAGTTTTTGGCGACCCTGAAGGATGGGGGGTAAAATCCCTCCGTGTCATCCCGAGCGTAGTCGAGGGATCTCACTCCAGCCACAAATTGACATGTGAGATTTCTCCACTTCGGTCGAAATGACGATGTACGAGATGTTATTCAACAGTCTCTAAGACTAGGGATAGTAAAAGGATTGGGTGAGGTTGGTGGCTAGAGGTTGGCCGAAGAGGTCGATGGTTTGGGGGGAAGAGACGAGGCCGTGTTGTTTCAGGATGGCTAGGGAGTAGTTTGCCTGGTTTGGGAGGGTGTAGCTGAGGGTGATGGTGCTTTCGCCACCGGCCAGGGTGGTGTGCCAGAAGCCAATCTCGGTGAGGCCGTAGGCAGATTTCAGATCGTAGTTCTCAGATGTCAGTTCTCGGTAGTCAGATGGGGTGCGGGAGAGGGAGATGTTTTGGGCATTTTCGGGGATATAGAGACGGAGATAGGCAATGTAATTGCCGCCGTAATGAAGAGGAGGGTTGGGGTTAGCTTCGATAGAGGAGTTTTGGAATTGGATGGTGACGGAATGATGGATGGTGGTGGAGGGAGATTTCTCGGCTACGCTCGAAATGACGTGGTTGGTTTGGCGAGTGATGAAGGCGTTGGCCTTATTGGCGCCCAGATTGGTCTCGATCATCGAGTAAGTATCAAAAGCTTCCGATTGAAAAACTCCGGCGAGCTTTTTTTGTTTCAGTAGGCTTTGAAAAGATAAATTGGTCGAGTGAATCATGATATTTTGATCTATGATGTCTGTATAAAGTATTTGCGCAATACGGAGTTTTTGGATAAACGACAGGGACTTTATTTTCTTGACCAGGGCGCTACCCACGGCGGTCAGGGCGTCTTTTTTTTGGGTGGAACCCGGGAAGAAGTTGAGTTCGGCTTTGCCTTGGAGAAATAAATAGAGATTGTCGGGCGTGAGGGTGGCGGAGTGTTCCGGCACCGGAAAAGAGCCGACAACAGCCAGGACTTTTTTGATGGTGGAGAGATTTAAGATGGCTAAAATGTCCGGATTGATTTCACGGCCTTTCTCCAAAAACCAGCGGATGGTCTTGGCTGAGCTCGGGAAGTCCGGCTCCCAGTCGGCGTTGGCTAGCTCCCAGGTGCCGTGACCGAAGGCTTGCTGAATAGGTTCGGGAGGCTTCACAAAAAGGCCGGCGATTTGACCGTTCGGGACGTAGATGTCTTGAAACTCGAATGTAATTGTGGGTTTGGGGATTCGAGTTTTAAGAAAGAACTCAAGAACTCGAGGATTCAAGAACTCAAGGCGTTTGGTGGAGAGGGTGAGCTTGGCGTAGGAGCCGGCAAAGCCGCCGTTGGCGCGCATTTCGGCATCGTTTCCCAAAAGAATGAGATACGAGGTGGGACGGTCTATACCCAATAAGTAGTTGGTGAAAGGTAAGTAGGGTTTAAAGAACGCAAGAACTCTAGAACTCAAGTAAAAGACAAGCAGGAGGGAAAAGAAAATAGATAGAGAAAGAAATAAAAAACGCTTCACAAATTTAATTGTAAACTAGAGATATGGATTTTAAGCAGATACTCATGGCTACCTCACTTTATGACTGGTTGGGGAAGCGAACTTATGCTCAATCGGGGGAGGATGTGATCGCGTGGGGGGAGCTAAAAGAACTCAAGGAATCAAGAACTCAAGAAATCAAGGTACCTGCAGGGCCAGGCCTTGCAGATTGGGGACCTCTAAGGCCTGGCCCTAGGGGGTCAAAAACGGGGTTTTATGTGGATGTGGGGGCGTATCATCCGAAACTATTTTCGAATACGTATTTGTTCTACAAAAAAGGCTGGCGGGGCATTTGTATTGAACCGAATCCGAGAATGAAAAAGTTGTTTCTGATAGCCAGGCCGAGGGATGTGTTTGTGAGTGTGGGAGTGGGGGAAAATCAAGAACTCAAGAACTCAAGGAATCAAGGAATCAAGACAAAAAGAGTTTTGGAGTATTTTGAGTTTGAGGATGGGGCGGTGAATACTTTTTCGGCGGAGCAAGCCAGGAAAAATCAGGAGGAAGCAGGCCGGAAACTGATAGGCAGAAGAAGGATACCGGTTCTGCCGCTCAAAACTATTTTGGATAAATATTTGCCTAAAGGCCAAAAAATTGATCTGCTGTCGGTGGACGCGGAGGGGATGGATTTGGAGGTTTTGAGATCGAATGACTGGAAAAAGTATCGGCCGGAGATGATTATTGCGGAGGATTTGACCGACAGGGCCAGGCCTTATAGGGGATTTAATCCTTCAAGGCCTGGCCCTGCGGGTGGTGGTAGTGGAGGGGTGGTGAGATTTTTGGACAGTGTTGGATATAGATTGGTGGCGAAGACGCCGTATTCGGTGATATTTAGAGTCCAACAAGGAGTCTCCTTGAAGGTATAAACCCTTCAGCCCCGCCAAAGGCGGGGCAGCTCCCCTTGACAGGGGAGCCAGGAATGAATTGTATTTTTTCCTCCCCTGTCAAGGGGAGGATTAAGGAGGGGTTTGGGGGGTGGTAGAATAGGTTTTGCTTAAATATGATCAGCCTGAAGATATTTTTTAGCGACTGGGTGGTGGATTTTTTTAGATTTCTAAAAAAGCTTTTTTCGTACTTTGCTCAGGTTTATCTTCGACCGAAGTTTACTGCCTTTGAAGCGGTCAAGACATTGATCGTGGGCAAGATGTACAGCCAGCGAGGAAAACACTCTCAACTAATGATCAACTACGCTATCGTGACGGTCATGGCTCTTTCGGTGACTTTGGGGCCATCCCTGGTGGTGAACGATTCCGAGACACAGGCGGTATTTTCTTTGGGACTTGGAAATAAGTTTGCTTTTGCTCAAGAAAGTAGCCAAGAACTGGGATTGACGACAGAGACGGTCGAAATAGATCCGTTGACACAGGTGTCGGACAAACCCAGAGCCGACACGCTGGACTATACCGTGGAAGACGGCGATACTTTGGCGACCATAGCCAAAAAATTTGGGGTCGATACCGACTCAATTAAGTGGCTCAATAAGGGTCTAGTGGAGAAAAAAATAAAAGTCGGGTCGGTGATAAAAATTCCGCCGGTGACCGGAGTGGTGCACATTGTCAAGGGAGGCGAAACGATATATTCGATCGCTAAGAAGTACGATGTTTCCGCTCAGGCAGTGGTAGACTTTCCGTTTAACGAATTTACCAACGACGAAACCTTCTCTTTGGCGATTGGACAACAAATAATTGTGCCCGATGGGCAGATGCCGGACGAACCGATACTCTCTCCCAGGTCTAATCTGGCCGGACTGCCGACACCCAATGCCGGCGCGGTTTCGGCGACCGGGAACTGGATTTGGCCGGCGGCGGGCAGTATCTCGCAGGGATTTAAGTCGTGGCACAAAGGCATTGATATCGCCAATCGTGGCGGAGGAGCGATTTTGGCGGCAGACTCGGGCAAGGTGCTGGTGGCGAGCTGGCTCGATAACACGGGCTACGGAAACAGAGTGCTGATTGATCATGGAAATGGTATTAAAACTCTTTATGGACACATGGCTTCTTTTTCGGTAGTAGTCGGACAGACGGTGAAGAGGGGCGATAAACTGGGGATGATGGGCAGTACCGGCCGCTCGACGGGAACACATCTTCACTTTGAGATTAGAACCGGTGGCGGCCTAGCAAATCCGCTGACGGCGCTGAAGTAGAGTAGAATGTAGGCATGGTGGATCAGGCAAAACTATGGATTCGGGCAGGTAATGGCGGTAACGGCGCGGTTAGTTTCCGGCGAGAAAAATTTATCCCCAAAGGCGGTCCGGATGGTGGCGATGGCGGTAAAGGGGGAGATATTTACCTGGAAACAGATACCAATATGAATACTTTAGATGATTTTGCTCACCGGCAGAAATTTGAAGCAGAAAATGGCGGTAAGGGCATGGGCAAAAAGATGTCTGGGGCCAAAGGAGATGATTTGATAATCAAGGTGCCACTGGGGACGGTGGTGGGCCTGCAAGGCCAGGCCTTGCAGGTTGAAAACGGGCAGACACAGGGGTCTGCCCCTACGGTAGTTGATTTTGATCGGAAGGGGATGAGGGTGTTGGTGGCTAAAGGAGGCAAGGGTGGCCGAGGGAATGAACATTTTAAGAGTGCCAGTAACACGACCCCGATGACGGCGGAGCCGGGCGAGATGGGCGAGCGTTACGACGTAGAAATGTCGCTGAAACTTTTGGCCGATGTCGGGCTCGTGGGTCTACCAAACGCGGGGAAGTCAACTTTGTTGTCTGTTTTGTCGAACGCTCGACCTAAAGTAGCCGATTATGAATTTACGACTCTTGAGCCAAATTTGGGTGTCCTGAAGACCCAGGGAAAAAACTTGGTGATCGCCGATATACCCGGGTTGATTGAAGGTGCGAGCGAGGGAAAAGGATTGGGGACAAAGTTTTTGAAGCACATTGAAAGAACAAAAGTGATCATTCATTTGGTGGCGGTGGAAGACCTGCAGGGCCAGGCCTTGCAGATTGGGGATTCTATAAGGCCTGGCCCTGCAGGTGTCACGGTGTGGGAGAATTATCAAAAAATCAGAAAAGAATTAAAAAATTATGGCGGCGAGATTGATAAAAAAGAGGAAATTGTGGTGCTTAGTAAAATTGATTTAGTTAGTGAAGATAATATAAAAGAAATGGTGGAATATTTTAAGAAAAAAAAGATTGATATCTTACCGATCTCGAGCGGCAATGGTCAGGGGTTGGCAGAACTGAAGCTAAAACTCAGCGACATTCGTTGACATAGATCCCTCGGGCATTTTTTTTGGCGCAGTTGATGGCGTTGCAGTCGGAGGTGCAGTAGGTAAAGCCACAGGTGGGGGTGGTGTCGAGAAACAGGAGAACACAGGCTCCGCCTCGACAGCCGTAGAGATTTTGACAAATTTCTTGGCCACTACAGCCGGCGACGGTATCGGTAAATAGAGCGTTGACAGAGGTTTGGGCGATGGTGTTTGGGCAGTAGGTGATGAGATTGCCGTCTGGATCTTTGGTGTTACTTATTTGGGCGTAGATCGAAAATTTTTGGGGACAAGATTCGCTTTCGTCGGCACCGAAGTAAATAGGGTAAGGTTGTTTGGAGCTGGGGTCACAAGGGATAGTGGCCAGATATGGAGCCAGATCGCTACTGCCACAGTTTTTGAGAATGTCCTTTGAGGGATAGCAGTCGTGGTCGGTGTAGTAGGATTCGAAAGCGGTCTTGATTTGAAAGAGATCGGCTTTACGGCGGGTATCGTAACCTCTAAGTATTTGAAGCATGGGATTTAGGCCGACTAGAGCGGTTAGCCCCAGGATAGTAAGAAGAGAGCCGGTAATCAGAAGCTCGGCCAGGGTAAAACCCCGCCAACAACTTCGTAGTTTAGGCGGGCAGGCATTTTTTATAACCATAGTTTATTGTACTATTTTGTCTCCACTAGCCAGTAGTTGAAGGAGATTCCGGCGGAGGGGGAGGCAGGGACAGCGACGGTGAAGCCCGTACCAGCTTGTTTGGACTTGACATATAGGACTTGGTTGGAAGTGTCGGAGATGGGGGTGAGGTAGATCAGGGTCTGATCGGTAACTTTTTGGTTGGCAACGACTATTTCGGCCGACCCACTAGCAATGGTGGCAGTGCCGATGGTGGTGTTGGAGCCGGTTTGGGCCGAAATGGTGGCCGTCTGATCGAGATTGTCCGAGGCGATGATGAGGCCGCCGGCGGCGAGAGTGCCCGAGACGGTGGCGGTGCGGGTGTCGAGCCCCATACTATATATAGTACCGGTAATCAAGAGATCGCCATTGACCACTATTTTGCCGTCGGGGTAAAGCGTCATTAGATTCGCTAGGAGGTGGACCGGTTTGTCGCCGGTGGGTTGGATGTACAGATCGCTGTCGAAAGAACTAAATGACTGGGCAAAGAGCGAGCCGTTGACCAAGAGGGAGTCGAGGACTAGATCTGAGGGTAGAGTGGCCGAGGTGGTGGCGAGGGGTGAAAGAGCCAGCGGGTCACTATCGGTGATTGGTGCGGAGTTATTGGTGCCTAGTGCGAGAGAGTCGTAAGAAGTGTACTTGGCTTGGAGGTCGGCCAGAATGGCGGAGGCGGTGGAGTATTTTTCGCTCAGAAGATCCAGCTGGGTGGTGAGATGGTCGACAGTTTTGCCCTTGATATTGTCGGCGTAAAGAGTGCCGGAGATGGTGGCATCGATGACTTTGAGCTGATCGATGTCGGCGATGGGAGAAATGAGTTTGGTGCGGACTGTTAAGTTGGTGGCGACCAGATCGGTAACTACTTGAGCACCGACCTTTAGATTGGCAATTAGACTTTGGAAGAAAGAGGAGACCTCTTTGGTTTCTTGACCATTAATTTTTACTTGATAGGAGCCATCAACTTTGGCAATCAGTTCTGGGGCAATAATCAGGGAACTGAGCAGACCGGTACCGGCAGTGTTTTGGTTGTTGTCCGGGTCGTTTAAGACGAAACCGACGGCGCCGGAGGTTCTGGTATTGGCCCACTGGGCACTATCGAATCTGGGAGCGGTCAGGCGATAGGTGACATCGGCCGGAGTGGAGGAGTAAATGGCGAGAATTTTGTTTGGCTCGTCGACTTCGTACCAGGTTTTGGCTTGACCGGCGGCGGTGAGGAGGACAGAAAGACTATCGATGTTGGCTTTTAGATCGGTGGTTTTGCTAAAAAGCCAGAGGTCGGAACCTTTGGGCTGAGCGTCTAGGTCGATAAGAACTCGATAGCCCAAGCCGTCCACTGCTTCCGAAACGGTAATCTTTCCCATAACTTCTTCTTTGATACCAATGGTGCTGGAGAGGTAGGTGGCGTATTTTTCACCGTTAATGGTGTATGGCGGGTCGACCGTTCCAACGTCCATCTTGCCGGAGCCTCCACCGACGGTGACAGTACCGGCCAGGTTTGAATCACCTTTGACATAAAGAGTACTTTCTGTACCCAAAGTGCCGGAAATGGTGGCGGTGCCGGTGACATCGAGGTTGAAGGTGGGGGCGACGGTGCTACCAATTCTCAGTTTGGAGGCCACCTTCCAGTCGCCATTGGTCAGCTGATTATTGAGAACATCAATGGTGGCGGTGCCGGAGTCGTCGGCAATTTGATTGACATATAAACCTGTCCAAGTTTGGGTGCTACTGCCTAGCGAGTAGGTCAGGTCGGAGTGGGGTAGGATGTGCCCCTCGGTTTCAAGAACTGCGAGGGCGTTCGTGATCGGGGTGGTGACGGAGTTGAAGCCAATTCCGAGTGGGTTCATGAAGAAAGATTGATTATCATCACTTGACCCGGAGAGATGGATCAGAGCGGAGCTGGTGGCCGTGGCGCCGAGATTGACCGAGTCAGTGATCTGGGCCGGAGCCAAGGAAAGAGAGGTTCTTTGCCAGTTACTCGATGATAGAGGGGAGCCGTTCACCGTGTAATTGCCAGTGATATTGACATCGCCGACGACATCGAGTTTGTAAGCAGGCGCCGTCGTCCCAATCCCCACGTTGCCAGCATAGTCAACTACGAAAGGAGTCGTATCGGTATAAGTGCCATCATCGTTGACTCGGAGAGCATAAGCAGAAGTACCAGTTTGGGCGGTCGTTACATTTAAAGCTGTGCCATCGCCGGCTCCAGCTCCAGTTATGCCAACTTTTAGAGCCGAGCCGTCAATATCAGCGTCTGTACTTGTGGTATATTCAATCTTAGCAAGATTTCCCGTCCACGAAGCGCCAGGATTTCCTGACGCGGTAATATTTAAAAGACCGCCAGTTGTAAGTGCGGTTGAAGTTGAGGCTAAACTAATAGCAGTTCCCGTAGTCAATGAATTGGCATTATAAGTTACGCCCGTCGTTGTGTCACCGGTAAAGTTTTGTGTCCAAGTAAAGGTAGTTTGATTTAAAATCAAATTAGCATCAAGATCTAAAGTATCTTCAAAATTGGAAAAATCAAGACAGTTGACACAACTGACATCGGTAGCGTACAGAGTGCCGTCAACTTCCGCATTTCCATAGACATAAAGATCTTCGTTGGCCGTGCCGTTATCAAAAGTATATCCGGTATCGGGGGCAATATACACATCTCCTCCGACCGTATGGAATTTACTATCAGGAGCTACCGTTCCCACTCCCACATTTCCATTGGCCAAGACTTTCAAACCTGTAGTCCCACCACCGGTGAGGATACCACCAAGGGCAAAATCTCCACCCTGGACTTCTTTGAGCGAGAAAGTATCAAGGGTGAAAGCTTGTCCTGCCGTGAGAGTAGTGGTGATGACAAAGTCAGTGGGAGTGGTGGCTGATTTGAAATAAGTAGTCTGGGTACCGGCCGTCAAAGTCAAAGCAGTGGTCGCAGAAGCAAAAGCTGTCGTGATATTGGCAGTAGGAGTACCGGTCAAACCGGAGACGGTGTAGACAAACTTGTACCAACGTGAGCCAACTCCGGCCACAGCCAGGGTTCCACTGGCTTGCTGGACGGTTGAGGCAGTGCCAGCCGCAAAGGTACAGGTGGCGGCATCAGTAGCCAAAGCACAGTCGGTAGTTTGAGTCCAGGAAGTGCCGGCAGTCAAGTTGCCATTGGTCAGACTCTCAGTCCCAAGATCAGTCGGATCCATGATACTGCCATCTCCACCCCAGACAGAGAGTTTTTTGTCAGGGGTAAGGGTGCCGATACCGACGTTGCCGCTACTATCAACTCGCAACTTTTCACTATTATCAACTTTAACTATAAAGGCAGAATTTCCTTGTTGACTGCCTTCATCAGCAGATAAAATTATTTGTCCGTTATCCGCTGAGATGACACTATAATTAGAAGTACCCAAAGTATCTTCAAGACGAATTCTGGGAGCTTGTGCCGCTATGTGCAACGGGTTACTTGGCGCCGTCGTCCCGATGCCGACGTTGCCGGCGTTACCTCCTTGCCCAACTACGGTAAAATAATCATTTGTACCAAAAGCGGTGCTTTGTGATAATGTAAAGCTGTCAGAATTAGATGTGTCAATTCCCATTGCCCACGCTGTACCCGCATTAAGCTCTTTCATTACAAGTAAAGCGTCATTACCAGGAGCAGAAAAAGCAAATGAATTATTTGCATTAGACTCCCTAATAATTCGAAGGATATCATTACCGCTTGCGCCTCCATCAATTTGTAGTTTTGATCCTGGTCCCGTCGTCCCGATGCCCACATTCCCATTTTCAACAAGGAGACCATAGTTGTTGGTGGCGCCACTGGCAGAGAAATAACCGCCGATGTTGGTTGAAGTTGTCCCGGTGTTGGTGACGGCTGAGTAAAGACCGTAGGCGGTATGGGAAGCATTGGAGTTGGTTCCTGACCGGCTGATATCCAAAAGTTTAGAAACACCACTGGCTCCACCTGCAGTAGAAGTAGAGGAGAGGTCAAACAGAGTACCGGTGGTTAAAGAAGTAGAGGCAAGGGCAAAAGCATCGGCGGTGGTGACTGAATCAAAAGTAAAGGCGGTGGTATAGCCGGCATGGGCCAGGGAGAGATTGGCAGTGGGGGCTATGATAGAGGACCAAGGCAGGGTGCCGGCGAATGTTCCGGTGATGGTGCCGTTACAAGAGAGGTTGCCATTGCTGTTGGTGACGGTACAGCCGGTACCGCCATAGCCACCAGCCAGGTTGACGTCTCCGGTGGCGGTGCCGTTTAAGTTCAAAGCATCAGCTCCTTTACTATCAATGGAAAGGGCAATGTCAGTATCTCCACCGGTGGCGGCAAGTAAGACTGTGCCGGCGGTAGCGGCATTGGTTAAAGTAGCCTCGTTCACGGCCGAGGCGGTGGTGCCAAACCTGATTGATTCATTACCGTTACTATCCAAGATATCTCCACCGGTAATTTGGAGATCGTCGGCAATGATGGTTTTGGTGCCGGTGTTGTCAATAGTTAAATTACCTGATGAGTCAACAGTATGGGCGGAGTAGACTGTGCCGTCGGTGTAGGTGAGTCTTAGTTGTTCAGTAGTAGCCAAACTATCCAGCTTGGCGTCAGGCCCCGTCGTCCCGATGCCGACGTTGCCGGCATCAAAGATGGCGGCATAGTTGTTGGTGCCACCCGAAGCTGAGAAGTAGCCGCCGACGTTGGTGGTTGAAGCGCCGGTCTTGGTGGCATAAAGACCATAGCCGGTTCCAGTAATGGCTCCAGATTGGGCGATTTCCAGTCCCTTGATACTGGCAGTAGTAGCGGTACTGTTGATATAGGTGTTGTGGGCGACGATGCCGTTGGCGACGAAGTTGTGGGTGTTTTTCACCTCAATATCCCAAACTTGTTCCTCGCCGACGTATGTGATGGAGGCAATTTTGACAAAGACTACCTCTTTAAGATCAGAGGTTGTTTCCATAACGGCAATTTCGTCGCCGGGGGAAAGATCGACAACCTTTGTCCAACCCAGGCTAAAACTTTTGTTGGCAGGCGATTTGACATTATTTGATTGATTTGTGATATTATTGGGAGGAATGGGAAGATTATCGACAGGCCAGTTAGGAAGATCTTCGGAAATTGCAGGAAATATTGCGGTTGCTTGGTTTTCAGCTGGAGCAATTTCCCCACTTTTGGCTCGCCCTAAATCGATTATTGATTTTACGGTTACTTTTGTTGTTTCACTCGTAATATCTGGAGTGTTCTTTATTATTTCATTAAAATTAGCTAAGGAGGTAAGATGATGATTGAATGGAATGTTACCAACACTTATTTGTTGGCCGCTATCGTCAGTTGTTTGGTCTGGATTGTTTTCTATTATATTTACAAGAAAGGAAGGTGAGCTGTTGTGCAGGCTAACATTTATTTGGTTATTATCGCTTTGGTTGTTATTTCTATCATCGGCTATCTGATCTTGTTCCGTTTGGGAAGGAAGTGAAGTTTTTACCAAGTAAGGATGATTACCTGTGGTTCTGATAGTTTTTCCGTCTTTGGTGGTGAGTTTGTATACAGGTTTGACCCCCATGTTTAGTAAGCCTTTGATTGGCTGGGGTTCCAGCTGGCCGGTAGTTTCGTTAAAAGATAAAACATATTCACCACCTTTGACTTGGTCGATTCTTTGAGTGGAGCCGTCAGCTAAAGAAAGGAGTGAGTCGCCGGTGATACACTGGCCGGCAACTTCCAGATTTGCCCCAGGAGCGGTTGTTCCGATGCCGACCGATCCATTTTCCACTATCAAACCATAGTTGTTGGTAGCCCCGGAGGCGGAGAAGTAGCCGCCGACGTTGGTGGAAGTTGTCCCGGTGTTGGTCACGGCAGAGTAGAGTCCATAGGCGGTATGGGAAGCATTGGCATTGGTGCCTGATCTACTAATATCTAAAAGTTTAGAAACTCCACTAGCTCCTCCGGCGGTGGAGGTAGAGGAGAGTGCAAAAGCAGAGGCGCTAGTGAGTGAATCAAAAGTAAAGGCAGTGGTATAGCCGGCATGAGCCAGGGAGAGATTGGCGGTGGGGGCAATAATGGATGACCAAGGCAGGGTGCCGGCGAATGTTCCGGTGATGGTGCCGTTATTAAAGCATCCGCTCCTTTGCTGTCAATTGATAAAGCAACGTCGGTATCTCCTCCGGTGGCGGCCAGAGTGACTGTTCCACCGGTGGCGGCATTGGTGAGAGTAGCTTCGTTGACGGCAGAGGCGGTGGTGCCAAAGCGGATTGATTCGTTGCCGTTGCTATCAAGAATATCCCCACCCGTGATTTGGAGATCATCGGCAATGATGGTTTTGGTGCCGGTGTTGTCAATTGTCAGGTTTCCGGAGGAGTCAACGGTGTGGGCGGAATAGACCGTGCCGTCAGTGTAGGTGAGGCGGAGCTGTTCCGTAGTTGCCAAAGAATCAAGTTTAGCATCCGGCCCCGTCGTCCCGATGCCGACGTTGCCGTTACCTAAAATTGACAACAACTTTGTATCACTACCTATAATTCCTGTAGCGACCTGGAAAACAGTTTCAAGCGCCCCCAATGCCACACGATTAACACCACTTTTCTTGTTACCACTTAACCATATTGCGGGAGTTGTGTCGGTTGGATCATCTACTCCAATTATTCCCTCCATTTGTATACCGGGAAAAGCTGCGCTTGTACTTATACCAGCCAAACCAGCACCACCAACAGTGGCATGTGTAGGTTTTATTTGTAAAATAGAATTGGTTGGAGCAAAGTCCACCATACCATGTGCTATATCGGTATCTGTCAAAAGAAGATTTCCATCTCTTACATCCAGTTTCGCTCCCGGTCCCGTCGTCCCGATGCCGACGTTGCCGGCGCCAACAATTAAGCCGTAGTTGTTGGTAGCCCCAGAGGCGGAGAAGTAGCCGCCGATATTGATGGAAGTGGTGCCGGTGTTGGTAACGGCAGAATAGAGTCCATAGGCGGTATGGGAAGCATTGGAGTTGGCGCCTGATCTACTAATATCCAAAAGTTTAGAAACTCCACTAGCTCCTCCGGCTGTGGAGGTGGAGGAGAGAGCAAAAGCAGAGGCGCTAGTGAGTGAATCAAAAGTAAAGGCGGTGGTATAGCCGGCATGAGCCAGGGAGAGATTGGCGGTGGGGGCAATAATGGATGACCAAGGCAGGGTGCCGGCGAATGTTCCGGTGATGGTGCCGTTAGTTGACATCACCGGTGGCGGTGCCATTGAGATTGAGCGCATCAGCTCCTTTACTGTCAATTGATAAAGCAACGTCAGTATCTCCACCGGTGGCGGCAAACAAGACGGTGCCAGCTGTGGCTGCGTTAGTCAAAGTAGCTTCGTTGACGGCCGAGGCGGTGGTGCCAAAGCGGATTGATTCGTTGCCATTACTATCCAGGATATCTCCACCCGTTATCTGCAGATCGTCGGCAATGATGGTTTTGGTGCCGGTGTTATCAATGGTTAGGTTGCCTGAGGAATCGACGGTATGGGCGGAGTAGACTGTGCCGTCCGTATAAGTTAGTCTTAGTTGTTCGGTGAGTGCCAAAGAATCCAACTTAGCATCCGGTCCCGCCGTCCCGATGCCGACGTTGCCAGTGTCTCTATCCACCGTCAACCTTGTATTTATCGTTACGCCAGTCGCAGAATTTAAATAGAATTTATTATCTCCACCGTCATACACCATGCGAAAACCTCCTGAATTTGCATTACCAAAGGCGCCATTAGCCTCTGAATTAGCTTCTGTCAAGTCAATATAGGAGTCGTAAGTACTAAGAGTATTAAGTAAAACATTAGAATTAGTAGCACCATATACATTTAATTTACTTAACGGTCCCGTCGTCCCGATGCCGACTTGCCCGGCTTCATCAACCACAAAAGGAGTGGAATCGGTAAAAGTACCGTCATCATTGACGCGGAGAGCAAAGTTGGAAGTTCCGGCATCTGTTGAGGCGGTGGTAATATTTAGAGCTGATGAATTGGCCCCTGTATAGTTTTGAGCAATCCTCATCGTGTCTCCGGTCCAAGTTAAGGTTCCGGCGGTTTGAGTTCCCGAGTCAGATACGGTTACCCCGGCTCCTGATACGGTATGGGTATTGCCAACGTTATTGAGAGTGATGGCGCGGGAGAGATCCAAGACATTGCCGGTTGAGTCAAGTCCAGCCCCGCCGTTAAATGTTTGGGAGTAGGTGACATTGGCAATATCCGAGGTAAAGGCAGTTGAGCCGGACGACCCTGTTTTACTTAAAGTCAAAAGCTCTCCATTAAAGGCGGTGGCGGTCGAGGAGAGAGCCAGAGCCGTACCTGTTGTCAAACTTGTGGATGAAAGAGCAAAGGCATCGGCGCTAGTGAGTGAATCAAAAGTAAAGGCGGTGGTATAGCCGGCGTGAGCGAGGGAGAGATTGGCAGTTGGCGCAATGATAGAAGACCAAGGGAGGGTTCCGGCAAATGTTCCGGTGATGGTTCCATTACAAGAGAGGTTGCCATTGCTATTGGTCACGGTACAGCCGGTACCTCCATATCCGCCGGCAATATTTACGTCCCCGGTGGCGGTGCCATTGAGATTTAAGGCATCAGCCCCTTTACTGTCAATTGATAAAGCAATGTCCGTATCTCCACCGGTGGCGGCAAGTAAGACGGTGCCGGCGGTAGCGGCATTGGTTAAAGTGGCTTCATTCACGGCCGAGGCCGTGGTGCCAAACCGGATTGATTCATTACCGTTACTATCCAAAATATCTCCACCGGTAATTTGGAGATCGTCGGCAATGATTGTTTTGGTGCCGGTGTTGTCAATGGTCAGGTTGCCGGAGGAGTCAACGGTATGGGCGGAGTAGACAGTGCCGTCGGTGTAGGTCAGTCTTAATTGTTCGGTCGTGGCTAAAGAATCCAATTTAGCGTCCGGCCCCGTCGTCCCGACGCCGACGTTGCCGGAATTATCTATTGTCATTCGTGTGCCTATTGCCGTCCCATTATATGTCGCAAAGTGAATGTTCTTTTGTATATTTGTTCTCGCTTGCAGGTAAAGATCTCCACTGTTCGAGTTGTATATGGTAGGTACACTCACAGATGAAAGAGCTGTTTGGCTTGCTTCAAGTCGCAGGTAGCCATCAAGGGAAGTATCTCCATCCTCATCAACATAAAACGCAGTTGTGTTTAGATTTGAACCTATCGTGAATAATATTTGGTTGCCGCTAACTGCGGAATCATAGATTTCAAGGTTTGCCCCCGGTCCCGTCGTCCCGATGCCGACGTTGCCGGCGCCAACAATTAAGCCGTAGTTGTTGGTAGCTCCTGAAGCGGAGAAGTAACCACCGACGTTGGTGGTAGAAGCGCCGGTCTTGGCGGCATACAGTCCATAGCCGGTACCGGTAATTGCTCCCGACTGGGCGATCTCCAAGCCTTTCACACTGGCAGTAGTTGCCGTGCTGTTGATATAGGTGTTGTGAGCCACGATGCCGTTGGCGACGAAGTTGTGGGTGTTGGCAATTTGGAGATCGTAGACATGTTTGGCTGGGAGGATGCGAATGGAGATGATTTTTTCAAATTGTAATTCTCCGTTAGGGTCTGTCCTTTTTGGGGAACCAGATCCGTTAAGGACAGACCCTATTGGACTCAAGACCGCGATTTCGTCACCTTTGTTGAGATAGATGACCTTGGTCCATTGTGGTAAAGTATTATTGATGTCAATTAATCCGGCTTGGTCATCGGTGGTTTCTGATTTGTTTGTTAATTTGTCAGCCGGTTGGTTTGGAGCCGCATTTATTGTGCCTAATTTTTCTAATGTAAAAGGAGCGAAAAGGTTAGTGATGTTGACGGGTGATTTAGTATTTGCTATAGTTTCATTGTTAATAGCATCTTGGTTGAGATTATGAAAAATATTGAAAAATTCGACATTCTTGATATCAACGCCCGAGTGGCTATTGCTTTCGGACTGGCGTTGGTTGCTTTGTTGCTGACCTATATCGCTTTCTTTAAGTAATTTGGTTCTCGCTAAGTACGGGTGATTGGCGGTCGTTTCAATTCTTTTGCCTGTTTCGGTAGTTAATTCATAGATTTCTTTGGTGCCCATGTCCAGGGTTTTTTCGACGATCTGGTACTCAAACTGTCCGGTTGCTTCGTTGAGAGACAGAACTTGGTCGCCGGACTGAATGTCTTTGATTTTTTTCTCACCGACAGAAGTGCTGACTAAGGAGTTTTCTTCGATACACTGGCCGGCAACTTCCAGATTTGCCCCAGGCCCCGTCGTCCCGATGCCGACGTTGCCGGCGTTTAGAATAATATTTCCGGTAGTGGAGTTACCCAGGGTCAGAGATTGCTTCGCGGTGGTCGCCAGGTTGCCGTCTTGACGTTTAGGACCGCGAACTTGGCCGAGGTCGAGGCCGTACTGCCCACGAGGAGGTCGAGCGTGTCGTTTATGGGGGAGAGGGCGCCGGCGGTGATGCGCCAGTTTGAGGAACCACCGGCAGATTGAGCCACCCAAGAGAGCGTGCCGGAGCCGTTGGTTTGTAAGACATAGTTAGTTGTTTGAGAGCTGGGCCAGGTGTAAGAGAGAGAGTTGAGAGTGGTGGTGCCGGCGAAGGTAACGTTGTCGTTTAGGGAGATGATGGTGGAGTTGGAAGTCAGAGTTAAGTTGCCGGCAATATCATCAAGGGTGTGAGCCACGCCGTCCAGAAGAGAGATAATTCCCGCGTTGTTTAGAGTAAACTTGGCCACGCCGGAGGCGGAGGCGGAAAAAAGATTGCCGGCGCCTGATTGATTTACAATAAAAGCGGAGTCGGTGGCGTTGGTGTTTAGATAGGCTCGGCCATCGGCGGCCACCCAGAAGCGATCGGTCTCGGTGGAGCCTGAAGTAAGAGAGAGGAGCCTGCCGGTCGCCGTGTCGTTCCCTACGTAACCCGAGAGGAGAGAGCCGGAAGTGAGATTGGCGTTCGTGACTCTAAAAGAGTCTTCGGTGGTAGTGCCACCCAGAGCCAGGATTTGGCCGGAGCCAAGGGCGTCCGGCTGAAAAATAACGTCGCCACCGGAGTCAGTGCCAGTTTTGAGGGCCAGGACTTGACCTTGAACAGAAAAAGTGCCGGAACTGGAAATGAGGGAAGGAGAGGGGGCAGCGATATTGATGTTGCCGGAGTTGTCGACCACCGGTACGGTGTTGATGGTGGCGGACGAAGATGCCGGATACCCCTGGAGGGTTTCGGAGTTGAGAGCGTAGCCGACGGTGGCAATTTGCTGACGGGGGGTTAGAGTTTCGGCGCCGACGGTGATTTCCAGATAAACGTCCCGATTGTCCGTGAAAACAGTGGAAGTTATTTCCGCACCACAGACAGTGTCGCCTAGGAGAGTGTTAAAAATGCCATCTTGGTCGGGAGTGATCGAACAGGTACCGGTGGTGTAGAGCTGAGTGGGGCCGGTGAGCGCGTTGTAGAGCTTGAAAACTACGTTGACGGCGGTGGTGATGGGAGTGCCGCCACTGTCGGTGAGCCTGCCTTGGAAGGAAAGTTGTCTTTTGGGAGGGGTAAGTGAAGTGGCGGCGGAGCTGGGTCTCGCTTGGCTCACGATCTGATTGTAGGCGAAGATAGCCATGGCGGTAGTGGCCAGGACTAGGAGAGCCAGATTGAGGTAGGGCGTCCAAGGCAGAGCGTGGTAGCGGTCGTAGGCTTGGCCGAGTCTGTTTCTAGGCGTGGGGGATTCTTTCTTTCTTTGGGTCAGTCTTTCCAGCCAGGCCAGGGGAGAGAGAGTCTGGGGAGTAGCTTTCAGTTCGAAAGGATTTTCGGGGAGATAGCTTTGCTCGTAAGAAAACTTGGTGAGCTTTTTGATGGAGGACTGGCGACGGTTGATGACGGAAGTACTAGTATGAGATAGTTTTAGGTAGGTAACATAGGTGGAAAGTAGCTGTTCGCTAAGAATGTTGACCAGATTTTGGTCGGTAAAGGGGGTTTGGTTGGCAGTCCAGAGAAAGAAGTGATGAAGATCCGAAAGGTAGTTTTTGACGGTATTTTGGCGGAGGAGAGGGAAGCGGCGGGTGACACACCCTGTAGGGCCAGGCCTTGAGGATTGGTGCCCTTTAAGGCCTGGCCCTGGAGAGGGGCGAGGCCGAACTGGGCGTGCAGGAAAGTAGAGAAGCGGCGGATGGAGGCGAGGCGCCTGGCAGTGGTGTTTGCCGGAGTGAAGGAGGCTTTTTGAGCTTGAAGATAGGGATCGAGGTATTGATTGAGATTTTGGAAGATGTCTTTGGTGGTGAGGGTGAGGCCCGCCGCCGCCGAAGGCTCTGGCGAGGTAAAGGAGAGGAAGTGGCGGAGATCGGAGAGGTAGTTTTTGATAGAGACGGAAGAAAGACCGGCCTGCTGGAGAAAGGCTTGGAAGAATTTTAACAGTTCTACTTGGTCGGGCAGGTACATAAAATTTAACTGGCAGTGATGACCAGTAAAAATATAATGGGGAGAATAAAAATCAGGCCGGCGGTGAGAAGTTCGGGGAGAAACGAATTTTTGTTATATAGATTGCCGCGATCGCCTAGGCAACCTCGCAATGACGATTCGGAGTAGTCGGTAATTAACATGTGTTGATTAAGTGTTGATAACTTTGTTTTAGGTTTGGATTAGACGATATTAGACGGTAATATACTAGGCTATATACTAATATAATAAGAGATTGTGACCAAGTCAAGAGGGAGAGAAAGGATGCGGAGAATCGATAAAATAGGTAATAATTTGTATGGATTCCGGGTCGGTACCCGGAATGACATAGATTATTGACGCAGATGTTTGCGGGATAAATTATCTTCATGCGGATATTGTGGCTAATATTTTTAAATATCGCGCGGAAATACTAAATAGGCTCGGCTTTGTTGTGAAAATATTATCTGATGTAGAGTGATGTCTATTGATAATGAGATATATAGTATGCGGTAATTGCGTGACATGATTGAATTTATGGCTAACGCAGCAGAGTAAACCCTAATCGATTCTTCCGTCATTGCGAGGTTGCCTAGGTGACCGCGGCAATCCGGGGAATGGATCTACCCGCAAGGGGTATCCAGGAGAGCCACATCTCGACTACAAGATTTGCGATGACGATTATATCTTGGGGTAGAGATATTCGGAGAAGAGGTACTGGAGAGAGAGGTAGGCGTAGATAAGGATGGGGTAGGAGGGTTTGATGGCAAAGGCAGTGAGGCTTGTAAGGCAGGCGATA
>LCKO01000011.1 GCA_001001485.1 Candidatus Collierbacteria bacterium GW2011_GWB2_45_17
GATTTTGTTTGGCGCAGTGTTATTCCTGCCCAAAACGGCTTTGGCGAATGAGGGGGTGATTAATTTGCGTGGTACTACCAGTAAGGGCTCGTGCTATGCCGCTTCGATCTTTGTAGATGGAACTTATAAAGTCTTGATGACCTGCCGCGATCTCAAAATTGCTCTGAGTTCGGAGAAAAATATCTATGTAGCCTGGGTAGAAGATGAAGCGGGCAAGCAAAAGAGACTGGGAGAGATAGTGAACGGAAAACTTTCAACCTTGACCGATATTAAGTATGTGCGGATTTTTATTACGGCTGAGACTAGTGGCTACGGCAATAAACCGACGGAAGAGGTAATCCTGACCGGTTTTGTCGAGCCGATAAATTTTGGAGCAGGCATTATTTCTCCGCCGATTATCACGCCGACACCTACTCCTCTTGATACCCAACTTAGTCCGACTAAGGCGACGGGTCAGGTGACCGAGAGTCAGACTGGTTTGGGCAGTGCCCTGTCGACCGTTTTTAAGATTGCTTTACTGGGGTTTGGCATATTGCTCCTGGTGGTAGGAGTGTTCAGCTTCTTGTCCCGCAGGAGAAGTCTGTAAATAAAAACCCCACCTTGTGTTGGTGGGGAATGTTTTGATCGAACTTCATTGATAAATACGAGCAGTTTCTTCGTTTAAGTAGTCATCAAAGACGCGCAGCGCTACGACCAGATGTTCTTCAAGCTGTGGCATGATTTCTTTTTTCATACTAATGGCAACTTCATCCCTTTCTTGCTGATCGAGATCTTCTTGGTTAGCCATTAAGTCGAGGATCGGCTGAAGCATGCTATTTAAAATGGTCTCCATATTAAGGATTTTGTCTTTTACGAATTTGCCCTGACCAACGTACTGTTCTTTGGTCAGTAGCCGTCGAGTTACTTCGTCGGCCGTTTCTATTGAGTTGGGGACATCAGAGGGTTCGATGTCGTGTTCTGAGGCGACCTGGGAGACCGCTTTTAAGAAATGTGAGTAATAGTCGTAAGGATCCTGAAATGTGGCAGGATAGCTGGCGCTGACCATGTCCATAAGATCCTTGAACAGAGTTTTGACTAACTGATCAATCATTTTACGCTCATCAGGCTCGAGTGTTCCCAGTCTTTCTTCCATCGCGTCAATCATTTGAGGGAGGAGGGCAATCATATCTTCTGCCGATAGCAGGTTTACGCTTCTATCATCAGCGATGAGTCGCTTGGCCACCATGTCGGAAATTATGGTTAACCAGCTTTCGGTGAGGGCAACGATTTCAGGCAAGGGCTCTTTGGGTTTTTCACCTAGAGCTAAGTTAATCCGTGCCTGTATATTGTTACTTTGAACTTGCTGTACCTTGAAACTTGCTTCCAGAACATCTTTAATTTCTTCAAGTGTCAAAATCGAAAAGTTTTGCATGGTTTCTCCTTGGGGAATTGAATTTGAAAAGGACGAGCTGTGTATATTATATCACTATGGGAGGAGGAGGCGGGCGAGGAACTGGATGGGTGGGGTAATGATGGAGACAATGGGAGCCTCACCGCCAAAGAAGGGGAAGATCATAAAAATCAGAATCAGAGTACCAAAACGGTTCATGATGGTTTGAAATTCGTAGGCCAGGTCTCTTGGAAGAAGGGCGAAGATAATCTTTTGGCCATCGAGAGGGCCAATGGGGACGAGGTTAAAGATGGCCAGACCAATATTGGTGAGTACCAGTGGAGTTAAAAATACGGCATAGACATAGGGAAGAAAACGGATGGCAAGGGAAATTATTATGGCCAGAAGAAGGTTGCTAAGCGGTCCGGCGATGGAAATGATGCCGGCATCTCGACGGGGATTTTTGAGGTTATAAGGGTCGAAGGGAGTTGGCTTGCCCCAGCCGTAAGCAAAGGCGCCGCCGGAGAGAAGCAGAAGACTAAGTGGCAGAATGACGGTACCCAAAGGATCGATGTGAGCAAAGGGATTGAGAGTGAGCCGGCCGGCGGCGCGAGCAGTAGGATCCCCCAGGCGGTCGGCCGAGAAGGCATGAGCGAACTCATGGATGCTGATGGAGATAATGATGTAGAGGATGTAGAGCAGAAAAGTGAGATACATAGGATGATTATAGTGGATTCTTGTGATAAAATTTGGATCATGGAAAAAGAACGTTATGGTTGTGTAATTTGCGGTAAAGGAGTTCAAAACTCAAACTTGGTCAGTTTTTCAAAACGAAGAACCAAACATATTCGTAGGCCAAATCTACACACCCATCATATGGTGGTCGACGGGACAAGAATAAAAGTAAAGGTTTGTACCACCTGCAAGAGATCGCTTAGAGTTGGTGAGAGAGAAGCGCAGGGTGACCAGCTAAAAATTGTTTCCAAGAAATAGGTTGTTTGCCGGGTTGCTGAACAGTGTCGATAACAAGTTTATTTTCGTGGAATGAGGTGTGAATAATTTTTATTTCATTGTTGGTCGGGATGACAGTCCAGGCGCCGGGTTCGGGGGAGAGGGAACGGATAAGGGCGTGGAGTTCGGCACCGTATTTTATCATGGCGGCAGAGATATTTTCCCAGGGGATGAAGGCATTGGCGTGAGTCAGGGTTTTATGGCTGGGAGTGAAAGTAGCCAGAGCCTCGTTTTGAGGAGTGGTAGGGTAATTTTGGGCACAAATTTCGGGTAAATTTTGCTTCAGTACTTCCTTGGCCGTTTGAGTAAGTTTTGTGGTCAATGTGGACACATTGTCGTCGATATTGATGGTGACTTTTGTCTCAGAAATTATTGGACCGTGGTCTAGCTGCTCGTCCATTACCATCAAAGTAACACCGGTTTCAGGGTCTTGGTTTTTAATCGCTTCGGAGATACAGAGAGCGCCGCGGTACTTTGGTAATAGGGAAAAGTGAATATTAAATGTCCCGATGAAGAGGGCAGACAACCAAGATTGAGGAATTATCTTGCCAAAAGAAACAACTAGGAAGATATCCGGCTTTAGTAGTTTGAGGTGAGCCAGATTATTATCGTCTAGTTTTTGGGGTTTGTAGACTGGTAAGTTGTATTTCTCGCCGAGAAACGCGAGAGATGAGGGGGTGAGGATTTGTCTGCGGCCGGTAGGTTTGTCCGGAGTAGTGACCACGCCGACGACGTTTACCTGTTTAGACAAGATAATTGATTCAAGAATTTCAGCTGAGAATTCCGGAGAGCCGAAGTAAACGAGGTTTTTGAGCATGTTTAATTATATAGTCCAGATGGATCTCCCTCAAGGGGATCCCTAGACCCGCGTTCGCGAGGATGACAGAAAAATGTTTATATCTTATTGATGGGGATAAGGCCATCGGGAGTGTCTTTGAAGATTTGGCCACCCTGTTTAAGGATGAGATCGGTGAAGAGAACCCCGTTTAGATGATCGTTTTCATGTTGGATGTAGGCGGACTCGGTGTCTAGAAACTCGCGCTCACAAGTAACCAATTGGCCTTTTTCCGGAGTCAGATACTTGATCTTGATGGAGTAAGGGCGGTCGACAAAGCCCCAGAGACCCGGAATAGAAAGACAGCCTTCGAGCCAGCGGTCTTTCTTTTTAGGGTGGATCTGCGCCAACATGGCCTCACTTTGGCTGACGATTTCGGGGTTGATGAAGATTTCCGGCTTGTCACTGAGAGTGACGATGAAGAGCCTTCGATTAATGCCTACCTGAGTAGCCGCCAAACCGACACCCTCGGGATCCTTGGCGGACTTGAGGGTGGTGATTATCTCCGAAATCTGCTTTTCCAGCTTCTTGTCGTAAACCAAGACTGGTTTGGCGGTAATTCGGAGGAACTTGTGCGGAGTAACTAAAATTTTCATCTGATATAATTTTACCGTACTTTCAAACTTAAGACGATCCTGATAAAAAGGAGAAAATTGTGGACACGAAAACTAGTCGAATAACTTTTTACGTAGCCTTGGAGTTTATGAATTTGATTGCGATTTGGTTACTGGCTCCACTGGCGGCTCTCACTCCGGCAGTGTTTTGGGCGCTGATCGTGGCCTCCTTGACGGTAGACCAGTTTGTTTTGGCTTGGTCTGCGGGGGTTCTTGTGGAAACAAACCAAATTAACAAGCTGACGGTTTCCGGAGTTTGGGCCGCCGAACAGATAACTCAACTAGCCATATTGACAGTTTTGGCGATAATTCATTCCGGTTTCTTGATCGGGCTGTTGATAGCTTTTATCTTGGCGGGGTGGACTTATTATCGCGGGTCCTTCCTCGGCAAATTATTGGATATACGATACTGGTGAAACTTGGCCTCCTGGAAACAGGGGGCTTTTTTGTGTGTGAGATTGCCGCGTCACTTCGTTCCTCGCAATGACGTTAGTCGGTCCTTGGCGGCGGAGTAGTCCGGTTTGAGTTCAATTGCCTTTTCAAAGGCCAGTTTGGCTTCGATATTTTTGTCCAGACCGGCGTAAAGAAGACCGATGTTGTAGTAATTAATTGCTTCTGTGGGAGACAGCTCGGTCACTTTTAAAAGAGTTTGAATGGCGTCGTAGTTATATTTAGGATCTAAAATGGCCAAAGTTAGCTCGGTTCTGGCCTTAGTTTTAAGTAGATTTAGATTGTATTTGTTCATGGAGACGGCCAGACTGATGTTTTTCAGAGAGTCTTGAGTGTACTGCGCCAAATAGGAGTTAGCCTTTTCTTTAATGTCAGCGGAAGTGGTAGCCGGAAGAGCTTTTATCTGGGGGGCAAGGATCTGGGTAGCGACTAAGGCCTGAATGTTTCCCAGCTGAGCCAAGTAGAGCGGCTCGCGAGGGTTTAGTCTGACCGCTTCGAGATTTTTAGCTAAGTTTCCGCGTCCGGCAGTATAGTTTAAGTCGGCAACCCACATCTTGCGGACACCAAGGAGGAGTGAGAGAGATAGGGCTAAAACAAGGATAGTGCTTAGAGTTTTAGGTTGGTTTAGCTTGAGGGAAATGATTTTATTATTGTCCAAAGTGGAAAGGTAGATGGCCGGAAAGAGGAAGAAAAAGAGGGCCACGTTGACTACGGAAAAGCCGAAGTAGTTGGTGATGAGGATGGAGATAAAGCCGAGAAGGAGGGAGGACGAGAGTGATTCGGAATTTATTTGTATAGATTCCCGATCAGGTCGGGAATGACGATGTGTAAAGAGGTGGAGGATGGAGAAGATGAGGAAGAGATAGGTGGTAAGACCAAAGAAGCCGGTGGTGGCGAGGAAGTTTAGGTACTCATTGTGAGCTTTGTTGTAGAGAAAGTCGGCTTCGGAAGTAAGATTGTGAATAGCGGGACGAACCCAGTAGTAGGAGTAGCCAAAAGTCTCGACACCGGTGCCAAAGAGAGGATATTTTTTGCCAAGCTCAATCGCTCCCTGCCAAACAACTCGGCGGATGGCCATAGAATCAGACCCACCAACACGAGTTTTGTTTTCCTCGGTGATGATGGTGGCGGTATCTGAATAAAAAGGATTGATTTTGTTTAGCGATTGTAGTGTCCGGCTGACCGCCGAGCTTTTGAATATCAAAGCGGTGATCAAAAGGAGAGCCAGTATCGGCAGTAGTCTGGTTTTTTTCTTTTGAATGGATGCGGTGACGGTAAAAGCCAGAACAATAATGACAGTGGCGCCGATACCGGACTGAGAGCGGGTAAAAAGAATGGCAGTCAGGAAAAGGAAAGAGAGAAATCCATAAATAAAACGGGGATTTATATTTTTGGAGTTAATCAGGCCAAAGAGGGAGAGAGGTAATAAGGCGATGAGGTAGGCCGAGAGCCAGTTAGGCTGGCCCAGGGTAGAGAAGACACGGTTTTGGACATCTTGAACCCAGATGTTTTTATCAATGCCCATTCTTTCCAGCACGGCGTAAATAGCGGTCAGAGTCGCGGTGGCGAGGATAGTGTAAATAAGTTTTTTGACAGCCTTGGCTTGGCCGGAGAAGTGGGTGACTAAAGCATAAAAAAGCAAAATGTAACAAAGAGTAGAAGCCAAACCGCCATGAAAGCGGGAGTAGTAGCCCCAGAGACTAGTGTGGCGGTCGATACTAAAGATAGTCGAGGCAATTTGGGATGAGAGAAATAACAGAATCGGTAAGTCGAGAGGTGTACGAGCGAATTCAAATCTTTTCTCTTGAATTGAACGAACTGCCCAAGCCGAGCCAATGACAATGGTCATGGCATAAACAAAGATCATTTTGTTAAATTCGAAAACCTCGGAAGTGTAAGGCCAAAGAAGCAAAGGGGTAACGAAAAACAAAACGTAAAAACAGGACTGAATAAAAGATTTTTCTTTCGAGGGCATGAGATAGTTTAGCAGAACAGAAGTTTGATATGATTGTGCCATATTATGATCACGTATATTAGTAAACATGTTTGAGAAACTGTGGCGACTGGCTACCCTAGATGTAGGGATTGATTTGGGGACGGCCAATGTGGTGGTGCATGTCCGAGGTAAGGGCGTGGTGATTCGTCAGCCGTCGGTAGTGGCGCGGAACATGAAAACGAAAGCTATTTTAGCTATGGGAGACGAAGCCAAGAAGATGCTCGGTAAAAATCCGGCTAATATAGAAGTTGTCAGACCACTAAGAGATGGGGTGATTGCCGACTTTGATGCGGCTGAGGCCATGCTCAAGTATTATATTATCGAAGTGCACGAGCTTTATAAGGGTTTAGGGTTCAAGATTCCTCGTCCGAGAGTGGCGATCGGAATTCCCAGTGGGGTGACGGAGGTGGAGCGGAGAGCGGTGCAGGAGGCGGCGCTGGAAGCCGGAGCCAGGGCGGTGTTCCTTATCGAAGAGCCGATGGCGGCCGCAATTGGGAGTGGGCTACCGGTGGAGAAGGCGGAGGGACAGCTTATTTGTGATATCGGTGGGGGAACCAGTGAAATTGGAGTTATCTCGCTTGGTGGATTGGTGTTAAATAGAAGTTTGCGGGTAGCCGGGGACGAGCTGACCGAAGCCATCCAGAATTTCGTGAGATTAAAGTACAGCTTACTCTTGGGAGAAAGTACGGCGGAAGAAGTAAAGATCGCCGTTGGCTCGGCTTACCCGATGAAACGCGAAAAAGAGGGCAACCCATTACAAATAGTGGTGAGAGGGAGAAGTTTGGAGGATGGACTACCCAAATCATTAAAACTGGACAGTGTGGAGATCCGCGAATCAATGATGCCGATAGTCAATCAAATTTTGAGTGAAATTGCTTTAATCATCGAAGAAACACCGCCAGACTTGGTAGCCGATATTTTGGAAAAAGGCATGGTCATGGCCGGAGGGGGGTCACTTATCCGCGGGTTCGATAAGCTCATCAGCGAGCGGATCGGCATGCCGGTGTGGGTCACCGATACACCACTGGAAGCGGTGGTGCGAGGCTGTGCCAAGGTACTGGAGGATGATAAGCTCTTAGGTAAGGTGAGGGTGGTGGGGGGACTACGATAACAGGAAGGACTTTTCGAGTCTGGTGATGCGGCCTGAGTTCACCGTAGTTTCTTGACGAAGACCTTTAACTTCGGTGAAGATCTCGTCCTTGAAGTTTAGAATATCGTTTCTGAGTTCTTTTTGCCTATCTTCAAATTTTTCTTCGACAGAATCGAGAATTAGTTGAGTTTGGAATTTTAATTGCTGATTTAGATCTTTAGAGGCCTGGTTAAACTTTTTTTCCAAAGATTTTTCTAGTCGCTTCTCCGACTCGATAAACTTGGCATCGAATGTTTTGGAGAGACGTCTCTCTGACTCGATGGATTTCTGGTCAATCTGGCCAAGTAGCCTTTTTTCTGACTTCTGAAACTTATCGTCAAGATGATTAAGGAGATTCTTCTCAACCTGCTCAAACTTGCCATCGAATGATTTGGTGAGATTTTTCTCGAGATTTTGAATTTGCTGGGAAATGGTCATAGATTAATAATAGCAAACAAATTGACCTGAAAGTAGCCTTCAAGGCCATGCCTGCCGGCAGGCAGGACTCTCCTCGTAGGTGGTTTGTGCCTGGATGGGCTTAACATAGGCTTATAGTAGTTGACTTTTGGGGGGTTTTGGGGTATGATGTATGGGTACACTGATTTTCAAACCATACTGCTTGTAAGGAGAAAAAAAATGAGACATAATCTTTTTGAGAACTGTTTTGTCATTGCCATGGTTATTTTTATTGCGGTGGTACTAGCGGCGTTTATTGCAGAACCGATAATCAGTTTTAATACCATAAGTGAATTTGACGGTCAACTGATTAGGTACGTTCCGGAGAAAGACTCCAACGCGTTGATGGTAATCAAAGATCTGTCGACAGGAAAGATGGAGACCTTCACGAACGAAGACTCTCTCTATAGGTGGAAATGGAACTCGCGTGATCTGCTGGCTTTGGAAGAAGGAGCGACGTACCACTTCAAAGTGAACTGGTTTCGATCGGCGTCTATCCTCTCTCAGAGCCGGAATGTCCTTTCGGCGACGCTTATCGGCCAGTAAGTTTTTTGTTCTTATCCCTCTCGATTTTCCGAGGGGGATTTTTTTGTGGCAAGCTGGTACCTGCAGGGCCAGGCCTTGCACAGGATAGCGGGCGCATCATGATGCGCCCCTACGGGATGGCTATGGTTGGGTAATGATGGCGAGGTTGTCGGGAGAGGAGTCGAGAGTGTCGTAGAGCTCGAGCTCGGCTTTTTGGAGAGGTTCTTGGCTGACTGTAATAAGACGGATAGTTTTACCGACGATGAGGTTCCCCGGGAAAAGCTCTCCAGGCTCGGTGAGGACGAAGTCACCCAGAACGATGGGAGACTGACTAGGGACATCCACGATCTCGGGGCGATTATTTTCAAATTTGTATAAACCTTTTTGACCGTTGGCGGTGCGGGTTGGGAAGACAGGAGATTTTTCACTGTTAAGCGGGGTGATGGTGGCGGTGTTATTTTTGATTTCTTTGACGGTACCTAAAAGAATATTGCCGGAGACCAGAGGCTGACCGGGAAGGACATTGGTCAATGGCAGAGATGAGGAAACGACAAATTTGCCGGAAGAGCCGACGAGGCGGACGGGGACCAAACTCCTAAAAGAATTTTTGAGATTGTCCAAGATTTTTTTGTCCACGATAGACTGCTTCAGATACTCATTTTCGGAAATTAGACGAGCCAGCTGATTTTTTTGTTCACGATTTTGTTTTTCAAAAACAGAGAAATTTTTTATGAACGAGTATTTTTTTTCGGTGTAAAGCCGAAGACTGGAGACGGGTAGAGATATTGGAGAGAGAAGAGTGTAAAAAACCGAGTCTATTTTACTGCCTACCTTGAGTTTGCCGGCAGTTACTAGTAGTATAGAGACAAATAATGGTAGTAATAATAAATTTATTTTGGTTGAAGTAATCATGTCAGATAAGCAATCCAAGAATATCACAAAAGTAGCTCTGATGGTGGTGTTTTGCGTACTTATAGGGGAAGGAGTTTTGGGACTCGGCTTTTTTTGGCCCTTTCTCCTGATACTTTTGGATTGGCAGGGGATCTACTGGCTTTCGATGGCGATAGGGATTTTGATTTCGGTGATTTATCGAATACCGATAGGCTTGCCAAGTTTGTTTTTGGTAGTCGTCGCAGGGGGACTGTCCTTGGTTTTTAGCTCACGCAAAGAAACCGGACTAGTGATTCTTTGTGTCTCGCTACTGGCGAACTTCGTTTTTGACAAAGTGTTTGGTCTGCCTTGGAATTTTTTTGATTTGGTTTCTACCGTAATTGCTTGGCTGGTAGCGGTAACCTGGTTTGAAAGGGGCGAGTCGATAAAATTGAGTTATTAAAAAATTAGATGGAGTGAGATTTACCCGCAGGGGGTATCCAGGAGAGCCACGGTTCGGAATACCGAAACTCGCAATGACAAAAACGTATGGATAGAGAAAGAATTTATTTTTGGGGGAGATTTATTTTAATTTTGGCTATGGCGATTGGGATTTCCAGAGTCTTGTTTTTAACTACGGTAATGGGGAGATATTACGATGATTTGGCGAATGATAATATGATCAGGAAAGAGCGACTGGAGCCGGTTAGGGGAGTGATTAGCGATAGAAATGGCAAGCCGCTCGCGATGAACATTGATTATCAGGGCCGGACTCAACGATTTTACCCTGGTGGAGAAACGGTGGCCAGTATAGTGGGCTACCTTGGCAAGCCGGATGAAGTGGATTTGAAAGAATGCCTGGATTGTAGTTCGGAGATGATGGGGAAGGTCGGTTTGGAAAAACAATACCAAAAAGACCTCTTGGGCTTTCCGGGGGAAGTAACGGTCCAAGAAACGGCTAGTGGTCAAGATAGGGTTGAGATATCTAGAGTGGAAAGTTTGCCGGGGAAAAACATTACCACCAATATTGATCTGGAGTTGCAAAAGCTAGCCTTTGTTGCCTTAAAAAATAAATTGACCGAGGTGGGTAAAAGCGGAGCAGTGGTGGTGGCCAAAGTAAATGGAGAGATATTGGCTTTGGTCAGTGTGCCTTCTTTTGACCCAAATTTATTTGTGCCGGAAGGGAAGCGCAGTGATTTTGGAGGCGACTATAAAGATGTGGCCAGTCTAATAGGCGATATTGAGAAAAAACCCTTGTACAACCGGGTCGTTTCGGGAGATTTTGCCCCCGGATCGGTTTACAAACTGGTACCGGCCATGGCCGCCCTGGAAGAGGGAAAAATAAATAAGGACTCGACTATTCTGGATACGGGTGAAATAAGGGTGGGAGGCTCTCGTTTTGGAAATTGGTACCTGGATAAATATGGGAAGACGGAGGGACAGATCGGGCTGGTCAGAGCCATAGCCAGAAGTAACGATATTTTCTTTTACAAAATGGGGGAGGCTTTGGGGGCAGATTCTCTGGTGTCTTGGAGTGAAAAGTTTGGCCTGGGTGAAAAAACCGGTATCGATTTGCAGGGGGAGTCGGCGGGGTTCGTGCCGACTCCTTATTGGAGAGAGAAAACCTTGGGGGATAGGTGGTACCTGGGGAACACTTATCATTTGGCTATCGGTCAGGGAGATTTGATGGCGACACCAATTCAGATGAATCGGATGACGGCCGGGGTGATTAGCGGCCTGAGCTGTAGTCCGAGGCTGGTTGGGAGAGCGGAATGCATGGATTTGAGGCTAGGTAAGAAGAATGTGGCCTTGGTTTTGGAAGGTATGAAGGAGGCTTGCAGCCCCGGTGGAACGGCCTTTCCTTTGTTTGAGTATGCCGGGAAGATCTATTGTAAAACAGGCACGGCTCAAAAGGGTGCCTTGGATACTCTTGCTAACGCCTGGGTGAGTGTGGTGGTGCCTAAGGGGGCGGATGTCCGAGAGTGGGTTGTGGTGACTATATTGCTGGAGGAGGGTGGTGAGGGCAGTTCAGTAGCCGCACCCGTGGCTAAAGAGATACTACCCTATATACTTGACGAATTGTAGAATTAGTGATAGAATAACCGTTACACATTGAAATTAGGTATGAATTCGGCCCCTTAGTCTGTCTTCAAGGAATTGAGGGCAGACTTGGTGGCCGAAAACGCCTCCAGACTGTTTTACCCCTGGTTGTATGCCATGGTGGGATGGTGTCCGCGGTATTTCGCCGGACACGTCTTTCACTCGCCAACCAGGGTTCTACTAATTTCCTCCAGGGAAACCTGGAGATACCGCGCTTTTATTAGTAGCGGTGACGAGCCGCGAGAGACCTTATTCTTTATTTTCTTTCTCTCGCGGCCGTCTAAGGTTTTACTTTCCTCAAATTACGCCCTCTAACCGGAGGGCGTTCGTATTTTTAGATGTTATCAGGGCCAGGCCTTGAAGATTTGGGACCCTCTAAGGCCTGGCCCTAGGGGAAAAAGTGATGTAGTACAATTTCCGGACGGATTTAATGTATATTTTAGGAAGCAATGAAATTGGTAATTGTGGAATCACCAACCAAGACGAGAAGTCTCTCCAAGTACTTGGGAGGCGATTTTGAGATCATGGCCAGTATGGGCCATGTGCGGGACTTGCCAAAGAGCAAAATGGGGATAGAGATAAAAGAACTCAAGAACTCAAGAACTCAAAGAAAAAAGACGGAGGAGTATGAATTTTTGCCGGTGTATGAGCTGATGAATGGGAAAGAGGCGCAGGTAAAAATATTGATTGCGGCGGCCAAAAGGGCCGAAGAGGTGATTTTGGCGTCCGACCCAGACCGTGAAGGAGAGGCGATTGCCTGGCATGTGAGGGAGATCATAAAGGAATCAAGAACTCAAGGAATCAAGAACTCAAAACAGGGAAAAGGATCCAAGGCAAAGCCTAAAGAAATTGTTTTTAAGAGGATTGCTTTTCATTCGATAACCAAGGAGGCGATTCTCGAAGCTTTGGAGCACCCGCGGGAAATTGATATGGATTTAGTTAACTCACAACAGGCGAGAAGGTTTTTGGATAGACTGGTCGGCTATAAACTGTCACCGATATTATGGAAAAAAGTCCGTCGTGGCTTATCTGCCGGCAGAGTCCAGAGTGTGGCGGTACGTTTGATTGTGGAAAGAGAACGGGAAATTGAAAAATTTGTGCCGGTGGAGTATTGGCAGATCAGGGCCTTAGTAAGAACTCAAGAACTCAAGAACTCAAGAACTCAAGAGGAATTTTGGGTGGAGCTTGCCAAGTATAAAGATAAAAAAGCCGAGATTCATAAGATGGAAGAGGCTAAAAAGATTTTGGAAATTTTGGAGAAGGGTGAGTATGTCGTAGCCGACATCAAGAAATCGGAGAGAAAAACGCAACCCCATCCACCCTTTAAAACCTCAACTCTGCAACAGGCTTCAGCCAATGTTCTGGGTTGGTCGGCCAAGAAAACCATGAGTGTAGCCCAGAAACTTTATGAACAAGGAGATATCACCTATCATCGAACCGACTCGTTCAACTTGGCGCCGGTGGCGATCGAAGCGGTCAGAAAGTTTGTTGGAGACAGTTACGGCGCAAATTATTTGCCGGCCGGCCCGAGAATTTATAAAACCGCCGGAAAAGTAGTGGCTCAAGAAGCCCACGAAGCTGTTAGGCCAACTCACATTGAGATTACTCCGGAGAAGTTTACCGGCCAGGAGATGGCTGTGGACGAAAAAAAACTTTATTCTTTGATCTGGCGCAGAACGATTGCCTGTCAGATGGCTGAGGCAATATTTGACGACACAAAAGTAGTTGTTTCTGCCGGAAAGTGTGACTTAACCGCTAATGGCATTGTAGTTAAGTTTGATGGCTGGAAGAAGTTATTCGTGAAAGATAATGAGGAGTTTCAATCATTACCGGAGATGACAGTCGGAGAAAAACTAAATAAAGAAAAAGTGGAGAGTCTGCAGAAGTTTACTCAGCCGGCACCGCGGTTTAATGATGCTTCACTCATAAAAGAACTGGAAAAGAAAGGCATCGGCCGACCTTCGACTTACGCGGCCATTATTTCGACGATTATCGATCGGAGATACGTGGAGCAAAAAGAAAAAAAGTTTTTCCCGACTTCTATTGGGAAAGCGGTGGTGGACTTCTTGATAGAGAACTTTCCCAGAGAGATGGAGTACGAATTTACCGCCAAGATGGAGGATTCTTTGGACGATATTGCGAGTGGAAAACTTCCTTGGATGGAGATGCTGAGTAAGTTTTGGGGAGACTTCTCCAGAAAACTCACTAAGGTGGATAAGGAAAGTGCTCGAGTGGGCGTGCCGACTGAGAGCACCGGAGAGAAGTGTCCACTCTGTGACACCGGGGAAGTGGTTATTCGTGACGGGAAGTTTGGTAAGTTTTTAAGCTGTAGCCAATACCCGGAGTGTGCCTACAAAGCGCCATATATTTTGTACGTTGAGGGTGTGACTTGTGAGAAGTGCGGTAAAAGGGTGGTGATGAAAAAAACCAGGACGAACAGAGACTTTTTTGGTTGTGAAGACTATCCGAATTGTGACTGGGCCAGCTGGAAGAAGCCAGTTCAGATGTCAGATGACAGTTCTCTGATATAATTTCCGTGTTCTAGGTCTTTAAAAAAACTTTGATGGAGGCTTGAATGGAAATTAAGTTTGAGTTACCCGGGCCAGTGGATGAGGAACGTCTCAATCGAGAAGTGATGCCGGTGGGGTATGTTTCGGAGCAGATTAGTGATCATAAATTTTACGTTCGGACCGAGGATAACCTAGTGAACGTAGGAAGATGTGATCTGGCAGAGCCGTTTGTCAAGGTTACGTTCTTTACGCTAGTTCCGGAGGGGCGCGATTTTTTGGCGGCCTTTGGACGACGTTTCCCGGAACATGACCCCTTAACGTTGTTTTTTGGCTTTGTATACCGGTTACCGAATGGACTTTTCCGGCTAGACGGAACACCCTTGAGGCTGAAAGGTGCAGCCATGAAAGAGATCGGTCGCCACACGACTGCCGACAAGGTTTACTTTGTCTCGTTTTATAGAGGGGACTGGACGGATCAGGCGTTGAAAGTTATTTCGATGAGAGCGGTACTCCCAAACTTCACCTTGGGTGTGGAAAAAGGGCCCGCAAGCCTCGACTTAGAGAAGGAGAGAAAAAAATGAACAGTTTGAATATTCCGGTTTCTCAAGTCAAGATCTCTAATAAAGCCTTGATTGGATCCTTGTTGCCAGAAAACCCATATTGGCTTCGTGGAGATGATCCTGATTTTGATGTTCTGGTTGGCGGTATGGTTTGTGCTAATATTTCTGTCAAAGACAGCCAATTAAATTTCGTGTTTGCCGAACGAGGCTACCCGGGATTCTGGGGAAGCGAGCTAAAGAAACTGCTGGTTCAAAAGTATCCCGATCTTGATTTGGATCGAATTGTTTGGCAAATATTTTATCGTTGGGGGATCAATTTTTCTTCTCCCGACGGTTTCGGCACAAAAGAAGAAGCTTTGGCCACTCTCAAACAGTACCAGGTAAATATGGGGGCTTATCTCTGTTCGCTGAAAGCCAAGTTTATCGGACAAAGGTCTTTCTGGACAGAGACCACTTACCCGATTGACCGGAATTTCCTGCCAGGAAAGAACCTGGGAAGCATAAAGATTACGATGGAAAATTTGACCCGTCTGGAAGGAATTTCAAAGTAAAGTAAACCGATATATCCCCGCCATCTGGCGGGGTTTTCTGTAGTCCTGCAAGGCCTGGCCTTGCAGGTAAATAAGATTACGTGGTAAAATATATGGGTTGTAGGTCTTTAAAAAAACTTTGATGGAGGCTACTGTGTGGAGTATTAAGTTTCCTTTTACAGGACAGGTTGATGAAAAAAGTCTGAATTCACTTTTACCGGTCGGTACGCGAACCGAGGCGACTGATAATGATCGATTTGTCGTCATTATGGATAGCTACCCACCCAGAAAGGTAGGCGATATTTGCGCCGTAGAGGAAGCTGTAATCATTCGCTTTTATACCGATATCCATGAGGGTAGCGTGTTTGCGACGGGTTTTGGATTGAGGCATCCCCACTACAACCCCGGTCAAATACTTTTTGGCTATGTCTACCGAACACCTTCTGGGTTATTCCAGCTCGATAAACTGCCTTCTATTCTCAGGAGCGAAGCCATCAGTCAGATGGAGAACTACGATACCGCCGGAAACGTGTACTTTGTCTCTTTTTACCGGGGGGGCTGGGATACCGAGTTTCTGACGGTAGCGACCATGCAAAAAGTTCTTCCAAGAGGAGAACTGGGATTCTTCGAAGTCGCTCCGGTCACTCTTCATTTAGGGGATATCGAAAACGAAAGAACAATGTAGGAATAGATAAATGATTTTGGCCCCTCACTATAATAATAGTGTGGGGTCTTTTTTTGTATTGGTGGATTCTGTATCATGAGATCAATGGGGAAAGTCGTCAAAATAATTAAAGAGTTTGTCCGCAAGATTGGGCCGGGGTTTGTAACTGGAGCGGCGGATGATGATCCGAGTGGTATCGCGACCTATTCGATCGCCGGCGCAAAGTTTGGACTCGGATTTGCTTGGCTGAGTCTTTTTTTGTTACCGGCCATGATCTCGATTCAGGAGATGTGTGGTAGGTTGGGAATAACCACCGGTAGAGGCTTGGCTGGAGTAATTAAGAAGTATTCGTCCAAAAAGATGTTGTGGTTCGCCGTGAGTCTTTTGGTCTTGACCAATGTCATCAATATTGGAGCGGACCTTGGAATTATGGCTTCATCTTTGCAGATGGTGTTTGGACTACCTTTTTACTTTTGGTTATTCCTGTCCGCGATGTCGATCGTAGTCTTGGAAATTTGGGTACCCTACAAAAGATATTCTGCCATTTTGAAGTGGTTGAGCTTATCGCTTTTGGTTTATGTGGTGACGGCTTTTCTGATTCGGCCAAACTGGAGTGATGTGCTTGAGGCGACCGTGATTCCTAGAATTACTTGGAGTGCCGATTATTTAATGATTTTGGTGGGATTTTTGGGCACGACGATCTCACCCTACTTATTTTTTTGGCAGACATCTCAAGAAGTAGAGGAGAAGATCTCAGATAACAGATCACAGATCTCAGATTTTGGACAGAAATCTGTAGTGACATTGAGTGGAATAAAAAAAATGAGGATGGACACTAAACTAGGGATGTTGTTTTCGAATTTGATGACTTTCTTTATCGTGGTGACGACCGCGGGTACACTTCACGCTAATGGAGTTTTTAATATCGATAGTGCCCAGCAAGCGGCGTTAGCCTTGAGACCGCTGGCGGGAGACTTCGCCTACTTACTTTTTGCTTTTGGAATAATCGGAATTGGCTTACAGTCAGTTCCGGTTTTGGCTGGATCTGTCGCTTACGCGGTTTCGGAAGCTTTGGGATTGAGAGAGGGTCTCGGGAAAAGCTTTGAGCGAGCTAAGGGATTTTACTTAATTTTGGCGGTGGCGACCATGGTTGGAGTGTTGATGAATTTGTGGGGCATAAACACCATGCAGGCTTTGTACTATGCGGCGGTGGTGAATGGAGTAGTGGCGGTGCCTTTGATTTTTATCATTATTCGTCTTGCCAGTGACGAAAGGGTGGTGGGGAAGTTTAAGACCGAGAAAAAGTACTTGTGGATTGCTTGGATGACCTTTGTTTTTATGGCTCTGTCGGTGGTGCTGATGGTGGGAAGCGCCTTCTGGAGCTAGCGGTTGAAAAATACTACAGGGTGGAATATAATACCCGATATCAGTTTTGTGCTGAGAACATTTACATTTTTAAGGAGGATTAACCATGCCTAGAACACCAGCGATAAGGATTGAAGAAAGAAAAATTGACGAGTTAGAGCTAATAGAACCGATTTTGAATGACTTTGCCCGAAAAATAAACAAAAGCCTGGTGGTTTCTTGTCCCCACGGACATATAAAGGTGCCGTACGACGGTAGAGAGTACGATCTGTGCGTTTACTTTTGGAGTAGGCCGTTTGAAGGGGAATACAGCGAAAGTCACCTTTCAAGAGCCTATGGATTCTTACTTAGAGATAGCCAGCGCGACTGTTTTTGTGTTGATAAAGACTTTCCTTATCCCGGAACCATAATTTCGGATCAGACAGGGAACGAAGTGGCCTTAATTGTCGGGAAAACGCTATACATACTTTTTGATCTGCCTCACCACCGTGGAACTAGTCCGGATAAGATATTGGAGTTGATTTTGGCGGATTATTATCTTTATCTAACGGACAAGGAGGGTTTTGAAAAAGAGATACAAAGTCGTCTAAGTAGATTGCCTCATGAACGGTTTGTGGAACTATACAGACGTTTTCTTGAGGAGGGGATTCATGAAGACAAAATTGAAGACTTTGAAGATAGAATAAGTCAGCTTAGAACAGAGTTATCGTTGGCTGTCCGTGATAGGCGGATTTCTTTGGAAAAAAAGAGCAAGACTTTGGTTAACGATGAAGCTGTTAACGATGAAGCTGTTAACGACGAGAAAATTGAAAGAATTTTTGAACGGCTTTGCAAGCTATCCGCCACCGGGAAAATTACCGTATCCGAAGACATGGTGGTGGTGCCAGTGGGACAGATAGACATTGAGTTTGAGGGGGTAGTTTATGATATTGGTGAGTTTGAGGTGAAAATTGATTTGGATGATTGTAGTGTCCTGTGTGTCAACAAAACCAGAAGGGTAAATCGTTGTTATCATCCTCACGTCGAGGATGACGGCAACTGTTGTTTGGGGGACGCTTCTTATGGCATAGGGGTGTTGCTCGGTGACTTGGAGCTGGAGACAGTGGTATTAATGATGATCGAGTTTTTAAAATCGTACAGCCGTTGGGGTGCTTACCACGATGCAGAGATTGAAGAATGGCCGATAAAGGAGTGAAAGATGATACCATCCAAAACTAAACACCAGACGATAATCTATATTCTGCCGGAAGCAAAGATGAAACTCGATGCTTATGTTGGTTTGGCCAAGGGAGAGATTTCCGGGTTAGGTAAGGTAATAAGACTTAAAAAAGGAACACTTTTGATCCAAGATTTGTTTATCTTTGACCAGAAGTGTACTCCAAGTGAGACCGTTTTAGATAGTTCGGCGGTGGCCGATTTCATGACCGATATGATCTCTGCCGGAGAAGACCCGTCTTGCGTCCGGCTTTGGTGGCACTCGCACGCAGATATGAAAGTATTTTGGTCTACGACTGATGATGCCACCATCTTTGGCTTTAACAACGAATGGATGTTGTCTTTGGTGACTAACTTTTTCGGTGACTACCTCTGCAGAGTGGATTCGTTCCAGCCGATGCAAATGACCGCTTACGATGTTCCACTACAGGTTTTCCTTGAGATGGAGGCAAAGACACTGGAAATACTTGGTAAGGAAGTGGAGACTAAAGTAAAACACACAGTGCCGAAGACAAAGACTTATGCAGGAGGCAATAACAATGGACATGTCCCGACAGATGGGGTTGATATCTTTGAAGTCGTTGAGTACAGCGAAGATTAGTCTGATTGGTGTAGGAGGGATAGGGTCGCCAACTGCCTTAACTCTGGGCAAGATGGGAATTCCGAGACTACGATTGTTTGACGATGATGTAGTGGCACCCCACAATTTACCAAACCAGATTTTTCGACTGACGGACATCGAACGTCCCAAGGTGACGGCAGTGAAGGAAGTGGTAGAACTTTTTAGTGACGCAGAGGTGGAGGCGATTCAGGAAAAGTTTGATGGAACACAAAAATTGGAGGGAGTAGTGATCTCGGCTGTGGACGAAATGACCCAAAGAAAAATCATTTGGGAAAAAGTCCGTTATAACATTCATGTTCCGTTATACGTGGAAGCCAGAATGGGAGCAGAGGTTTTGAGACTGTATTCACTGAACCCCACAGACCCAGAGGTTGTTCGCCGATATGAAGCGACTCTTTACACGAGCGCCGAGGCGGTTCATCAACCATGTACTGAGAAGTCGATCATCTATACCGTCATGGTAGCCGCGGGCATCATCACCGGCCAGGTCAAAAAATGGCTAGTGGGGGAACCGTACTACTTTCACCTAGTGAACTTTAAACCCTCTCTACGAGACTGGTGACACTCGTAGAGGAATCCTTAAGGAGGATGATTATGGACCAGTTTTTTGTAAAAGTGGCTCAACTTGGTGGAAAGGTGATCGAAGTCTTATTGGATACCGGTGCGACTGTGGAAGATGCTTTAGCGGCGGCCGGAGTCGAAGATTTCGAAAAGACTGAGATCAAGATCAACAAGCGTGCCGTCCAGTTCGAAGATGAAGTCTTTGCCGACGAGCTTGTCGTTATCGTACCCAAGATTGAGGGTGGGCTTTAGTCCCAACTGATCGTGTTCGTGAACGCCTCTGGAAATTCCAGAGGCTTTTTTGTACCCGAAAAAGTCGAAAATAGGGATTTATTAGTTGGAGAAGAGGTGCCTTTCGACTTTGGAAAGGCGTGTTTCGTGATCCGTGAGAGTTACACGGTGACTGGAGTTAACGATAGTTTCTTGTTTGATGGCTTTGACTTCGGTAATGATGGCATCTTGGAAATTCTGCATGTCATCGACCATCAGCCGACGATTGGTTTCGAATTTGTCGTCAAGATATGACACCAATTCTTGTCTCTGAAAAGCAAATTGTTTCTTCATGTCCGATCTCACACTGCCAATTTCTTTACTTAGTTCCGATCTCACACTGCCAATTTCTTTACTTAGTTCCGATCTCACACTGCCAATTTCTTTACTTAGATCGGCTTTAAACTCTGTCCTCAGTCCGCCAATCTCGGATTTCATTTCTGTTCTCAAACCACCAACTTCGGACTTAATTAGTTTGGCGAGGTTTTCTGTCTGAGCTTGGAGATCTTTTTGGCTGGCAGTTGGCATATATTAATAATAGCAAAATATATTGTAGAATACCGCATGAAGGGAAGATTTATCGTACTTTATGCGTCCAATAATCTAGGAAAATCGAAACAGTTAGATTTGCTGGAAGAAGCGTGGCAAGAGATAGGCAGACCTTATAAAAGAATCAAGTACCCAAGATATGATTCGGAATTTGGCAGGATTCTTAACAGAGAGCTTCGTGGGCCAGTGGAAGAGAGGTTGAATTTGACGGATGAGGAGTTACAGATGCTTTTCGCAGAGGATAGGCGATATTATCAGCCGAGGCTGATGGAAGTATTGAAGGAGAAAGATGTTCTGGCTGAGGACTACACTGGTACAGGGCTGGCCTGGGGGCTGACCAAAGGGGTTTTGCGAGAAAAGCTGGATACTTACAACTTTGGCTTGCTAGAGCCGGATCTCGCTATCCTTTTGGACGGAGAGCGGTTTAGTGGGGGAACAGAGAGGGGGCATCGGTTTGAGGTGGCCGGGCAGGAGGTGTGGGAGAGGAACAGGGAGATTCACCGTAAGCTTGCGTTTGAGCTGGGCTGGGAGGTGGTGGAGGCTGGAGGGAGCCCGGAGATGGTACACGAGCGGGTGATGAGGGTGATAAGAGAGAATTGAAAACCGATTTACTATCCGCCGATGAAATCTAAGTAGTTATCCGGGTTGATGACTTCAAAAGACTGGTGTTCGGGGTATGATGAGATCCAGGCCTTTGGTGGCAGGATAGTCTTATTCTTAGGGGACCATTTGTATTCGTAGGTAAAAAGTTTTCCATCTCTTTCTTCAACCAGATCTATTTCTTGCTGTTCGTAGGTTCGCCAGAAATATGATTGACCATAGAGGTGCTGGTAGGAGCGTTTTTTGAGTCTTTCGATAAAGATAAAGTTTTCCCAGAGTTGTCCAATGTCATTTCTGGTGTCTAGGTTATTAAACTGAGAGATTACCCCGTTGCGGATACCATTATCCAGGAAGTAATACTTGGCTTTGTCGGTGATTTCGGAACGTAAATTGCGGCTGAAACCACCCAGACGAATAATGATAAAAGATTTTTCGAGTAGGTCCAGATATTTACTGACTGTTTTGCCGTCGATGGATAGCTGGCGTGACAACTCTCCAAGGGAAACTTCACTACCAATTTGAAAAGCAAGTAGCTTTAGAAGGTCTAATATCGTTCGAGATGCCTTTATTTTGTCTAGGGCCAGAATATCTTTAAGGATGTAGGATCCCACCAGTTCTTCGACGAGCCTGATCTTTTCGTCTCTCTTGGTAGCCACGAGTACCTTTGGGTAGCTGCCGAAGATAAGGAATTCGTGTAATTTTTGCTTTAGATCGTGAGGATTATGACCGTCTTGTAATAGTTCGAGCTGGGACACAGGGTATAGTGTCAATGTAGTTTTGCGGTCGGTGAGGGGTTCGCCTACCTGATTTGCCAAGTCAAAGGATGAAGAGCCGGTGGCGATAATTTTGACATCAGGAATTTGATCGATAATTAGCTTGAGACCTTCGCCTATGTTGGGAATAGTTTGAGCTTCGTCGATAACGAGCAGATCGTAGCCTTGTAGATATTCTTTAAGTCGGGGGAGGTCTCGCGAAGAGAATAAATTTTTAGCGATGACATTTTCTCCCGTTTCGAGCCTGTATTTTAGTTTAGTGGTTTTGAGGTAATTCTCGAGAAGGGTGGTTTTACCGACTCGTCTTGGACCATAGAGGATCAGGACTTCACGGGGGTGTAGGTACGAACCCAGGTCCTGATAGAGACGTTTAATCATGGGTTAAGAATATCATATTCCTCAAATTATGTCAAATTTGGGGAGTGATAATCCTCAAATTAGGTTAAATCTAGGAATGTGGTGGGTGATTGATGTAAAAAAACCGCTCGCCTTAGGCGAGCGGTAGAGAAAATTATCGAAGATCTAGAACTCCTCCAAAGTAATTAACGTCAACTTCGTGAGGCTGACCGATATAGAAAGTGAGGAAGGTGGCCAGATCATAAACGTTGGTGAACGGAGTGATTTTACTGTCAGCTTTTTCAGATCCGAAGGTGACCGAGTAAGTACCGCCATCTTCAACCCGTCTCTGTTTGTCACCACTTGGTTGGATTGAGTCGTAATAAATCTCAGTTCCATTCCCAGAAGTAGGATAAGTGCCGATGGTGGTCCAACGATCGATATCGTACCAGTACCACGGGCTCATGATGTCTTCGTAGTGATAGAGTTCAACATCAATGACTTTGGTACAGGCATATGACCGGCTTTCGGTTGTTGTACAAGAATAGGTATATGATTCGGATGATCCACATTCGTACGAATCAGACGAACCATCGCCGTTATTCGAATAGCAAGTATCCGATACATATCTTGAGCCTGTGCAGGTATCCGGAACCGTAACTGATTCATAACACGTGTCCGACACTGTTTCGGTAGTCCAGCCATCGTGTACTTTTAAGTCCCCACTCTTTCTGATATCAACATTGGTTTGTCTTCCGGCAGAGTTAGTCCCAGGCTGTTCACCCGGAATACTCCAGCCTTGCTCGTGGAATAATTGATATTCTTCGATATGCACGGATTGAGTCCAAGGCATGGCTGTTACGATGACAGTTTCGATATGAGTCTTGAAGAAGTAGTTGTATATCAGCAGGCTACCAATAATGATAGCCGTGAGGGTGGCTACTACCAGGGCTCCTGTTTTGATTACAGACCGATTACCCTCGTCGAGCACATCCATTATTGAAAGACTTTTGCTCTTTAACACCGGCTCGTCACCTGTTTGAGGGTTATAAAGATCGTCTTCCGGAATCCATTTTTTAGGTGGCTCGGCAGGCATAAGAGAATCTTGTTTTTCAGCCTCCTCGGTTGAGTGCGCCAGATCCTTAGCACGGTAGCCAGTTCGTTTCACACCGACTACAGACTTGGTGGTCCGAGGGGCGCCGCATTTCCAGCACTTACTGTCTTTGTCGAGATTTCCAGCTTCACATCCTTCGCAGTACCAATTAGGGTCGGCTTTGCCAAATAATTTGGTTTGAGCCTCTGTAGCGTAAGTAATTGGATTACTGTGATAGAAACTGACGGTGCGTGGGCGAGGTGCGCCGCAACCCTTTTTACATTCACGGAAATAGCCGGGAATTTTTTTATTCCGGCAGTACGGACAGTCCCAGAACATTACGATCTTAGCCATGATGGCCTCCTTTGGGAATCTGATTTGGTCTCGTTTTTAAGGTTCAGGCGAGAGGGTTGGATAACGAAGTGGGGTATTTTAGCATGATTGAGGCTAAAAGTCAAGCTATAAGAGCTTGCTCTAGGTCTTTTCGATAATGTTCATTATCGAAATATCCCCATGCGCTTCCTCTTATATCTACGCCTATAAACGTGCCTTTTTATAGGCTTGATATAGGGGTGGTTGGGTGGGCTTGGTATACTTAGGGGTGGCAAAAGTAATCTTTGATGGTAAAAAGCAGGCAGAGCGAGAGGCTGAGTTTCTGGAGGAGAGTGAACGGGTGCTGGGCA
>LCKO01000012.1 GCA_001001485.1 Candidatus Collierbacteria bacterium GW2011_GWB2_45_17
ATTGTGGGGGGCCACGCTCTCACGCCCCCTAGCCGTCATAGCCTTGGTGAGCCATTACCTCACCAACTAGCTGATAGCGAACAGGCTCATCTTTCTGCGACCGGTTAAGGTCTTTCTCCTTGCGGACTTATGCGGTATTAATTAGCCTTTCGGCTAGCTATTCCCCACAAAAAGGTAGATTCCTGCCATTCCTCACCCGTCTGCCACTGCTCCATCTCTAACCTTGCGGCTAAAGATTTCACCGTTCGACTTGCATGCTTAAGGTACACTGCCAGCGTTCGTCCTGAACCAGGATCAAATTCTCAAAAAAAATTGAAAAGTTACGTCACTCTTACCACTCTTCAAACGACAAAATTGCTTGCTGTTTCACTTGTTAATGAACTTGGACATTTTAACAGCCACGGTTCGCCTCCACAAGAGGCAGAAAAAAACTGACCGAAAACCCAATCGGTACCCTCATTTTATCACAATTTTCCCCTCATTCACACGCACCATACTCTCCTGTCCATAGCCAGGACTTTCAATTTTGTCATTCCGGGCTTGACCCGGAATCCATCCCCTCCCATAGGGCCAGGCCTTGAAGATCTGGGATCCTATAAGGCCTGGCCCTATCGGAAAAATCCAACCACATCCCATAACTTGCTTATTGTCCTCTTTTGTGCTAAATTACCCACTGAATTCACATTCTACACATTCAAAACTTGGAGGCACAATGGACAATAATACTATCTGTATCGGTGTCATGGGCTATTCTGGACAAAAATTTGACATCGAAAAAGCACGCGTTATGCTCAACCAGGCGTTCGATCTCTTTGCCTTCCAACACAAAGGTAGTCAGTTCGCAATCGTCTCTGGTTACACCAATCTTGGTATTCCCGCCATAGCATATGAAATTGCTGTTGAGCGCGGATGGACTACGGTTGGCGTCGCCTGCGCCAAGGCAAAGGAATATGATGTTTTTCCTTGTGACGAAGTATGTATAGTCGGTGAAAACTGGGGTGATGAGTCACCCACTTTCCTGAACATGTGCCAAGTCTTCGTCCGCATTGGCGGAGGCAAACAGTCACGCCGCGAAATAGCTCAAGCTAAGGCGGATGGCAAATTCGTTTACGAATTCGATCTTGAAGCCTTACCTGCCTAACTGAAAAAGACCCCCGAGCCACGCTCGAGGGTCTTTTTTTTTACCTGCAGGGCCTGGCCCTGCAGGTATTTTAGCCACAAAAAACCCAGGGTTTTCACCTGGGCACAGATTACGCTCGCTTAAACGCCGTCTGTTTAGTCATAAACTCGACGGCCTTTTCAAAGGGAAGCAGCGACGGCCTACGACCAATAATGTACTTTATATCGACCAGAGTCATCAAAGACTCAAGATCGTGTATGTCCCCTTTGTCATCCATCCCCACTCCCGAACGTACAAATACATAACAATCCTCCCCTGAACGCACAATTTCTACCGCTAAGTAATATTTTCCAGCGATCTCGTTTTTAGGCACAAACCACACACTTTCCATTTTCTACTCCTTAACGTACAGATTTTTTAGGTACAGTATTCTACCACAAAAAGTCCCATAATACAACTCCCAGCCTCAAATACTCCCAAAAACTTGACAAGTTAACACTATAAGGTATAATTCTCCTAGTTTTCCCAACCCCACATTGAAATAAAGGAGACAGAATGACAACTAAAGCCGAAACGATTAATGGCATTCACTGCCCAAGTTGTGGGTTAAATGACGCCAAAGCCGTCTATCACAACTTAGTTGGGTTCCAAGCCGTCTGGATGATTGAGCACCCCCATTGTGGCTATCAACTGGACGCCATCAAAATCATCTCAGGTATTCTTAGGAAGTACCTGATTGAGGTTTATAGTTGGAACGAGGAGCCAAGACAGCCTGTCGTTACCCTAACGAGCGACAACTCTGTCCAAGCAACCAAGGCTCTGAACGAGATCAAAAATAGTCTGGGTGAGTTGATAATTAGTGTCAAAATTATCCTCGATGCAATCCCAACCTCACCAGTGTGTCCTATCTGCGGAAACCTTAAGTTTATTTCGGGTTATCGCCTAAGGTGTGGAGATCATTACTCCGTCAAGCCAGCGAACTATATCCGAGGTTATCTCAAGTACCATGGCTACCGTATAGATGAGAGAAGCGATGGTACATTTCACATCAGTAGACTCGTCAAACCAACAGGCTGGGACAAATTTGTAGGAGCAGCCGATAGACACGTCGCAGTCGCCAAAATTATCTATCGAGTTGACAACGACGGTACCCACTTCCTTGTTATTAGCCGCCCCGAAGAATTCAATCCGGCTGAGTACGAAACACTTGTCAGTTTATTGCAAACCAGTCTCGGTGAATTTTATAAGGTCATCGTCAAAGTCGAATAAATCACAAACCCCGCTCCCAAGCGGGGTTTTTATTACCCAATTACTGCCTGCAAGGCCTGGCCTTGAAGGCGTTTTTAGCCATAAAAAATTGCCCAGAACCTAAATCCTGGGCAAAAGCTATCTATCCTTCGACTTCAACGCCTTCTTCAAAAACTTCAAGAGGTTCGTCCGCTCCATGACGTGCGTCTCGACGCTTCTTCGCTGAAACCAGCCATTCTTCCACATCACAGTCATCACGACCATGAGTCAAAGTACGCGTGCCACGATCTTGCCTCAAGCCACGATCAAGGCGGACACGTTTCTTCTTAGCCTTCATTTCCTTCGTTAGGTTCAAAAAAATCCTCCTGAATCTTAATAAAAGGTAGAAAACAGACAATTCGGACAAATTTCAAACTACTCCATATCTTACACCTATAGTATATTTCTGTCAACCTATTCAATCACCCCACCACCTAGACATTCTCCGTCATGTGCATAAAAGACAGCACTTTGCCCTGGAGCTATCCCTCGCACTTCCTCATCCAGTGTCACTAGTAGTCCATGTTTAGTCTCCATCCCACTCCCCAGGATCAGCTCCCCTCCATGACGAATTCTAACCAGCAAATCACCTAGAATCCATTTTGTTTTAGAAATTTTATTTATCTCGCCCACTTCAAACTGATCCCATCCAGCAACGACAGCTTCACCTACAACCAGTTCGTTTCTCTTAGCGTTCTTAGAAATTACATAATAAATCGGTGTCTCCCCATCTTGAGTTCTTGAGTTCTTGATTCCTTGAGTTCTTGGATCTAGTGTCCACCCCCCTCTTTCCCCGACAGTATAAAACCAAACCCCATCATGAGTTCCTATTTCATGGCCCTCGAGATCCAGAACCTTTCCGGGTTTCACTTTCAGTCGTCTGGCCAGAAATTCTCGCACTTCCACATTGCCGACGAAGCAAATCCCCTGGCTATCTTTTTTATCCGCCACCGACAACCCTGCCTCTTTGGCAATTTCTCGCACTTCATTCTTCACCAGGCCCCCAAGAGGAAACAGTACGTGAGCCAGTTCTTTTTGCGTCAATTTCCACAAAAAATACGTCTGGTCCTTATGTTTATCCTTGGGGATATGCAGAGAAATATAATTCGGTGCAGAAGCTCCAGCAAAAGCCGCGCGGAGCGGATCCGCACTCGTACTCGAGGGACGGAGGTCGAGCACAGCTTTGGTGAGCTTCGAACCGACATGCAATTTTGCATAATGCCCCGTCGCAATATAATCAAACCCATTTTGGATAGCCCAGTCAAGAAAAAGTCCAAATTTAATCTCGCTGTTACACAACACATCCGGGTTAGGGGTTCGCCCTGCTTCGTATTCATCATAAAAATACTTAATCACTCTATCGTTGTATTCTTCCGAAAAATCTAACTCTTTAAAAGGGATTCTTATCTCCAAAGCGGTTTTCAAAGCACTCGTCCGATCCTCATCCGCCCGACACCCATTTTTCTTAATCCATTCCTCTCGACTCACTCCGTCCTTTTCCACTTCACTCTTTGGCGGCCAACAGTACAAGTGCACCCCCACCACCTCATATCCTGCCTTTTTCAAAAGCCAAGCACTCACCGCCGAATCCACCCCCCCTGAAATTCCCACAGCAACCCTAGACATCTACTTTCACTATTCTTTCCGCCACGTTCACCCCCAGCTTACTTCTCTCGAACCACTTAAACTGAGCCGTTCTATTTACTTCAAGTATTCTCCAAGTTTGCGACGTCTCATCCCAAGCTACATCCAGACCGGCAAAGTCCGCCTTCAGAACCTTCATCGCCGCCAAAGAAATCCTCTCCAGTTCGGCTATCTGCGACTGGTTAAATTTAGGCTTTATTTTTGATAATTCCTCCTGATGGGCCAATGTTTGAAATTTATCTTTCTGTCTGTGGGGCATCATTCCCAAAACTTTCCCGTTCAAAACCAACACTCTGTACCAGCGTCTCACCTTCAATACCAGTTGAATCAGGACATCCCCCTCACTATATTTCAAGGATAGTTTTGTGAGCTTCTCCAAACTCTCGGCCAATCTAACATTTTTACCGTGAGACCCAAACCGCGCCTTCACCATCACCGGCACAAACTCTTTTTTCCGTTTATTTAATATTTCCAAGTATCTTTTCCAACCTCTCACTCCATTAAAGCTGGCAAAGGGGATCACCGGCAGACCGGCTTGTGCCAGGAGCACTCCCTGTTCCAGTTTTCCCATCAAAGGAAATAGTTTAAAACTCTCCCCATTTATCACTTTTACGCTTTTCCTTTCACTTTTACTGTCTAGAGTTCTTGAGTCCTTGAGTTCTTGAGTTCTCATATTCTCTACATACTCCAAAATCACCGACTTCACCCCAAGCATGCTGGTACCACCTCTCTTAGTCGCGGCTCTGGGAATCACCAGATCATACTCATGGATCTTTTTCCCTGTCCCCAAATCAATTACCGGCTTACCCAGACTGCTTACCCCAAGTCGCACGTGTTCGTAGTTCACTTTATCCACCGCATATCCCAATTTTTCCGCCTCCTCACCGAGTCGCCTGGGCTCATACTCCCCCCTAAATCTTGTCAGAATTAAAATCTTTTTCATTATTTTGAGTTTTTGATTTTTTGAGTTTTTCCAAACTTCTCCATACAAAATTCCAGTATCGCTCCGGCCGCATTGATCTTGGTTCTTTTTTCAAACACCTTAAACTGCGGCGCCTCGTTCACCTCTACTATATATAGTTCTCCGGTTGCTAAATCGCGAATAATATCCGTCCCCGCCACTTCTACTCCCAGACACCTAGCCGCCTTCTCCGCAATTTCAATTACCTCAGCCGGCAAATCGGCCACGGCCACGGAATTCCCTTGGCTCTTGTTAAGTATCAATTTTTCCTCTTTTACTTGGCGCTTAAATCCCCCAATACACTTATACCCCACCGTCATCACTCGGTAATCTCCATCGTTTTTAATGTATTCCTGTATCAGGAATCCTCGAAAAATAGGCACTTTTTTGCCTGTCTCTTTCGCCTTTTCTTTTCGTGACTCCAAAACATGTTCCAGTTTTTCAACATCCTCTATTTCGCGAATCCAAAAAGTCCCCATTCCGTGGCGTCCACCTTGCGACAGTTTTACAATGGCGGGGAACTTCCAGTTGTTTAGTTCCTTTTTCAGATCGCTCACACTCTCTACGTAAGCCGATTTCGGATACTTCACCCCTGCTTCCAGTAATTGCCAGCTCATAATCGATTTATAGCGCCTTAGCGGTCCTTCGGTCATCAAATACTCGTCCACCACTGGTATTTTGTGTTTTTTGGCGTAAAGCTGTAAGAGCTTACTCCACTCCAATTCCGACCCCACCGAGCGAAAGTACCAGCCGTCAAAATCTTTCATCTCGGTATTTCCAAACAAAATTTTGTCTCCTACCAATCTCAGTTTTCGATACTTAATGGTCGTGAGCTCAATCCCCAAAGCCACCGCTTCTTCCCGAAACCTCTTTTCGCTCTCATCAAACGTCAATCTATGTAAATACGCAATTTTCATAAATTAAATATTTTGAAAAAAATATAAACACCGCAGACTGTGTTCCTTTGGGAAAATATCTTTGAAGGTGCAGAAGACTAGCCAACAAATGCGCGCAGGGATGCCCCCTGTATGCCCAGGAGCGAGCCGAGCACATTTTTGGCGGGCTTCGAACCGATAAGATATTTTCGTATTCATCTATTTTCTAATTCTGATTAATCCAGGGTCGACCACAAAATCCTTCAAATCCCTGCGACCAATCAGAAGTTGTCTCCGCAAGTGATTTCTCTCGGTCAAACTGGCCCTGGTCTTAATAATCCTACCTTTTAGTTTAATCGTCAAAGCCACCAAGGTTCTTTCTTCAAATCCAAGTGAGTTTTTCACTTTCTTGGTCCACAAAACATTTTCCGGTGTCAAAAGCCCCAGCTCCATCGCCATCCCCCGATCAATCGAGGTTCCTCTGGCACCGGTATCCACCTTGGCCTTGACTTCTACCATTTTCCTTTTCCCATTTCTGACGCTGATTTTTTCAAAGATACCAATCACCGGCTTTTCTTCCCCCGTAAACTTCACCCTGCTGGCAAATTTACTGGCAAAAAGCGCCTTGCCAATTTTCACCCCTTTCTCAACTTCTTCCACTTCCAGCCCTTCCACTCTTTCCAATCTTCTCCGCAGTCCGGCCATGTTGGCCAGCTGGATAGAGAGACCTGGTTGATCATTTAGCTCCAAAACTACCGGCCCCACCTCTTGATCAATCAACATATCTACCGATAAATAATTTAGCTTGGAAATAATCTGAGTCTCTACGGCCATTCTCAGTATCTTGTTCCACGAAGGCACCAAAATTCCATTTATCTTTATATTAGTATCCGGAAAATACTTTACCGAACCATTTCTATACACCCCATGAGTCGTGATTCCGGTGGCCATGTCGATACCCAAACCAATGGCGCCTTGATGTAAATTAGCTTTTCCGTTACTCTCCTCTGTCGGAAGGCGGAGCATGGCCATCACCGGCACCTTATTAAACACAATTACTCGCACATCGGGGGCTCCTCCCACCGCCAGATTCTTAAACTTGGGGTGAATCTTAATTCTTTCCTCAATCATGACCTGGTCGCGGAGGTTGTTGTGAGAAAACTTTCCCTCGATAATATCCAAACTATGTAAAATCAAGTCATCCACTCCCACTCTTTTTCCGTCTACCGACAAAAAGAAGTCTTTTTCTTTCATTGGTTTTTTGATTAGCAGGATTCCCTGCCCTCCAAATCCCCGAACCGGTTTGATCGCAAAGCCGTCTTTTAGTTTAGACCAATTAAAGCTTCTCGCCTGATTCGCCTCACCCAGCACCCCCAAAAGTTTTGGATGTGGCATCTCGGCCTTTTTAAGCATCCTTTTGGTCATCAGTTTGTCATCGGCTCTCTTTCTGGCTACTTTCCTATTCAAAGATAAGTAGTCGGACGACCGAGCATTCAGCCCCAATATGTCTGATAATCGTGGCATTATTTCTTTAATATCTTTCTGAATCTCCAAATCTCCGACAGTCGTAGACCTTTATACTTTCCAATTAGCAAATCGAGTATCAATATCCCTATCACCGAAATCTCCGGCTGCAGCAGTACCCCTGTCTGTATCGCCGGACTACCGATCACCCAGTAAGCGACAAAGGCCAGCACCACCGTTTCCAAAGTCATGCCAAAGGAAGTCGAAAAATTTCTGGTAATTTGCGCCTCTATAAAAGTCTCGGCCAAAAGCACAAAAATCATGATTGGGAAGATTCCCACACTGGACAGCCGCTCAAGACCAATCATGGGAGACATTATCAGTAGTCCTAGTACCGCCATGGATATGAGCCAGATCAAAATAGCCAACTTGGGTAGATAAGGAACTTTTATTTTTTTGATAGCCACTCTCCCTAGGACAGCTGCCAAGAGAATGAAAGTCAAAAGCACCAGTCCAACCAGACCTCCGGTAGATAAGAAAGCCATCGACAAGAGCGCCGGTATGATCATCCCAAAGCCGCTCACTCCTACCACTTGGCGGGAAAAAGCCACCAGACCGGCTACCAAAGGGAATAAAAACAACAGCATTAGCGTGTTCGGCGAAACTCCGTCAGTCACTGCCCGGCGTATCGAAAGCTTCAGAGAGTTACCCACCCACCACCCGCTAACCTTTTGTGACTTCAGCATGCTCACCAGTCTATCCTTCGCCTCGTAAGGCACAGTTAAGTCCACTTCAGCCGATCTGGTAGCCACCGCTAAAGCCGGCAGACCACTCAGTAAAAAGAGACTTAAGGCAAGGCCCAAAATGATTTTTTTCATGTCCCATATTTTACCCCACAATCCCCCTCGCCGCCACTGCGTGTCCTAGTCACCGCACTATCTCCCTTACCTTTTCTTTTTCTTCTGAGGCAAAAAATTATTTTTCGTTACAATCGACCGGCCTAGCCGTTCTTCCAGCTTCTCCCTGGCTCCGCCGGCTATCTCTCCACCCTCTCGAGCATCATTTTTAAGTTTTGACACTCCTCGTGAGTTTTCGGTTCTATGGATCTCTGTCGTTGTCCTTTCTCCAAGCATAGTAAAAATTAGTTCAAAGTCGTCCATATGGTCACGAAGATTTTCTCGCTCCAATCCCTTTATCTGTTTGTACTCACTTGGGGTAACACCAAAAGTAGCTTTCGATATCTCAGAAGTCAGTATTTCATAGTCTCTTTGCACCTTCACTCCTCTGTTTTGCCATTCTTCCGTTAATTCTTCACGAATTGCTATTCCTCTCACTCGTTTTTCAATCCACGAATCTGGATATCCTTTGGCTTTATACAGTGACCGTGTCCTCTTGGTGGCCAATTCCGGATCCTCGATTTCTTGAATTCTTTCATAACCCACTTTGGCTAACCAACGTTTAAAAGGCTCGGCTTTGGGAGAGGGAATCGATTGAACTATCCTAAAAAGAGTCTCTGAATCTGCACAGTCGGTCATGCGTATTTTTCCGTCAGGAGCTATCATTTTCAACTGTCCGATTTTTTCGGACACTTCAAAATATCCCTCAATTTCTAGTTTTTTCTTCAAATCACTCCAGTATTTTCTTGGTCGTTCTGTTCCGGTTAAGGCTTGAACAATATCAACAATTGAAAACCACCATTCGTTTTTATAGATTATTTTTCGAATTTCCTTCTTCTGAAAAATTGCGATCCTGGTAGGGTCGATTGCTTTTTTTGGCATATATTAAATTTAGACCATAAAATACCCGAAGTCAATGGTTAACACCACGAGACTGTTGAATAACTCGTCCTCGTCATCCCGAGCGTAGTCGAGGGATCTCACTCCAGCCTCAAATGGTTATGTGAGATTTCTCCGCTTCGGTCGAAATGACGGTGCGGAAGACATTATTCAACGGTCTTACACCCCCGCCGCCACCAACATACGCGTTAACTTGCATTCTACTTATCTTTGTAGGATATTTAATTCATACATGGACCCCAATCCTATCCAGCCAGTCACGACGTCCGTCATTGCGAATCACGAAGTGCTGAAGCAATCTCCGCCACCAGACCCAAAGCCGGACAAAGGTATTCCCGTCTTCATTTTGGTCATCCTTTTTGTCGTAGTCATCGGCTCTCTTTTTCTTTTTCGTTATATTTTGCAAAAATCCACCGATCGTCCAGTCAATACCACCAATATCAACCTTGAACCAATAACCAATAACCAAGAACTCTTAACTCCCCCTATTACCCCCACCCCTACAGCCAGGCTCACCGGCCCAGGCCAATATGCTTGCAGTGCTTTGGGAGGTTGCAAAGATTGGGATCCTCAAATCCTAAAGGAAAATTGTACCGTTACCTTTGCCGACAGAAATTGTCTCGATCAATGTTCTGATACTACTAAACGTTGTAAGATTTAAGCATGGCCAATTATTCCTTAAATATTAAACTTCCCAACAGTTCATATTCTGTTTATTTTTCCAAACCAGCTCTATACCTCGCTATTATTTTGCTTTTACTCATTGTCCTCCCATATCCCTCACCCAAGCCAGCCTCGGCCGTCGGAGGAGATATTAATATCGGCGCTAATTTAATTATAGGTGGAGGTCTCGGGATAAAATCTACTCGATATTATGATGCTTCTAATAGCCTTTATTTCACCGAACCGGCAGGGACAACCATCCTTAATAATCTCTCCGCTTCCGGCTCCGCCAACTTTCTCGGCAACGTCGGCATCGGGACGGCGGCACCAGGGGCAAAGTTGGATGTTTATGGTGCAAATGTCTATCTCGGTGGGGTTACAACGGGTAGATTTGTAGAAATTGGGACAACAGCAGGTGGTTATGGGATGATTCAAGGACAGACCAACCGTGGTGGAGCGGTAGCTGCTCAAGACTTGACGTTGCAACCAAGTGGCGGCAACGTCGGCATCGGAGACGCCACACCATCTTATCCGCTAGACGTTACCGGAGAAATTCGATCAACCAGTAATATATATGCCAATGATAAAATCATTACGTCTAGATATGGACACGCCGGTACATATCTCTCTACCGAAGTACAGGGAATATGGTCTATTGGCGACGCATATCAGATAGATACTACTGCAGATGATTTTGGAAATCTTTATGGAATGGGATATGCATATAGTACCAATGGCGGTGCACCATTTACCAATCAACATCAAATCGTTTTTACAACCGCTGGTACTGTTACTGCCGCTATCGGTCTAACAAGTGGAACCGGATACTTTGCCGGCAACGTCGGCATCGGGACAACGGCACCGGCTTATAAACTGGATGTTGAGGGTAGCGCTTCAATTGTCGGCAGATTCACCACCACTGCGACCGCCGGTGTTGGTGCAGAACTTCTGCTATATCAAAACAGCACCTCCCCTGCTGTCAATGACAATGTGGGTTATATAATATTCCAAGGAAACCCCTCCGCCCCCGCCACACTCACAAATTATAGCTTTATTTCATCAAGTATCTCTGACCCCATTTTAAACCAAGAGGACGGTTACCTCGAATTCTATAACATGAATGGTGGCGTTACTACCCGAAATGCTCTTATTGGTAGTGCAGGGATTTGGGCATCTAACTTCGGAACCGTAGTCGGAACCGGAACCAAAGCATTGTGTTGGGACAATTCTGCCGGATCATACATTGCTGATTGTACTGGTGCTCCAATTGCTGATTATGCCGAAACCTATCCAACACTTGAAAACGTTGATTATGGGGAAATAGTTGCCACAAGTCTCCAAACAACAACTATCAAGCGTGCGGAGACTGATACTAAAGGTAATGCTTTACCTGGGATTGCTCAAACAACATCAGTGCTTGGCCAGTCATCAGAACCGTATCAAAATAATATTATTGGAATTACCTCCCGCAATTACGGAGATTTTTCCTCAACGGGTAAAGGTGCAGTGAATGAATCAGATCATCCATTACCAGTTGCTCTTTCTGGGCGCGTACCCGTTAAAATTTCTCCTACTTCAACCTCCATAAAAGTTGGCGATCCAATTACTTCGTCAGATGATCCAGGCAAAGGAATAAAGGCAATCAACGCGGGCAGAATTGTTGGTACGGCTTTAGAAAATTGGGACCCCAATAATCCCAAGGATAAAATTTTAATCTTTGTTAATAACTCCTGGCACGATCCGGATCTTGCTATTAATGATTCTGGTGATGTTACATTAGCAGGCAATTCTGTAGCTAACTATACTGTTACAACCCCAACAGGCATAACTAGTAAAATCGGCGCCTTTGCCGAGGTGGTAATCGGAAAGATAAAAGCAGGCCTAGTCGAAACCAAACAGCTAATAGTTGATGGTGTCGATATAGCTAAAAAACTGACCGAACTTTCCAATAAAGTTGACTCCCAGCAAAAGCAGATTGATGATCTTAAAAAAGTGATAGAAAAACTAAAAAAATAGGTTTTCCAGCGACGTAAATTTATTCACAGCAATTTCGTCTTTTACGGCACCCAGGCCTGCCAGTAGGTTGCTCTGGCCGTCACTAACCAAAACACCACCTCCTCAGCCACCGAGGTCACATTGGTTTGGGAATGAATGAGATAAATGACCAAAGCCAGTAGGCAAAACTTAGTCTCCAAATCTTTCTTCGACATTAGCCCTCTAATCACCACCCCCACTAAAAACAAGTAAGAGACCAAACCTAAAAGACCTGTGGTCACTGCCATTTCTTCCAAATTGGAGTGAGCTTTGTCGGCATACACATCGTTATTCATTTTTATTGGCCAATCAACTGCTTCAAAAGCTCTGTCAAAGTTCGCCCACCCCCATCCCCAAATCGGCCGTTTCCGAAAAGCCAAGAAAGACTTCATCAGCAGTCTTTCTCTCCCTTCATAGGCCATACCACCACCGACCTCTTCCTTTTTCAATTCTGCATAATATTTAGTCATCGCTCCGGTCAGAATTACCACCGACAAAATTATAACCACCCGGTAATCAACTTTCTTCTTAATGACAAAAAATCCCATTAGCAGTATCGGCAAACCGACTAATGAGATTAAAGTTTTCGTTGCCAGAAGTCCCATTGTGATAAATATCGTAGTTACCCAAAAACAAATTCTTTTTATGTTATTTTGTTTTATCCGTTCGGTGAGCCACCAAACAAACGGAGTCGTCACCAATAAGTATCCAGCCAGAAAAGCCGGCTGACCAAATCCGGCTCCAAATCCTTCAAATCCGGCTCCCTTGTTCAAAATCATCTGTGCCATCGCCCAAACGGAAGATGCTACATTACCAAGCGCCATTCCCATCATCGCCCATTTAGTCCAAAAACTTCGAGGAAACAAACTTAACACAAAAAACAAACCCACCAAAGTGATTATTGTCGTCAAACCATCCCACCTGTAATAATTTCCCAACCAGCTTTTTACCGGATCCACTCCCCACATCGAAGTTAATATTAATACCAAGAACCAAACACCGACCAACCAATGTGCCTTACTCATCCGATTTATCACTTTTGTCATAATTACCAAAACTAGAGTTAGTATCGTCATCATAATCACCCATATCAAGACAAACTGGACTTTAGGGACTTCAAAAGGGATAGCCGCTTGAGGTAAATAAAATAAAGGTAAGAAAAACAACCCTCCTCCGACCATTAACCTCCAGCAATATATAAAGATTGACTTTTCCATAATTTATTCTATGCTTAAAATAACATGGAGGATCCATCTACATCAATCGAACTCAAACCTCAAAGAAAAAACTTCTTTCAAAAGCTCAGTCGCAGTCAAAAAACCTCGTTTCTTTCACTAATTTTTATTGTCATCATTCTTCCCATTGCCACCGCTCTAGCCATGATCGCCACTCGCCTTAATCCTCGCGCCTATCTTCCCACTACTCCTCCTGTCACCCCCACCCCGACATTTACCCCAACTCCCACACCAATACAAACTTGCTCTGCTGTCCAAAAATATACTTTCGAATCTCCTTGCAAAATGCCTGTCGCCGATGACCCCAAAATTCAAGAGGGTTCAAATATACGCATCCAATCTACCTACACTTACATAAACTTCATCTGTGCTGATGGCTACTACGAAAGTTTTAGATTCAGATCCTGCTCTACCACCGAGTCTCTTTTACGACAGGCCGAAGATACTTGTCGAAACCACCTTGTAATAAAACCAACCTTTGGCAACAAATGTCTCGTGCCAGTCAACAGACCTTCAGTCCAAGGCTCTCCAGACATTTTACCTTCGGAAACACCAAAGAAAGGTCAAATGGGGTTCGATTCGATAAAATTCTCCTGTCCTGATGGGTTTGTCTCAGGCTACGAGCCAAAGACCTGCACCACCTCAGCTTCTCTAAATACTTATGCCAACAAAGTTTGTTTGTCACATCTCGTTTGTTCCAAACCGACCCCAACACCGTCCACTCCCAAAAATTCTGCGCCGGTAATCACCACCACTTCTCTTGTTACCGGTACTGTCGGCAAAAATTACAGTTCCTCTATTACCGCCACTGATGTCGATCCAGGCGACGCCCTCACCATGACCATTTCCGGTCTTCCCATCGGCTTACGGCGAGGTCCGTGTGCCGTTCCCGTTACAGGTGGAACCGTTACCTGTTACTTTTCTGGGACCCCCTCTGTTGCCGGTACATTCAAAATTTATGTCGAGGTCATAGACAAACTAAAAGCTTCCACCAGCAAAATATTACCCCTAACAATCATTACCACCCGACCCACTCCCACCATTTCCAAAAACACACCCCCATCAATTACCACTTCATCTGTACCCTCAGGAGTCGCTGGGAAAACGTATTTAGCCACCATTACTGCCAAAGATCTGAATTCTAACGACAATCTCGATATGACTGTCTCCGGACTACCGTTTGGAGTTTACCAGGAAAACTGTCGGGAATCCTCCACAACCACTCCAAATGGAGTAGTTGCCCCCGGAGCCTATATTTCCTGCACCATTTCCGGCACTCCTGTCAAGGCGGGTTTATACAAAATAACTGCAAAGGTTCAGGATGACAAAGGAGCTTCATCAAGCAAGAGCTTCACTTTAACCATCACCCCTTCAGCCATTTCGTGTAAACAAGAATGTCCTGGTGCAGATGGTGTTCTCAGAAGCTGCACTCCACCAGAAGCAGATGGTACCTCATCAGACAGTCTCTGTAACTACAGGGGGAGACTTGAAACTTGCGGAAACGTCTCTTTCTGCTGTCCTTCAGCCGGAGGAAAGTGGACCAAGGACTTGTCTGCCTGTAAAATCTAATTCCACAATCGCCCTAGCCGACGAAGTAAAAAATCTTATTGAGCCGGAGCAAACATCCCATCATGCATCTCCCAGAATTTACCCTGCTCACCGGCACACAGTGCCGCTTCAGCCGCTTTCTGAGCCAATGGGTGGAAGGAAAGCGGGAAACTTTTGTACTCCAAGCTAATCTTCCCCTTATATTTCTCCATAATAGCATTAACTGTCGGGAAAGCCCTCTCACAGAAAGGACACTCAAAGTCGGTAAACTCTACCATCTTGATCTTGGCATTTTTCTCTCCGATTACATAGCTATCAGCCAGATTGAGTGTATTTCTGGTTCCGGCTTCACCCAAGGCTTTTGCCGCCTCCGGTCCTCCCCCATTTTTCAGCTCGGCATCGATGATGGTTTCAAAAGTTGACTGCGGCTGAGCTCCCACTATCAAAATGCCGTTGATCAAGAAAGACGGCGTTCCACTTACTCCCACACTCGATCCCTCTTTTTGTTCGGTCGCCACTCTGGGAGCCATCGTTCCACCATCAAGGCAAGAGTTAAACTTATCTGCATTCAATCCCAAGCTTTTAGCTTTTTCTTTAAGGCTGGCCACATCCAAGTTTCTATCCCCAGGGGCAGCCTGAGCCGCTGCAGGGTCAGACGGGACGATGGTGTCGCCTCCTGATCCACCCTTCTTAAGTCCATCAACCTGAGATGATAGCCTGCCGATATAGAAAGAGGCGGCAATTAACAGCACCACCATAAACGGTGTATAGAGCTTTGTAAAATCTTTATTTTTTTCTGACATATTCATTCATAATACCAGACAAATCTGAAAACACTACCCTAAAGTTCGTCATCGTGAGGAACGAAGTGACGTGACGATCTCACTCCACAAGCATATTACGAAACCACGAAGTTCAGCATCCTATCTTTTATAAAAATAGTTTTTAAAATCTTTCCTTCGTTTAGATATTTAGTCACTTTTTCTTCCCGTTTGGCTAAGCCGACTACAATCTCTTCTTTTGCTCCCGCGGCTACAGCAATCACCGCTCTCATTTTTCCATTTATGGCTACCGACAAGTTAACATCTTCGTCCACCAAGTATTTTTCATCTGTCATTGGCCAAGATGCCTCGTGGACGCTTCCCGTGTTTCCCAGTAAACTCCACAGCTCTTCGGTCACCAATGGCGCAAAAACAGACAAAACTATCACCATCTTCCCCAAATCTTCTTTACTTATTTGAATTTCTTCTTTACATAAGTTATTCAAAGTTTCCATCAAACGAGCTACTACCGTATTAAATTTAAAACTCTCCAAATCTTCCCCCGCCACCTTTACCAATCTATTGATCAATATCTTACTTTTACTTAAATCTTGTTCTGTCTTGAGTTCTTGATTCCTTGATTCTTTGAGTTCTTTTTCAACATAGTTGAAAAATTTCTCCACAAACCTCTTCACTCCCACCAGCGACCTCTCATTCCAAGCCATAGTCGCGTCAAACGGCCCCATAAACATCATGTAGGTTCGCACCACATCCGTCCCATACTTCTCAATCATCTCTTCAGGCGCGATCACATTCCCCTTACTCTTACTCATCCGTTTCCCATCGGGCGCCAATATTACCCCATGTGACAGTCTCTTTTTATATGGCTCCGGAATTTCTTTAGGTACCACTCCCAAGTCCCACAAAAATTGATAAATAAATCGGCTATACAAAAGGTGAAGCGTGTTGTGTTCATCTCCCCCGATGTAGATGTCCACCGGCAACCAATACTTCATCTTCTCCATATCGGCCAAAACTTTGTCATTTTTGTTATCGATATATCTCAAAAAGTACCAGTCGCTTCCGGCCCAGTTTGGCATGGTGTCTGTCTCCCGTTTAGCTTCTCCACCACACTTTGGGCACGTTGTATTCACCCAGTCCGTAATGTTGGCCAGGGGCGACTCTCCCGTCTCTGTCGGCTGATACTTCTCCACTTCTGGCAAAACCACCGGCAATTGCTCCTCCGGCACCGATACCCATCCGTCCACCTCACACCACACCATCGGTATCGGCTCTCCCCAATAATGTTGTCTACTAAAAATCCAATCTCTTAAGTGATATGTTACTTTCTTCTCCCCTAAATTATTCTCACTGGGTACAAAATTAGGGTCAAAACCAATTCCCAATTCTTTCGCAAAATCTCTATCACGAGCGTCTAGCGAAGGCACTCCCATAATCGCCCCAGTTCCAAAATCCATCGAGACATAGTCAGCTACATATACCGGTATTTCTCTATTATTTAATGGGTTAATCACTTTAATAGGCAGAAGTACCCCCGTCTTTTTCCTCTCACTTCTATCCTTCACATCCCTCCTAGAATAATTTTCCAAATAGTCACTCAACATCTTGAGTTCTTGGGTTCTTGATTCCTTGAGTTCTTGCGCTAGTTCGTGTTCCGGCGCCACCACCACAAACTCCACTCCGCCCAAAGTATCCCCCCTCGTCGTAAACACCTCTACAAAACTATCACTTGTACTTATATTTGTCTCGAGTTCTAGAGTTCTTGATTCCTTGAGTTCTTTGATCGCAAATTTTATTAACCTACCATATTTCCTATCAATCCAATTCACCTG
>LCKO01000013.1 GCA_001001485.1 Candidatus Collierbacteria bacterium GW2011_GWB2_45_17
TTCCTAACCGAAAACAACAAACAGTTGAAGTCCGTATTTGGTGGAGAGAACAATTAGTCTTCATGAACCTCTACCAACGTTTACAGTTTCCTAAAGTCCGGTTTTGAAACGTTAATCAGTCCGGTTTTCAAACGTTGCCAACAGTAATGAAAAAATTTCCCGTCTCAGTTGAGACGGGAAAGTTGTGCGCAGGGGCGCGATTACTTGCTGTTCTTTAACAGGTTGTATGTGTCCATGAGGCTGGCGGCGAGTTTTTCAAATTCGATCGCTTGGGCCAGGACCGGCTTGGAGTCCAGGATGGACTGTTCGAACTGTTCTGCGATTTCCGTCACAGCGTCTTGATAGGCAACTTCAGCGTCGGCGAGAGCGTCGGCGGCGGCCTTTTCGAGGCGCTCAGCTTCAGCTTTCTTCTTCGCGGCGGCCGCTTTCATCTGGCCAAGAACATCTGTGGTGATGCCGGCGAAAAGCAAGACCTCTTTGAGGTACTTGCGGCTAAGGCCGGTGATATCCCACTTTTCGAACCAGTTAGTGGCTGCCAGGAGCGCGGATGCAGCAACGCGAAGGGCCTTGGTATCAACCTTGGACCCGGTCGCTTTTTTGAAAGCGTCGGCGGCGGCGTTGGAAGCTGCAACTTTTGCTTCTTCCCTCTCGATATTGAGGCGTTCATACTTGGCGCGGGTAGCTGTGGCTTTGCCGGTGAAAGATTCAGACTTTCTGAAGACATTTTGGACGGCCAGGTTGAAGTCCAGGTCGCTTCCGAGCATCAGGTTTCGCGTAAGCGTAGCCGCGTCTCCGCGGGTCATAAGACCAATACGGTTCAAAATACTCATGTTTATTCTCCTTCGAAATATGGGTGGAGAGTTGGGCGGGTGCCCACTCAATGTGCGTACTGGGGGTATTATAGCACTAATTTGACCAATGTCAATAGCTATGGGTTATCTTCTTAGGAGCGGGTCAGACTTCTTTTTGGGTGGAGATATAGTTCCGGACTTGGTCGGGGAAAAGGTCTATGGCGTCCAATAAGTTATTCTTCTTGTGGTAACCCCCCTGAACGTGGAAGAGATGCTTTCCAGTGTAATCCATGACTCCAATGTAAGTAGTCGAAGTTTCGCCGTAGGTGATTACTCCACCCACACTCCAAAAGAATAATTGGCCATTTTGAATACCTAATAGGGGATTTCAAGGTAACCTCCTAATATTAAAGTTCTGGTGGGTATATTATACCCTATAAAAATCCCCACCGGATGGTGGGGAGGATATTTTGATCAGTTGAAAGCCTTATAAAACTTGGCCGAGGTCGTTGAAACAGGCAAGCATGATACCACTCATACTGGCACCTTTGAAAGTGAATCTTTGGTTTTTTGTTAGTTTGTTGAAAGCTTCGATGTACTTTTTGGCGTCGATTCGCTTCAAGTCTTTTTCCTCAATATGTTTTCGGTCGTAGGCGATCGCATATTTCGCTTTTGTAATAGCATATTTTACAAGTTCCATATCAGGTTTCGGGTTGTCCTGATATGCCTGTTCGACTGCACACATGAGGCGGCAGATTTCGGGTGTGAGACTGGTGAGATTGAGGGCCTCTTCTTGGGATACGCCCTGTGCAACAACTATTTCCCCTGGTCGACCTTTGAATATTTCTTCGAATTTGGCCCGGTCGGTGTACGAGGTCCAGGTGCGGACACCATAAGCGCCGCCCATGGTTTCGTCGTACTCAAAAACAACGTTATAAGAATCTTTGGACATTTTTACCTCCGTAGAAATTTTAGGGTGCTGTAACGAGAGCTATTATACTATGAGATTACTTAATGAGTTCTTGGTTGGTGTATTTGTGGTGGATGATGGGACGCCAGGTGTCGGTTTCGGGATTGAGTTTCCAGGGACAGACAGAGCGGAACCAAGAGAATTTTTCGGAAATTTTACCGGTTTTAGGATTGATTCTGGCGTACTGGAGGATCTGGCAGTTGTTGATTTTATCTTGGGGATCTTTGTTCTTTTTTAGGCTCAGATATTCTTCTGGAAGGATTCCTTCCATGATGATGCGGATGGGCCACATCATATTGCCGTGAGTGACGACGATGCCACGTCGGTTCACCAACTTGCGATATAGAGTGGCGAGAATGCCGACACGGGCGCGGATGAGGACATCGGCTAGAGATTCACCCCCGGGCGCGGCAAAGTAGAAAGGATTAATTTCTCTTTTGTCCATAGCGTCCGGGTATTTGTGGTGTCTTTCTTCATCGGTCATGACGTCCAGATTACCCCAGTCATGTTCGCGGATGTAGTCCCGGAGATTCCAGAGGGCGCCTGGTAGATCTAGGAAACCGGCGGTGCGTTTGGCTCGACGATAGGTGGAGGCATAGTAACCGTCGAAGATGCCACCATTGATGTTTTCGCGAAGCCATTTACCGGCGGCTTTGGCTTGCTCGATACCTTTGGGACTAAGGTCCCAAGTTGAACTGTGGCGTTTTCGAAACTCCTCAGTAAAAAAACTGGGATCACCATTTTCGGCGGCTTTGACGGCCACGTTACCTTCGGACTCACCGTGGCGGACAAAAACAAGTTCTAAAGGGCGATGGTTTGATATCAATTTGGGCACTACTTTTATATTGTAAATCAAGTGTGGTAGAATTTGGAGAATGAGCAAGCATCGTCTGATCACTATTAAACGTCACTCCTTTTGGAGTAGAACTTGATGTGGTGAGAGATAATTAGTAGTTAGAAAGCACAACTCTCACCTAAAAAGGAGAGTTTTTTCGTTATTAAAGCCTATGAAAAACAAATTTGAGGAGTACAAAAAACTGTTAACGGAGTTTGTTCGACTCCAGAGCGTTTCGACGGATCCAAAGTATCTACCGGAGATAGAAAAAACAGTGGCATGGTTAAAAACGGTTTTATCGGAAGCCGGTTTTGAAGTGGAAATATTCAAAGGACCAAAGACAAATCCGGTCGTTTTTGCCCAAGTCCAAGTTTCTAACGATTTGGATACGGTTTTGGTTTATGGACACTATGACGTACAGCCGGCGGTGAAAAAAGATGGTTGGGGTGGTGAGCCGTTTGATTTGGTTCAAGCCAAGAATAAGCTGATTGGTAGAGGAGTGGTGGATAATAAAGGACAGATTCTGACTCATATCTTTACGGCGGCAAAACTAATCAAGGAAGGTGCTCTTGGCCATAACTTGAAGTTTTTAGTCGAAGGGAACGAAGAAACCGGTAATGACGACCTAGCCGAACTCATGAAGAGAAATAAGAAAAAGCTAGCTTGTGATATTTTGGTGGTTTCGGATGGTGAGCTGACGAATGACAAGCCTACTATAGAAGTGTCTCTTCGGGGTGGCTTCAACTGTACTTTGGTGTATAAGACGGGGAAGAACAACTTACACTCGGGGATTTTTGGAGGCGGGGTACCAAACGCGGTAGCAGAGCTGGTCAAATTTTTGGCCAAACTAATTAAACCGGACAACTCGATCGGTTTTACAGATTTTTATAAAGGTGCGGATGTAATCTCAAAAGAACAATTAGCAAATAATAAAAGATTGGTGCGTGAAGCCGTAGATCTATCTCAGTTAGCGGGAGTAAAAGCTTTACTTGGAGAAAGGGGGGTAGACTTTTATACACAAACTGGTCTGAGGCCGACGATTCAAATTACAGGTCTCAAAGCAGGCTACATTGAACAAGGCTACGCCAATATAGTACCAGCGGAGGCGGAGGTGAGATTGAATGTGAGGATCGTGGCGTCTCAAAAAGCCGAGGTCGTGGCTAAGAGACTGGGAGATTTTGTCGAGTCTCAGACCCCGAAATATGTGGATTACAAGATAACTTTTGGTGGTCTCCATGATCCGGTCAAGATTGATACTCAAAATCATTATTTTGCCGAGGCAGAGAAACTGTTGGAAAAAGTTTATGGCAGTAAGGTGAATCGGAAAAATGTTGGTGGAGCCATTCCTTTTGTAGGCGATGTCAAAAATATTTTGGGCGTAGATACACTCTTGATTCCCCTCGTGAATGAGGATTGCAACATGCACGGAGCCAATGAGAACTTTGATGTTGATTTGGCTATGAAAGGACTCGAATTTAGCCGAGAATTTTTGGGACATTCCACTCTTGTTCGTTATAGCTCAGTTTCTTGGAAGCCAAAAACCAAAGCGGAGAAGGGAAAAACGTAAAAACAGATACCAGTAGACAAGTTCAAAAAACCCTTCCTCGCGAAGGGTTTTTTTATTTGTCGAAAGGAAGTGAGAAATATGCCAAGAGAAGTACTAAGTTCATACGACACCAGTAAAGTTCTTTCTCAGGAAAGGTTGCGTTTCATTGACGTGGTTTCTGAGATAAGTCACAGCGAGATCGTTTACGAAATTTTGGGTGGGGATTCTTTGAGATGTGACATGTGTGGAGTGACCGCCAAGTATATTCAACACACTAGAGACCATCTAGGACAAAACTTTGTGGCCTTGACGTGTACTGAATGTGCTCCATCGGGGTACGAGAGATTGTCACAGCAGAGAGGGGGAGAGTAGGACAAAAAAATACCGAACGCGTGATGCATTCGGTATGACGAATCTTGTAGTGTTGGCGCCATTTAGTCGTCTGTATAAGGTATTCCTTGAACAAAAACTTCACTTAGGGCATCAGCAAGTCGACGTCGTTGCAGGCGCTCCCTTCTTGCTTTCTCTGGGTTGTAAAACTCGTCCATGCGCCGGGCAAGCGCTCTTTGCTCTCTCGCGGCGAGAGTGGCACACTGATCACAACAGTATTCTCCGTCAGTGGTATTGGGTTGTCCACAACGTTTACACGTTTTTTCAGCCATAAGTTTGCTCCTTAAAGTACAGGGGATGATGCGTTATTGTACCACAAATAGTTATAAGCTGATTTTGGCAGGGGTGCCAGGGCTCGAACCTGGGATGACTGTTTTGGAGACAGTAGTGATACCACTTCACTACACCCCTATTAAGGCTAATTTTAGCAGAAAAACCCCGCCTATGAAGCGGGGAAGAGAGTTACTTAAGAAAAGTTTTGGCAGCGGATCCTCGAAGCCAAAACATGTTTATGGCTCCACGAGGATAGTCAACCTCTGCAGGCTTGATTCTTGTGAGTTCTGCGAAGAAAAAACCCAGGTCCGCAGGAAAGATGCGATCTTCCATAATACCGTACCGAATGTAATCGCTGACTTCCATATTGCTAATTCCCGGATTCAGCTGTCGAAAGGCCAGGGCAATTTCTTTTTTGGTAAGCACTCTGACGTCAGTCAGAACCGCTTTGGCGACGATCATTTGATGTGGATATTCTTTGGGGTCATAGCCGTAGCCTTGGCAAACGGATCTGACATTGGTGGAGGAAGTGTAAAGAAGTATGGAGCCGCGGTAGCTCCAGCTCCAGTTTCTAGTTTCAAACTGGCGCTGGCCCCGAAGTAGCATTTCATTGTACGGAAATTTTTGAGGCAAAACCGGTATTTTATTCAAGGAACCTCCTAAGTTAATGTTCGGTGAGATATTTTAGCAGAAAAATTGGTGGAGTGAGATTTACCCGCAAGGGGTATCCAGGAGAGCCACGTCGTGATTACACTCCTCGCAATGACGAGAGGTGGAGGTGGTCTTCAAGACGGTCGACTCGTTTTTTGGTATTCATAACTTCGTGGTCAAAAAAGCGAATGATGGTATCGTCATTTTTCTTGAGTTTGATAAGCTTCTTTTCAACAGCTTTTAGCTCTTTTTCCATTGAGGCTAATCTTTTATCAATGTCGATAGGTTTTAGCCCTTTTAGCTCTTTTTCCATTGAGGCTAATCTTTTATCAATGTCGATAGGTTTTAACCCTTTTAACTGCTCTCGCATAAACGAAATTGTAGATTTAAATTGCGATTGGTCTTTTTTGTTGGACATAATTTAATAATACAGCAAGCGGCGAAATTGTTATATATTTAAAACATGGGTGGAACAGAAAAAACGTCCGTCGCGGCGGGAAGGTTTGAAAAGAACGGGCAGACTTTTGAAGTGAGATTTTTTGATGCCGACTCGTTTTTTGACCTTAGAGACTTGAGAGAGATAGTCCAGAGCCCCGGGGTACAGGTCTGGATGGCCAGTGTGCGGAACATGAGCCACAAACATTATCGAAAATGGATGGAAGAAAGAGGAGAAAATCACCATTTTCTTTTCGCCATTGCCGATACCAGAGTCCATGGTTTCGTTTATTTGTATCCATCGGAAGAGTTTGGAGGAGCACTGGACGTGAGTTATGCCAAGAGACCGGGGGCTCCCGGAGGTCTGATTACGCCGGCTTTGGTTGAGGCTTGTAAGCTGGTCAGGGACAGAATGGGTAGCTTGCCTAAGATGGTGGCGGAGATTGAAAGGGAAAATCAGACGTCGATAGTGGCGATAGAAAAGGCCGGGTTTGTCAAGATGAGGGACTTTGATAGATACGGAAACGGAATTTGGACACTAGACTGGGGGAAGATATAAGTGTTATTCTGAATGTATGGGTATAAAAGAGTTATTGGGAATTAATAAGGCGAAACCGGTGGAGCCACCGAAAACCGAAGAGAAGATTGAAGGAGCGGAGATTCGTCCGCCCAAGATTCATAAAAAAACTAAGGTAAAGGTCGACAGAGCGGCTTTGAAGAATCTGAATTTGGTAATAGTCGCCTATTCACATGTAGAACGAGAATTTTTTCCGACCAAAGAGTCTTATGAGGCCGAGGTAGAAGTGGAAGACCGAGCGGCCGAAGTGGTTGAGAGAGTCAAAGCCTTGGGGATACCGGTAAAGTCTTTGATGGGAGATCAGTATTTTCTCACTAACCTGCTAGTGGATAAACCGGATGTGGTCATTAACTTGGTAGATACTTTGCGGGGAAAAGACAAGCTGCAGACATCGGTACCGGCGGCTTTGGAGTTGTCTAATGTGCTGTACACCGGCTCCGGCATGGAGGGTCTGGTTATCGGAAATAATCGAAACCTAACCAAGAGATTATTGATCGCTTACGGTATTCCCACTCCGGCCTTTCAGTTTATCCGCCGCGCGGGGACGGCCGTCAATGAAGAGCTGGGTTTGCCTTTGATTGTGAAGCTAAACGAGAGTGGGGGAAGCGTGGGGATAGATAGTAAAGCGGTCAAAGAAACCATTAAGGATGCCCAGCGTAAGGTAAACGAGATGATCTCTGTCTACAAGCTTCCGGTGATCGTGGAGCAATTTATTGACGGGGCGGAAATTACGGTGGTGGTTTTTGATGACGGCACCAGAAAGAGGGTCTATTTGGGGCAAAAAGTCTTTAGAAACAAGGCTGATGGGAAGCACTTTTTTACCAGTTTTGAGTCTTATGATGATATCAAGGCTTATACCTACAAGCACGTGGAAGAGCCGCTGGCGACCAAGATTTCACAGCTGGCTACGCGCGCCTTTAGCGGTCTGCATCACAAAGATTATGCCAAGTTTGATGTGCGGGTGGATGAGGAGACCAATATTCCCTACTTTACGGACTCAAACCCGAATACTGCTTTTGGTCCGGACATGGGGCTACCGATGACGGAGGTGCTGGCCATGCATGGAGTGAGCTTTGATGAAGTGCTAGGAGCGCTGCTCTCCAAGTATGCCAGACAGCTAAAGTAGAACTCAAGGAATCAAGAACTCAAGCGAAAAGAGGTGTCTTCGTGGTTTGTGGGGTAAAATGGGGCTATGAAAAATTTTAAGAGGACAAAGCAGAAAACAGGCTCGTATTGTGGCCCGGCGGTTTTTGAGATGTTGGTTTCGAGATATGGGTTGAAGCTGGACCAGGAGCTGATGGTGGAGGCATGTGGAGCCAGAAGTTCCGTGATGAAAGTGGGGATACCACTGATTGACCTGGCCAAAGGCCTGAGAAAAATCTACCCCGAACTGGTGGTTTGGGAGAAGTCCGGGTCAAAACTGAAAGAGATTCAAACCTTGCTGGCCAAAGACTACTTGGTGGCTGTTGATTGGCAGGGAGTGTTTGTGGCCGATGAGTATGAAGATGATGAGGAAGACGGGTGGTGGAAAAGCTTTTGGAACAAGATGACTAAAGTACCTGTCTTGAAGGGCTCGCAAGGTCATTACTGTATTGTCATGGAAGTGGAGTTGAAGAAGGGGTTTCTAAGATTTGCCGATCCATATGGCCATTATGCCGGTAAAGACCGTTTTGTGGCTACTTGGGAGTTTGAGGAAAGGTGGTGGGACGACCGGTTAGATCGTGATACACAAGGAAGAAAAAAGTACGTTTTCGAGGATCGGCTGATGTTTTTGGTGGCCAAGAAAGGCGACAAGTTTCCGGCGACGTTGGGGATGACGAGAATATAGATCTCAGATTACAGTTCTCAGATTGTTTAGGCGATAGCTGTTTCGATTTTGGTGAGGCGGGATTCGTGATTGTTGACCCGATAACTCACAACCGTTTGTTCCTCGTCCATTTTCTTGACGATGCCGTATATTCTATCCAAAGTTGTCATGATTGTGTCCCATTTTTGATCTAGTTGTTCTCTAGTGACGTAATGTTCGTTAGCATATGATTTCATGACCAGTTCGTTAAACAACTTCATGTTGTTGTCTGTAAATGCCTGCGCCATTTTTCGATAGATTTCTTCTTTTTCTTTAGAAATTTTCTGGTTAAGTAACCTTTCTACCTCCGACTTTGTAAGCATATATCCATTAAACCACAAAATTACTTAAGCTTGCTGACTTCTTTGTGTTCGGTGTGCTGGCGACAAGTACGACAGTGCTTGGTGAGAGTCAGTTTTTCGGGAGTATTGGTTTTGTTGCGCTCTGAAATATAGTTGAAGTGACCGCATTTGGTACACTTTAAACCCATTGATTGTCGAGGTCCTTTTTTAGCCATAGTGGAGGTATTTTAGCACAAAATTTTGGTAAAATTGCTTGTGGCCGACATAGCTCAGTTGGTAGAGCAACGCTTTTGTAAAGCGAAGGTCGAGGGTTCGATTCCCCCTGTCGGCTCCAAAAAACCCCCACCGATGGCGGGGGGGTTGGGGGGTTACACCAGTTTGGCGACGAAGAATTTGGTTTCTTCACCCATGTTCGGCCAGCCGAGCCAGATATCGTCACGATCGATAGTTTGGCTATCAACTTCGAATCGCCCTTTTCTTAATCTAACTCTAGTAGTTTTGTAGCCTTCGCTTTGGGGGGCGATGCGGGCCGAGCCGATTAAGAAAAGTTGGCTGTCGGCCTCGAAGACGGCATATTCTTCGGTAAAGCCGGAGTCTCCTTCTTGCATTTCGGAGATCATGACTTCCCTAAGCAAGACAGTTTTGGTGGGAGCCGGTGGGGTACAAGTGGAACAGAGAATACCGGTGGAAATTGGCGTGTCGCAGTTGAGACATTTACCTTTTTGAAAAACAATCGTGCTCATAGGCCTCCTTTTTTAAGTTGCAGTGCTGAGGACAGGATTCGAACCTGTGTAGGCTTGCGCCGCGGGTTTTACAGACCCGAGTATTTGTCCACTCTACCACCTCAGCATGACTGTACACGTAATGTGCATGGAGCCGTCGTTGGGGCTCGAACCCAACACCTCTGACTTACCAAGTCAGTGCTCTGCCAGCTGAGCTACGACGGCAAATCAACCAACACTGTATTTTACCAACAAAAGAAGCTGTTTGTGGACGAGGATGTTAGAACCCGGGGGAACGGAAGAGAACTTCTTTGGACTGAGCGTTGATCTGGATGATGAGAGGGTTTTTACTGGCGTCCACCGGATCAAGAGAAATCTGCCAGATGACACTAACTCCGGATTTAATATACTGGGCTTTGATGGTGGCTGTGTTGCAAAGCTGACTGGTACAGGCGAGATTGGCGATGGAGACGGCTTCATCAAGGTCGATACCCAGCGTGCTTCCCTGGATTAAATCATTTAACGAAGAAATATTATTGTCTGGAGTGACGTAGATGGCTTTGTCCATGATTTCCGGTTCTTGATTGCCGGAGATCAAAACGTAGAAATATTTTTTGGTGGTCAGGTCTTGGCGGAAAAAGTATTTGGTGGCGGCTAGAGTGGGGCTGGTGGCGTTCTCGGTTTTGATCAAGATCATCTGAGCATTAGGAAGATGTTTAATGGCCACCTTGAGAGCTTTGGAAGCGTTGGCCAGTGGTAGGACAGTAGTTGTGGCAGAAGTAGTGGCTGTAGGTGTAGGTATGGGAGTGATGGTGCCACTGACGGTGGACTCAGGAGTAGGAGTGGGGAAGTCGATGATGGTGGGTGTTGGAGTGGGAGTTATAGTGGTTCTTTGTTGTTCCAAAGTCTGGGTGACTTCAGACAGCTGTTGTTTGAGCTGTTTGGTCTGAGAGAAGAGAAAAACGGTGACGGCCAGGGCGACACCGCTGATGAGTAAAAGAACTAAGAAAATGAAAGAACCAATGGCTGGCCCGCCTTTGGGGGTGGGAACTGTAGCTGGGAGAGGCTCTGGGGGAGTGACTAACTCCGGTGGAGCAGAAGGGATTTCGTCTGGGGTCTCCTCAAAAGTGTCTGGTGAGGGAGGGGTTGGGAATTGGCCGAGGTCGTCGTTGGGCATTGATTTAGTATGGCAAATATCACCAGCGGTGTCAATGGATGAGGTAATTACGGGAGGATTTTTCGACCACGAGGTCGAGTTTGGCTTCGTGGAGAAGACCTTCGAGGTAGGGTTTGGTGTGAGCAAAATGAAAGCGAGGTAGTCCCTGGAAAGGGATGTAGACGAAGTGATGGTTTTGAATCTTGGTCCGAAAGTCCAGATGGTGTTTGAGGAATTTAGGTTGCCAGAGGTTCCAGGAGGTAATGAGACACTTGCCACCAGGCTTGAGATGGGCTTTGATTTGTTTCAAAAGGAATATTTGTTCGCGTCTGGTAGCGAGGTGGTGTATAACGGCGATACAGAAAATGTAGTCGAATTGAGGAAGATTTTGCCAGCTATCGGGCTTGGTAATATCAGCCTCGACGAAGCGCGCTTTGGGGTGATTTTCGACCGCTTTTTTGAGGAGAGTGGTGGAGAAATCTAGGCCGATGTAGTCTATTCCCGCTGGCAGTCCGAGAAGGAGCCGGCCGTTACCACAGCCGACGTCGAGGACAGAGGCGTGGGGAGGCACATCGGCGAGAAATGGCTTCATGTCCGGCCAGATATAGCCTCGGGAGGCGGAGAACTGAGCCCCGATCTGGTTGTAAGTGTCTTTAACTGATGGCATGAAACAATTTTACACGAGCCCTTGTGCTAGAATACCCCACAAAGCAATTTAAAAATCGAAAAAGGAGGCGCCATGGTTTCAAAAAAGAAGCAAGAGGAAAAACCGGAAGGAACGGTGAATATTCCCCGCGAACTTCCGATGACGAATGATCTGGATGGATATATTCACCTGACGGATAAGTATCTCTGGATCAAGTTTTCCGATGAGGAGGAAGAGCTTCAATATCGTATAAATGGGCCGGAGTTGATCCGCAAATTTCGCACATTTAGGGAATTAATTAGACCCTGTAAAGGAGTGAAGTTTCTTCACAATGAAGTTTGGCTTGGGGGAGTGAGAATGCTCGTCATCGAGCTACACCGGCCAGACAAAGATAATTTCCGAGCCCTGGTAAACTATGAAGATTTCCGACAAGTGCTTTACGACTTTGAGGCCGCCAAAGTTGTCGGCTACTAAATAAATAATTTAACCAACTAGGAGATGTTGAAATGATGAAGAGTATAGGTGTTTTTGCTGTCATTGTTGGAACTGGTTTGGTGTGGATGGGTACCCCGTACGCTATTTTAGGGTTGAGCGCGGTGATTCTCGGCCTGGCGTTTCTTCTAGGCGCGTTCGACGCTCGTACGCACATTCCGGCCAAATACTGTGGATTACCGATGGCAGTTTCAAAGAATGGGTATTCAATATATTCGGCTTCCGATGTTTATTCAACTTGGCCCGCGGTCATTTTAGATGACAGAACAATGGTCGTCTTTTCGCCTTTAGGAATTGAAGTTTCTCGAGGAAATGGACCGATCTATATTCTTAACCGTAAGGGAAAACTGGTTTTTCCCGGAAAAAAGTAGAATTTTATCCCCTGCCAATTGGTGGGGGATTTTTTGTGGCAAAAAAAAGCCCCTCACCGAATGGTGGGGGCTTAAAGATACTACTGTTTGCGGTGCTTCCGTTTTCTGAAGGTAATCTTGGGTAGCTTCGAGCGCAGCCAGGTTGCATGGTCGCTCAAGGTAATCCCAAGTCCATCTACAAAGAGGCGAACCATCCAGGTAATGCCGAAAATCAGCACGTAGAGAATGCCTAGAAAGATGACCGCGTAAAATACGACCATCATGAGGCGGAGGAGAAAGCTTAATCCGATCATGGCTGTGTCGCTCCATTGGGTGCGACCGGAACAACCTGTCCGGAAGCGATGTTCGAGAGCAAGAGCGTGAGATCCGTATTTTCATTTACGAAGTAAATCACAGCCTTGTCACCAAGAACTTCTTTAAGCAGTCTGAGCTTTTCGAGCTCGAAAGCGGCCGGATTGATCAGATAGACATTGTTGGCGGCTTCGACCACATTACCGGCGCGGGTCGCAATTTCGACCTGAACCGCTGTGACGGCTTTTTCGGCATCCAATTGTGCCAAAGACACGAGAGTCCTTTGTTCTTGCGCCAACTTGTCGTTGGCAGCTTGCTGCTTGATCAAATCTTGTTCGCGAAGTGCGGCTTCGATTTGGACAGTGAGCAAAGCCTTTTTCTGCAAAACTTCGGCATACGCCGGATCAAGCCCAACATCTTTGATTGTCACGTTGATGATGGTCGTCGAATACTTATTCGAGTCATTCTCCAACGCTGTTTCTACGGCCGATGATAATCCAACGCGGTCGTTAAGCAGTTGGGTGAGATCAAACTGACGGGTACCAACTTTGATTGCTTCGTTTGTCGTCGCGGTAATGGTATTGATCAGATTGGTGTCATCAATCAGTGCCGGCCAGTTGGTCAGCAGGTTTTTCAGCGAATCACAATCAGCGTTTCTGCGGGCCTGGATCGTGACAATTACCGACACCAACTGACTATCTTTCGTAGCCACCTGAGGATCGGAAACCTCGAAGGTGACTGTGCCGTTGGACACTTCTACCAGATCTTCAAAAAATCCCCACCGGGTATAGACGCCCGGGCCAACACATTCTGTAATTTTACCACCATCGACAATGACGCCGGACTGATCAGTCTGGACATCGTCGTTGATGAAACAACCTGTCAAAGCGAATGACAGGGCGAACATAAACAAAGCAACTTTTCTCATTTCTCTTCTCCTTCAAAATGTAAATGTGTGTTTACGAACAGTGAGTATCTTACTATAAGTTATGTATTATGTCAATAGGACTGTACAATGTAGGAGTGACAGTTGAAGAATTGGTGCGTATGGATGAGGAAAAGATGACTCCTGAGAACTCGGAGGAGTATCGGCGGATCTGGGCTAAGGCTCTGGGCCGAATGCCTAAAAACTCGGAAATTTGGCCACACCTGACTGACCCAGACCTAATTGAGCTTTTTAAGACCCGTGGAGTACGCACAGAATCTGGGGTAGCGCCTTTTGCGGTCATGATGAAGCCTCACTACTGCCCGGGAAATTGCGTGTACTGCCCACTGGAGGAGGGTATGCCGAAGTCGTATCTTTCGGACGAGCCGGCGGCTCAGAGAGCTAAGAAATTAAAGTTTGATCCACGTCTTCAAGTAGAGATGAGAATCAGGCAAATGGAAGAGACTGGGCATATTACGGACAAAATTGATTTGATTGTGATTGGCGGTACTTTTTCGGCTTATCCTGAGGACTACAAGGTGGAATTTTTTAAGGGAATGTTTGATGGGGTGAATGGTTTTGTGTCGGAGAGTTTGGCGGAGGCGCAAAAGTACAACGAAACGGGGGAGAGGCGAGTGGTGGGTATTTCTATCGAGACCAGGCCGGACTGGGTGAGCGAAGAAGAAATAATTTTATGGCGGAAGATGGGAGTCACCAAGGTTCAGCTGGGGGTTCAAGCGTTTGATGAGGAAATTCTAAAAAAAATAAACCGAGGACATAGTCTAGCTGAGGTAGCCGAGGCGACACGGATGTGTCGGAATGCCGGAATTAAGATTTGCTATCACTTTATGCCGAATCTTCCGGGGAGTACGCCGGAAAAAGACATTGAAATGGCGAAAATTATGTTTGACGACCCCAGATTTCAGCCTGATTACTTGAAAGTTTATCCGGCGATGGTGATTCCGACGACGGAACTACACGAGATGTGGAAACGAGGAGAGTATCAGAGCTATAGTGACGAAGATCTCAAAAAAGTTCTCAAAGAAGTGAAAAGGTTGACACCGAAGTGGTGCCGAATAGACAGGCTAGTGCGGGATATTAGCAAGCAGTGGGTCAGCTCCGGGACGATGAGGACGAACTTGAGGCAAATTCTCCAAGAAGAACTGAAAAAAGAAGGCAAGAAATGCTTGTGTATGCGGTGCAGGGAAGTACGCAGTAGAGTTTACGATGCTAAAGTGGAATTACTGGTGGACGAGAGGGAAACTTTGGGTGGTAAAGAAATATTTTTATCGTTTGAAGCCGAGGGCAAACTTTTTTCGATGCTGAGATTAAGATTGCCGGAGGTGGATGAAAAGATGTTATTTCCGGAACTCGAAGGTTCGGCTATCGTCCGTGAAGTTCACACTTATGGACAGGTGAAAGAAATTGGTGGCCTACGAGGAGAGTCCTTGAAGGTGAAGAGTCAGCATAGAGGGCTGGGGAAGAGATTGCTGGCTAGGGCGGAGGAGATAGCCAAAGAGCGAGGCTATCGAAAAATGACCGTCATCTCGGCGATAGGCACCAGAGAGTACTACCGTAGGCTTGGGTACAAGCTTGAGGGAGAGTATGTGGTGAAAAACCTGTAGTATAATCGCCCCAGCAAGTACACTAATATTTGGAGGAACCCAATGAGAACACCTATGAAGGAAAAAGGCCAGGGGTTGGGTGAGTATGTAGTTATATTGTTTTTTGTGTGCGTTGTCGTTATATTTTTATTTTTGATGTCTTACGGACCTCGGGGGCGTTTTGATATGGCCATTGACAGCGGTGAGATTGTTTTGGTAGGTAGTGAGATCCGACTAGGCGAGGTGGGTCATCCTCTGCACTCGAATATCGAATCTTCCAAGGTTGTCAATTTTTGGCTAGACGATCTCGGCTTGGATGATCATAGTTATCCTCGAAAATTTTTTGTCACCGAGTGCGTGAACATTTATTTACCAGAGAAAATGTCAGTCGTGTTCGCGGCTACCCCTGTTACAGCCGAGGTGGCGGAACTAATTGATGTTCAGGTTCCGCTCCAACCAGGAGGGTACATTCAGGTGTGTGTACCGGATGAACTGAGCGAGGTACCGGTGTATTTGTGGACGAAGTAAGTGTCAGAGCCCCTTTTTTAAGGGGCTTTTGTTTTGGCAAAAACATGGGTACAAGCTCGAGGGAGAGTATGTGGTATATAATATAGGGTGAACTTTGAAATCCGAAATCTAGTCTGAAGGAGAAGAAAATGCCCAAGAAGAATTACATCTGTAATGAGTGTGGTGCTCCCGTTTATTTAAGCATGATTCATTGTGATCAATGCGGGAGTGTGTTGTATATTGACCCCCATCGTTTTGTCTGTAATTTGGCCGTGGTGACCATGAAGACGGAAAAATTACCCTTGAAAGAGCGAGTATACCAGCTCCAATACGATATTCCTTTCAATTCCATGGAGGAGCTGTTGAAGGAGCGACACAAATATGACAACTTGGACAAAAAGCGTCAGGAAAGTCTGATTTACGGGAATCACCTGGTCTATATCTGGTACCGACTGGGAAGTTTGAAAAATGGTCTATTGAAAGTCGGTGATGCTGCCCATTATGTGCCAGTGGGTGTTCGATGGCAGTGGTTCATCAAACATATTTGCCCGGGGTGATAAGCCCCCTAGAATATATTTGGAGGAACCCAATGAAAACAGCTGAGAAGGAAAAAGGCCAAGGAGTGGTTGAGTATGCAATTATATTGTTTTTTGTGTGCGTTGTCGTTATAGCTTTATTGATGATATCTTATGGCCCTCGAGCGCGTTTTAATGCGGCCATTGACAGCGGTGAGATTGTTTTGGTAGGTAACGAGATCCGACTGGGTGGGGTGGGTCATCCTCTGCACTCGGATATCGAATCTTCCGAGGTTGTTGGTTTTTGGCTAGAGGAGCTCAGTCTGGATGATAATAATCACCCCCGAAAATTTTTTGTCACCGGGTGCGTGAACCTTTTTTTACCAGGGCAAAAATCAGTCGTGTTCGCGGCTACCCCTGTTACAGCCGAGGTGGCAGAACTAATTGATGTTCAAGTTCCTCTCCAGCCAGGAGGGTACATTCAGGTGTGTGTGCCGGACGAACTGAGAGAGGTACCGGTATTTCTATGGACTAAGTAAGTGTGTCAAAGCCCCTTTTTTAAGGGGCTTTTATTTTGGCAAAAACACGATTAGTACAAGATATAATTAGTCTTGATTGGCTATGAAAATATATTTAATTGGGGTGGGTGGGGTGGGAGGTTTTTATGGTGGGCTACTGACCGAGAGT
>LCKO01000014.1 GCA_001001485.1 Candidatus Collierbacteria bacterium GW2011_GWB2_45_17
AGACAGTCTTTTGTGTAATTGCATGGACTGATCTTACGAGCTTTACCTCCAGTCCACTTTTCAACCAAAAATAGTCCGGTTTTGAAACAAAGGTGACAATTAAATAACTGCCTATTGACAAAGATAATTCTTTATATAAGATTGAGGTATGAAAAAAGGACAGAGTTCTTCTAAAGGGATTAAAAATATCCTAAAATTTTTTAAATTAAACGAAAACACCATCAGTACGCTGATGGGAGCTGTGGTGATCGTGGTTATTGCCGGTTTGATCTTCAACTATTTTAGAACTGCGAACTTAAAGACTTGGCAAGGAGTTCTCTTAAATGAACAGGAAACTGCCACTACCGATATAGGTGAAGAGGGTTCAAATAATAAATTAATTGCCACCTATAAAGTAGTTAAGGGGGATGACCTGTGGCATATCTCAGAAAAATACTACAAGTCTGGCTATAACTATGTAGATATCATGAGTGAAAATAAGATTTCCGGAAAGGGTGTCATTACTGCCGGAATGGAACTACGTATTCCAAAAGTGGAACCAAAGAAGATCACGGTACTGGAATTAAAAAAGGAAATTGCTCTGTCTGATAAAGGTGACGTGGTGAAGAGTGATTCTTCGGCTATCGAGGTAGGAGAATACACGACTCAGGCAGGAGATTCTTACTGGAAAATTGCGGTTCGTGCTTATGGTGATGGCTATAAATGGACCAAGATTTATTGGGCAAACAAAAAGCTCTTTGCTGACCCAGACCTGATCTTCACCGGAGTAAAAATCACGATTCCTGTCTTAGAGAAGTAACGGCGCAAAAAAACCGTGCAAGAGAAAACTCTCCGGCACGGTGTGTAAATACTAGTGATGGACGGGGGAAATGATACCTGAATAGGTGACTTTGTCCGAGGTAACCAGTCGAACCTCGCTCCACATGTATTCATCGTGATCTATAAATTCGATATTGGTTAAAAGAAGGTGAACGATGCCTCCATTTTCCTTATCGATAGTCAACTTGTCTCTGCCGTATCCCATGATAATGATATTTTCACCATCTTCGGTGACGGTTTTAACACTCTCGCTGTCGACCAAGAGTTTGACGACCTGGTCTCTCGTAAGACTAATCTTGTAATCGATAATCACAAAGCTCATTTTTACCTCCAGTGTAGTTTTTCAGATTGATGGTGCTTTTCTCTTTTATTCGTACTGATCTTGTAAATGTAATTCTAGATTTAAAATAAAGATGTCACGGTTGAAATTTAGAAGTGCTAAGGTGCACTTACCATCCACTTCTGTTATGTTAGGAGCGTCAGAAACCCCCTCTATTTTGGCTGAATAGAACTCCCTATCATCGAGATCACGCAGAAATCCAAGATCGTAGATTCTTTGGAGAGTGGTGGTTTGTCCATCCAGAGTGATTAACAAATTGCCTCTCCCCAAAAATAAATCTAGTAACTTATCTCGGTCAACGCTGACTTCGTAATTCAAAGTTCGATAACTCATCTTTTTTGCCTCCAGTTTGTCAAAGTATAGGATTGAGACTGTTGAATAACTCTGTTCTGTCATCCTCGCGAAGGCGGGGATCTATATAAATAAGTTCCAGATGGATTCCAGATCAAGTCGGGAATGACAAATAAGGTAATTATTCAATGGTCTCGTGATTCATTCGTATTTTACCACCTAAATTGGTGTAGTAAATGTTTTCGGGTAAAATAGGATTAGTTGCCGGGGTAGCTCAGCTGGTAGAGCGGCGGTATCGTAAACCGCAGGTAGTGGGTTCGAGTCCCACCCCCGGCTCCATTTATGTTTAAATTCACGAAAAATCAAGACGGGACAGGAAAAATTACTACAGATCATGGAGAGGTTCAGACCCCGGTATTTATGCCTGTGGGTACGGCCGCGACGGTCAAGGCTCTTGATGGGCAAGATATACGACAGACTAAAGCAGAAATTGTGCTGGCTAATACATATCACCTCTTTTTGAGGCCGGGTGAAAAGACTGTTTCTAACCTTGGAGGAGTGGCTAAATTTATGAACTGGGATGGACCAACGCTCACCGACAGTGGTGGTTTCCAAGTGTTCTCTCTTGGTCTGGGTGCCAAAGGAGAATCGCTTTCGAAAATAGATGAGGAGGGGGTGACATTTAAGTCTCACCTGGATGGAAAGAGCCACCGCTTTACGCCAGAAACATCGATGGATATTCAAAGAGACTTAGGAGCAGATATTATTATGGCTTTTGATGAGTGTACGCCGGATAAAGCAGAAAAGAAATATATTAGAGAAGCACTGGACAGAACACACAGATGGGCAGAGAGAAGTGTAAAACAGTGGCAGAACAATGGAATGAAAAGTATTCAGGGTACAAATCAGGCCCTCTTTGGCATTATTCAAGGAAGTATGGATATGAAAATGAGAAAGGAAGCGGCGGAGTTTATTACATCGTTACCTTTTAGTGGCATAGCTTTGGGAGGTGAAACGGTCGGATATAACATGGAGGGAACTCTGGAAGTAATTGGTTGGATAAAACATTTGTTACCAAGAGACAAGCCGATTTATACGATGGGTCTCGGGAGAGACCCGCAAAATATTGTTGAGATTATTAAGGCGGGGATTGATATGTTCGATTGTGTGGCTCCGACTAGGTTGGCAAGGAATGGCGCTCTTTATCACGGCGAGATCAGAGGAGACAAATTTGAAAGCGAGTTTTCTAACGGTAGGCTAAATATAGGTAACGCACAGTTTATCGGTGATAAAGATATCATTATGGAGGGCTGTGATTGCTATACCTGCCTTTCCGGCTACACTCGTGGGTACCTTAATCATCTCTATCGCTCAAAGGAGCTTACCTACTACCGACTGGCTTCGATACATAATGTTCGTTTCATGGTGCGACTGGTAGAACAGATGAGAGAGAAGATGGAAAAAAATTGCTTCAGTTTAAGAACCTTTGTAATAGTTACCCATTAGTTTATTTTTATCCCACATTCTAGATTTGTTTAGATTTATTTTTTGCAGTGCCGCGATCTCAACATCTCTTTCGATGGACATGGTTAGATACTGAATCTCTTTGGCAATAACGTACAACGATCTTTTGAAGCTGTCGATATCTTTATGACGGTACTGATCGTAGCCGACAGAAACCAGTGAATGTAAATATAAGTAATCTGAGTCGGTAACTACTTCCAATTTTTTCTTAAAAAATCTACTTTCAAAAGGAGTTTCTTTGTCAAAATCCACCCCCCACGCTAATCCCAAATGCAGAGTTCGCATCAAAATATCGGCACTTTCAGCATTAATTGTATCTTTTGTGTTACTTGGTTCCGATACCATTGCGTCGTGGAATTCCGTCACCTCTGTATTGATGAGCATCATTTTTTCGGCTACGTTCAACATTTCTTTTGTGTGTCCCCAGCCTTTTTCTTCTGCTTGCTTCAAAACTAAGGCACCGATTTCATTTAATGACATGAACTTATATTATCATCATGGCGTCGCCAAAACTAAAGAATTTGTATTTATTTTTGATAGCTTCGGCGTATGCTCTACCAACGAGACTGTCTTTAAAAATTTTGAAAGTAATAGGGGAGTTGGGCGCAGAAACAAAGGCGCTAACGAGCATTAATAGAGACGTTCCGGGTAGATGGAAGTTGGTGATCAAGCCGTCAACAAAATTAAAATGAAATCCCGACTGGATGAAGAGATTGGTCTCCCCTTCTCCGGCCGTTAGCTTTCCTGTTTCCCTCGCTTGAGATTCCAAGACACGACAGGTAGTGGTTCCGACAGCAATTATTTTCTTATCTGCTTTTTTGGCTTGGTTTAATCTTTGGGCTGTTTCAGCCGATAACCAAAACGATTCGGAGTGTAAGGTTTTTGAGGCTATCTGTTCCTCAGTCACCGGTTTGAAGGTACCGAGTCCTACATGTAAGGTAATTTTTTCGACTTGAACACCTTTCTCTGCTAATTTACTCAGAAGACTCTCGGTAAAGTGTAAGCCTGCCGTGGGAGCGGCGGCACTCCCCTTTTCTCTGGCATAAACGGTTTGGTACTGCTCTCGTAGTTTTTCTTCTGACTCTGTCGAATGAATATATGGAGGCAAGGGGGTTTTACCGAGGGCATCAAGTGCTGACAATAATTCCGTACCTGATAGGCTGAATTTAATCTCGCCACCTAGGACTGTGGCAGACAAGTTGTCTGAAAAAATGAGTTTTTGACTGTCCTTGGTTTTGCCACGAAGGATGCAAGTAAAACTGTTAAGTGAAAGTTGTTTGAGAAGTAAGACTTCGATTTTTCCTCCTGTAACTTTGGTGCCATAGAGTCTAGCGGGGAAAACTTTGGTATCGTTAAGAACCAAGACACATTTCTCATCAAGGATGTCCGGCAAATCGCGGAAGATGTTGTGAGTCAAGGATTGATTTTGACGGTTTACGACGAGAAGTCTACACGAGTCGCGTGGCTCGATGGCTTTCTGACCGATCAGGTCTCCGGGTAAATCAAAATTGAAATTAGTTAGAGTCATTTGAGTATTATCTCACCCAAAAAAACCACCTCGTTGATTTGAGGTGGGTATGAGAATTAATGAACTCGATTGTTGGTTTGAGGGACTAGATGACTGAGTTCGGTAAGAAGAGACTCGATATCGTCATTTTCAGCCTGAACCTGTGGGTAATCTGGTTGCTCTTTGGCCTCTATCGCGTAGACTAAGGCATCTACTGGCCTCTTTAAAAGCACGAGAGCCTTGGCGGTTTGAAAAAAATGAAGGGCTTTTTTGGGCTCCAAGGTGGTTGATTTTTGAAAGTGGAGAAGAGCATTCGGCATATCCCGTTTGAACATGATCAGTAAAGTACCGTAATCATGTTCCAAACCACTATGAGTAGGAAAGTCTTTTAGAAGACGTTCATAAAGTCTAAACCCCTTGTCAATCTCTCCGGAATATAAGGCGATCAAGGCCTCTCGACAGCGACTGATGGTCGCTCTTGGTATGTCAGGAGTATAGTTTTTGACACGTTCGAGTGTTTCGTTTACACCCTTCTCCATGACTGATAATGCTCGCCGATAAACACTATCCGGCGCCAAGAGGCGACTGGAAAAAGAGTTCTCACTCGCCGGACCGTAGTATTTAACCAGTTCCTCAACCTCTTTTATCAGCTCTCTGAGAGCAACATAAGGAATAACGGTAGGTGGTTCTTGTAAGTCATCGACGGGGTGGAATTTGAACCGAAGATCACATATACGAGAGGTGCGAGCTTTGAAATCCTCGACCTCGTACTCAACGCCTAGACCACCACAACCCCCACATATGGGAATCCCAGGATACGAAAGAGTATTGAAGTCCACATCAACATCTCTAAAAACACCATTGCCATCACCAGGCACCCCCTTGTGTCCACACCAACTACAAGTAACAGAGCTTAACTTTTCCAACTTAGCCTCCAATATTTTGAATGTTTGACTCTTTAAGTCTTGTATATTCTATAGGACTTTGGCTAGAAATAAAGACCTATAGTTTTTCTTTGATGGATTTGACGATTTGGGCGGATTTTTGTTTGTAGGCACAGTATTCACATTCCGGAGCCTGAGCAGGAATTGCATCGGAGTTAAGAAGTTCCCGAATTTCCAAAAGGGTAAGTTCGACCCAGTCAGGATTACCTTCGTACGGGAGAATTGACATCTCAAACTCCAGTTTGCCGTCAAATTTGGGAAGATTTTTCCGGGCATTGGCAAAAATAAAGTAACCTGTTTTAGAAACTGGAAAGCCGAGTTTGTGGAAGATCCACTGATAGACTTCGATCTGACGCTTGTACGACTGTTTCCATTCGTCATTAAGCGAAATTTCTTTGGAAGTACTGGTGGATTTGTAATCAACCATAACGAGATTCCCCTGACTGTCCTGCCAAACATCATCTACCAAGCCATTGACCATTAAATTGCTTTTTTCGTCTAGAACCAAGGCGCCGACGTAAGCAGTCACTTCACCCCGCCATTTTGGAAGATCGGGATGACTGAACGGGATGGCGTCGATGGCGTATTTTTCGACCAGTTCGTGTTTCTCTCCCTTCTTTCGTAGCAGATCGAACTCATTTTTTAGAAGATTATCCACGGCTGAATTAAGAGTGTATGGGGGGGTGGAGGGGCGTGAAAGACCGAGACGAACATCCATATAGAAACAGCGAGGGCAGTTAGTGTATAGCTCTATTTTGGATCGACTGATCTGAAATGGTTCTTTGGACTTCGGATCGAAAATATTTCTGGATCTTTTGGCGTACATGAGCTCATGTTAGCACAGGGATGAAGTGAGATTGCCACGTCATGACTACACTCCTCGCAATGACGATAAATTTATGCTTCGAGGAGGTCGAGACCTTTGACCGGCGGGAGTGACTGGCCGGCCACGCCTTGAATACTGCCGTAGATACCGGCGGTACTAATGATAATGCGTTGAGCTTGAGCCTCTCGCTCTTTCCAGATCTTTTCAAAGGAGACGCGTTCTTTTTGAATTTGAAGCTGCATATTTTGGTGAACTTCGATGATGCTCTGAATTTGCTGAACAAAAGCGTCGCTCGTGAGGTAGGTATAAATTAGGTCGGCTTTGGTACCCCGATCTTGACCATTGTGTTTTTCCCGAGCGACATCGATTAGATTCTTGCGCAAAATTTCGGCCAAAGGGTGAACATATTTCGGTTCGGCCACCCAGACACCCCGGTAAAAACCAAAACCGGATTTAATTTCCTTAGGGAGAACGGTCGTAATAATGACCGGAATATTGGCCTTCGAAGAGCGCATATCATCTTTGAGTTTGTCGGCCCAGTCATCGACCCATGCTTTGGTACGCTTGGATTCCCAGAGAATAACACCGCAGGTAGTGCCGAGATTAGTACGGACTACTTGGCTAATATCGGCTCCACGTACGCCTTTGCCGACGGGATTAATTTCATCATGTGGAAAGGCGGCGTGAAGAAAACCTTCCAGATCCAGTTCCTGCACCTCACCCTGGAGCTGTTGAGAACCTTGAGACGCTTTGAGCTGAGCGTTTTCCAACGATTTCTTGAGATCATTAATCATCTTTTCTTTCTCCAGATCTTTCATCCAATGGGCATCACTGGCTTCAAGCAGAGTTTGTTGGCGAATTTTTTCCCGTTCTTCGCTTAACTGCTTTTGCTTGTCAACTTCAAAAGATTTTCTTTCGTCTTCGAGTCTGAGTTTCTCCTGATGAAGTTTTAAGGCATCTTCACGGGATTCTTCCAGTTTAGCCGTTTTAAACTTTAATTCCTCGGCCATCATGGATATTTTTTCGTCGTTTTCGGATCGGAACTTGGCCTCGGTTTCTTTTTGGACTTTTTGTCGTAGATCTTTTTCGACTTCTTCCCGGATATTATGACTCAGAGCTTCGGAAATTTCGAACTCTTCGCCGCATTTGGGACATTTGATCGGGTTAGCCATATGCCACATTATATCTGGTGCTAGAATACAGCCATGGGAAACATGCAAGAAAGATTAAAGGGGGTATATATCAAGCCAAAAGGCGAGGTTGGGTCATGGATTTCGAAGAAGACAGCCAGTAATCCGTTTGACGAACTGAAGAAGACTCTAAAACCGGATGGGTCACTCAGTCCGCGAAGAACTGAAGACTTACTGGTGGAACAGGAAAATCTAATTCAAGCTAAGATAATAATTTTTGAATCGGTAGCTCACCACATGTTGGCTGAAGGGGGTGAAAAGTACCTAGAAGTCCATTTAAAAAACTTCCACGATTCTTGGGACAAACTGTTTATCCGTTACGGCACGATGATGGTTTTGGCTCTAAAGGAGCTTGCCAATGACATGAATTTCCTGAGACCAGACGGGGAGATTAAGAAAGCTGTTTTGGGGAGAAAGATAAGGGAGATGAAAAAAAGATTTAAAGATCAGTAGCCGCGCATTTTTTCGATGTATTTCTTGATTTGTCTTTTGGCTTGATTTCTGACTCTCACTATCCCATCCATCAAGACTTGGTGAGTATCCCGAATATTTATCGGACAGCCGGGTAAATTCATGTCAAACTTGATCTCGTAACCGGAGCGAGTGACTTTTTCAATTGATAGCGAGGCAATTTTGAGATCTTCTTGATAATTCTTTAATAGTTTTCCGAGACCCTGATCAAATTTAGTTTGAATTCTCTCTTTGAAATGATCAGAAATCGATAATTTCTGGGGATTGATGATGATGTTCATGAAGCAAGTATACACATTAACCGAAAAAGTATTTTATACTTAAACTGGTGAAAATATTTTTACGTTTGGTTATTTGGGCAATGGCGATTAGTATTCTGTACTATGGCTATAAAAACATCCCCATTCAAAAAATTGGAGAAGAAATTGGGCAGAGAGTTTATGTTGAAAGAAACAATGCTAAATTTTTTCCTGATTGGAGTGCCGACATGGTTTTGACAAAAATTAACCAGGCTAGAGAAAGTGCCGGCTTTATGAAGTTGAAGATTAATAGCAAGCTTAACAAATCGGCTTTAAGCAGGCTGTCGGTTATTATCACCGAAGACGACTATTCCGGATCCGCCACCGGACTTACCCGAGAAGTGGCGGTTAAAAATGCCGATTATGACGCGAGCTTTATTGGTGATTTGCTTCTGACTGACTTCTTCAAAAACAACGACCCGATTTCTTTTTGGTCAAATGACAGGACTTTAATGGCTTCTCTACTTCATCCGGATTTTAAGGAAGTTGGTATAGCGGTAAAAAACGAACAAGATAAGGTTTCTGTTTATGTAGTGATGGTGTCTCCAAGAAAAATAGTTCCGATTCCTAAAAAAATTATTTGGGGAGGTCCGGAACTTTGGGATACAGTTAATAAACGACGAGTCGAACTGGGAGTAAATCCTCTCGGGAAACGAGATGAACTTTGTACGTTGGCATCCATTCGTCTCAATCAACTTTTGGAGCTCGGGAAATTAGATGGACACGCCGGATTTGCACCCCTCTTGAGTCGATTCGATTTAAAATGGATAGCCGAAAAATATAATGTGAGTGAGTATTTGGCGGCTGGCTATCAATCTCCTCAAGAAACGATAACAGCCTGGGAAACGACTCTGGGGCATAAGTCTCTACTGGCCGGAGGTGAGTATGTGTGGGGCTGTATTTACGCTCAAAGCAGTTTTGCAGTAGCCATTACGGCGTACTAGATTATGAGGCTGTCGTCTTCAATTTCAACAGCAATTGATTTCGAGAGAAGGTAAGTGTTGCGATGGTTTATCTCTCCCACAAACTCTCCCCCACCCCTGACTACTTCTTCAAATGGAAGACACCATGAACAACCCGTGTCACCACTCGAACACTCGAACCTTTCCAGTTTACGAGCCAGTTTAATTTTTCTACCCACTTCGAGCACTTTTTCGTGAGCCTGTTTTAGATCCGGAAGGGCTTTTTCTTGAGGGGAACTGCTAAATTCCAAGTACCAGTATGAGGCTTTGGATACCGGTCTTTTTTGACAGTGATGCACCAGGAGATGATAGATAGGTAATTGAAGCGAGTCGGCCGTCTCTTCTTTTTTACCAGTCTTAAAATCAATGATGTGGACACTGTCACTGTCTTGGAGGTATTCCAGCCAGTCCAGCTTGCCACAGAGAATAATGTTTTCCGCCTCGGAGATCCAGTAGTAAGGTAAACTTTCTTTAATCTTGATCGAAAGATTTTTTAAAGGACCTGGATTATCCATCACCTTTCTCAGCATGGCCTTACCTCGTTCTTTAAATTTATGTTCTTCCTCCAGATCGACAAATCCTCCTTTTTTGCCACCATATTGATTCCAGATTTCATCAAACTTTAGAATCAGAGATTCGTCAAAACGCGAGTTAGTAGGGATGTTGGAAAGGGACTCGATGACACTGTGAACGGCGGAACCAAGAGCCAGTGACGGACTAATGACTTGAATTTTGTGTCCAGTAGTTTTGTCTTTGTAAATATTTTTTAGATAGTAGGCTCGGGGACAGTGAAGATAGTCGTTGATTGAAGTGTGTGAAATCCAAACAGCGGAAAATTTATCTTTGGGCATGGTTTTTTAGAAAACTAATAAAGACGGCTCCCAACAAGTAACCTCCAAGGACATCGCTAGGCCAATGTACGCCGAGATAGATTCTAGAGAGACCGATGGTTAGAATCAAGAAGGCTGAGACTGAGGCTATCAGAATTTTTAACCAATTAGTTTCGATTTTGTAAATTGAGAGATAACATAAATAACCAAAAAAAATGGTAAACAGTAACACATGCAGGCTAGGAAAACTTTTGTCACTTATGACTGCTTGAATATTAACCAAACCGGAGTCCGGACGAGGGCGACTAACAATCCATTTTGTGAGAGTTCCGATTAGAGCACCGGTAAGAGAAAACAGAGCTATTTTAAGAGCTTCCAATTTTAAGCCGGCGAAATATAGTAGCGTCACGGCTAATCCAATAATTATCACCAGATTGAAGTCGTCGCCTAGCTCACTGACGAGATTCATGGTGTCGGAAAAAAGAGGATTGCGGATACCCTGTAACGTCTGACTAATTTGGAGATCTATATTAAAATATGAATACTGACTGGCAAAAATAGCCAATATCAAAAAACTGATAATCAACAATGTTCGAAACATGTAGTATTATCATAAACTATGTCCAGTGTAGAGTCATCGCTTAAAAAATTTAGTGAACATGTAGATGAGTACCTTTGGGTTCAACTGCAGTGCTGTGAAGAACAAATACTCAAACTGACCGGTACGAATCGTGTTGAAGATGTCTCTGAGTTACTAGCTGAGATGAACAGTCTCTTGGATCAGTTTTATGGCGAGTACGAGGAGATGTATGAGCTTTATCGATACCGTATGTTCATCGATCCGGTAACCGGAAGTATTACAATTATTCAAGGAGAAGAGATAGATGTTGATGTCAGGCTTTGGGCGGAACTTGGACGAACTAATGATTGGAGTGAAGATGATGATCTTAACGAAGATGGTGAAGACGAGCCTTTAGACGAGTAGTTTTTGATTGTTCCGATGAAGCCAGCGTCGATGTTCCTTGTATTTTGGATCAAACTTGGCTACCAGCCCCCAAAAATGACTGCTGTGATTTCTCTGAACCAGGTGACAAACTTCATGAATAATGACATAGTCGACAACTTCGTGGGGAGCCATTATTAATTTACGATTGAAACTAAGGCGATTAGTCGGTGAACAACTGCCCCAGATCGACGAAACTTTTTTGATATCGATTCGGTTGTATTCAACTTCGAGCAGGCTTGAATAGTGATTAACCTTTTCCGTAATCACAGCAATGCCGGTTTCCAGATAAAACCGAAGAATTGCCTCTTTTATTTCATTGGTTCGTTTATTATCGGCGTGACCCTCAAATAGGGACACCTGGATTTTGTCATCGTGAATTTTAACTTCGGTTCGTCGGGGAGTTTTGAGGTATAAGATGTTTAAATCGTATTCTTGGCCAAAATAGAGATGTTTTTCTCCATCGACGTATTCTTTTTCTTTTGGTTTGGAATGATTCAATCTACTCAGCTGTTTTTGAATCCAGTCGGATTTTTCTTCGACAAATTTTCGAATCGATATCTCGGGCACCCAAAAAGGAGCTCTGACTGTCAGACCTTTTTCAGGATGAATACTCAAGCGCATTCCGGCTGAGAATTTTCTGGTTCTGATTAGTTTGTAGGGAAATGTTGGCACGCGTCTATTGTAGACTAGATCCAGGATCTCAAGATAAAATGATCTTCATGCGATTTTTTAGAGCATCGACGTGAGATAAATGTCTTGCTTGAACTGAGGTCGTCGATTGTCCTTCTGGTCGTTTAAATGCAGAACTGCTGATGAAATTTTCCAACACACTTATTCTTCGCTTAACGTCTTCCAGATTCTCTGGTATCAATGACGTATCTGAAAGCAAGTTATAAGTCACATCAATATTCCACGCCTCGGCTACAGCCCACGTTTCCCAGATATGTAGATGGGGATCAAATGAAGTATCGTCGGCGTACAATCCATACATGATTTCCGGAAATTCACGATATACTTTACTGACAACATGTCCATATTTCTTCATGGTGGTTCGAATGTCTATCGAGTCCTCCCCGATATTCTGCGGTAAAGTTCCGTTAGATATAAAATCCCAGAACGTATTTTGCGTTTGCTTTTCCATCTCGGCTTCTTCTCGGATAGCTTGCACTTCAGTATCATCTAATGTTTGTTGAAGTTCCGGTTGAGTAGATTGTTGTTCCATAGATGCTACCACTTCTTGTTCTGCTACAAAGCGTTCCCTTATCTCATCATCTGTGACATGTAGTTCTTTAATTACATCGTTTATATTTATCTGCTTTCCTTGAACACCTGATAGAACTTCAGCGATACCCGTCAAAATTTCTTGATTATCTTGTATCTTATCAGGTGTCATTAAGGCTGTGGCAACCATATCAGCAAAAATTTCTTTACTGGCAGCTTCCACCCTAGGAGCATACCAATCACTCAACAATATGCCTGCTATGGAGATGCTCTTACTAAGTATTTTTGGCAACAAAGCTCCCCCCAGTTCATGGCAGACTTTTTTGGTAAACTTTATATCACCAATCGAAACCCTTTGCTCTTTGGCAATAGTTACGAGAGTTGAAACGATCATTTCATGACCGGCAAAATCTACCTGGTCTATTAGAGCTGAGTCTTGTAAAAATAACCTACCAACCCCCTCACCAATCCCTTTCTTAATAAAGGGAATGTTGTACGAGTATGGGTAATTCATAAACATACCTTCAATTTTTGTTGATTGGTTGAGTACTCGAGCCATTCCATGAGATACTTTAATCAAGTTATCAAGTGGGTAAATCGAGCTAGTCATTAGTGATGGATCTGTAGCGTGACCGTTTTCGTGAGTTGAAACGAAAATAAACCATGGTGACGTGGGATCGTCAACTGTATCTAAAGTCATGGTGCGACTTTCATTGTTATAAGTGCCAGCCGCCGTTATGCTGGTGTCTGACTTGATCTTTCTAACAAGCCATTTCCCGTTGTCACCAAATAGTAATTGTTGAATTTTCAGAGCTTGTTGAGCGTGTGATTTATGAGCATCAGATATTTCAACAGCAGTTTCTTTTATATCGTAATTCCAACTCACGTTAGAGGCTTCTTTTATTTTTGATGACATTAGGTGTGCTGGTAATCCCTGTAGTGCTAACGAGTCTCTGTATTCTCCGATTTCGTTTAGCAATTTAGCCTGCTCGGTTGTTAATAGTTCGTTCAAATTGATACTGTCTCCCTCTTTGGACGAAGACTCAATGATCTTTGCAGCTAAACTACCCAATCCCGTTCCAAGTGCCAATCCAACTGGTACTCCGACTAAAATGGCTTTGAGAGCATCCCTTCGTGATAATCCGACTGTATGAGTAGGCTCATTCATGTAAATTTAGGATACCACATTACATTGCTGTAAACGCCATTAGTGTCAAGAATTCCAGACACCCATTGATTTGAGAATTTTCTGGTTCTGATTAGTTTGTAGGGAAATGTTGGCACGCGTTTATTGTAAACTAGAAATCTACAGGGACACCTTGGTATAAAAAATTTTATTTCAACGGTGAGAGAATAAATGGATGTAGATGTACCCGTATTCCTCTATAAGTTACTGATTCGGCAGATACTATTACTGGAATGTTAGAATCCTTCATAAGCACTTCATACATATACTGCCATTCACCATCAGGTCTGGTTTTACATTCCTCATATAGTCTTGTTTTATCTCCCAATTCAACAACCTTCCTTTTTAAATATTCTCCTACGTCTTCTACCGTTATCCCTAATTCAGCCAATTTCTCAGGAGAAGGAGTACCACCACCATAAAGCCTGGTAAACATCTCCTCTCCCACTTTTACAAGCTCTTGTCCTCCGCCTAAATAATTCGGTACAAACCATTCATCGTGATAAACACTACCTGGTGTAGGTTCTGAGTGACTAGACTTACCCGAAAATGAAGCTCTGTCGACGTTAGAGACTTTTCCCTTACCAGCATATCCACCAACTAAACCTTCGGTTAATACTTTTGATACTTCTTCTTTCATTGTAATTTTAAGTATATCCAACTTCGCGTCACTTCAAAACGCTTATTAGAACTCAACGGCTTTGGTTAAGTAATCACGATCTGCCTGATTTATTCCTTCCACGGCATTAGCCAATACCGCCCGATCAAATAGCTTTGTGTAGGTAGCAACAATATTTGACAACACCAGTCGATACGACTCTTTGTCATGTCCTTTCGGAATTGTTTTTTCTAACATATTTAAAATCTCTGGGGTAAATTTTGACTCAAGACGTCTATTGCCTTCATCCTTTAACCTCAACTGATAATAAGCAAGTCTGTTTAGAACATTGCTCCGAATGTATTCGATAGCGTCTCTAGCTTCCCAAAGCTCTCCTCTTTTAATTTTCCCATGCGTATAAATAATCCAACCCCAAAACCTGTCTTCGAAATATTGGAGTTGGTCTAATGTAGGAGTAACTTCTTCAGCGGCTCCTAAACATGCTTTTTTCCAGCTATTTAGTTCACCTGTTCTATCAAAAACCACAATTACATCCTTTCCTTTAGCCATAGGCTTTAGATCCTCGGAAGTTTTGTATTCATAATCAACATGAATTGGATAAGTGCCTTCATAAAAAACGATTATTTGGTATGGATTATTAAGGTGAGTAGCTGGAAATTGGGTCGCGATTTTAGCGACTTTCTCTCTGAGTGTTTCCTGTTCTTTTATGATAGATTCTCTATCTCCAACAGATACAATCAAATTGACATCCAAATCAGAATATTGATCTGGTGAGCCGTTAGCGAATGATCCTGTTAAATAAATTCCCAACACTCTATAATCGGCGGACAATAAATCCACCGAGTTTTTTAGAACTCGATAATGTTCTGGGAATTTCTTAAATTTTTCCACCGGCAAGGTAATAAGTTGCGATTCCATATTTATTATTGTAACCTTTTGTGCATTTCTGTCACATTTTGAGCGGGTAATGGGAATCGAACCCACTTCTATTCCTTGGGAAGGAATCATTCTACCGGTGAACTATACCCGCAATGAACATATTTAAGTCTATCTGAGTGGTGTGATTACCTTCTTACCTGTTTTTGACTCGATTTCTTTTCGTGCGTTTCCCGCGATAGTTCCGCCTTCTTTGGCGACTTTCTTGTTTTCAGGAAAGTTTTTGGGTTGTCTTTTCTGTGAAATTTCAGTTGTAGCTGTTTCAGCGAGCATATTTAAAACCAACTCCAAGTTGGTCATATTGTCCCGCAAATTTTCTTTTTTCAAACCTTTGAGGCTTTTATATTGTTTGGTGGTTAATCCGGCCCATGCTTCAGTTATTTCGTTAGTTAAAATTGCAAATTCTAATCCCTCTTTGACTCCTCGCGTTTCCCATTCATCAGTAAGTGCCTTGCGAATCTCAATAGTTTTTAATCGCTGGTTAATCCATTCTTGGCTATAGCCCTTTTGTAAATATGTTTTTAGCGCACGATTAATAGCTAACTCTGGGTCTGCAGTTTCTTCGAGTCGTTCATAGCCTACTCGTGCTAACCACAATTTAAACGGTTCGGCATTAGGAGATGGGATGGATTGAATAATTCGAAGCATAACTTCTGTGTCGGCTACATCAGTTTGATAATACTTTCCATCTGAAGCTCGCATTTTCAGTTGTACGATTTTTTCGTACACCTCACTGCCTTCTTTTTGTAACTTTATCTTTAGATCGCTCCAATATCTACGAGGAATTGTGCTACCTGTTAACACGGCTACAGCATCAACCACCGAAAAATACCACAATTCCTTTTCATTATCCCAATGCCGGCGTATTCTTTTTCCTTCAAACAACGCTATTTTATGGTCAAGCATCTATTTGATTTTATCAAAATTTGTAGAGACCGAATTTTAAATCTCAAAGTCTAGAACTAACGGTAAATGATCTGACACATCTGATTGGATAACCTCGAAGTTATTTACTTTTATTCTATGACTGACAAAAATATAATCAACAACATTCCTGTCTAAATTACTTAACTCGTTTGTATTTGGCCGAGTGGTTTTAATTTTGAACTGGTCGACCAGGCTAACAAAACTAGTCTCGAATAACTTCATGGAAGGAGTGTCGGGGAACAAATTAAAATCTCCACATATTATCACTTCTCCTTTAGCTTCTAATGCTAACGCGTTTATTTTCTTACAAGCGGCAAGAGCTTTTTCATTTCCAAGTTTACCCCTAGTCCAAATACCGTGATAGTTAAGAATTCTTAATGGTTTTTTGTCGATAATTAAATCTGTTACCAAAACCGCTCTGTAATCTTCTTCGGGCCAATTAGAGCGGTCTGTGGTGTATGTAAAGTGGTTTTCTAAAAATATATTTTGACCTTTAACAACCTCATATCTCGATTTTGTATAATTACCCATTTCTGCTAGTCCGCCTAAATCGAAATGAAAGTTTTCCAGTCCGTGGAATCCTTCCATATCAAAATTATGCATTACCGAGTTTGGGCCATAAAAACTGTGTTTTAGGTCAGTAGTCGCTTTATCTACTGGCCCTTTCGTAATGTACTCGGGCGCAACCGATTCTTCTATTTCCCTTACGACTTCTTGCAAACAAATAATATCTGGTTTCTGTTGCTTTAGAAATTCAGTCAAATTTGAGTTATTAGCTTCAAATAGCGCTACGTTTAGTGAAATAAGTTTCATGTATTGTTATTTTATGTCATTTTCTGGAGCTGGTGACCGTA
>LCKO01000015.1 GCA_001001485.1 Candidatus Collierbacteria bacterium GW2011_GWB2_45_17
AAGATGTCTTTTTTGGTTGCCATAGTCATAGACGACTACGGTAACCTATTTATGATCTATCCACACCTTTCTTGGTAACATTATTTGTGATCTATATCGGACCCTATCGGGGTACAAGTTTATCCAGTATTATTAGAGTATGGCTTTAGCTATCTCTATTATCCTCACCTGGCTGTGGACTCTCACTCCCATCCTCAATCTCTACAATCTTCAGCTCACGGGGTTTCTCACCCTGATCTACTTTGCCTTCAAAAAACACTCTCGCTTCCCTTCGGTTTTGATTCTAAACATCATCTGTCTCCTCCTCATCTTTTCTACCGGCGGTCTTTCGTCCCCTTTATTTTTTCTTTTGGATCTTCTTCTCATCGCTCTCGCCCTGCTTTTTGAACCCAAACAAGCAGTCATCGCTTCTTTTTTGATCGTTTCTCTTTTCCTGATTCAAAACTTCTCGACTCTCGATACTTCGAAAATAATTAATCTCCTTTCCCTCGTCCTGATGACGCCAATAGCCGTCATTTTTAGTAAAAATTATCTGGAAAATCTCCAAAATCAAGGGCGGATTCAGCTCCTTGAAGAAGTGGTTCAGGAGGAAGAAACCGAAAGCCTGCTCTGGATCTCGCAAACCAAGCCTTCTATCGCCTCGGTTCTCAACTCCACTACCGATCTGGTCATGTATTTTAACTCCAAAGGCCGGGAACTTCTCATCGCCACCCCCATTTTGGAGAAACTCAAGTCTATCCAGAGTGATCTGATTACCCTCTATACTTCCACTAGCACTCTTGAAAAATCTCTCGAAGCCGATTCCGATAAGGTTCGGGTATCCTAAGGCCCCTCACGATCAAGACAACACTGTATCAACTAAAAACATGTCATCCACTCAAACAATATCAAACACCATCTTTATCCTCTTCTTCATCTTTGCTCCGGTAGCCTTAGCCGATACACTTGACTCTGCCAGTTTCGAAGTGAAGATGAGCACTATCAACATCACCGGTGGTAACAAATCTTCCTCCTCCTACAAACTAACCGATACTGTCGGCCAAACCATTCAGGGCCAGTTCGACTCGGCCGGTTATATTATTAAGGCCGGCTTTCAATACATCTACCCCCTGACCGCTTTTACTTTCACCATTTCCGATCTGGACCTCGACTTCGGCAGTCTGATCACCGGTACCCCGAGCCTCCTTACCAATATTCTGACCGTCACCACCGGTAGTGCCTTTGGCTACACCGTCAAAACTATCGAGGACCACTCCTTACGCCTCATAAGCGGCTCCACCACCATTCCCGATACTTCTTGCGATCTGGCTTTGCCTTGTACTCAAACCGATGCTACTCCCTGGACGGTTGACACCCGCTACGGCTTCGGCTACAACATCCAGGGAACCGACGTTGACGTAGCCGATTTTGTCGACAACACTTACTTTCGCTCCTTCCCAATTCAAGACGTCGATCAGCCGGCCACTGTCATGAGCCGTGCCGGTGTGGCTACCGATTCGGCGGCCACCGTCACCTACAAAGTCAACGTTTCCGGCTCACAAGCCGCCGGCATTTATCAAAACAATCTTCAATACATCGCCACCCCCTCTTTTTAAATATGAAAACAAATAAATACCATCCTTCAGGGCCAGGCCTTATAGGATCCCAGATCTTCAAGGCCTGGCCCTGTGGGGATCGCTACACCATGAGTGTGTGGGTCGCAATGACAATTTCATTCCTCCTCCTACTGACATCTGTCATCTGTTATCCAACATCTGCCACCGCCGCCGGTTACGGCCTGTCCATCTACCCACCCCTTCTTCGTGTTCATATCAAACCAGGTAAAACTATCACACAAGTATTCAAAATAGATAACTTAATCAATGAAAATAAATTCTTCATCGCCCGACTGGTGCCTTTCACCGACGCCGATCTTTTTGGTAATCCGATCCTTAATCTCAAATCCACTGCTTCCTGGCTAACTTACTTTAGTCTGACCAACAGCAGTATCAAACTCGGCGAACCCTTCACTATCAAAGCCAACTCCTCCGAACAGTTAATCCTGAGTCTCACCGTTCCTGAAAACGCCAGCTTGAAAGATCTTTACGTCACCCTTCTCGTCTCCACCTACTCCAACACCGGTGGTCTTGGCTATCAAGGGACCCAAGTCAGCGCTACCACCGGCTCTAACTTGCTCATCACTATCGCCTCCGAAGCCTACCCCCCCACTCTACTGCGCGTCGAAAACATCACTCCCACTTCCGGCTGGCTGTTTAAGTTTGGTAGCTGGTACCTGGCCGATAGCATTACTTCGGTCAGTTTTACGGCTCAAGTCATCAACCGAGGTGATTTTGCCGCCGAAACCAAGGGTATCTTTAAAGTTGCCGGCCAAAAAGCCGAACCCGTCTATCTCGAAGGCGTACTGCCGGTGAATGTCCTGGCCAAAACCAAACGAGCTCTCCAAAATAATCATGGTGAAAACTTTGTCTTTACTCCTAATCTCGGTAATATCGGACCTCATCGGGTCACGATCTCCATCAAAACCGACAATGCCAACGCCGAAAACTCTCTTACCGTCATTTTCTTACCCCTAAAAGTCAGTTTCGGTCTGGCCTTGGCCGGTCTTTTTTTAATCGTCATTTATCAAACCACCAAAAGCAAAAAGGAAACTTGTATATTATAATTGAAATATGACCATTGATCCAAAGCTTAAAAATGATATTAGCGCAATAGCCCTTAAACACATAAATCCCAACGAAACAAAAGTTTTTATATTTGGTTCTCGAGTGAGTGGAACAAATGTAAAATTTAGCGATATCGATTTGGGATTTGAATCCGATAAAAAAATTCCATACAATCTCATCATGGATATAGAAGATGATTTTGAAAACTCAAATATTCCTTATTCAGTTGATGTTGTGGATTTTTCAAAAGTTTCAAATAAGTTTAAAGAAGTTGCAATGAAGAATATAATGTATTTAAATTAAAGACATGACAAAAACAATTTCCCTTAAAGAAGATCTGTTAAAAGCAAGTGGAAAATTAAAAGAAGCACTTTTAGCAGAACCAACAGAATTAAATCAAGATGCCACTATCCAAAGATTTGAATTCACATTTGAGCTTGCTTGGAAATTAATGCAAGAGATACTAAAGGAAAATAGAATTGATGTTTACGGTGTTAAAAGCGTTTTTAGGAAATCGGCAAATCTTGGACTAATTGAAAATCCAGTAATTTGGTTTGAATTTTTGGAAGCCAGAAATCTATCAACACATACATACAATTTTGATGAGGCTCGTAGTATTTATATAAAAATAAAGGATTTTCCACAGTTGATTGATTCATTTATGAATAAAATAGACTAAAAACTAACACTTGACATTCAAAAAAAAAAAAACTAAAGTTAATTTATCTTATGAAAAGAAACCGCGCGGTTGTTGTTACGTCAGCCATAATTTTATTGATGGTTTCTTTTTTTTACTATCCCCAAGAGATCGACTCGGCTAATCTCACCGTTACCAAAGACACTCTTCAGACATCTCGCCTCTCTTTTGCTGGCAGAGTCAAGTCTCCCACGGCGGCCGGTAGTTCTCATATCTGGATCTACACCTCCTCGGCCGCCGGCTTTTACTCCGTCTCCACTGCTGGCCTTAAGGTGGGAGACGCCCTGACTATCGGCGTCGGCTCTTACACCATCGCCTCCATCATCGATGCCGACGAATTCACCACTACGGCCGTTCTGTCCGCCGGCGACGGAGACGATGCTGATGTCATCTATCTCAAGACCAAACCTCAGCACGTGGTTACCTTCACCACAGCTTCAGCCATCGCCAGCGGTTTTTTCCGGATTCTCATCCCCGCCGCTACTTCTAATTTTAATGATGCTGTTCCGGACTCCACCGGCTTTGACTTCAACACGGCGGTCGACGTGAGCGCCACAAACGCTACCGGCTACACCTTCGCCACTCCTGTGGCTACCGTTTCCGGTGGCACCAACTGTCCCTCCGGTTGGCACTGCTTTGAGTATCACTATGTCGGAGCCGGTGGTGTCGGCACCGCCATTACTCTCAAAATTGGCAACACCAACGGCACGAATACTCCCATCGCCCCGGGTCCCGCCGCCGCCCACGCCGAAGGCACGGCCGACAGCTACACTTTCAAGGTCCAAAACTTCGTCAACGCTTCAGACCCCACCGGCACACCGGCCGACCAGACTCAGGGCAAGCTCGGAGTAATCGAATCGGTCAGAGTTACCGCCACCGTCGACCCTACCATTAGCTTTAGTATCGCCGGCATTGCCTCAGGCGCCAGCCCTTGCGGTAGCGGCACCGAAAATCAGACCGACGTCACCACCGTTACCGGCACCAACGCTCCTCTGGCCGTCCCCTTCGGCACTCTTACTCTTAACACTTTCAAAGACGCCGCTCATCTCCTCACCATCTCCACCAACGCCGTCAGCGGCTACGTAGTCACCGCCCAGGAAAACGATCAGCTGGGTAAAGATGGCGGTACCACTCCCTTAATTATTGATACTGCAGGAGACAACTCCCTAGCCAACGAGACCACCTCCGACACCTGGGATGTCGCCGCCGCTCACCCTGGCTTTGGCTATACTCTCAAGTCCGTCTCGGGAGCCACCGTCCCTTTCACCTCTACCGGCGCCAACTTTAACGTCAGAACCTTCCCCTCTATCGCCGATCCGGACTCACCTCTCGTCCAAACCATCATGTCCAGCACCGGCACCTCCGATGCCCACACCGCCAACGTCTGCTACCGCGTGACGGTCACTGCCACCCAAGCCGCCGGTGATTATGAAAATCAAGTTACTTACACCGCCACCGCCAGCTTTTAAAATATGAAAATAAATAAATACCATCCTTCAGGGCCAGGCCTTTGGCCCTATGGGGATCATAAGTGTCATTCTGAACTTGATTCAGAATCCAGAATGCCTGGATGCCGGATCGGGTCCGGCATGACAATTTTATGTTTTTCATTTGAGTTTTTGATTTTTTTATTTGTCATCCTCGCGAATGCGGGGATCCATCCCGTCCTTGCCGCCTCTACCATCACCGCCATTCCCCCCAGACTAGTATTATCGGGCAAACCGGGTGAAACCATCACCGCCCAGCTAAAAGTCCGAAACGACTCGGAAACTTCCCAAAACTACACCGTCGCCGTCGAAGACTTCATCGTTTACGATACCCAAGGTACTCCCGTTCCCGTCAAGTCTGCCGTCAGCAACCGCTGGTCCCTTTCTTCCTGGATTCAGGCCCCCGACCTTATTCCCGTCGACGCCCAAACCACTCAAACCGTCAACCTTAAAATTAAAGTCCCCACCACCGCCCTCTCCGGCGGTCACTATGCCATGCTCACTTATATGCCGAACGCCGATATCAAGCCCGGAGAGCTAAAAAAGACCGCTGCCCTCATTGGTCAAAGGGTTGGTACTCTTATTTACTTCACCGTGGCCGGTCCCGTCACCGAAAAACTCACTCTCACTCGCTTCGCCATTCCCAAGTTTTCCGAAAAAGGGCCCGTCAGTATTGAAGGCACGGTCGAAAGTCTCTCGGATGTTCACGTTACCCCCAAAGGCAGTATCGTTATCTCCGATCCCTTTAATTTGAAAGTGGCCGAACTTCCCCTGGAAGTCGGTAACGTTTTCCCCGAAACTTCCCGAGACTTCGTCGCCACCTGGAACCAAAAATGGGGCTGGGGCAAGTACCGCGCCGATCTTAATCTCGCCTACGGCACCACTGGAGCTCTGGCTACCGCCACCGTTTTCTTCTGGCTCTTCCCTATTCGTCTCGTCATTTACTCTCTTATCATCCTCGTCTCTCTTCTCACCGTCATCATTCTCCTAAACAAGCGCAGTAAAAAACACCAAGAAGAACTTGAGAAAGAAGTCCAAGAACTCAAAAAAGAACTCGAACAAATCGAAGGTAAATAATTGTCTTGACAATTCCCACAATTAGTGCTAGTATTGGGAATATGATCCCCAGATTCATACAACAAAACGTGGTTACGGCTCTAAGCGAGCTAAAAAAAGTCGTTGTCATTGTGGGTCCCCGTCAAGCAGGAAAGACGACTCTCCTCAAATCTCTTAAGGGTATTTTTGAGTCAAACGACAAAAAAGTTACTTATTTAAACTGCGACCTGAGTGAGGATTTGGAAAAAATAGACACCAACTCTCTTAATCTTTTGTCTCATCTCGTGCAAGGCACAGATTACCTCTTTATCGATGAAGCTCAAAGAATGGACAATCCCGGACTTACCCTAAAAATCATCCATGACAATTTTTCCAAGGTTCGAGTCATCGCCACCGGATCATCCAGTTTTGAACTAAAAAACAAAATTAGCGACGCCCTGACCGGTAGATATGTAGACTTCCATCTCCTTCCACTTTCTCTGACTGAAATATCCACTTATGAGAACTCTACCGCCCCACAAAGTCTGACCTCAGATTTGATGCTTTATGGTGGCTATCCGGAAATTTACCTACAGAAACAGCCCAATCTGCGGCAGATACTGCTTGAAAAAATTACCCAAAGCTATTTATTCAAAGACATCCTGGCTTTTTCGCGTATCCGTCATTCAGAAGCTCTGATAAATTTAGCTCGTGCTCTGGCTTATCAAATTGGTAGTGAATTAAACGAAAACGAGCTCGCCAATAGACTCAAAATTGACCGTAAAACCGTACTTTCATACTTAGATATTCTCGAACAATCTTTTGTCATCCATCGGCTTTACCCTTATTCCCAAAACCCGAGACGAGAAATTGGTCGGAAATATAAAATTTATTTTGTGGATTTAGGCATCCGAAACTCTCTTATTGGTGACTTTAATTCTCTAAATATCAGAGGTGACACAGGGGCACTTTGGGAAAATTTTTTAATCATGGAGCGGCGGAAGAGTTTACACTCATCATCGGAATTACCACCCCAAACCTATTTCTGGCGCAGTTACAATGGGTCCGAAGTCGATTATCTGGAAATAAGTGGAGGGGTCATTTCTCCTTGGGAATTCAAATATAACTCCTCGACCCCTCTTTCCGCTGGTGCTAAAGTTTTTGAGAAGTCTTATCACACCAAAATTAAGAGGGTAGATTCCAAAAATTATCTCGACTCGTTCCTAACCAGCTATACTAAAATCAGTGACTAGAATTATTTTTTATCTATCGTTTTTTGTCGTCCTCATTGTCATCCCAATCCCAGTCTTTGCCGTCACCAATCCTCAAACCTCCACCTCCTCCGTCTCCGCCACCGTCCAGGATCAGTCTTTCACCGCTCCGGTTTTGCTTCTGCCCGCCCACAACGATCGCCTGAAGACCGCCCGACCCACTTTCTCCTGGCTCCGTCCCAGCCCTCTGCCGATTACGCCCCTCAATCACTACGATTTTTATCTGGACGGCGCTGTCTTTGCCTCCGGCTTGGCTGACTCACTGATTTCGGTCGATTTTTATTTTTACTCGGCTACCGCCTCCGCCGGTACCTTTTACGTCACCCCCAAGACCGATCTGGCTCAGGGGTATCACACCTGGAAGGTGATTGCCTACAACAATGTCGATATCTCCGCTACCTCGTCCACCAGAACCTTTTACCTCGACTCTCTTCCGCCTTTCATCTCCGTCACCAACGTCGACCAAACTCCTCTCACCTGGACTACCGCCGACCCGACCACCATTCCCTCGGTCGAAAATCGTTACCTGACCGTCACCACCGCCAATCCAAAAGTAAAAGGAGCAGTCGAAGCCTCAGCCAACTTTAAAATAATCCTGGTCTGTCCAACCAATATACTCACCGTCTGTACCAATCAAGAGTACTCCGCCAACCTGCCTGCCGGCCTCTGGGAATTTACTTTTAGTGATCTGGCCAGTGGCTACACCTACACCGCCAAAGCCTCGGCCACCGACGCGGCAGGAAACTCCACCCTTTTCCCCGACTTCTTTATTACCTACGGCTCCTCCCCAACCACCCCCGCTTTCCCCACTCTTCCTCTTGGAGGCACTCTCACCCCACCCCCGAATCTGCTGGCCACCATCACCCCTGCTCCTCTTACTTACGGCCCGCCTGTTTCCCCAACTCCTCCACCCAAAAAAGACACCGGCCGGTTTAATTCCGTCGATCTTTTTTATCGCTTCCTCATCATTCTCATCGTTCTCGGTCTACCTACTCACCTGATAATGGCCGCCTTCGGCACCCAAACGCCCCTTAACTTCGTTCCCAAGTTTTTATTTATTCTCGCCTTCCCCTTTTTACGACCCAAAAGATATCAAACCACCCCTTTTGCTTTTATCACCATCTTCATCGCCGACAAATTGGATAAGCCATGGCAAACAGTCGTCTCGGACATCAAAGGCTTTTATCGTCTAAAATCCCCC
>LCKO01000016.1 GCA_001001485.1 Candidatus Collierbacteria bacterium GW2011_GWB2_45_17
AACAAGGTATCCGTACTGGAAGGTGCGGATGGATCACCTCCTTTCTAGGAGTTAAGGTCTTCACGAGACCGGATGATAATATCGCCACACTATTGGTAGATGAGTGTCTAAAACAAATCTACCTGACTCTTGCCACTCTTGAGACGACAATAAATGGTTGCGGGCGCATCATGATGCGCCCCTACAGATCGGGTAGGCACGAGGCCTACCCCTACACGGGTTTGATGAATCAAACCCCTACGGGAATGCGAACAAAATAAAAAACCCACCGAGAGGTGGTTTTTTGATGGGTGGAGTGAGATTGCCACGGTCGCCTAGGCGACCTCGCAATGACAGTGATGGCGGGTTTTTTGTGCTCATTTTGGTTCGATTATGTTAGAATAGACAGGTGGTTTTGGGCGCTTAGCTCATCTGGTTAGAGCGCGGTCCTGATAAGACCGAGGTACATGGTTCGACCCCATGAGCGCCCACTTAGTGACAAAGAAGGACAAGATACTACTCCTGCCTGTGAAACCCGTGGTGCAAGTTAATGGCTACGAGTGTGGAGTGGCGTGCGTGCAGACGATTTTGGGAACCAGAGGCCTGAAATCTAACCGATTGAGCCTGAAAAAGAGCCTACATACTACCAAGAGCTACGGAACCCTGTCTCACCGGATTAAAAACTTGTTTAAACTCCACGGTCTGAAGGCCAAGGAGAAGTTTGGGGCTAACCTTGGCGATATTGAGGCCGAACTGAGCAAGGGGAGGCTTTGTTTGGTAGCTTATCAGGCATGGGGTGAAAAAAAGTACTACAAAAAGCTCCAAAGCGGTCATTACTCGGTCGTGTTTGGAATTGAGGCAGATTATTTATGGCTGGCCGATCCGTTTGTAAAAGGTGAGAGGGTGAGATATCGAGCTGGCGTTAGGAAGATAAAAAGGAATATTTTTGAAGGCAGGTGGGTGGATGAGGATGGCTTGGATCACTGGTATTTAGCTGTTTAAAGCATGAAAATTGTTTATTTGCTGGCGCTAAAAGAGTTAGCTGTAAAAATTGGAGAGAAAATTGGTGTAATTTGTATAGATTCCCGCCTGCGCGGGAATGACAAAACTAATGAGAGTATTATTTTTGTGGGAAGGGGGTTGGCTAATACAGCTTTGAAGAGAAAGAAAAAATATCCGAAGTGTTGGGAAGTTGGCAGTAAGGCTGATAGTTTTGACTATTTACGCAAAATAATATTAAATGAGGAAACTGTGGACAATAAAAATACTGTCGATGGTCATCGGAAAGCACCGGAAAAAAAAGTTTTTATGGAACTGTATTTTGATTGTGGCGATGCTGCAGTTAAAACGTTGTTGTTGATGCTTCAGAGAGAAGATGTGTTGAAGACCGATGTCTTTAAAAGATTGGATGTAAATGAGGTAGATGGGGTAAAGTCGATAAATATAAAAAAACTGTTTGACGAAGAAAATATTCCCTTTTTGGAAGTTTGGAATGCAGACTTGAGTGATGCTGAGAAGGTTTTGGACAATGGTGGGGTAATGCTTGTTAGTTATCAAGCCGAGGGGACTGAGGAAGAGATTGAGAGACTGGAATGTGGGCATTATTCAATAATTTTTGACGTAGACAGTGAGTTTGTGTGGCTTATAGATCCTTCTTATAATGAAGAATATACTCCAGGGTTGGGAATCGGTGTAGTAAAACTACCAAGGGATGAGTTTGAAAAGTTGTGGATTGATAAAGGAATAGATGGGACGATTTACGAGAAGTGGATGATGGCTGTGAGAGTTTAGATCGTAGATTGTAGATGGTAGATCGTGGATAATATAGTATGAGTAATTTTTGGGAGGAATTAAATAGACCGATAATAGGACTATCACCAATGGATGGGGTGACGGACGCCTCGATGCGATTTATTGCCAAAAAATACGGTAGACCAGATATTATCTATACTGAGTTTGTGAGTGCCGAAGGACTGTGGCGGATTAAGAAAAGGGACGATATGGAGCATAAAATTTGGAATGAATTGAAATACAGTGAGATTGAGAGACCGATAATAGCTCAGCTTTTTGGCAGTGACCCCGAGTCCTTTTATGAAGCGGCCAAGATTGTTTGTGAACTAGGCTTTGATGGGATTGATATCAATATGGGTTGTCCTTCCCCCGGCCTGGAAAAGAGGGGAGGCGGAGCGGGGCTGATCCGCGATAAGTGTAATGCAAAAGAAGTGGTGGAAGCGACGAGAAGGGGGGTGGAAGATTACTTAAGAACTCAAGGAATCAAGAACTCAAGAACTCAAGATATTGAAATTCCGGTGAGTGTGAAAACGAGAATTGGGAGCGAGGCTCCTGATCCTGTTTGGTGGGAGACACTGGCGGAGATGCAACTACCGGCGGTGGCCATGCACGGGAGAACTTTTAAACAGCTTTATAAAGGTGAAGCGGATTGGACGGTGCTACTGCAGGCCGCGGAAGTAATCAGGGATAGTGGAGCGAAGTTTTTGGGGAATGGGGATATTAAAGAACTCAAGAACTCAAGAACTCAAGAACTCAAGGTAATGACTAACCTTGGGAAAGAGATTGACTTGACTGGGAGGATGGATGGGGTGTTGATTGGACGAGAGGCAATGGGGAATCCGTGGGCGCTGAGGAAGGTGTCACCGTGTCACAGTGTCACAGTGTCACAGCGCCTGATGGTGATGGTGGAGCAGGCGAAAAAATATGAGGAGATATATAAAGAACTCAAGAAACCCTGCCTGCCGGCAGGCAGGTCAAGAACTCAAGAACTCAAGACGGGAGGAAAGTTTCAGTTTTTTCCGATGAGGAAGCATCTGGCTTGTTTTGCTCGGGGATTTGAAGGCTCTGTGGGGCTTAGAAAAAAACTAATGACGGCGGACAACGCTGAAGAAGTTGAAATGATGGTGGAAGAATTTTTGAGTGGGCACGACTCTTCAGTTAATTAAATTATTTTTAGTTAGGTTCTTATTTTGGTAGTTGTTTTTTGGTGGTTGAGGTAATAGGATTGGTTGAATACTATTAATTTTCATATAAAAAAATGTCAACAATAGAAAATAGAAGTGGGCGCTGGGGGGTATCCGGAGCTGTTCCGGAACTGATAACCCAAGCCGAAATCAATAAATTATTTTTGGATATTGTCGAGAAATCGCAGAAAATCGAGAGAAACTATATGGGCAGAGACGAGGTTGATCTTAATACTAGAACCAGTGGGTCAATGATGCTTGTCTGTGGATCGGATTTGCACATTGCGTCCTTGGCTACTGACCATCAGAAGGTGAAGGATCTGTTTAGTTTTGTGATGAATAACAAGAATGCGATGTTGGTACTGCTGGGAGACGAAATAGAAGGTTTGAAAGAGAAATATATGCAAACCAATACCGCCAGGACTGTACTTGATGCCCACAAGCAAATGGATATTATGGCGGAGATGTTGCGACCTTTGGTCGAGGCGGATAAAATAGCGGCGATGGTTTCCGGATACTGGGGACATAATGGTTGGATTGAGGACTCATCAACGATAAATCCATGGATTTTACTTGCGGATAAAATGGGTTTCGATCAAAGAAGAATCATAAAAAATGGGGGAAGGATAAATTTTAGATTTCCTAATGGTTACACGCATTCCGAAACAATTTGGCATAATCCGGCGGGAAAAAGTAAGTTTGACTCAGTTTATGGCCTGCGTAACGCAGTCTTCGCAACATCGGAGTCAAGTAGGTCTAATGGATATATGAGTGCGCATCTTCATCGGATGGGGGTAGCGAAAGAACTATTTAGTGGAGCAAAGACCTCGGTCTATTTTATTGCTTCGGGTACGGCAAAGGGTTCGTCACCAGAAAAACCAGCTGACCGTTTTGGAATTAAATTGGGGGCTACTTGGACGGATCCTTTGGGTCAGGGGGTAATTGTGGAGCCAAGAAAACCCGGACGAAAAGAAAAAAGTTACCCCTTCGCTTCTTTTGAGCAGGGACAGAAGGCAAATAATGCTTTGCGTCTTCTGGACTGGGTAGAAAGTAAGGGGATGACGGCGGAGCTTTTAGAGAAAATTCGAGCTGAAGTGGAGTCCAAACCGAAAATTACCTTGATCGATAAGAGAAGTAAAATAAGTGGCGAAGAACACACGGAAGACACACCAGTTGATGTCGTAAAGGTGGAAGGGGGTTGGGTAACAAATCCATATTCAAAGATGAAGATGAAACCGACGTATGACACGCTAACTTATGATGTCAAATCAAAATTACCGGTAACATTACACTTATTGGGAAATACCCGCTTGGGGAGTAGTTCCGAGGGATATGAGGAATTAAAAAAATATCATGAGGAGCTTGTAGTAGGGAATCCACACTCTTTAGTAGTGTTCCTGCGGAATATGATCGATACGGAGGCAGGTAGTTCACCACAAAGGATGGAAATTTTGAATCGATTTAGGGATGTAATTAATGGGGCGAAGGATCAGACGCTGGCCATTATGATGTGTGAATCGATGCGCAACAGTAGTTGGAGATTTAAAGTAAAAACCGGCGAAGAGTTTAGAGACGCGAATGGCAATGTGGTGGATATTGAAGACTTTGGGGAAGGCGATGTCGACGAAGAGGGAAAGCCGATGAATAAACCCAAAAAGATAAACTTGTACTCGATGCCTTTGGCGCCGGGATCGTATCTTTCCAATGCGACCGAAACACCTTTGATCCACCACCTGTCTTTAATCGAGTTTACGGTCGGCCCTAATGGATCCATTAACGAGAAACCAAAGTATACCGGCCGTCTGGCAGACAAGCTGATGAAACATGCTTCGTATTCCCGACCCGAGTTTGGATTGAAGAGAATGTATGACCTGTATACCCAGGAGAAGCCTGGGTTTGTGGCCGGTGGGCACATGCAACACGCCGGATCAATGATGTTTTACGATGGTAGTAATGCCGAGACAAAAACGCCGATATTGATCGCCCCGGGGTGGTTTGCCAAGTACGTGGATACCTTGGGTAAAGGGAATGTGATGCCCGGCTCGGCACCGGGACAGGCAATTATCTTTATGCCCGGAACATACTTTGCCTATCCAACGGTAGATGCTGATGAGACCGGCTATATGCAGAAGGCTTTTACTCTTATGACGGGTGTGGAATTACTGGGATTGACCGATCAGGTGATGGGTCGGAGGAGAAAATAAATTAGGGGAAAACCATAAAGGAAAAGGTGTTGGGGAAGAAGAGATGACGAGTTCATAAAAAAACTCCCCGCTAGCTGGCGGGGAGAGGGTGATGTTCTAGCCTATTGAGGCTAAGGCGTGGATGCTTTCAGGTATGGTTTTGGCTGCGGTGGTGAAGGACTCCCTAAACCAATCCGAATCGTGATTGAGCAGATCTTTACGTTGGATCTCTTTCACTTTTATATAGTATTCTTGTCGGACTACTCCTGCACTACCGTGGCCACTGTTTTGTATTCTTTTACCTTTATCGTCGTGCAGATTGAGATAGTTGATCGTGGGGTTGAAGGTGTGTGGACAATAGTAGAGGGTAATGTCGTAGACTCCCAGGGATTCGTTTGGAGTTGCGGCACCGTAAATGCAGATGGTCGCAACTAATAAGAACTTACCACCCGAAACAAACCACGGTTTGGTGGGGATTCCGTCGCGACTTGGAATGTTGTGTTTGTTGCGGGTAATTTTGGTTGGATCGATCACTAGAGTTGGTGCTTTGATAGGCAATCCATCGACACCACAAAGAGCCGACATTAACTCTTTGTCTTGAGTGGAAAATTGAACTCGGCGATCGGTCATGGTCTTGGTGATGGCTTGGATGGCAAAGTAGCTGTCGTGTGAGATGGGATGGTTACCCAGATCAAGATTGCTGCCGCCTGACTTATATGCCAGGTCAGTTGGAGTCCAGTTAATTCCGCGTGATTTTACAAATAGATTCATTTATTTCTCCTTGTTTCGCAGATATTTTTGAGCGAGTTGGATGTGCTGGTTGATGACCAGGTCAAAATTTTCCAGTCGAGACCTTTTGGAAACTGACGATTAATTTGTTGTCTGTGTAGACGAACTTGAGACCATTATTCAATCTTTTGGGAGCATAGTCTGGCACGTCTCGGTTTTTGTTTTCCCAAAGCTTGATGAACCACTTCACCTCCAGAACCTTGAAGTTGACAAGATTCGAGAGATCTTCGTTTGGGTCACCAAGGAACTCCTGAAAATTTCTTTCGTTAAGCTGGTGAGTTAACTCTCGAAGCGAGTGACGGAAGGGTAGTGGTTGGAGATCAAAAAGGCGGTTGCTGACTCGACCCTTTTCGTCAACTCCTTGCCAGATGATGAGACGGGTGAGATTTGATTTGTCGATACCCGGGAAGTGATCTAAAGCTGAGTTGATCTGGGGTTCGGGATTGAAAAAGCCGACTTGCTCGAGAAACCCCTGCTGAGACTTGGTGAAGTCGAGAATGATGCCGAGGCGATAGAGATTTGCGTTTGGTTTCAAAAGTAACTCCGGTATTATAGAGGCAAAATGGAGGCGGTCAAGACCTGTAGCAATTTACAAAGTGATAACTCCTTTAGCCAGCAGTCGACAGATGGTGGACAAGAAGAAGGCGTCGTCGATCTTGGAAATATACATTTCAAGCTGTTCGATGGGGATGATGTTGATGGTGAAAAGGCCAGATTTGGATGTGGTTTGATCGGGAATAGCGATTTTTTGAGCCTGATTTCCGTCGATGACGGCGGCAAAGATGCCCGGATGGTTTGGGGTGAGCCCATTGTCTGTCTCTAGGCGACCGAGGTCGTAGATTTCGTCAATTTTGAGGGAAGTAAGACCCATTTTTTTGTTGATAGTGTTTTCGATTTGTTTGGAGAGAAGACCAATAATTTGATTGGGATTGTACATAGAAAGTCCACCGATGGCGTCAAAAGTGCTTTTCCCGATAGGAAATTTTTCGGTTTCGACGGTAATGAAGTGGGAGATCCTGTTTTCGGTTTTGACCAACAAAATACCTTTAACGCCTGGATTTTTACCCAATGACCAGGATACGTACTCCCTAGTGAAGGTCTTTTTGGTTTTGGGAGAGTAGACAAGAAACTGCGGGGTTATAAGGTAGTCTCCTCGGTTGATTTTGACAAGTTTTTGAATATTTACGTTGCCAATTCTATCTTGCCGCTGAGCCAGGTCATAAACAAACCCTTCGAACTCGTTAGGGAGACTTAAAACTTCTTTTTGAACCTGAAAATCACTCTTTTTGAACCAATCTTTGTCCATGAGAAGATGGCAAAGAAGTTGGCGGTTGGGTGGCAGTTTGAGGATAAACTTGTCGATTTGGTTAGCCATAGATTAAACTTAGGAGATTATACTATGGGTGTATTGAAAAGTCAAGGTTGGGTAAGAAAAACCCACCCGGGATGGGTGGGTGAGATACAAATAACTAAATTTTGGTGACGCGAGCGATTAAGCCAGGGACAAGGGGCTGGAAGGCTTTGACTGTAGGATCGGTAGCTTTGGAAATCTGGTTCTGAAGAACTTGAAGCCACTCGTAGTAGGAAGTCAATGCCATTTGGAAGCCTTGAGCCCAGTGAGCCTGGTCTTCTGGTGTGTTGAGATTCCAGAGATCGAGCATCATCTTGATGGTGTCCGTCGTGAGCTGGGAATTGGGACTACCTGACTTCATTTGCATCAGCTGAATGAATAACTCGAAGTTGGGTATGCCGGTGGTGTTGCTAACCAGATCGATGAACTTGACCGAATTGGCCACTTTCCAGCTCATGAGATCGGTCATGACGGACGAGCGGTGGTCGTGTTGATTGTAGGCCGAGTAGGGGAAAGCCAGAGCGCTTGAGGCATAGCCTTTAAGGTGTTGGAGCATGGAAGGAACCTTGTTTACCACAGGTTTGTTATCTTTCATGACAGGCTTCTTATCCTGATCCAAG
>LCKO01000017.1 GCA_001001485.1 Candidatus Collierbacteria bacterium GW2011_GWB2_45_17
GCGCTTGAGGCATAGCCTTTAAGGTGTTGGAGCATGGAAGGAACCTTGTTTACCACAGGTTTGTTATCTTTCATGACAGGCTTCTTATCCTGATCCAAGACCGGAATTTCAGTGACAATAGCTTTGGGGGTAAAGATGTACTTGAGCTGATCGTTGAAGTTGTACCAGTCCACACCGTGAAGATCTAAACCGCCGACGCGAGCTCCATCGATGGTAGCCAGAGCGTGACGCACGAAGTGGGTGGCTGAATCGCCACCGTTTTCGAGGCGATCGGTCCAACGGGTGATCCAAACAGCCAGGCGAACGGGGGTTTTACCAAAAGTGAAGATCTGATCCCGCCACGGTTTGCGGACACTGCCATTTTTGGCCGTCATCTCTTTGGTCATGTGAGGATGGGCGGCAATGGCGTAGGCAGTCAGACGGCGAACAGGCTCAATAAGGAGACCTTCAGTGGCGTGATAAAAAATCCAGGCGGCGAGCTCAGCGTGGTTTAGTTCCCACTCATTGTCGATGTAGCGGTGTTGAACGCCGGTGGCGTTGTCGTGGAACATGGCGCCAAACAGGGCGGCGTCGATCTCGTTTTGATAGGCTTTTGCCACGAATGGATCGTTGCTGATGATCGCGGAGGCTTCCAGACGATCTAGAACGGCTTGAATGCAGGCGGTATCAATCGGCCTCACGGTGCTGGCACGATTGTGAGCGACCATCAAGTACAGAGCGTCGTTTTCCAGAGGACGAATAGTACTTTCGAGCCAGTAAACCATTTCCAGCTGAAAAGCACGATCTTGGAGCTTCTCTTTGAGTTGCTCCGGAGTGAAGAAAATAGGCATGGTAGCCTCCTTTTGGGGTTGGTACTTGGAATTGGGAAAAACAAAACGCCATAAATCTGCCCACAAAGCGAGCAGAAACGAACCAAGATTTTTGAGAGACATTGGAAAAACCTCCTTTAAGGTTTGGTAGAGTGAGATTGCCACGTCGCGAGTACGTTCCTCGCAATGACGATGGTTATGATCCCGCAAGAGCGGGAGTCGATAGGAATGAAACCGGGTTAACGGTGTAAAAAGGGGGAAGGGGAGGAAAAATGGTTCGCCTGCGCCTGATGGCGTGCGGATTACTTATATTTTAAGGTCGAACCTTGTAAGTCAACGACTATTATAAGATGACAGATTACAGAATGCAAGGGGGCGATATAGATCACAAATAATGTTACCGAGAAAGTGATGGATAGATCATAAATAGGTTACCGTGTCCTCAAACATCGTTGACATCAATGGCCGACTGTATGATATTCAGAGACACTACGGAACTACTCTTCGGTAACGTTTTCTAATGAGCTATAGCGGGGGGAGTTAGAGTTCCAGATCGATCTCTTTACTGGCTAAAACCCGGGCGGCGGCGCTGAGGAAGTAGTTATCATCGATGATGTTAAGGTAGTCCATAAACTCGCTGATGTGGATAACTTTGAGCTCAAAACCGATGGGTTTGTGGGTAGATCTGAAATCGGCCTTGGTGGTCAGGTTGGGTAGGTTGGATATATCGATAACGGCGGCGAAAAGATCGGAGGCGTTGTTGGTCATTCCGAGATCGGGATGGGCGAGACCAAGATTAATAACTTTCTTAAATTCCAGATGATCAACCCCGAGGTGAAAACGAATTTCCTGCTCGATCTTTTTGGGAAGATTTTGAGGTTTGTTTTCCAAAAAGTGAAAATAGAGCCCACCGATAGATTCGTAGATGTCTTTGTCAACAGAGAATTTGTGAATTTTGGAGACCAAAAAATGAGAGATCTTGCCTTCAGTCTCCAGAAAAATGATGCCACTAGCACCGGGATGATTACCTGTTTTCCAGCTGACGTATTCGTAAGTGAAGATCTGGTTAGTGATATTTGACCTGACCTCAAAAACCGGTAGAAGGAGAAAGTGGCCGTAGCCGAGCTTGGTCATTTTTAAAACGTCTAGTTCGCCAATTTCATCTGGTCGGGAAGCTAAATTCTCCAGAAAACCATCACAATCTTCAGGAAGAGCAAGAATTTCCTTTTGAATAACCTCGTCGGTGGCCTTGAACCAAGAGTGTTTGTTTAATTGGAGGAGAATCTTTTCTCGTTCTTCGGTCATGGTGAATTTAATATAACACGCGAGAAACCAAAATCTTCGTGGCCGGGATAAATGAGAAGGGGAGTTTTATGTTCAAGGGTAATGGTTCTAAGTTTGGAGAGGGATTTTTGGAGGTCGGAGGGGGAAGAGTAGGAGTGATCTGTGCGGCCCACGCCATGCGCAAAGAGAGTGTCACCGGTAAAGAGGCCTGAACCCCTCTCGGCTTTGCCGTTTCTCCCCTTGACAGGGGAGATCAGAAAACTACATGAACCGGGAGTGTGCCCCGGGGTGTGGAGAACCTGGAGTAAGGAGTTACCGAAAGTGATAGTCTGGTTATCGGTGAGAAAATGATCAATGGGAGGGAGAGTTAATAAACCTGGATTCCGGGTCAAGCCCGGAATGACGCGGTGTGGTGTTTTGTTTGACCAGAAGGGGGCTGAGAGGTGAGCTTTTTGGTAGAGAAATAGATCGGCTTGGTGAAGATAAATGGGAATATTGAAATTTAATTTGAGTTCGAGGCAGGCAAGGCAGTGATCGTAGTGGCCATGAGTGAGGATGATGGCTTGGGGGATAAGTTTCTTTTCAAGTAAGGTGGTACTGATAAAGTCTCCTTCGTCACCAGGATCAATGATAAGAGTTTCTCCGGTGTCCTCGTCTGTCACCAAATAACAATTGGTAGCCAGATCTCCAACGGTAAGAGTGATAATTTCCATGTGACCATTATAATCAAGAGAATGAGATATAAATATTTTTTGTTTGATTGGGATGGAAGCCTGGCTGATACCTTGCCGATTTGGTTTGAAGGCTTTAAAAAGGTTTTTGCGAAACATGGGATAGTGGTGACAAATGAGATTATTGCCAAAGAGGTGATTGGAGATTGGCAGGGACCGGAAAGATTGGGAGTAACCAATAGTGAAGCGTTTTTTGAAGAGTTGGAAGCAGAAGTGTTTGATAAGTTGAATGCAGTGAAGTTAAACCCTGGAGTGTTGGAACTTTTGAAAAGGATAAAAACAGATGGAGGAAAAATTGCGGTGGTGACGGCTTCGAGAAAAAGATGGGTGAAGACGGCGCTCCGTAACAATGGTTTACGGGACTTGGTCGATGTCTTTCTTGGCAAAGAAGATGTGGAGTTTGTAAAGCCACACCCGGAAGCGATTGAAAAAGCCCTGAGGCTGATGGGTGGCAAGCCGGAAGAGGCACTGATGGTGGGGGACAATGGTAAAGATATTGTGGCCGGTAGGCGAGCCGAGGTAAAGACCGGATTATATTTTCCTAAGAGATATGAAGAATTTTATAAGAGAGAGACACAGCTAAGCTTTGGGGCGACTTATGTGATTGAGGATTTTGGGGAGATGGAGAAGATTTTGGCATGAAAAAACCCCGCCGGTTGGCGGGGTTGATAAAACTTATAACTTAGTTGAAGAAGGCGTTTGGAGAAACGATGCTTTGAGAGGCGCGAACTTGGGACTTGGAAAACTCTCCCATCATGCGGCGGAGTTCGCCGGCACTGGCATTGTATTCGCGGACATTTGGAAAGCCCATTGCTGCAGCAGCTTCCTGGGCAAATCCAGTACCGAAGGCCATGAGACAGAAGTAAAAACCTTCGTTATTGGCGGTAAGAGCTTTAATCTTTTCAGGGTTGATGCGACTGCGGTTATCTTCACCGTCGGTGAGAACCAAGACAGTTACCTTGACTCGGAGACCTTTACTTTTTAAACCTTTTGCGTAGGCGATAATACCGGCAAATTCGTCGTTGAGGCCGGTGTAGACCGTATCGAATAAATTGGTCATGTCCTCAGGCTGCATATCGTAGTTCTGGGAATCCAGAGGGGTAACGTCTTCTAATTTGACAAAACCGTCCACAATGGTGAAACCATCTGTGGCGTTGAAAGTCCAGGTGGACATCAACGTTTCGTTACCGGCTTTGGAGTTGATTAGCGCTTCGACATTTAAGCGAGCGGCTTCGATCATTTCTGCTCTAAAGCGGAGGAGGGAACCAGTACGGTCGATGATACGGAGAACTAGATTAACCTGATCTCCTCCGATATCAGTGGCGCCGGCGTGCTGAACATTGGCGAGAGCAGATGTGTTGTTTAAGTTAGCGACAATAATGGTGCTTTTGGAAGTCATGTTTGTCTCCTTGTTTAGCTGATAGGATCGGTGCTTTTGACAAGAACAACACCTTTTTGAACCATTTTTTCGAGTTCTATGTTGGCAAGTGCTTCGAAATCGACATTTGGATTCTGGACAGAACTGGTACAGTCCATGAGAAAACGAATCTTCTTGATGGTTTCCGGCTGGGTTTTGCCAAAATAGCTAACGAGTTGGTTCATCGTTTCGAGAACACAGTGACTCTTGGCTTCGCCGGCAACATAAATGAGATCATGTTTGGCAATGGCATCCAGAATAGTGGTGTTGAGCTGGGTACTCACATCTTTAGGATCTTCCACCTCGGCTTTGAAGATGCCGTAATGTTCGGTACGTGGATTGGTACCTTTGGAGATGAGGGTAGGCTGACTGCCACGGGCGGCTGAATGATACATGATGGCTTCCGAGAGAGCCGGGACTAAAGACTGACCGATGGTACCTTGAAGACAGTGAAATGGCCAGATCATTAACGGTTTTTTGGCCTGTGTATCCAATTTTTTGACGTACTCAGTGGACCAGAGGGGATCAATGATGGGTTTCCAGGCGCCACTTTTGATGTCGACCAAATGGGAGAGAAAATGGCATATGGTGGATGATCATCCATCGACAAGTAATTGTTGGTAATTTCACTGAGATTGCGATAAATGAAGCCGGTGAGACGCCGAATGTCTTCAATCGCACCGGGAACCGGTAAGCCTCCATCGGGGTAAACAAAATCAATTTGTCCATCAACCGTTAACAAAGCCACTTTGCGCTTATCTTCATAAGCAGTGGTCTTGGTCCGATTTTTGGTGCCTTCAAAGATAAATTCGGGTCGAGGACTGTAAATTTTTCCAACGTCGGAAGGTGAATACAAACTAGGATTCATAGTTTTCTCCTTTAACTGAGGGTAAGGTAACTAACATGTTTTGGATCGACAACTAATAACCCAGTCGAGTAAGCAAATAGTGACTGGCCGGAGTTGACCGTTTTGACCGTGGCTTGAAACCCACTTTGCGAACCGGTGGCCGGATCGTAACGGATGGCACCGGTATCGGTCGGAAAAATTAATTTCCCCCCGGCGTAAGCCTGTCCATGGATTCGATCTGAAGGGAGTTTTCCCGCCTCGATTCTAGATGAATTAATAACCGTGCCGTTTTTATCAAAGGAGTTGAAGTGAATAAATTCACTACCTTTGAGTTTGGTCTTTCTGATAATCAGAAAGGAACTGCCCGAAAATTTGACGGTGATGTCGATGAGACTCTCACCGAGGTCAAGGGGAGGGACAACTAAATCGGTCGAAAAACCATCGCGGTGTAGCCAGAAAAATTGCTGGCGCAACACTCGTTGGAAACCAACGACGACTGGTGAAGGGTCCGAACTAATACTAAACCAAGACTGATGCTCGATGGTGGCGCGAATGGGCCGATTGAGAAGGCCACCTTTGCCGACCTCGGTATCGATTAACTGGCCGCCAACTAACCGAAAAAGATGCTTGCCGCTGACTCTAAAGACCGCGTTTTGCGTAATCGAGTAAGTATCGGAGACACTGCTTTCGATTTGGGTGGCCTCGTTGTAGTTCAGCTCAAAAAGATCAATGCCGTCACTGCCGGCGATATTCACCGCCAACAGCTTGGTGCTGGCTTCGAATCTCATACCGACTTGATAAGGAAATAAATTGATGGTCTGGAGACCACTTTGACTGACAGAGTGAAAAACAACAGAGTTATCTTCCAAAGTAATCAGAATTAAATTTTCCCCTTCAAGACGGTGATAGAGGATTTGGCCTTTGAGACCGAGTAACTGTTTGACAGTGAGTGATCCCGGAATAGAAACCGAGGTGATCACTTGATTTTGTTCTTGACAGACGGGGCAGGACCGCTTGTTTGACGGATAGGCCGTGTTACATGACGGACATTCGATCAGAGCGGCTTGGAATCCCTTTAGGACAGATTGAGGAAATTGACCTCGCCAACCCTCTTTGAAGTACCGACTAAAGACCTGTAAAAGATCGTCACTAATTAAATCGGGTGGCAGACCAACTGCCGGGTAAATAACTCCTTTGTCAAAAACAGTGATCCTTTTTAGAGCTCGGTTCGGCAGATCGTCAATCCTTGGGTGGGTTCCTCCGTAGGGATGAATAAGCAGTAAACTTCTAAACAGCATGACGGCGTACGAATACCAATCGTGCTGGGGAAGAAATACCGGTTTTTGAGTCAGATCTAGACTGTATAAAGCTGGATCAAGATAATTCTCGGTGGCGACCGGACAGGGCCAGTTATCAAACTGAGCCGAGTCAAAATCGATATAGTAGCTATTGGTGCCGGCGAAGAGAACATTTTGATCGTTTCGATCACCGACAATAATTTTTTGTCCATGAATAGCCTCTAAAGTAAGAGCGTCATTGAGATGGAGGGCGACAACTTTTTTGTTGTTGATTTTGTGACGGAGACGAAAGTGTTTATTACCCAACTCTCGAAAGTCTTTGGCTCCTTTGATAAAGGCCATGGTATAGCCGATGACTTTACCTGACTGGTCGAAGATAAGATCGGTTGGCGCGGCAACGGACTTGGGAAGTGAAAAATTCTTGGCGATAAATGCCTTGAGTTTTTTTCCGTGGGAAGTATCTGGATTTTCGTAAATCTTGATGACTTCTTTGGGGCGACCTGGATAGGGATAAACTGAACCTTCTCCGCCCGAACCGATAGCGTCATTCGCATCAAGCGAATAGCGTTCGCCAGACTTAGTAAAAACAAAAATAGACACATGACCTCCTTTTACAAAACAGCTTCAACGACAATAAGGGAAGCATCGTCGGCTAATTTTTTTTCGTCTGACCAAATATTCATGTTTCTCTGAACTTGATTTGGGTGTTTGTGACCCCAAATATGATCTAACAGATCAAAGTCCGATAACCAAGCGTCACTTCCGATGGCCAGTTTTTGAATATTGGCAGTCTTAACGGAATAGATATCAAATTCCTGTGGTAGGAGTCGGCGAGTTGGACTCAAGAAACGAGAGTCGATCAGAAGGTAGCCCGGGTAAGGGGACTCGTCTTGATAGTCTCGCCGATAGATCTGGTCGTTAATAATGACCAGACCATCTCCATAAGCCAGAACTTGACTACTTTTGGGTCCGATAAGAAAACCAACTAAGGTAAAAAGCAGATAGTCTTTGACGTATTGGGCGCGATCTTGTGGGGTAGTGAGATGCTGGCTAGCCATGTTAGTCCTCAGAAATACGAGAAGATCCTCAAATAAGAAGAGAGGAACGACTTCCAAAGGAATACCCCTTTTAAGGTAGAGAATCGATTGGTTTGCAAGAAACTGAGTGGTCAGGGTGGAACCAATTTCACTATGATCTCCCTCGGAACAACCATCACTGATCCAACCAACAATATACGTTTGATTATTTAGTTCGATCGTCGCTGTCTTTAAAGAATCTTGACAGTTCCGACCGGATAAAATATGGCTACGTCCGATAACTTTACCGGTTTTTACCGTGAACATTGGTAACATCGATGCCTCCTAAGTTATAAATTTCAAAGAACAAGGTATCTCCTTCAAGGTCATAGTGTATCATGTGCTACTTGGTGTTGTCAAGACACTAATTAAATGTTTGACTAGTGGGGGGATAGTTGCTAAAGTAGAGGGATGATGAAAGACATAGCCAGATTAGCTTGGGTGGTGTTTGGAGTTGGATTTTTGTTGGCAGTGGTCTACTTTTTTCCATGGAAAGATATTACTTGGGGAAGGCTAATGATGAGTCCTGAGCGAACGGTAACGGTGACAGGATACGCGGAGTCAAAAGAGAAAAATCAAATTGCCAACTACAGCGCGGGGGTGAACGCGGTAAAAGACAGTAAGGATGAGGCAGTCAAAGAGGTAAATGACAAGATCAAGGCGATTACCGAGGCGGTGAAGGACTTTGGAGTGGATCCGTCCGACATTCAAACCCAGTCGATGAGTGTGTACCAACGACAAGAGAGCTATTACGACAATGGTGTACAAAAGAGTAAACCCGGCCAATGGGACGTGAATAATACGATTACGGTGACTTTGAGAAATGTAAATCGCGCCTCGGCCATGGCTGACCTTTTGACCAAGAGCGGAGCCACCAACGTCTATGGACCGAACTTCCAACTGGATACCAGCAAGAAGGCTGAAGATTCCCTGATGACGGAGGCTATCGCCGACGCGAAAATCAAGGCTGAAGCGATGGCAGTGGCTAGTGGAACAGGCTTAGATAAAGTGATAAGTGTGAGCGAGGGCAGTGCAGGTGGAGTTTCTTATCCACTTTATGCCATGGATGGTCGAGGTGGTGGGGGAGGCGTGGCAGTGGAGCCGGGGAGCACCAAGATCAGCAAGACAGTGACGGTCGTTTGGAGCTTGAAATAACCGACTGAGTTTGGTATACTTTTACTTGTCCTTAGCAGACAATATGAATATAAATTTAACAGTGAGCATAAAAGCCCCCTAGGTTTTTTGCTGTGTTGGTTTGTAATCTGGTCCCGCTAAGGCGGGATTTTTCTTATCGGGCCGTTAGCTCATCTGGTAGAGCGCTACATTTGCAATGTAGAGGTGGCCGGTTCGAGTCCGGCACGGTCCACAAAATAATGGGCAGGCGCAAGGCCAGCCCCTACGGAAATGTCTTGATTTGGCGATTGACTCTATAGATTGGCTACCTTAGAATCAATCGCGAGCTCAAGAAGCTCAAATTGTTCCTTGAAAAGTGAATAGATTATGCAAGTAGATCGCACGAATTCAAATTCAAATTTGAAGCAAAAAAATTATTGATTTATTCTACTCAAGCATTCAGTGGATGCCTTGGCAGTAAAAGCCTAAGAAGGACGTTTCAAGTCTGCGAAAGTTGTCGGGGAGGTGACAAGAACTTATGATCCGGCAGTGTCCGAATGGGGAAACCTAACCAGATTTATCTGGT
>LCKO01000018.1:0-1745 GCA_001001485.1 Candidatus Collierbacteria bacterium GW2011_GWB2_45_17
AAGAAAACAGCCTAAAGACTGGGGGGATTATTCTAACGCGAGCTGGACACAGATAGACAAGGATAACTTTTGGGATGAGATAGGAAAATAAAAAGCCGCAGGCTAGGCGGGTTAAAAGAACTGGATATTTAGTGGTGTCGGACGGTGTAACCCTTGAACAAGCCGGCGCAGACGTACAAGTCGACTTCTTTGTGGTTTTGGTTTGTGGCGTGGACGTCGAAGTAGAAGTAATCATTGTCACTACAATAAGCACGAGCCTCGAGGAACTTTGATTCCGAAACGGTGACGTTGGTGTAGCCTTCGTCTTCGACTGCGGCTTGGGCGCCAGCACTGGTGGGTGGGTCGCTAAGAGCTAAGAGACAAGAAACGGATATACAAACGAGAGTTAAGAGAATTAAAATGACGACTACGTTTCTGGGAATTCTGTTCACTTTTCCCCCAAAAATTTCAAAGATTTTGAATCTGGAGTATTTTACACCATTATGGGGCTCAAAATGAACCGTCCGGATGGATTCCGGCTCCCGCCACAGGCGGGCAGGCTTGAAGATTGGGGACCTCTAAGGCATGGCCCTAGGGATGGGGTGAGGTTGACATTTGAGGATAATCGTGGTATTATGGGGTGTTCTTGTAAATTGGTCATTCTTTAAAAATCTAACTCGCTGGAGGCGAATCATGAACAATCCAATTTTAAGTTTTTTGTTTAAGCTTTGGATGCTCGGAATTGGAATTTTTTGGATGGTCGTGCTTGTTTTTGGACCGTACATTCTGGGTATTGCCGTCATCTGGTTGATCGTGTATCTTTTTGGACAAGCTCAGTTTGTGGCTGCCTCGCTGGTTTTGCTGGCGATGGCCGTCTTAGCCTTGGCCTTTGTTTTTCGGAATCAGAAATAGGAGGCAGCCGTGAAAAAACCTTTTAAAGCTGAACTCTTAGATCGATGGGAATCGGGAGAGAGGATCAAATACTGGTTTAAGGATGGAACTTTTCTCGATCTGGAGATTAGGCCAAATTATGATGAATGTTCGGGCGAATGTACCAAAGCCGAAATCACCATTGATGGTCAATTGGTTGATCTCCTGAAATCAGTTGAAATGGGGAATACGTTAGCCAAGACTTTGCGGTATTTGGTGGTGGTGTATGCTTTTGAGCTTGGGGATTGGGAGTTTGGTCCAGAAACGTTTTCTGCGGTTCTGGAACTGATAAACAAGCTGAGCCAAGCCTGGAAGAGATTTAGGTCAAGGTAACTTTTAATGAGGGGGAATACCACCCCCTCTTTTTTTTGTGGCAAAAAATCCACCGAGTGGTGGGTTGTAAATAAAAGTTTGTGCCTTCAGGGCCAGTCCCTGCCTGCCGGCGGGCAGGCTTGAAGATTGGGGACCTCTAAGGCCTGGACCTAGGGAGCGACAAGGGTGGAGTGAGATCCTTCGACTTCGCTCAGGATGACGACTATATCTTGGCGACTTGGAGGAAGTCGAGCTCGACGGGGGTTTCGCGGCCGAAGATGCTGACTAAGGTAATGATCTTGCCTTTGGCCTCGTCGATCGCGGAGACAGTCCCCAAAAGGTCGGTGAAAGGTCCTTCGATGATACGGACAGCTTCACCGATGGTGTAGGCGGACTGGAACTTGGGAGCGGCCTGCTCACCAAATGCGGTGATAGCCTTGACTTCGTTTTCAGGAAGCGGAGTGGGTTGATCGGCAGTGCCTACAAAGCCGGTAACCCCCTGGGTGGTGCGGACAGCCAGCCAG
>LCKO01000018.1:1760-10341 GCA_001001485.1 Candidatus Collierbacteria bacterium GW2011_GWB2_45_17
GATCTTTTCCTGAGTGGGGATAAGGATTTCGAAGATGTTGTTCGTAAGTCCCATAGACTCGACTCTGGTTTTGAGAGTGATAGCGACACGATTTTCATGACCGGACTGAGTGTGAACCACGTACCAGCGGGCAGAAATGGGGGCGTCGGTAATGACGATGTGATTCGGATCCTCGACCTTGGGGATCAAATCTGCCGGTGTTTGTTTTTGGTCTAGTTTTAACTTCATGTTTAGCGGTTTAGGACCGATTGCAGGGCAATCGTGAATAGATAGTCGAGTCCGCCTGAGTAAGCGGCGACGATGATGGTGGTGACGATAACCATCATGGTCAGCTTTAGAGCCGCCTGATGAGACGGCCATTTTACTTGAGCCAGTTCTAGCTTGACCGAGCGTAAAAATTCAAGTGGGCGAGACATATCGATTTATTTTATCACGGGAAGGTGTATTCTTGTGAGATTGGTTCGATTTGACTTGACGGCGTGAAAAGTGTTAAATGAAGATGGCTTGAGAGACGTGGCGAGGAATTGGGAGGTTTTTCCTCTACAAGTTCTCGTACGGGGGACGTAGTCCCAGACTCTTCGGAGTTTAGGCAGTTCTCCTAATAAAGTTTCGGGGAAAGATCCCAGGACCCGCCCTCTCTAAAGCCAAGCCAGGCTTGGCTGATGTACCTTCGACCGCTGTCAAGCAGGGAACATATGTTTTTTGGAATGCTATTAAGCGAAGATTTTGTTTTAACTCGTCGCGAATATAGCTGTGTTTTTGTGGTCGTTATTAGGTGTAAGATGTTGTAAACTGGTACTTGTTTATGACAAAATATGTTGTAATATGGTACCATGTTTAAACGTAATATTGAGACTGACCTCCGACAGTGGAAAGATTCTGATATTAGGAAGCCTCTAGTTCTTCGGGGAGCCAGACAGGTGGGAAAGACCAGTATTGTACGTAAATTTGCCGGCGAAAACTTTGAGAGTCTGGTAGAGATAAATTTGGAGAGAGCGGATCAAAACGCCTTTTTTGCAGGTGTAGAGACACCAGATGAGTTCATAAAAAAAGCGGAGCTACTGACAAAGACCCATGTGGTAGAAGGAAAAACACTGCTATTTATCGATGAGATACAAGAATCTTTGGACACCATGAAACTGTTACGGTTTTTGGCGGAAGAAAATCCCGGTTTGCACGTAATTGTGGCAGGATCTCTTCTCGAGACAAAAATGGCAGGAGATTGGAGTGTCCCCGTCGGTAGGGTTGAGTATATGTATCTTTATCCAATGACTTTTTTTGAATTTTTGGAGGCAATGGGAGAGAGTAATCTGCTAAATGATCCAAAAAACGGAAAAGAACTTTTAAAGAAGCATTTGAAGGATTATTTGTTAGTTGGTGGCATGCCAGAGGCGGTGGTGAGTTTTGTCGTGGGAAAAAGTAGGCTGAAGGCTCAAGAAGTTCATGATCGGTTAGTGACTTCTTATGGTGAAGATATGGGTAAATATGCAACAGCTTCGGACAAAAAATACCTGGAACTGGTTATGGACTTTGGTCCAAAGGTGGCAGGTAGTATTTATAAATATGAAAATTTTGGAGATTCCGGTTACCGAAGTAGAGAAATTGGTGAAGCCATGTCCCTGCTTTCCAGGGTGATGCTTCTAAGAGAGGTGAGTGCCATTAGTTCTGTCAATCTACCGTTGGTGCGTAAGCCCAAGAGAGCTAAGAAACTGATTTGGCTTGATGTAGGAATGGTCAATTTTGCGAATAAAGTCCAAATGGAGCCTTTGAGTGGTGAATATGGTGGAAAAATAATGGAACAATTTGTGGGTCAGACTCTGATTGCTAGTGGTTTGAGAAGGAACATGGAGCTTGTTTACTGGTCCAGAAACAAAGATGAGGGGAGCGCTGAAGTTGATTTTTGTTTTCAATATCAAAATAAAATTGTAGGTTTGGAGGTAAAATCTGGAAATACCAGAAACCTAAGATCACTTTTTAGTATGGTTGATATTGGGGGTGACAAAGTGATTCCGGTCCGGGTTTCTTGGGATGACTTGGGGATGGAGGAATATTTTCACAATGGTAAGAAATATAAAATAAGGTTGGTACCTTTTTATTTGTTGGAGAAGATTGAGGAGTTTTTGAAGTAGGTTTTGAAGATTTTGGCGAGTTTTTTGGGATCGTGGCGGAGACGATTTAGTTGGGGAGTGATGTGATTTGTATCTGAAGTTACTACTTTGATGTGGTATTGATCAAGTTTTTTGAGTTCTTTTTTGGTCCAGCCTAAAAAGTGGGCGTGTTCACCGGCGTAGGCGGCGGCAACCTTGAGGTGTCGGTGATTGAAGAAGGCTTGAGACTGTTTGGGAGCGAGAAAAATATCAAAAGGTCGTTTTAGTCCTGTGTATTTTTGAAATACCTTGAGATATTTTTTGGGAGTGAAGTGGTGTGTTTGATTGCGATTGCTGACAAGATTGGAGATGATAATTTTTTGGGCTTTGGAGCTAGCCAGAGCTTCTTTGACACCCAAGGGCAAGAAATTGGCGAGGACAGAGCCATAGAGACTGCCGGGACAGAAGATAATAAAGTCGGCTTTCTCGATGACCTTAAGGGCTTCCGGTGTAGCTTGAACTTTTGGCTCTAGCCAGACATCGGTGATCAGGTTCTTGGACATTGATTGCTTGTCCAACTCGTGCTCTCCACGAAAGATCTGACCCTCTTTAGTTTTGAAATAAATACTGCTGGAGCCGGTGGTAATGGGGATGGCGGTGCCACCGAACTTAATTCCGAGTAAGCGCTCCAGATGATTTTGGACTTTTAAAAAGTCGTTTTGATATTTTTCGAGAAGAGCGTAGTAGATGGTGTAGCCTAGGTTTCGTTGCCGGCCATCGATGAAGGAGACTAGATCGATAAAAGCACGAATGTTTTTCTTATGGTTGGTAGAAGAGATGAGAGCGATGAGATTTTTAAGAAGATCGGAGATAGCGATGACCTGGTCACGTTCGTCACTACGGATAATACCGGTCTCGCCACCCGAGTCCATACTGGCGCAGAGACAAGAAATATTTTGATAGCCAGCCTGAAGAAGAGCTTGAACAATTACCGGAGCTCCGGTGCCGCCTCCAATAGTGACGATTTTCCTCATTGGTTAGATGATAGCATTCGCGAGTACGCAAAAAAACTCCCGCGTGGGTACGCGGGAGATGGTATTTATTTTACAAACCTGATGACGATGGGATTAAACTGGGCGCCTTTGGGGAGCTGTGGATCTACTGGTTGAGGTTCCCTGTGCATAGGATCTGAGTCGTTGATTTGTGACGGCGACATAATGATCGTCACCTTGAACTCTTCGGCCAGAGCATCGGCAATGGGTCGGAAGGTTTCCAACATCTCAAAATTTCTTACCTGGAGAACCCAGATAAGACCATCGATTCCTTGGGGGAGATTTTGAGAGGGGACGTCCAAAACGAGCTGAGCTTCCGGTTCGTAAGTATCATTGTCCGGAAGTTCGGGTTTTTTAGTCTTGGTTTTGAAACCCAGTGGCCCATCTTTGGATCGATCGTGAGTGGAGAGACCGATCGTAGGAATATTGAGCCAGACCTTGTCTATTGGCTTCCATGTCTCCGGGTTGATCATAAAAAAGAAGTCGTCGTTTCTGGCGGCCAGAGCGGCCAAGAAGTCTTCGATCTCGAATGAGAGCGGTTTTTCGGTTAAAACGGTCATTGGCCACTTGTTTGACGTTGGGCATAAAAGAAGATTCCGAAGATGACAAGACAAAATCCGACGGTAAGAAACAACATGCCCGCATCGAATGGGGTGGTGAATATAACGGTACCGACCCAGATGATCATAACTAAACCGGCCAAGCCTGTTAATAAAGATTTTGTTTTCATACTACCTCCATGTTTGATTTTTAGTGTCCAAAGTTCTGGGATATTGTACCACGGCTGATCCTATGGGTCAAAAAAATCCCCCGACAGAGTGTCGAGGGATCGATCCACTAATGGGAGCGGTTAGGAGTTTTTCAAACTAGCGGTAAACAAGTAACCGAGAAGGAACGCCACAACGCCAAAGACGAAAATCTGTGTCCAGGTAAGAATACCACCGAAACCAAGAGCCAGGAGGGTTGCGGTTGGAATTAAAAGCCAGCCATTCTCCCGTGCGAAAAAAGCCTTAACGCGAATTAACATTTGTGTTTCTCCTTGTGGCCAGTGGCCATTCTAAACGGGTGGATTTTTAAATTCCAGACTTGAACCTGGAATGCAATGGGCAGATTATAGCATACTATGGGCGAGGGCGGACCTTCAGGGCCTCGTCGTCGTAGAAGTCTTTATCGGAGAGGATTTCTGTATCGGAGATCGAGTCGGTGCCCAACAGAGAAAAGTTACGGATTTTGCGAAGAGCGGCGTTTCTGGCCGAGGAGTCTTTGCCACTGCTACGGCTGAGGCTGGTAACGCCAAAGACGACCTCTGGCTGGAGCCCGTCTCGAGTCTTGAGGATAAATTGCCTAGCGACTGTTAAGGCGAGACTGTTCCAGAGATCCATCTCGTCAACGTCCACGACCTGAATTAGAACATATAGTGGCCGACCTGGCTCTTGAGCTTCTTCATTGAGGATCAAAACGGCATCGATGTCCGCTTTTTCAACCTCTACTGAGCCTGGTAAGGTAGGCTGAACAAAGCCCATTTGTCGCTTCACGTTAACCGGTTTGTTGCCGGCAATCATTCCTACACTGGGAATATTGACTTGACCTTCGATAATGTCACCAGAGGAGAGATCGATCAGTAAGACCCCTTCGTTTTGGAGTGCCTGCTGGACACTGTAAAACAGGTCTGGGGATCCGGTCTCGACGAGGTCGGAGAACGGAAGTGTGGCAACTTTTTTCTTGGGGTAAAGTTTTCGAGCCATTTGTGACCTCCGTCTGTTTTGAATTTTTAGGGAGCGAACTTGGGTGAATAATAGCAGAAAGTAGGGGATTTTTGTTATTATGAATACAGTATGGCGGAAAAGAAAGAAGTAAATGTCTATTTTGGTGGTTGGTATCAGCGGACTACTCTGCACCTGACTGAGATCGCCAATTTTTTTGCGGATGGCAGGAGTGATCTACCACTAGCGAAAGAGAAACTGATCAAGTTGCAGGAGGGCTTGGAACTCAAAGAGGTCAGTCGGGAGGCGGGGTATCTGGAGTATGTTAGAGCCGTAAGCCGAGAGGGGATTCGTATTCATTACTACGAGGATGGATTGTATGTTTTAAAACTGGCCTCGAATAATATTGATGAGGCTAAGGAAAAACTTGAGAATTACTACAACGAAAGATTTGCCCCAGCCATTGCGTATATTTTTTCCTTGGGTGCTCCGACTCCGAAGGAGTTGGCGAACATAAAAACTGTTCATCCGATTGCGGTGGGAGTGGTGGACAAAGATCCAGAAGGGTTTGAAGTTGAGGCAAAGTATGGTGAGGTTTATAGCAGTATCACTTCTCCGGAGCTGACGGTTAAGAAGACCCCTGGCTTTATTTTCCTGGTGGCCGAGCCTAAGTACAAGAACTTTACCGAAGGCTTGGTGGAGATGCAGATATTTTTCCGAGAGTTTAAAGATCAGCTGCAAAAGTATCTGGATATTCATCGCAAGCTGTGGGAAGAGATTTCCGATATCAAGGAAAGGAAGCAGATCAAGGGCAAGGAGGTGGAGAAAGTCCGGCTACAACTCGACGCCTATCTCAAGACGATCAATCTCATTAGTAGCCGGATAAACCAGATGGGGACGTACGTCCATACTCGAGCCGATATCGCCAAAGAAATGAAGCTAACCGAGCATTTGTCGAGCATATTTCAGTACAAGTTTGACGTCCTGACCAACACCCACAGCTATATCAAAGAGATCTGGACGATGACGAATAACTATCTTTCGGCGGCGATTGGGGTAATTGCGGAGATCAAGGGCCAGGCGACGAACAAGAGCATCCAGAGCCTCCAGCTGATTACCACTTATGGAGTGGTGGGGGGCATTATTGGTTATCTGTCGCGGGACAGTCTGCCGAAGGTAACGAACTCAGGCATGATTTACTTTGGGGTACTGATGCTCGTGACGTTTGTGGTGAACCTGCTCGTCAGGGCTGCTTACTCGGGAATTAGGTACAAGCTTAAGTTCACGGAGAGGGTGAAGGATATTTAAGGCTGGGGGGCTTGACTTTTATCCTATATTGTGCTAGTATACGAACTATATCTGTCTTGATAGACAGGCTCGCCTAGGCGAGGAACATTCAAATTCTTGTTACTTGAGTCCAAAAGACTCCGCATCTGAGGAGGTGCCCCATGGTAATCCCTGCCGCCCCCGTACGACCCGCAACAAAAGTCCGCACTCCACGCCCTCCGCGTGAAGTTGTCGATACCGTCGAGGTTCTTTTCGCCAAAGTTCTGGAAGTGGCAAACCAATTCCAGAAAGAAAGCGATCAGGCCCGGGCCCGCAAATGGGGTCAGTCGATCGTCGAACTTCAGTCTGGAGACACCCAGCCGAACCGCCGGGCGATGCGGTTTCTTTTGAAACAGGCTCGCCAGCACGTAGCTTTTGAGGCTGAACAAGCCAAGATCAAAGCGGATGCCAAGGCACTCTTCGATGAGATGATGGCACCGGTCTCAGTCGCTTGGATGGAGGCACAGAGTGCATGGTACTTAAGGGCCAAAGACTTATCCGTCGATGGTCATCAGGGCCAGCTGGCTGTCGCCCGCGCTCCTTTCGGAGGCAAGCCGATGTTTGTGGTCTTTGCCTCTTTGGAGGCTCGGATTGAGCGTATGTCGCCCCAGTCAAAGGACACCATCGAAGGTCTGCTGAAGGAATTGGACGCCGTTGAATCGGCCGTTCTGAGCTTCCAGCAATCCTCCTGGTGCGCGACTTGTGGCGCTCCGACCGAAGAAATCGTGCCGAAGAACGGCAAACCGGCCTTTGTGCCGAAGTTGTGCGGAACTTGTTTCCATAAGCCCGTTGCAACGAATATGCCTGCCGGCAAGAAAAACGGCAAACCAGTGCTCGAATTTCGAGCAGAGCCTCTTTCTGCCGATGAGATCAAAGCGAACCGTATTACGGCCCGTGCCTTGAACGAAGCCAATCGCTTGGCGAAGAAAAGCAAGCGACGCACCAACGCCGAAGCCTCCGCCAATGCTTCACAAGATGGTCTGGATAAGAAAGACGGTGCGGCCAAGAAGGCCAAAGATCAAGCCAAGGAAGCTCGCGCTCAGGGAGATCATCCTGGAGAAAAGGGAAAGGGTGGTAAGAAGAAAGATGCTGTTAAAGGCGGAAAAAAGGAAAGTAGATCCGCTAAACCTGTGATCCCTCTGCCGAAAGGTAGGGGGATTTTTTTATGGATGTAGAATAAGGTATGGAAAAAATGGGACTAATTGATGCTGAGGATCTGGAAGAAGACATTGAACGGGCTGAGTTTCGACCCGGCGGTGGAGGGCGTAAGTCGAGAAAGGACGCTGGTTTTGGCTTGGAAAGAAAAGGGAAGATGGTAAAAGAAAAAATCAGTTTGGAGGCACAAAAAAGCAATCAAGAGCTTAAAAATGCCAAAAGAGCTCTGGCGGAAAAAATTCAAAATTTGTTGAAAAAAGAGTCCAATAAGGCTTTGTTTAAGGGTATCAAGAACTATTTTGAGTGGGTAAGATATGGTCTTTTAGCCATGAGTGATGAGGATGAGAGGCAAGAGATCATGAGGAATCAGGACATAAGTATGGAGTTTGTGAGAGCTAGTGGGCCCGGAGGCCAGAACGTCAATAAAACCAGCTCGGCCGTGGCCATAAGACACAACCCAAGCAAAATCTTTCTGAAAGAAATGGGCTCGCGAACTCAGTCCGAGAATCTGGAAACAGCTCGAAAACGCATGTTTGAGAAACTAGAGGAGCATTTGAATAGATGGAAATTGGTGGCTAAAGGGAGGAGTCATGATGAGGTAATGGCGGAAATGTTTGAAGAAACGAACGTGGGTAGAAAACTGGAACCAAGAGAAAATGAGGTGATGGAAGATATTGCGAGACGCCTAAGGGGAGGAAAAAATTTGTAAGACTCAAAAAAAAGTCCCCCGCTCGTGGAGCGGGGGAAATTTGCGCGTGCGCGCGGGTCAGGAGGAGCTATTTGGCGAGGAGCAGCTTGGTTGCTTCTTCGAAGTCCTTGTGGCCCTTCAGTTTTTCGTCGATGGCTGCGATTTCCGCGAGTAAGGCGACGCGTTCCTTGGCGTCTGCCTTGGCAGCCGCAGCGTCGATAGCCATGCGTTCATTGAGCATCGTCCTGAACTCGGGGAAAATGGTGCTGATGGCCTTCAGGCGCGCGTTGATTTCGTTCTTTGCCAGCGCAGAGACGAACTGACTCCATAACTTTTTTATTTTGTCTGAAACCTGTGATAACTTCATTTTTTCTCCTTCGAAAGAAATGGGAAAACAGATGGGACTTTAAAGAACTTAGAACACGGAGATTTTATTAGGTTATAGGAAAAATGTCAAGTAATGAAAAAATTTTGTCACCTTTGTTTCAAAACCGGACTATTTTTGGTTGAAAAGTGGACTGGAGGTAAAGCTCGTAAGATCAGTCCATGCAATTACACAAAAGACTGTCT
>LCKO01000019.1 GCA_001001485.1 Candidatus Collierbacteria bacterium GW2011_GWB2_45_17
GCGGCTTTTTATTTTCCTATCTCATCCCAAAAGTTATCCTTGTCTATCTGTGTCCAGCTCGCGTTAGAATAATCCCCCCAGTCTTTAGGCTGTTTTCTTTTTTTAGGTTTCAATTTTATTTCCCAACCTCTCAACTTTCCACCCTTTTCCTCGACCAAGTCAACCTCTTGACCTTGATATGTTCGCCAAAAATAATAGTTAGTTTTGTAACCGAGACCCAGCTGAGTTTTGTATTTTTCAGCGATCACAAAATTCTCCCATAGCTTGCCCACATCGTCGCGCATGGCCAGTTTATTCTGGTTATTAATGATTGCATTTCTCACCCCCAAATCCAAAAAGTAAATTTTTCTCTTTTTGTTTAGTGCTTGTCTCATGTTGCCAGAGTATGGTCTCAAGCTGAAGATGACAAAAACTTTTTCTAACAGATCAATATATGACGCCACCGTTTGTTTACTTATCCCTACAGTATTTGCCAATTCATTAAATGACACTTCACTACCAATTTGCAAGGCCAAAGCCTGCAGTAACTTCAAAATCACTTCCGAGTTTTTTATTTCGTTAAATTTCAAGACGTCTTTGTACAAGTAGTTAGAAGCCAGCTGTTTTATTTTTGTCGACTTTGCTTCTTCTGTTTCTAGGTTCCATACTCCAGGATAACTTCCGTATACCAACCACTCTTCCAATTCCCTGTCTCTTTCCATTTTTCCACTATCTTGCCAAACCTCACCTACCGATAAGGGAAACAGCCAAAATTCATCACACCTTCCCGTCAGCGGCTCACTTACTTCATTGGCCAAGTCTAGTGAGGACGAGCCAGTTACTAATAATTGGATTTCTGGATAACTATCTACAAGTAATTTCAGTTTTAGACCAATATTCAACACTCTTTGTGCCTCATCTATGATTACCAGTTTTTTCTCACCCAACATTGATCTCAAGGCTTCTGATGTGGTCGACTTGTGGAATCCATTTAGGACATCCATTTCGTCGCAGTTTAGATAGGTGTATGGTACCCCAGAGTCCTCAGCTACTCTCTTCACTAGGGTAGTTTTTCCCACCTGTCTAGCTCCGTAGATCAGCACAATCTTTCCTCCAAACAGACTCCTTTTTACTAATGGTTCCAGGCTCCTATTTATCATCATATTGCCTAATATATACCAAATTAGGCAACGTGTCAATCCTAATATGTATCAAATTAGTCAAATGTAAGCTCGCCAAAATCTAACTTGTTTCCCCTAGGGCCAGGCCTTATAGGGTCCCAAATCTTCAAGGCCTGGCCCTGCAGGTCAATCCTTGACATTTCCTTATCAAAACATTATGATCATAATATATGAATGACGTACTTCAGGTTCCCATGAGTAAAGAACTTCGCGACAAAGCCACTCTTGTCGCCCTCAGCCAAGGCTACTCCTCTCTTCAGGAGTCGGTCAGAATATATTTAAGGCAACTAGCAGACAACAAAATTGAAACGCGACTAACTCCCGTCGTTAAGGAAGTCAAATTATCCAAAAAAGCCGACGCTCGATATAGCAAAATAATTGATGACATTGATTCTGGAAAAAGCAAAGCACAGTCGTTTGGTTCTGTCGATGAGCTTATGAGCTATCTAAAAAATGGAAATTCGGACTGACAAAAATTTTCTTAAAAATTTTAAAAACGAATTTTCTCAAATAAAAATCTCGTCGCAAAATTTAATTCTAGACTCAAGCTATTTATCTCTAACCCAAAACACCCACTACTAAAAAATCATGGACTGGTAGGAAGAAAGCAAGGTCTTTATTCTTTTTCTGTCACTGGAGATATTCGCGTCGTATACCGGAAAATTTCCGATGACGAAATCATATTGATCGATATCGGCACTCACAATCAGGTCTATTAGCCACAAAAAAGAGAGGGTACTTGACCCTCTCAAACAGCATTATTTCGGAAACAGCATCGCCATTCCCGTCCGAGCAATTTCCACATCCTGATCTTCAGTTCCACCGGAGAAACCCACGAAGATTCGGTATCTTCCTTCGAACTTAACCAAACCACCACGATACGGCGTTTCACCTTTACGTAAATAAAAAATCAAAGACCCACTGTTGGCATCTGTATCCATCATAACAGCCAGCTTTCCCATGGCCACACCGAAGTAATTTGTCCCCGCTTCCCCGGCTAGGAACTCGTCGTTACTTGGTCGCCGAATCATCACATTGTTCACCACTTGAAAAAGAACTTCTCCGGAATCAGAGCCTCTTTCTTGAACCAAAAGAAAGGCTACGCCTTTTTTTACATCCAAGCTTTCGGCTAATTGAACCATTGCAATCAAGGCGAAATTCTGAGTAAATGTCGATTGAAAATACCTACCACGACGAACACCACCCGAACTCATAACAGCACCCATTTCATACCTCCATTAAATTTTCAAAGTTTGTTTCCCCGCAATTTTACCACAAAAAAAGAGGGGTACTAGACCCCTCCTACCAAATCATCGCCAACAGGTAAAAAACTGCTGGCAGACCAACAATCACCCCCCAGAAGACTAAAATCGCAATAACAACTGCGGCCACTGGATGCTGGTAAGCCATGGCTCACCTCCTTGAATAACCCATAGCATATCATCTATCTTGCGCTTTGTCAAGATATCTGCCATATTTAAACTACTGCCTATGAAAAACCTAAGTGGCCAACAATCTCTCTGGGTTCTCTTCCCCATCCTCCTCGTTCTGGCTGTCCTCATCGCCGGTATCATTCTCCTTCCTACTATCCAAACCGAAATCCGTGGTCGTGCGTTCGAATCTATCGCCGTGCCACGTGTCACCGTGACACCTTCCCCCAATACCCCCGAAATCATCTGCTCCGAGCTCTACGCCCCCGTCTGTGCCAACGGAATAACCTATGACAACGGCTGTGAAGCGGGCCTCGCCGGCGTCACCACCTACACCCAAGGCACCTGCCGTACCCCCGAACCCCTCCCCACCACGAACTAAGCAAAATAGGAGTTGCAGTCCTTCAAACCCCGTGAATAACAGTTATTCCACGCCGTCATTCCGAGCGACACAGCCGAGTTTATCCGCCTCAGGCGGGAGGAATCTCACTCTACTTTAGGGCCAGGCCTTGAAGATCTGGGATTCCTATAAGGCCTGGCCCTATCGGGATGCCACCCATTTGCAATCTAGCCACACTGTGATACTATATATGATATAAGTAGCTATGAACAAAAAAAGAATATATACATTTCAGCAACATCTCGCAGAAAGGTTAAAAGACTCCGAGTTTCGCAAAGAGTGGGAGGCCACTGAGCCTGAGCACAATCTCGCCCGCCAAATTATCGAGGCTCGCCTGAAACAAAACCTCTCTCAGAGAGATCTCGCGGCACGCGTCCTCACTTCTCAAGCCATCATCTCTCGTATCGAATCAGGCTCAGCCAACACTTCAATCTCGTTAATGAAACGCTTCGCCAAGGCCTTGGACACCGATCTCACTATTCATATTTCCAAATCTATCTAGGAAATCCTCGGGGGATTTTTTTGATACAATACCCTAGAAACACTTTAAAAAGGAGACAAAATGCTCAAAAGAGTCAGAGACCTCATACACCGGTTTGCCCGTGTTGGTTTTACCGAAGCCGCAATATCCGAAGCAGTGCGCAACTTCAACCCAACCTTTGAAGAATTTTTTGGATTGTTGATCTTGATGCAGTACTATTTTCACTCATCCAAAATTAATCAATCAATATCCAAACGATGATCGAACAAAAAGGACGCGGCTTATCGCCACAAACACCTCAATTTGCGCGGATCATCTAAAGAACGAAACGGACCTGGAAATGGTGACCAAAAACGCCGTCCGCGAACTATTCAGTTCATAAATTTCTATCCCCCGCCTCTCACGAGGCGGTTTTTTGTGATTGGACACTTTCCATCACCCATTGTATTATTTAAGTAAGAATGAAAGGAACTAGGCCAAAAACCTCAATTTACAACCTAGATAGAGACCTCAATCAAAAGGAAAAGGACGATCTAAAAAATCTTCCACGAATTAAAAAGGCACTCAGTAAAGTTCGCATAGTTTCAAACCAAAAAACTAGATAAATTATCACGATAGGTGTGCTAAAATATCCCTACCTCGTCTTAGATGAGGCAGCTACTCGAAAAGAGATGCGACCTAGGTATTTCTAGTCTCAAACCCCCCTTTTTAAGTTAGCTATTAAAAACTCGTCATTCCCCACAGGGCCAGGCCTTGAAGGATCTGAGACCCTATAAGGCCTGGCCCTATCGGGGTATTAGATCCCTGCATTCGCGAGGATGACAAAATTATATAAATACAAAAAACATGGCTAAAAAAGTCAAAGTCATTCTGAAACTCAATCTCCCTGGTGGTACGGCTAATCCCGCTCCTCCAGTCGGACCCGCTCTCGGCCAGCACGGTGTCAACATCATGGAGTTTATCCAACAGTACAATGCTAAAACGGCCGACATGAAAGGCCAAATTATTCCCGCTCTGGTGACCATTTTCGAAGACCGTTCTTTCAAGTTTGAGCTCAAAACTCCTCCCGTCACCGCTCTGGTCAAACAAGTCCTGGGTCTCAAACTCGGCTCCGGTGAACCGAACAAGACCAAGGTGGGTACCATTACGGCAGATCAAATCAGGGCAATCGCACAGAAAAAACTCCCCGACATGAACACCACTGACATTAACGCCGCCATCAAGATGGTCGAAGGTACGATCAAATCAATGGGCATAACCATCGCTAACTTAATATGACCAAAATTAACTGGAAAGAACTCTATCAAGATCTCCCCACTCACGTTGCCAAAGCCCTCCGAGATGCCCGAATGAAACCTGAGCAGATCGTCGTCAAAGAAGATGGTGAACTCATGGCTATTGAAGGCATTACCGAAAAAGACGTCGAATCCATTCGTCTTCTCTACAACACCGACATTTCCGTCATTGCCGATGTAGGGGTTGAGCGTGCTCAACCCGCCGAACCCGTCGATTCCACCCCCACACCCGCCCGCACACCCCTCCCTCCCCGCAAACGCGGTAAAAAATACAAAGCCATGGCCAAAACCATCAAAAAAGGCGAGCTCTACGAGATTGCCAAAGCGGTGGAAAAACTAGCCAAACTAGCCGAAAAATCCAAGATCAAGACCGTTGAGCTGACCTTGAACACTCTCGACACCGGCCTCCGAGGCGAGCTAAAACTCCCTCACTCTACCGGCAAAGAAGTCAAGATCGCCATCTTCTCCGACAAAGTCGTCGCCGACATCGAAAAAGGCAAGTTTGACTTCAGCATCCTCCTGGCCACTCCCGCCGACATGCCGAAGCTAGCTAGGCTCGCCAAGGTTCTCGGACCCAAAGGTCTAATGCCAAACCCTAAGTCCGGCACGGTGACCGACAATCCCGAAAAAAGAATGGCCGAACTGACCGCCGGTGGTACCCTGCCCTACAAAACCGAGGCCAAGTTCCCTATCATTCACCTAGCTCTAGGCAAAATTACTCAGGACAAAAAGGATCTAATCGAGAACATTACCGAGTCTCTCCGCAGTATCGGTATAACCAAGATCAAGTCCGCTTACTTGGCCTGTACCCACACCCCCAGCTTTAAGCTCCACCTCGGCACCCTGTAAAAAAAGCCCCCCTATTTCTAGGGGGACGGCAACAAACTTCTGAATTTTAGAACAAAACCACAAAGTACCAAAGTGCCGCCGCAATCGGATATAAAACCATAATCGAATATGCCATGGCGTCATATTGGGAATTGACATCAAATTTATGACTTATGTCATCATCTGTCCTACTCCCAGCTAGCGACACTCCTCCTGCAATTGAAGGTGGCATTAACGCAGTGGAGACATAATTTCCACCAGCAAATGCGACCATTAAGCCTAACACTGCTCCGATGAAGAGCCTGCCAGAATAAACCGCAGAATAGACAAACTGCTGTATCCAAGGCATCGCCGGCGAAATTACCGGTATTAAACCGGCCAGAAAATAAATCAGAGATGTAACACCGGCAAAGATCACAAGCATCACCAACGTGGTGAAGTGAGCCGCCCACCCTTGATGGGTTCGCCTCATCTCCACATTTTGGAGCCAGATGCCTGCCGCCATAAAGAGTGCCCCCAAGACAATCATGGGCAAATTGGGAGTAAACCACCAGACGATAAGTACGCCGGTAAAGAATAAACCACCAATAGAAAAAGTGGAGTAATCTTTTCTGCCGTTCATCGCCGCTGTCCATTGGACAAAAAGGTTGACCACGATACCCATCGAGATAAAAAGGTATTTAGGAATCTCAATACTTGCTCCGACAATGTTAACAGCCAAATAAGTTGCTGCTGCCGATAATAAACCGGCAAACAGAACTCCCACAAATAAGACCACTAATCCTCTTTTGGCGGCTTTGATATCAGTTCTATCTTCGGCAGCCAAACGATCTTGTTTCAGAAGGTTCCAAATTGGATACAAAAAGACGATCCACAGAAACCACCTCGTTGGAAAACGATCAAAAATATCTTTCCAATCAGATGGCTTGTCCAAAAAAGGTCCAGTCATCTCACTATTTTTTCTATTCCAGTCTATAAATTGCTGCCAGCGATTTGGTTCTGGAGGAGATACATAACATGTCAGGGTTGGTGGCCAAAGACGGCTCGCTCGTAAAATCGTTCGAGGTCGCTCTTTCGCCACCATTCAAAAACATGAAGTATACCGCCAGGCCCAGCACGATCAAGGCGATCGCACCACCAATCCAATACCATTTCTTCTCAATCTTCTTGAGGAAATCAAACCTCTTAGACTTGGGGGGGGCGGTGACCTGCGCAGGCGCAAAAACTGGTGAAACCGGAGTAGTTTGAGTAGGTCGATTCTGTGCCGCGGCGCGCATCTGAGCGTGACGTTCCTCTCTCATTTTCGTGTCCATAGTATTACCTCCTTATAAATTCAGAATATGTCAACGTACAACTTTGTGAATTATATCACTTTCCCCATAATACGGGAATCTAGGGTATCAAACGCCATAGAAAAGCCCCGCCTTTCGGCGGGGCTATTTTATTATATATTCGACCATATATTCGACCAAAAGTTATTCCAAGCCATCAAACTTTTCAGCCAGCTACCTTTGGTAGAAAGAACCACACTAATGGCCGGTGTTGGTTTTTTTGAACGCTTGAATTCAATGAGCCCCAAGTCAAACAAAGCCTTGACATCATGTGCCTGCCAAGCCTCAAAATACGGCATCTCCACCGCACCTTTGAGTAGTTGTTTCCAAAGCGCTAAACTTATCTTCGGTATTTGGGTCATGACTACCTCCAAAATTAAGATTTTTAGGTACTTTACAGCGGCTATTCTATCATATACAATTCCTCTAGTTCCAAGACCTAAGGCAATCATAAGCCCTTAGCAGAGCAATACTGTTTTGCACGTCTTGAGTACGTGCTTTTTTGTACTCCAAATGTACCATGTAAAATATCAAATATAAAATATCTAAAGTGCCTAATCAAAGAAATATTCACCAACTGGCCGAGATCACCAAGAAGCTAAATGATTCTCAGGCCGTCATTCTCACCGAGTACGCCGGTCTGACCGTGTCCGAACAAAATCTACTCCGCACCGAAGCCGATAAATCAGGCAGTGTTTTTATGGTCGCCAAAAACAATCTTCTCCGCCTGGCTTTCAACAGTAAATATCCAGAAGGTTTACCAGGTGACGTCGCAGACGTTTTACATGGCCCCACCGCCATTCTTTTTAGCTCTGATGGCGTCTCGGCCGCCAAGATCGTGGCCAAGTTTGCCGAAGATCACGACCGGCTCAAGATCAAGTCCGGTGTCATGGACGACAAAGTCATCACCGTCTCCGAAATCACCGCCCTCTCCAAACTCCCAAGCCGCGAACAACTTCTGTCCTCCCTCTTGGCCCAGCTCCAGGCCCCCACCCAGGCTCTCGTCCGCCAGCTTTCTGCTCCTATCCAAAACTTCGTTTATGGATTAGAAGCCATCAGAGCCAAATTATCGGCATAATCCCGTAGGGGCAGGCCCCCGCGCCTGCCCGCAATACAATTAAAACGTCTCGAAATTAATAATAATTAAACAAAAAAACATGTCCGACAAACTCACCAAACTCGTCCTTAGAGGAAAAATTTGGCGTCTCCGCCGCTCCGGTAGCTTCTGCCACCGTCGCCGCTGTGGCCGCTGCTCCTGCTGAGGAAAAGACCGAATTTGACGTCGTCGTTACCGACGCCGGTGCCAACAAGATCGCCGTTATCAAAGCTGTCCGCGAGATCAAAACCGATCTTGGTCTGGTCGAAGCCAAAAACCTAGTCGAGAAAGCTCCCGCCACCATCCTCGAGGGTGCCAAGAAAGAAGACGCCGAAGCCGCCAAGGTAAAACTTGAAGCCGCCGGTGCGAAGGTTGAGCTCAAGTAATCTTGACGAAATCCTGAGTACTCGAATGGATTGAGCTGAAATAAATTTGTAGGGGCGAGGTTCTCTCACCCGATAAATTAAGTAAACAAGCCATAAAATTCCCCGCCGGCGGCGGGGGTTTTTGGTGTATAATCTACCATAGAACATTAAATATGGAGGTTGAAGTGAATTCTAATCCAATAACGACATTTCTCGCGTTGGTAATCGTAGTAATATTTGTACTTATTGCCTTTATACCCACCGAAACTATCACTGAATCATACTTTGATAGTCACCTCATTGTCGAAGTTGCTCATAACGGATCGGCCTTCGCCAGTGACCAAGTCTCCTTTGTTTTTGAAGAAGCCGGTACCTATACTGTCACCATTTTGCCCATCAGTAAGACCGACAGTATTGTAAATAGCTTCGCGATCACCATTGGAGCGGATGAAACT